>JAJZFQ010000015.1 GCA_021805275.1 Pseudomonadota bacterium
AGCACAGCGGGTGCACACAAATCTCCCCTGATGCGCGATCCTACTGGATCAGCCGCATTTGGACTCACCGCAATTAAGGCAGGTCATGCAGCCGTCCATCATCACCACCGCGGCGGTGCTGCACTTGGAGCAGAGCTGCGCGCCTTCCGGGAAGTCCGACTTCGCGAATGCATCCGTCTGGCGGGCGCGCGCCTCGTATTCTGCGCGCTTCTCGTCGACCAGTTTCTGCTGATGCTCGTCGAGCTGTGGCTTGCGCAGCAGACCGATCGACTGCAGGTGACGCTCGATGACATAGCCGAGCTCGGCGATGATCGACGGCATGAACTTTCCGCCCGGCTGCCAGTAACCGCCACGCGGATCGAAGACCGCCTTGAGCTCATCGACCAGGAACGTGACGTCGCCGCCCTTGCGGAACACCGCGGAGATGATCCGGGTCAATGCGACGATCCACTGGAAGTGATCGAGATTCTTCGAGTTAATGAAGATCTCGAAGGGACGCCGCTGCTCGTACTCGGTTCCCTCGTTGAGCACGATGTCATTGATCGTGACGTACATCGCATGATCCGAGATGGGCGTCTTGATCTTGTAGGTCGAGCCTATTAGCACCTCCGGACGCTCGAGCTTCTCGTGCATCCGGATGACCTGCGCGGTATGGCCGTTCTTGTCGCGAACGGTGGTCGTCGTGGGCATCGGCGGCAGAGCCGCGGGCGCCGGCGGACTCGCCGCCTGGGCAACGGCCGTCTTTTCCGCCCGAGGTTCTTCGGGCTTTTGCACCTGATATTTGACGATTTTGCGCTCGATCTTGGTGGTCATGGTGGTCGTCCGGTAGGCGCGGGCGCTGCTCGGCTCAGAACTTGCCGAAATAGCCTTCCTTGAGGCTGTCGAAGAGATTGGCGGCCGAATGCAGCTCGCCTTCGTACTCGATCTCCTCATCACCGCGCGCCTCGACGACCGTCCCGTCGTCGAGGGTGAACTTGTAGACGGTGTTCTTCAGATCCTGCTCCTTCACCAGCACGCCCTGGAAGGCTTCCGGGTTGAAGCGGAACGTCGTGCAGCCCTTCAGCCCCTGCTCGTGGGCATACAGGTAGATGTCCTTGAACTTCTCGTACGGGAAGTCGGTGGGGACATTCGCCGTCTTGGAGATTGACGAGTCGATCCATCGCTGGGCAGCGGCCTGCACGTCCACGTGCGACTTCGGCGTAACGTCCTCGGAGGCAATGAAGTAGTCCGGGAGCTTCGCCGCCTCGTCGCTGGCGCCGGGCGTCGCATGGGGATTGACCAGCTCGCGATACGCCAGGAGCTCGAACGAGTAGACGCTGATCTTTTCCTTGGTCTTTCGGCCAGGCCGGATCACGTTGCGGAAGTAATGATGCGCGAAGGACGGTTCGATTCCGTTCGAGGCATTGTTGGCGATCGACAAAGAGATGGTGCCGGTCGGCGCAATCGAGCTGTGATGCGTGTAGCGGGCGCCGGTCTCGGTGAGTTCCTCGACCAGACGCGGCGCGATCTGCGCAATACGCTGCATGTAGCGGCTGTACCGCGCGTGCAGGATGCGGCCAGGGATCTTGTCGCCCACCTTCCAGCCGTCGCGGATCATCTCCGGCCGCTTGCGCAGCATTTCGCTCGTGACCGCGAACTGTTCCGCCATGATCGGCGCAGGGCCCTTTTCCCGCGCCAGCTCGAGGGCTTCTTCCCATCCCGCGATTGCCATTTCGCGTGCGGCATCCTCGGTGAACTTGACCGACTCCGGCGAGCCGTACTTCATCCCAAGCAGAGTCAGCGCGCTGCCAAGACCGAGAAAGCCCATGCCGTGACGGCGCTTGCGCATGATTTCGTCGCGCTGACGTTCGAGCGGCAGGCCGTTGATCTCGACCACGTTATCGAGCATGCGGGAGAAGATCTTGACCACCTGGCGATATTCGTCCCAGTCGAAGTGGGCATGATCGGTAAACGGATCGCGCACGAAACGCGTCAGATTGACGGATCCCAGCAAACAACTTCCATACGGCGGAAGCGGCTGTTCGCCGCATGGATTGGTGGCGCGGATGTTCTCGCACCACCAGTTGTTGTTCATCTCGTTGACGCGGTCGATGAGAATGAATCCCGGCTCGGCAAAATCGTAGGTCGACGTCATGATGACGTCCCACACGCGCCGGGCCGGCAGCGTCTTGTAGATCTTGCAGGCGACGAGCCCCTCCTCGTTGACGACGTACTGGTCGTGCACCGGCCATTCACGCCAGATGAACTTGCTCGCGTCGCCGAGATCGAGCTGATCCGACTCGTACTCCTTGCGCGCGAGCGGAAACGCCAGCTTCCACTCGCCGTTGCGGCGTACTGCCTGCATGAACTCGTCGGTGATCAGCAGCGACAGGTTGAACTGGCGCAGCCGACCGTTCTCGCGCTTGGCCTTGATGAACTCAATGACGTCGGGATGACCGACGTCGAAGGTGCCCATCTGGGCGCCGCGCCGCCCGCCGGCCGATGAGACCGTGAAACACATCTTGTCGAAGATATCCATGAACGACAGCGGTCCGGAGGTATACGCACCGGCGCCCGACACGTACGCCCCGCGCGGACGGAGCGTGGAGAACTCATAGCCGATCCCGCACCCGGCCTTCAGCGTCAGACCCGCCTCGTGGACCTTGCCGAGGATGTTGTCCATCGAGTCCTGGATCGTACCCGAGACGGTGCAGTTGATCGTCGAGGTCGCCGGCTTGTGCTCGAGCGCTCCGGCGTTGGACGTGACGCGACCGGCCGGAATGGCCCCGCGGCGCAGCGCCCAGAGGAATTGTTCGTACCACTGCTCGCGCAGCTCAGGACGCTCGACATCCGCCAGTGCGCGTGCGACGCGCTTGTAGGTATCGTCCATCGTCTTGTCGATGGCGGTACCATCTTTGGCGGTCAGCCGGTACTTCTTGTCCCAGATGTCGATGGACGCTTCCTGATAAGGAATGGCGTCGATGTCCTTTGATTCGATCTTCACAACGGTATTCATGTGTCCGCGGCGCCCCAAGTGTCTGCACACTGGATCACTGGGAATACGGGCGCGTGGAAAAGCGCGGGGCTGTGCGCACCGGATCCGCCGGCGCACCGATCCACAGCCAGTATCCCCCTGAGCCTCCCCGAACGCGCGATCTTGTTCCCGCCGAGTGCGAACACAAGATCTTGTGTCGGGGTAAAGAGCCTAATGAGCACCCAGCCCTGCGTCAAGATTTAACCTTCGCCGCAATGCATCGATTATAACCAGTAAAAACATGATCTTATGAAGAAACCGGCTGTACGCGCCGCGCGATTTTTTTGTTGCGGCACACATCGAGCTGCGAGCCATAACCCCAATATATTGTATCCCGTGGGATTGCACAGGTTATGCACAGTTTGTCCCGCGACCAACACGGTTCGGTCCATGACCCCAGGGCCGGGGCACAGCCCCCGCCGGTGGCGCGATCCGTCCGGCGTAGCGCGCCGGGGTGCCTTGAAATACCCGGCGGCGTCCACAGATTGATTGCAACCCGGCAGACCGGTGCCGACTGAAGACACCACTATTAACTTGGAGGTTGGATCATGACTGTTGTTCGCTATCAGCCCTGGACGCTCATCGACAGCCTGCAGCGCCAGCTCGATCAGGCGTTCTCTCCCGACGCCGGCGACAGCGCTGCGGCGACGGATGTATCATGGATTCCGCAGGTCGACATCTACGAGGAGGCCGGCCGGTACGTGGTCGTAGCCGACGTTCCGGGTGTCGAGCCGAAGGACGTGCGCATCACCGCTGACAAGGGACTGTTAACTATCCGCGGGGAGAAGCATGCCCGCGAGGCCCAGCAGGGCAACGCCCGTCAGCGCCTCGAGCGCCGCACCGGGGTATTCGTGCGCACCTTCACGCTGCCCGAAGGGGCCGACGTGGAGGCGATTACGGCCAAGCAAACACACGGCGTGCTCGAGGTGGTGATTCCGAAGCAGCCGCAGCTGCAGCCGCGCAACATCGAGGTGCGCGCGGCCTGAGAATCGAAGGTCGACGCCCCGGGTGCGGCGCGCGCCGCACCCGGGGTGACCCGCCGCAAGGCGCCTTGCGAAGCGCGCGCGAGGACTGCAGCGATGGCAGCGCCGATGAACATCTGCATCTTGGGCGGCACTGGCTTCGTCGGCGCCGCACTCCTCAACCGGCTGGCGCAGGCGGGCCACTGGGTCAGCGTACCGACGCGGGATCCGGAGCTGCACGCAGGGCTGCGCATTCTGCCGACGGTGCGCATCATCCGGGCCGACATACACGATCCCCGCGTGCTCGACCGACTGGTTGCGAACGCCGATGCGGTGATCAATCTCGTCGGCATCCTCAATGAGCACGGCCACTCGACGTTCCAACACGTCCACGTCGAGCTCACGACGAAGCTGATCGCGGCGCTGAAGGCCGGCCGCGTGCGACGGTTGTTGCACATGAGCGCCCTCGGCGCCGACATCGACGGACCGAGCCGTTACCTGCGTACCAAAGGCGAGGCCGAGGCGCAGATCCGCGCGGCGGCCCACGTCGAGTTCACGATGTTCCGTCCTTCGGTCATTTTTGGCCCGCGCGATACGCTCACCAACCGGTTTGCCGGTCTGCTGCGCCTGTCGCATGGCTGGCTGCCGCTCGCCCGTGCCGGGGCGCGCTTCGCGCCCGTGTACGTCGGCGACGTGGCCGAGGCCTTCATGCGGGCGCTGCAACAGCGCCAGGCGATCGGCCAGACCTACGAGCTCGGCGGCCCCCAGATCCTGACGCTGGAGCAACTCGTGCGCACCACAGCAGCGGCGGCCGGGCTGCCGTGCCGCATCGTCAGGCTCCCGGACGCACTCGGGCGACTGCAGGGTGCGGTGCTGGGCCGGGTTCCCGGCAAGCCGTTCACGCTCGACAATTTCCGCTCCCTCACCCGCGACAGCCTCTGCGCGGAAAACGGCCTGCACCGCCTGGGAATATCCCCGCGAGGGATGTGGGAGATCCTGCCGACCTATCTGGCCCCAGTGCGCCCGGCGCGCTCGATTGCCGCACAGCGCTGAGCCGGCGGGCGCTGCAACGCGCCTGCCCGGGACCCTTCAGGGAAGCCCGCCGATCGCCTCCAGCCGCTTGGCACGCAACCGCTCGCCGATCGCCGTCCCGGAGAGCCCCGCCCGCTCGCTCTCGCTGAGTGCGGCCGCGGCCGCCGCAGACCGCGCGCGGCGCAGATAATCAGCCTGCGGATACGCTTGACCCTGCAACCCCGCGCGACCCCGCGCATCGGCCTCGCAGGCGCGCAGAAAATCCTCGAACCGCTCGGGCCGGCGCAACGCATCCGTTGCCTCGAGCAGCTTCAGTACGGTGCCGGCGCGCAGCTGCTCTGCCCGATGCGCCAGCGCGTGAAAACGGGCTGTGAGCACGGCGAGCTCGCGACAGGCGTTCGGGATCCTCAGGCGCGCACACAGCGCCTCGACGAGCGCGGCGCCGGCCTCCTCGTGCCCGTGATGGCTCGGCCAGTGCTCGGGCGCGGTGCAGGCCTTGCCCAGGTCGTGCGTCAGCACCGCGAAGCGTGCCGGAAGCGACAGGCCGGCATCGGCCGCCCAGCGCAACGCCAGCATGACGTGCACGCCGGTGTCGATTTCCGGATGCCACTTGGCCGGCTGCGGCACGCCGTAGAGCGCCGCCACTTCCGGAAAAATCACCTCCAGGGCACCGCAGGCGCGCAACGTCTCGAAGAACACCTCCGGCCGATCTTCCCGCAGCGCCCGATCCGTTTCCTGCCAGACCCGCTCGGGCACCAGGGCCTCGAGCTCCCCTGAGACGCTCATGCGCTGCATCAGCGTCAGCGTGTCCGGCGCGACGCTGAAGCCGAGTGCCGCGTAGCGGGCCGCGAAGCGCGCGACGCGCAACACCCTCACGGGATCCTCGACGAATGCGTCCGACACGTGCCGCAGCAGCCGCGCCTGAAGGTCGCGCCGTCCGCCATACGGATCGATGATCCCGCCGGTGGCATCCTCGGCCATGGCATTGATCGTCAGGTCGCGCCGGCGCAGGTCCTCCTCCAGCGTCACCGTCGGGGAGAACTCGGTGCTGAATCCCCGGTACCCCGGCGCAACCTTGCGCTCCAGGCGCGCCAGCGCGTACTCCTCGTGGGTCTGGGGGTGCAGGAACACGGGGAACTCCCGACCCACCGGCTGGTATCCCAGGCGCTCGAGTGCCTCGGGCCGTGCACCCACCACCACCCAGTCGCGCTCCTTCACGGACCTCCCGAGCAACCGGTCCCGCACCGCACCGCCGACTAGGTAGACTTGCATGCACACATGGTAACCGACTCGAGCGACCGTTCTGTGCGCGGCAGGCGCGCGCGCCTGGGAGCCCTCGCTCGCGCAGCGCGGTGGGCGGGCGCAGCCCTGGCGCTGGCGGTGCTCGGCGGCTGCGCCAGCACCCGGTACTTCATGCAGGCCGCGGCGGGTGAATGGCGGGTCCTGCACGCGCGCCGCTCCATCGTCGATGTGATCGACGATCCCGGCACGCCCGAGCCGCTGATCCGGGAGCTGGGCGATGTCCGCGCCGCACGCCGCTTCGCCTCGCAGCGGCTGGATCTGCCGAACAACGACAGCTACCGAACCTACGTCAGCATCCCGCGTCGCTACGTCGTGTGGAACGTCGTGGCCGCTCCGGAGTTCTCCGTCAAACCAAAGCAGTGGTGTTTTCCGATCGCCGGCTGCGTGGCCTACCGCGGCTACTTCCATGAACGCAGCGCACAATCATTCGCGGCGCGCCTGAGGCGACAGGGCTACGACGTTCTGGTCGAGGGCGTTCCGGCCTACTCGACGCTCGGGCGACTGCCCGATCCGGTCATGAGCACCATGCTGCGCTACGGCAGCGATGAACTCGCAGGCATGATCTTCCACGAGCTTGCGCACCAGCTGCTGTACGTTCGCAACGACTCGCGCTTCGATGAGGCCTTCGCGATGACGGTCGAGAACGCGGGCCTGAAGCGATGGCTGCGCTATCGCCACCAGCCGCAGCGGATCGCGGAATTCGAGCGGCTGGACGGCGCGGACCGCGCGTTCGCTGCGCTGCTGCGCGGCACGCGCCGGCGGCTCGCCCGGTTGTACGCCTCCGACATCTCCCGTGCGCGCATGCTGCGGCGCAAAGCGTTGGCGTTCGCGCAGCTGGCGCACGGGATCGAGACGCTCGAGCGGCGTCTGCAGGTGCGCGCGCCGATGTATGACCGGTGGATCCGCCAGGGACTGAACAATGCAAGCCTGGTCTCGGTGGGTACGTACTACGACTGCCTGCCGGGGTTCGAGCGGCTGCTGAAGCGTGAACATGACAGCCTGCCGCGCTTCTACGCCGCGGCGCGCCGCCTGGCGCACGAACCGAAGGCCGAGCGCGACCGGCAGCTGTGCCGATCCTAACACCCCGCCGCACTACAGCGAGCTGCGCAAATCCTGCAGCGCGAACCCGCCGAGCGGCCGGTCGAATCCGCGGGTGAGCGCCATCACTTTGAATGCCTCGCCCATCTCCCCGGGCAGCAGCAGCCGGCGCGCCTCGCCGGCGCGGCGTGCATGGTCCACCGGATCGTTCGTCTCGCCGATGAGGCGCTCGATCCCCGTGCCGAGCAGGAAGGCCGCCTGGGTGGCAAAGCCGGCCACCTCCAGCGCGCAGGCCTCGGCGGCCTCGGCCACGCGGGTGAAGTCGACCCATGCGGTGATGTCCTGCACGCCGAGATTCACGTACGGATCATCGTGCACGCGATGTTTGAAATGGCAGCGCAAAGTGCCGGTGAGGCGCTGAGGATGGTAGTAATGCGCGCGCGGCAGTCCATAGTCGAACAGCAGCACGGCGCCGCGGGCGAGACACTGCGCGACGCCGGCGAGCCACGGTGCCACGCGCAGACACATCTCGGACACGTAGCCATCGGCAAGCGGCGCGGGCAGCTGCGCGCCGAGACGCGTCCACTCCGCCGTCAGCACCGCATCGGCAGGCGCGGTCTGCTCGATCAGGCGAGCGCCCTCGATCGCCACGCCGAGCTCGAGGATCGCGGCGCGCTCGATCGCGAAGCGGCGGCAAGGCAGCGCGTCCAGCACCTCGTTGGCGAGGATCACTCCGTCGAACGGACGTTCGGGCAATCGCTCGAGCCACACGACCCGCTCGGCCAGCGCCGCCGGCAGCGTCGCGATGCGCCGGCGCTGCCGATCCGCCAGATCGGCGCTCACTTCGAGGATGGCGTAGCGCTCGGGCAACTGTCCGTGCGCGGCGAGCTCTCTTAACACCACCTCGGCCATGCGACCCGTGCCCGCGCCGAGTTCGAGGATCTCGCCGCCCGGCGCGAGGAGCTCGGCGCATTGCGCAGCGATGCAGCGGCTGAACAGGCCGGACACCTCCGGCGCGGTAACGAAATCCCCGCCCGCGCCGAGCTTGACGCTACCGGCGCTGTAGTAGCCCAGTCCCGGCGCGTACAGCGCGAGCGCCATGAACCGCTCGAACGACAGCCAGCCGCCGGCGGCGTGCACCTCAGCGCCGATCCGTTCCATCAGCACGCGCGAATGCGCCGCTTCTTCCGCGGACAGCGGCGGCGTCATAATGTCCCCTGAGCCCATCATCGACCTAGCCCACCGCCATGACACCACCGAGCGACGATGCCCCCGTGTCCGCCCCTCTGAGCGGCAAGGCCGCCCTCGTGACCGGCGGCGCCCGCCGCCTGGGCGCGGTCGTCTCGCGCGCGCTGCACGCCGCCGGTGCCCGCATCGTGCTGCATTACCGCAGCTCGGCCGAGGCGGCCGAGCTGCTGGCGCAGGAACTCAACGGCCGACGCCCCGGCTCGGTGGTGCTGGCGGCCGGCGACCTGCTCCAGACGCAGGCGCTCGAGCAGCTGGCGGCCTCGGCGGTGGCGGCCTTCGGCCGACTCGACATCCTGGTGAACAATGCCTCCACGTTCTATCCGACACCGATCGGGCAGATCGACGAGCGGGCCTGGCTCGATCTGATCGGCACCAACCTCAAGGCGCCGCTGTTCCTGGCGCAGGCCACCAGCGAGGCGCTGCGCGAGAGCGGCGGGCTGATCCTCAATCTCGTGGACATCCACGGCATGCGCCCGCTGCGTCGCCATCCGGTCTACAGCGCGGCCAAGGCCGGGCTGATCATGCTCACCAAGTCGCTGGCACGCGAGCTCGGGCCACGGGTGCGCGTCAATGCCATCGCACCCGGTCCGGTGCTCTGGCCCGAGAGCGGCGTCGACGAGGCACTGCGCCAGCGCATCATCGATCGGACCGCGCTGAAGCGCGGCGGGCGGCCCGAGGACATCGCTCGCGCCGCGTTGTTTTTCGCCTGTGACGCGCCATTCGTCACCGGGCAAATCCTCGCGGTCGACGGCGGGCGTAGCATCGGCTGGTAGGACGCTCACGGGGCCGGGGCGGGCGGCGCCACCATGGCGAGCGGATGGGCGGCCTGATCGAATCGCCGCCACAGCTCCCCGATCGTCACCCCCTCGGTGGGATGGTGCAGGCCAGGGGCGAGATCGGCGAGCGGCCCGAGCATGTAAGCGCGCTTGAGCAGGTCCGGCCGTGGCAGGCGCAGCGTCGCGGTCTGCAGCACCCTCTGCCCGTAGAGGAGCATGTCCAGGTCCATGCTGCGCGGGGCCCAGCGCGGCGCGGCGCGCGTGCGCCCACACAGCCCCTCGATGGCCTGCAGGCGCTCGATCACCTGCTCGAGCGGCACATCAGTGCTGAATCCCGCCACGAAATTGATGAAATCCTCGCCCTCGAATCCGACCGCGCGATTGCGATACCAGGGTGAGAAGCGCGTGCCGGGGAAGGCCCGGGACAGCTCGCGCGCTGCGAGCGCCAGGTGCTTCTCGGGCTCGACGTTGCTGCCGGCGGCAATGAACACCTCGGGCATCGGCTCGCCTCAGCGCGGTGCGGCGGAATCGGCGCGGCGGCGCTCGATGCTCACTCCGACGTCGCGCGAGCTGCGGATGGCCCCGGGCTTGCTCAGCGACAACCGCACCCAATCCAGCGCGAACTCCGCGAGCAGCAGCTCCACGAGACGTTGCGCGAGGGTCTCCACGAGCTTGAATTCGGAGGCCTCGATGTAGGCGAGCACCCGCTTGGCGACGCGCTTGTAATCGACCGTCTCGGTCACCTCGTCGGTGGCCGCCGCCCGCGCGCAGTCGACGGGCAGCTCCAGGTCCACCACGACGGTCTGCTTGACGCGCCGCTCCCAGTCGATGAAACCGATGATGCACTCGGCGGTGAGTCCGCGCAGAAAGATGCGATCGCCCGAAAGCCCCGTGTGGCTCATGCTTGCTCAGTCCCCATCCCATCCGTTCACGTGCCGCGCACCGGCCGCGCCGAGCGGCGCGAGTGACTCGATCGGCCACTGCGCGCGCGCCGCGATGCCGAGTCCCTGCCGCTCCCCGGCCCGCAGCCGGTGCAGCCCGGCCATCGCGATCATCGCAGCGTTGTCGGTGCAGAATTCGATGCGCGGATAGTACACGCGCGCGCCGCGCCGGGCGGCGGCGCTCGCGATCTGCCCCCGCAGCGTCAGATTGGCGCTGACGCCCCCGGAAACTACCAGCGCGGTGAATCCGGTCTGCTCCAGGGCGCGTGCGGCCTTGACGGTGAGCGTCTCGACGATCGCCGCCTGCACCGCGCGGGCGACGTCCGCCCGCAGGCGGGCGTCGAGTTCACGCCCGCGCAGGGCGTGCAGCACGGCGGTCTTCAGGCCGGAAAAGCTGAACTCGAGCCCCGGGCGATCGAGCATGGGGCGCGGAAAGTGGAAGACCCCCTCGGCCCCGTCCACCGCAATGCGGGCAAGCTCCGGTCCGCCGGGGTAGGGCAGACCGAGGAGCTTCGCGGTCTTGTCGAAGGCCTCCCCGGCCGCATCGTCGCGGGTGTCCCCCAGGATGCGGTACCGTCCGATGCCGTGCACCTCGATCAGCTGGGTATGGCCGCCCGAGACCAGCAGGGCCACGTGCGGAAATGGCGGGGGGTCGGGTTCGAGCAGCGGGGCGAGCAAATGGCCCTCCAGGTGGTGAACGCCGACCGCCGGGAGCCCCCAGGCATAGGCCAGACTGCGCGCCAGCGCCGCCCCGGTGAGCAGCGCCCCGATCAGCCCCGGCCCGGCCGTATACGCCACCCCCGAGAGGTCCCCGGGGCTGCTGCCGGCCGCCGCAAGCGCCCGGCGGACCAGGGGCAGGAGCTTGCGCACGTGGTCCCGGGAGGCCAGTTCCGGCACCACCCCGCCGTAGACCCGGTGCAGCGCGACCTGGCTGTACAGCTCGTGCGCCAGGAGGCCGCGGGTCGCATCCAGGACCGCCGCGGCACTCTCGTCGCAGGAGGACTCGATCGCCAGCACACGCATGTTTTGCCTTTACCTCAAGCCTCTACTAGAATTGCCGGCCCATTTGAACTGGGCTCCTCAAGTCCGCCGCGACGTGCCCCGGGGGCGACGGCGGGTCCGGGAACGCCGCCCCTACTTTCGTCAGAGGTTTCGATGCCGAGCGTCCGTATCCGCGAGAACGAGTATTTCGATGCCGCCTTGCGGCGCTTCAAGCGTGCCTGTGAAAAGGCCGGCATCCTCACCGAGCTGCGTCGGCGCGAATTCTACGAGAAGCCGACCCAGGAGCGGAAACGCAAGAAGGCGGCCGCCATCAAGCGGCACATGAAGCGCGTTTCCCGCGAGAGCATGCGCCCGGCACGCTGAATCGGCTGCGCATGACGCTCAAGGAACGCATCACCGAGGACATGAAGAGCGCGATGCGCTCCGGCGAGAAGGAGCGTCTGGGGACGATCCGCATGGCCCTTGCTGCCATCAAGCAGCGTGAAGTCGACGAGCGGGTGATGCTCGATGACGGCCAGATCCTCGGCGTCCTCGAGAAGATGATCAAGCAGCGCCGCGAGGCGATTACGCAGTTCCAGAGCGGCGGGCGGGCCGACCTGGTGGCCAAGGAGAGCGCCGAGATCACGGTGCTCGAGGCATATCTACCGGCGCAGATGAGCCCGGCGCAAATCGATGCCCTGATCACGCAAGCCATTGCCGCGAGCGGCGCCGGATCGATCAAGGACATGGGCAAGGTGATGGCCGCCATCAAATCCCAGGCTCAGGGCCGCGCCGACATCGGCGCCGTCAGCGCCCTCGTGCGCGAACGGCTGGGCCGCCTGCAGGGGTAGTCGACCCCCATCATTCCCCAGAGCTTCATCGACGAGCTGATCGCCCGCACGGACATCGTGGAGGTCGTCGGCTCGCGCGTGCCATTGACCAAGGCCGGCCGCGAATACAAGGCCTGCTGCCCCTTTCACACCGAGAAGACCGCCTCGTTCTGGGTCAGTCCCGAGAAGCAGTTCTACCACTGCTTCGGCTGCGGCGCGCACGGCACGGCGCTGCGCTTCCTGATGGAATACGATCACATGAGCTTTCCGGAGGCGGTCGAGGATCTCGCCGGCCGCATAGGACTGCCGATTCCGCGCGAGGCCGGGAACCCCGCCGACACGCAGAACGCGCCGCTGTACGAGCTGATGGGACGCGTGGCGCGCTTCTACGGGGAAGCATTGACGCAGGATGCGCGGGCCGGGGAATACCTCCGCCACCGCGGGTTGGGCGCCGAAACGGTGCAGCGCTTCATGCTCGGCTACGCCCCGGACGCGTGGAACGCGGTGCTCAGCCGCTTCGGGGCGCGCGAGTCGGACCGCCAAGGCCTGGCCGCGGCCGGCCTCATCATCGAGCGGGGCAGCGGTCGCCCCGAGGGCCACTACGATCGATTCCGCGATCGCATCATGTTTCCCATCCGAGACAGCCGCGGCCGCGTCATCGCCTTCGGCGGGCGTGTGATCGATCGGGGCGAGCCCAAGTACTTGAATTCCCCTGAAACGGCCCTATTCCACAAAGGCCACGAACTCTACGGGCTGTATGAGTCCCGCACCGGTGGCGGCAGCTTCAAACGGCTGCTGGTGGTGGAAGGCTACATGGACGTGGTCCGCTTGCATCAGGCGGGCATCACCTATGCGGTAGCCACGCTCGGAACGGCGACCACGGCGGAGCACCTGAAGAGGATCTTCCGCCTGGTGCGCGAGGTCGTATTTGCCTTCGACGGGGATCGCGCCGGGCGCAGCGCCGCATGGCGCGCGCTGCAGCATGCCCTGCCGGAGGCGCGCGAGGGGCGGGAGATCCGGTTTCTCTTCCTGCCCGAGGGCCACGATCCGGACAGCCTGGTCGGGGCCGAGGGGCGCGAGGCGTTCGAGAGCCGCCTGGAAGGCGCACTGCCGCTGTCCGAGTACCTCATCCGAGAGTTGTCAGGACAGTCGGATATCGCGCACGCTGACGGTCGGGCGCGGCTTGCCGAGGCGGCCCGTCCGCTCGTCGCCCGCATCCCCTCCGGCGTGTACCGGGAACTGCTGATCGGCCGGGTCGCCGAGGTCATCGGGTTGCCCGCGGCCCGCCTGGAGGCGCTGTGGCAGGACGGCGCCGCCCCGGCGGCCCCGCCCGCTGCGCAGCCTCGCGCGGGGCGCAGCGCCGGACGCGGCAGCCTGGTCCGCCAGGCCATGGCGCGCCTGGTGCGGTTTCCCTCGGCCGCCGCCGCGGTCAGCGACGCCGAACGCAAGGGCCTCGAGGGCTGCACGGAACCCGGCGCGGACCTGTTGCGCGCCCTGCTTGATGATTTGCGCGCGCGGCCGTTACAGATCTCGGCACAGGTTCTGGAGCGCTGGCGGGAAAAGCCCGGGGGCGAACACCTGGGGCGCCTGCTGGAGCGGGAGGCGACGCTCGATGACGCGCAGGCCTCGACAGTTGAG
This sequence comes from Pseudomonadota bacterium, assembly GCA_021805275.1. The sequence goes on from JAJZFQ010000015.1 coordinate 13,762, forward strand.
CTGCGCGCGGCGCTGGAAAAGCTGGCCGATCTGACGCACGAGCAGCGGCTGAACGCGCTGGCGGCCCAGAGCCGGACCAGTCGGTTGAATGATGCTGAATTGAAGGAATTTCAAGTACTTATGTCGAGAAAAAGTTCCCGAGGAGACAAATCCGGACCGTAGTGAACTTGTGGTCCCTGAATAAGCCTCATAGACTAGGCGAATTTATTTTGGCGCCCCTTGAGTCTGCCCGCACCTGCAAGCACATAGGGGTGAGGGTCCCCCGCCATCCCGTCGAGATTCAATGAAAGCGAAGACCAAATCTTCTGCAGCGAGCCATAAGCGCTCGGCCGCACACTCCGGCAAGCCCGCCAAGGCCACCGCGGCCGAGAAGTCCGCGCGCCTCAGCGCACCCAAGGCTCATGCCAAGGGCGCGGCGGCCAGCAAGCGCACCGCGCGCGCGCCTGCCCCGACACCGCCACCGCCACCGACCGCGGACCCGAAACCGGCCCTGGACAAACGTCCCGCCGAACGGCGCGGAGTTGCCGTGCCCGAGGACCGCCAGTCGCAGCTGAAGCTGCTCATCGCGCGTGGCAAGGAACAGGGCTACCTGACCTACGCGCAGGTGAACGATCATCTGCCCTCCGAAATCGTCGATCCGGAGCAGATCGAGGACATCGTCAACACCATCAACGAGATGGGTATTCCGGTGTACGAGAAGGCACCGGATACCGAGTCTCTGCTCGCCGGGGAACCCTCGGCGCCGGCGGACGAGGAGGCCATCGAGGAGGCCGCCGCCGTACTCGCCGCGCTCGATGCCGAGCTCGGTCGAACCACCGACCCGGTGCGCATGTACATGCGCGAGATGGGCACGGTGGAGCTGTTGACGCGCGAGGGCGAGATCCGCATTGCCCGACGGATCGAGGAGGGCCTGGAGGCCGTGCGCCGCCAGCTCGCCATGTTCCCGCTGACCCACGACTGCCTGCTCAAGGCGTACGAGTCAGTCAAGACCGGCCAGACTCGCCTCGTGGACGTCATCGTCGGATTCGTCGATCCGAATGCCCCGGACGTCATCGCCCAGCCGCAGAACCCGACCAAGGTCGAGGTAGTCGCGGCCACCGAATCGAACGAGGAGGACGGCGAGGACGAGTCGGACAGCGAGGAGGAGACCGTCGACTCCGGACCGGACCCGCAGGAAGCCGCCGAGCGCTTCGCGCGTCTCGCCAAGGGCTGCGCGCAGATGCTCACGGCCATCGACAAGCACGGCGCGCACGATCCGAAGACGCTGAAGGCGCGCAAGAAGACCGCTGACGAGTTCCTGGAACTGAAGCTCTCCCCGCGCATGTTCGATGCGCTGATCGGGAACCTGCGCGATCACATTCGCGAGATCCGTCATCTCGAGAAGGAGATCATGACGCTCGCGGTGCGCGACTGCGGCATGCCGCGCAAGGATTTCATCGCGACGTTCCCGAAGAACGAGACGAATACGCGCTGGCTGGCCAAGCACATGAAGGCCGGCAAGAAGTACTCCTCCGCGCTCACGAAGGTCGAGCCGGAGATCGAGCGGCGCCAGACGAAACTGGCGACCATCGAGCAGGCGTTGCACCTGTCGATCAGCGACATCAAGGAAATCAACCGCGAGGTGTCGATCGGCGAGGCCAAGGCGCGGCGCGCCAAGAAAGAGATGGTCGAGGCGAACCTGCGCCTGGTCATCTCCATCGCGAAGAAGTACACCAACCGCGGCCTGCAGTTCCTCGATCTGATCCAGGAAGGCAACATCGGCCTGATGAAGGCGGTCGACAAGTTCGAGTACCGCCGCGGCTACAAGTTCAGCACCTACGCGACCTGGTGGATCCGCCAGGCCATCACCCGTTCGATCGCCGATCAGGCCCGCACCATCCGCATTCCGGTGCACATGATCGAGACGATCAACAAGTTGAACCGCATCTCGCGGCAGATGCTGCAGGAAATGGGACGCGAGCCGACGCCGGAGGAGCTGGCGGTGCGCATGGAGATGCCCGAGGACAAGGTGCGCAAGGTTCTGAAGATCGCCAAAGAGCCGATTTCGATGGAAACACCGATTGGCGACGACGAGGATTCGCACCTCGGGGACTTCATCGAGGACACCTCGGTGGCCTCACCGATCGACCAGGCGACCATGGAGTCGCTGCGCGAGACCACCCATGCGGTGCTGGCGCAGCTCACGCCACGGGAGGCGAAAGTGCTGCGCATGCGCTTCGGGATCGACATGAACACCGACCACACGCTTGAGGAGGTCGGCAAGCAGTTCGACGTCACCCGGGAGCGGATCCGTCAGATTGAAGCCAAGGCGCTGCGCAAGCTGCGCCACCCGAGCCGCAGCGAGCAGCTGCGCAGCTTCCTGATGGAAGACTGAGTCGGGGGCGGCCGCGCGCTGCGCGGCCGCTCAGATCCCGAGCTTGCCGAGCGCGTCGGTGAGCTGGCGCAGCACCTCGGCCAGCGCCGGGTGGTCGGCCTCGAAGCGCACCGCCATCGCTTCAAGCCGTGGGGTGTGCTCCTCGATCGCACCGCCGGCGCTCTCGCCCCGACCGAGGGCGCGCCCGATGTCCTGTGTCAGGTCACCCAGGATCCGGCGCGAATCCTCATCGATCGAGTCTGCCCGGCTCAACCGCTCGTGAACGCGCGCCAGCAGCTCGCGCAGGCTCTCTTCGCTCGTGCGCCCTTGGTTCATCCACCGCTCCGTCGTCTGTGCTGAAGCGATTCTAGCTGAGAACGAGGCAACGCAAGTGGACTACGTTGCCCGGACCGCGTAGAACAATCGTGCAAAACGGGGGCGGGACGGCAGAACAACCGTGGACAAGATCGACCGTGAGATCGTGCGCTGGCTGGAACAGGACGCGCGCCTGTCGTTCGCCGAGCTCGGCGAGAGAGTCGGTCTGTCGAAGACGCCGTGCTGGCAGCGGGTCCGCACTCTCGAGCGGCAGGGACTGATCCGCGGCTACCGGGCCGAACTCGATGCCGAGCGGCTCGGACTGAAAGTCCACGCCTTCGTGTTCGTGAGCATCGATTCGGCCCGCTATGCGGAGTTCGAGGCCGCCGCGGCGCACCACCCCGCGGTACTGCAGTGCTACACGACGGCCGGGCAGGCCGACTACCTCATGCACGTACTGGTCGGGCAGATCGAGGAGCTCGACCGGCTGCTGCGCCTGCAGGTCAGCCGCATGCCGGGCGTGCAGCGGATTGAGACGACCGTGTGCATGAAGACCATCAAGCCGCGCGCGCCGCTCAGCGGCTGCCTGCCGCCGTGAGCCGCCCCGGCATGCGCCGCGCGCGGATGGCGCTGCTAGAATGGCGTTCCGCGCGGGCCTGTAGCACAGCGGTTAGTGCAGGGGACTCATAATCCCTTGGTC
>JAJZFQ010000248.1 GCA_021805275.1 Pseudomonadota bacterium
TCAACGGACGGGCCGCTGTGAGCGCCGAGATGGACCTGCGGCTTTCCAAGGCGCTCGGTACGACGCCGGGCACCTGGTACAAGATGCAGGCCGATTACGACATGTGGCACGCCAAGCGGCGCTTCCGCGCCAAGGTGAAGCCGCTCCCGCGCACCGAGGCAACGGCCTGACCTGACACCGAACCGTGCCCGCCCTGCCACTGATCTTGGCGGGGGAATGGGATTCTGACCCGGCTGGCGCAGCGGCTTGCCATCGTAAACGGGCGAATATCATCCAACGGATTACGAAATGAACTCGTTTATTGTCATTATCTGACTATTAGGACACGGTGTTCCTGGCTATGCGGTGACGGTGCACGCAGCACGTCCTGCTCACTCGGGTATCGCGCTGCCAACCGGACCTCTTGCGCCCAGAACTGGCCATCGAATACCGCGAGAAGCGACTGCAGCCGATGGCCGGGTGGCAAGATCAACCATTGCGACTCCTGCTCCATGTACTCCAGACGGCGGTGCAAGGCTGTGGCGTAGCGGTGCTCGGCCGTGCCGGCGGGCCACAGTCGCATCGCAATCTCGCTGCCGCTCACGCTGGCCAGGAAGGTGTCGCCATGCTCAAACGCGGTACTGGCGTTGCGGCAGAGATTCAAGCGTGGTGCCGTCAGCTGTTGGGTATTCCAATTGCACGCGGCAGCCAATGCAATCATCGCATCGAGCGGTAAACCGTAACCACGGATACGGTAGATCTCGGAAGGGATATCTTTAAAACTCATCCCACCGACCTGATGCAACGACTCACCGATGCGCGCGACAAGAGAATTGCCGTACGTATCGACACGAGTCGTGCGCCCGATGGCGGTCAACGCCGCGTTGATGCCTGCCGGATCCTTCGCCTCCGTCGCCGCGGCCAGAGCATCAAGCCACGCTGCACCATTATCCGGATCCAGAGTCCGCAGTCGATCGTCCAGTGCCGCGACATCACAGTGCGCGATCCACTGCTGACAGAAGCTCTTCTGCAACATCAGCAAGTCCGCTCGACGGGGCGCTTCGGCGACCGCGCGCGCGAGCCACCTCAGCCGGCGGGCGGCATCCAGCCGAGCCTTCGCCGACAGCACGAGTTTGCCGTGCACGAACCGCTCGTTGGCCACCCACGGCCATCCGAGGACCGCCGCTGCCGCGAGCGCATCGGGCTGTCCGCTGGCGAGCAAGCGCCGAGTGGCGCGCGCCTCCCGGGCTTTCTCTTCCGTCCTCTGCGCCGCGAAGTGATGTGCTTGATTGCGCGCCCCGAGCGCAGCGTCGATCGGCGGCGCCGGAAATGTCGCGGCAGCCAGCGCTGCCGCAGCCGTGAACACGTACAGCGGCGCGGCGGCCCAGCGCCACCAGAGTCGTGATGGGGTCACGAGAATCCGAATCCGCCGAGCCAGTTGTGAACGGTGCTCGAACAGACCGATGGCCGGCCGCGGCGCGGGCCGCGTGCGTGTCGCGATCGCCAGCAATTCCGCGCCATAGGCGACCGGCTGCAAGCCGCGCCGCACGACGCGGGCGTCGCAATCCACCTCGATTGCCAGCCTGAGCCGCCGCCACAGCCACCGCAGAGGCAGGTTCCAGGGCAGAAGCGTGACGAGCAACAGGCCCGCCAGGAGCCAGCGCCCGTCATGCGCCCGCAAGTGCTCGCTCTCGTGTGACAGCACCGCGGCGCGCCTCTCCGCGGCTTCCTCCAGCAGCCACCGTGGCACGATGATTCGTGGGTGCAGAATTCCAAGCACCGCGGGACCTAGGTCGTCCGATACCGTCACCGCGACGCCTTCGAGCGCGGTCACCGGCCATCGACGAGATCTATTCCGCAATGTGGCGCTCGCCATAATCAGCCGCGCGATCGATGCGACCGATAGCACGCCCCAGCCAGCGAGAAATCCCAGCAGCACGCGTTCGTACACCGCTGGGGTCCAGAAGCGATGCGTTGGGGGCGAGGAGTGGGAGGCAGGTCGCATCCGCGCTTGCCGTGCCGATGCCGCTTCCGCCGGGACCGCGGGACGGTGCGCGCGGCTCGGCGCGTCGCGCACTGTGCCTGTAGCAGCCCCGGACACCCTCAATTGCACAGGCGACCATCCCGGCAGCGCGCCGGGAAGACGCCACACCGGCACCGCGATCGAGAGCATCATTGCGGCAAGCCAGATCCCGCGCCGCGGCCAGCAAAAACTGGCCGCAATGCGCTCGGCGAGCCAGGCCGCGATGCTCAGGAGCGCGCTGACGACCAGCAGGTAGAGCGCCGCGCCGATCATCGACGCGTTCGCTGGCGCTCATCAAGCAGCGCACGCAATCGCAGGATCTGGGCGTCGCTCAGCCGTTCGTTTTCCACCAGATGAACGAGCAGGCGCTCCGTCGATCCGCGAAAGAATTTCGCCGCGACCGCCGCGAGCGCGCGCTGACGCGCAAGCTGGCGCGGTACGCGTGCCGCATAACGATGGGCACGCCCCTCCTTCGTTCGCGTCACGGCTCCCTTGGCCTCTAGCGTGCGCAGCATGCTGAGCACCGTCGTATACGCGAGCGCCTCACCGAGGCGCGCGTGCACTTCGGCGACGGTCGACGGTCCATGCTCCCATAGCACGTCCATCAAATCCGCTTCACGGCCGGTCAATCCCGCTAACACGCTGGATCGTCTCAATTACTATTGTTATAGTAGTTAAGCATTGGAGTCGTCTGGCTGTCAAGCGCGCCCCTCAACCTGGATCGTGTCCCGCGGATGAACCCGGCCAGAGGGGCCAGTGCTCCTCCCTGGCCCACGAAGTCATCGAAGAGGTCGTACGCCTGACGCCTTGAGCCAGCCCATCGAACAGCGCCCGACTAGCGAGCCGCGTAACGCCATCATCTCCGGTGTGTCTGACGGAAATCCCGAAGTGCTTTCAGGATTTTTGCACGGCCAGTCGCACGCCAATCCCAATGAGCATCGCGCCCATCCCGCGCTGCAACCACTTCGCGATCGACCGACTTCGCCGCAATGACTCCGTCAATCTGGCCGAGAAGGCAATCAATATCAGATTGATCGCCAAACACACCATGTTGACGGTGATCCCCAGCAACAACAACTGCAACGTCGGATGCCCGGCTTTCGGATCGACGAATTGAGGCAGAAACGCAAAATAGAACAAGATCACTTTGGGATTCAAGATATCGGTGACGAACGCCTGCCAAAACACCGCGAGACCCGATCGGCTCTTTCCCGCGCTACCGCCAACCGCCACTGCATTCGGTTTATTGAGGAGTGCCGCGACTCCGAGGTAAACCAGATAGGCCGCTCCGATCCATTTGACGACATCGAAGGCCGTCGCTGATGTCTCCAGCACGGCGGAGAGCCCCAGCACGGCGCCGGCCAGAAAGACATAACTGCTGGTGTTGAACCCCAGCGCGGCGAGAACGCCCGCTCGACGTCCCTGCGCGATGCATCGAGAGAGCATGAACGCCATGTCGGGCCCGGGGATCAACGCCAGCGCGACGCTCGAGGAGACGAAAAGCCAATAGCCGTGAATGGTCATGAGGTGCGGCACTCTCTTGAAGAAATCAGATCCATCGCAAAACGAGTGAACTGAGCTATTTTGCCGAACAATCTGGCGCGTCTGTTTTTTGGCGTCTTATGCGACCGCACCTCGTGCACCACGACAGCAGGTCATGGCGGACGCATCCCCCGCGGCAGGAGCAGTCTACTGCCAACCGAACCGTTCGGCGAATCGATCTACGCAGGCAATGGCGCACGAGCTCGCGCCTCGCCCCACTGTCGGGTCAATTGGCCGCGATCGGCGGTAGCGCCACCCAGCACCCGCCCGATGAATCCACAGCCGGCACCGTCGTCTGGCTTCAGTCGCCGAATACGTCGAAACCGAAGTCCTCACCGCACTACCGCGCACACTCCGGGACGGCTACATGCATGGCCATGCCTGCGGTCAACCCGGCCGGCGCAGGCCATTTCGAATCCCCGGACCCGGAATGAATCCCGTCGGTGCCACGAGCGCGATCTAGAGCGATGGCGACGCGCACCCGGGATGATACGTAAATGACCGAATAACGCGAACGCCCAGACTCCACAACCATTGCGGTGTCCCGCTTCGGGACACCGTTATTTCAGCCACAGGAGAGTCGCCATGAGCCTGATTCGCTGGGATCCGTTCGCGGACGTCGAGAACCTGTTCAATCGCATGATGCCGCGCGTGCCGCGCGGACCGCG
>JAJZFQ010000174.1 GCA_021805275.1 Pseudomonadota bacterium
ACCCAGGCGCGCAACGGCCGCCATCCGCCGCAGGAGTTCGTGGCGCTCGATCAGGTGCTGCACGAGCAGCGCTTGTTCAAGTCGCGCACCGAGCTCGAGTTGATGCGTGAGGCGGCCCGCATCGGGGCGCTGGCGCACGTGCGCGCCATGCGCTTCTGTCGCCCCGGGCGCATGGAGTACGAGCTCATGGCCGAGGTGGTGCACGAGTTTCGTCGCCACGGCGCCGACACCTCCTATTACCCGATCGTCGGTTCGGGGCCGAACAGCTGCATCCTGCATTACAACGAGAACAACCAGCCGATGCACGATGGCGATATGGTGCTGATCGATGCCGGCTGCGAGTACGAGTACTACGCCTCGGACATCACGCGCACCTTTCCGGTCAACGGCCGGTTCACCCCCGAGCAGCGCGCTGTCTACGAGGTGGTGCTCGAGGCGAACCTCGCGGCGATCGCCCAGGTGCGTCCGGGCAACGATTGGAACGCGCCGCACGAGGTGGCGGTGCGGGTCGTGACCCAGGGGCTGGTGCGTCTGGGGTTGCTCAAGGGTCGGCCGGCGAAGCTCGAGCGCGACGGGGCGTACCGCCGGTTCTTCATGCACCGTACCGGGCACTGGCTCGGCATGGACGTGCACGATGTCGGGGACTACAAAGTGGGCGATGCATGGCGGGCACTCGAGCCCGGCATGGTGCTCACCATCGAGCCGGGCATCTACATCCCGCACGGGGCGCGCGGCGTGCCGAAGCGCTTCCGGGGGATCGGCGTGCGCATCGAGGACGATGTCGCCGTCACCAAGAACGGCTTCGAGGTGCTCACCGACGGCGCCCCGAAAGACCCCGACCTGATCGAGGCGCTCATGGCCGAGGCGCACGAGAGTGCCGCCGAAGCGGCGCCGATGCAGCCGCACGCGAGAGCGCGCCGGGGACAGCGTGCCCACGCATGAAGCCGCAGGCGGCGTGCCGCGCGACTTCGACGTCGTCATCGTCGGCGGCGGGTTGGTCGGGGCGAGTCTCGCACTCGCACTGAGCGGCAGTACGCGCCGCGTGCTGCTCATCGAGGGCGTGGCAGCGGACTCGAGTGCTCAGCCGAGTTTCGATGAGCGCACGACTGCGCTCGGCAACGCCACGCGGCGCATCTTCCAGGGGCTCGGCGTCTGGGAGGAGTTGGCCGGCGAGGCCGCCGCGATCCGCACCATCCATGTCTCGGAGGCGGGCCGATTCGGCAGTGCGCGCCTGCGCGCCGCGGAGCAGGGCGTCGATGCTTTCGGCTACGTCATTGCGAACCGGGTGATCGGCCGGGCGCTGTGGCGCGCGCTCGAACGTGCCGGTGGCGTCACGCTACGCGTGCCGGCGAAGGTTGTGGCGGCCGAGGTCGCCGCCGATGGCGCGGCGCTCACGGTGCTCGGTGCCGACGGGGCGCACGAGGTGGTCAGCGCCCGTTTACTGGTGGCCGCCGATGGGGCCAACTCCCTCGTGCGCGCAGCGGCGGGGATCGCGGCGCAGATCGAAGACTACGACCAGGTCGCGATCACCGCGCCGGTGCTGACGGATCGTCCGCACGACGGCACCGCGTACGAACGATTCACCTCGAGCGGTCCGGTCGCGGTGCTGCCGCTGCGCGGGGGGGGCTACGGCACCGTTTGGGCCTGCGAGCCCGCCCGGGCCGCGCAGTTGCTGGCGCTCCCCGATGCGCTCTATCTGGCCGCGCTGCAGGAGCGCTTCGGCTGGCGGGCCGGTCGGCTGCTGAGCCTAGGCCGGCGCGCCTCGTACCCGTTGCGACTCTCGCGCGCCGAGGCGACGGTGGGGACTCGCACCGTGCTGGTGGGCAACGCGGCGCAGGGGTTGCACCCGATCGCCGGCCAGGGCTTCAATCTCGGTTTGCGCGATGCGGCGCTGCTCGCCGAGCGGATCGCCGCGGCGAGCGGCGATCCGGGCGCAGCGGAACTGTTGCACGGCTACAGCGAGGCGCGCGCGGCGGACCGCGGCGGCGTGGTTCGCTTCACCGACTCGCTGGTCAAGCTGTTCGCGAGCACGTTGCCGGGGGCCAGCCTGCTGCGCAACCTCGGTCTGGTCATGTTTGATCTGTCGCCGCCGGCAAAGCGCGCGCTTGCGCGCGTGAGTCTCGGGTTCGGCGGACCGACGCCGCGTCTGGCACGCGGGCTGCCCGTGGCATGAGCGGCGCCGAGGCACACTGGGATGTGCTGATCGTCGGTGGCGGGCCGGTCGGCGCTTGCGCCGCGGCGCTGCTGCAGCGCGCGGCCGGCTCGGGGCGGCGTGCACTGCGCATCGCGGTGGCGGAGCCGGCGCGGCCGGCTCGTGCGGCCGACGGCGAGCCGCTCGATGCGCGTGTGTCGGCGTTCTCGCGCGCCAGCGAGCGGATCCTCGCTGCGGCCGGCGCCTGGGAGCGGATCGATGCGCAGCGCGTCCAGCCCTACGAGCGAATGTGCGTGTGGCCGGCGCATGTGCCGGCGCGCAGCCCCGATGCGCTCCTCTTCGATGCCGCCACCGTGGGCGAAGCCGATCTCGGCGCGATCGCGGAGAATCGGCTGGTGCAGTGCGCGGCGCTCGAGGCGTTCGAGGCGGCCGGCGGCACGATTCTCAGCGGCGGATTCACCGGTCTGTCGATTCGCGACGAGGCCGTCGAAGTGCAACTCGCTGAGCGCTCGCTGCAGTGTCGCCTGCTGGTCGGCGCCGACGGTGCCCGCTCGCGCGTGCGCGAGAGCATCGGCATCGCGGTCCAGGCCGCGGACTACGGTCAAACGGCGATCGTCGCCAATGTGCGGACCGAACGGCCGCACGAACGGACCGCCTGGCAGCGCTTTCTCGGCGAGGGGACGCTCGCGTTTTTGCCGCTCGCCGATGGGACGAGTTCGATCGTGTGGTCGATCGAGGAGGCGGTGGCGCGCGAGCGGCTCGCGATGCCGCGGACGCAATTCGAGGCGGCATTGCAGGAGGCCTCCGGCGGTGTGCTCGGGACGCTTCAGCTGTGCACCGAGCGGGCCGGTCTGGCGCTGCGGCGGCTGCGCGCCGAACGCTTCGCCGCGGCGCGCTGCGCGCTGATCGGCGATGCGGCGCACGTCGTGCATCCGCTGGCCGGTCAGGGCGTGAACCTCGGGTTGCTCGATGCGGCGGCGCTGGTGGAGTGCGTGCTGCAGGCGCAGCGGGCCGGGGAGGATCCCGGGGCGCTCGCCCCGCTGCGCCGCTACGAGCGCTGGCGCAAGAGCGAACTGGCGCCCATGGCGTTCGCCATCGACGGCTTCAATCGCTTCCTCGCCCACGGCCAGGGTCCGCTCGCGCGTGCCGCGCAGCACGGACTGGCTTGGGTGAACCGCAGTGAGGCGCTGAAGCGCCTCTTCATCGCGCAGGCGCTCGGACTCTCCGGTGAGCTGCCGGCCGTGGCGCGGCCGGGCGCCGCACCGCTCAGCTGAGTGCGATGCGGTCGATCTTCGCCGCGCAGATGAAATCGTTGTCCGAGAGCCCGCCGATGGCGTGGGTGCTGTAGCGCACTCGGCAGTAGGAGTAGCCGACCTCGAGGTCCGGGTGGTGGTCCTCGATGTTCGCGACGTGCGCCAGCGCATTGACGAAGCTCATGGTGCGCAGGAAATCCCCAAAGCGGAACTCCCGCACGAGGGATGTGCCGTCGGCGGCGAGCTGCCAGCCCGCGGCGAGCTCGCCGAGTTTCGACTCGGCCTGCGTGCGCGTCAGGGGCGCGATGCCGCCCTCGCACGGCGTGCACTTGCGCTCGGTCAGCGTGCTCATGAACATCGCTCCTGGTGCACGTCGGTCAGGCTGCAGCCGTGTCCTGGGCAGATTTCTTGGTGAACCGGCGCGCCACGTAGCGTTCGAGCATTTCCTGGAACTCCTCGGCGATGTGATCGCCTTTGAGCGTGACGGTCTTCTCGCCATCCTCGTACACCGGCGCGACCGGACGCTCACCGGTGCCGGGAAGACTGATGCCGATGTTGGCGTGCTTGCTCTCACCCGGGCCGTTGACGACGCAGCCCATCACCGCGACGGTCATGTCCTCGACGCCGTCGTACTCGCGCCGCCACGCGGGCATGCGGTGGCGGATGTGGCTCTGGATGCTCTGGGCGAGTTCCTGGAACACCGTGCTCGTGGTACGGCCGCAGCCGGGGCACGCCGTCACCAGCGGCAGGAACG
>JAJZFQ010000266.1 GCA_021805275.1 Pseudomonadota bacterium
CCCGCGCCGCATCCAGCTACGCCGCACGCAGGGGTGGCGCATCCCGCCAAACACGGTCAGTGTCGCGCGCCCGACCGCGTGGGGCAATCACCACATGGTCGGCTGGTGCGAGAAGTGCAAGCAGCACCACACTGCGCAGCAGGCTGTGTACTTGTACGTGCTCAGCCGCTGCACAGATCCTATCGACCGCCAATGGATTCGCTCCGAGCTGCGCGGGAAGAATCTGGCCTGCTGGTGCGCCCCCGGGCAACCATGTCACGGGGACGCGCTGCTGGCGATAGCGAACGAGGGCCTGGCGTGACCACGGGCCTGCGCTGGTACGAATGGGTGACCGCCGTCTTGATCGGCTTCGCGGCGCTCGTGCTCGTCGTGTGTTTGAATCGCATCGAGCAGTTGCGCGAGCGGCCGCTGGTGCGCACCGCATGGGTGCCGCTGAAGATCACATATGCCATGCCGGGGCGGTACTTCCTCGGCGTCACGCTTGGCCCGGTGTACCGCTCGCACCGCGCTTGCCTGCGCTCGTTGCCGTCAAGCGGCTACGAGACGCTCGGCCATACCACGACCTTCAGGCAGTTCGAGTGTGCTCGGGTCGGCTAGCCGTGCGCTACGGCGTCCCCGGCGCGCGGAGCAGCGAGTAGCCGGTCTCGACGTTCTGGTAGGTGCCACCGGGAATACCGATTTTCAGCACTACCGTGCGCGCCTCGAGCGTGGCACTCGCTGCGTTCATCGTATTGACGGTGGCCGTCAGTGTAATGGTCCCGGCTTGCGCTGCTGTGATCGACGTCGGTGGCACGACCTGGATCTGGTTCGTCGTATCGAATACCTGATAGGACAGCGATGACGGAGTGAACGGCGCGCCCGTGGTGTTGAGACACGCAAACGGCGCATAGCATTCCGACCCGTTTATGATGGCGATATTCATTGGATCACCTGCAGCGTGGACTGGTTTTGCGTGACGGGTCCGAGCGTGGACTGGTTTTGCGTGACGGGTCCGAGGGTGGACTGGTTTTGCGTGACGGGTCCGAGGGTGCAGGCTGCCTCTTGCACGGCGCCTGCGAAGATAGCCGCAGTGATGCCGTCGGTCCCCTCGAGGATGGCGGCTGTAGTGCTGACCGCGAAGGCTGCGCTCGCTGCGATGGCGTCCGCCGCTTCGGTGATGGCAGCGGCAGCGTAGGCGCTGAGCGTCGCTGTGCCGGCGCTGAAGTCCGCGCCCTCGCCGATGCTCGCTGCTGCGCTGGCGCCGGTCGAGACCGCGCAGGTGACTGCATCGGTGCCATCGACGATGCTGCTCGCTGCCGTTGCCGTGGCGTACGCGGTGGCGACGATGCCGTCGGGCGCCTCGAGGATGGCCGCGAAGCTCGACACGCTGGCCGTAGCTGTTGCGGCCGCCGCATCGGTGCCTTCAGTGATCGCGCTCGATGTGCTCGCGCCGCTCGCAGCGGTAGCAGCGCCAATATCGGCACCTTCGACGATGGCGGACGCGGTGCTGATGCTCGCGTGCGCCGCTGCGCTGAGCGAGTCGGGCTGCTCGAGGATCGCGCCAGTAGCCGCAATGGTGAGCGTCGCGGTGGCCGCAGCCGCATCGGCGCCCTCGGTGATGGCTGCAGACCCGGTGGCGCCACTAGATGCAGCCACGCTATACGTGCGGCGTGCACGGGGAGCCGAGAAGATCTGCCACGCGTTCGCGGCGATGGCGGCCTGCTCAATCGAAGAGAGGGCGCGCCCGTACACCAAATGCATCGCGCAACGGCCTTCGATGGCGCGCAGGACACCGAAGTTCTGGCCTAGTAGGTTCAGAATTGCGCCGGACGCAGCCCCAGGAAGAAGGGTGGCATCCGAGTACAGCGGCGCGCCGTCAAGATATAACGCCGTCCCGCTCGCTTGACTGCCGGAGAGCCCTAACACCACCGGCACGCCGAGCGGAATCGGCAGGCTCAACGCTGAGGTGGATACGTTGCCGCCGATCAGGTAGTAGCTTGTTCCTCCGTTCCACTGCAGCGCACAGGAACCGTTCCCGTTGGAAAACACCGTCCCGAATAGGATCGAGTACGGGTTATTGGAGGCGCTTATGCTTCCGACGAAGACGTGCGACTGATTTGCCGTGACGTATGCCGCAACGCTCGCAAACGAGATCGCGCCGTAGGCGGCGGTCGTATCGAACGCCGTTCCGTGGGTGCCGGGGACGCCAAATCTGCCGCCGGGGGCAATCAGTGAATACGCAGAGCCGGCGAGCAGAGAGCGCGGGACGCCTTGAAGGTCGATGACATCGAGCAATCCGCGCGTGAGCGGATTTCCCCAGTCGATCGGCGTCCCGGGCGGCGGCTGGCGCGTCCAGACGCGCATGTCAGGCTACCGATTCGTTCGTGCCCTGAACCGAGGCGGCGAGTGAAGTGAGCGCGGCACCGGAGCCGTTGAATACCACTATCTTCAAGTAGCGCGGGATCGTGCCGCTGCGAAAGGATGCAGCAAGCGCAGTAAATGGCCCGACGATGGTCTGTGCTGTGGCACTCGGGACGGTCAGTGACCCGAGGTATACCATGTTGAGGTTATGCGTCGTATCGGTGGACGCATCCGCAGGGCCGTCCGAGTATGTCGTGCCGTCGATGGAGGTGATGGCGTAGAGGTCGATCGTGTCATTCGCCACGGCTGTGGCGGCGATTCCCGCGCTCACGGTGAGGTTGAGATCGTCAGCGGCTTGCGCCGTGCTGCCGTTCGTGCCGAGCGTCGAGGTGTCGATTGCGGATGAGACCGCATAGGCACCAGCGGCGAGCGTTGAATCTCCGCTGGCAAAGGTGACGGCGGTGACTGTACCGCGAAGTGGTGAGGTAGTAGCCATTACGCCATTGCTCCGATGAGGTCAGCGACCTGCGCCGTTGCGCCGTACTGAGTCGAAACCCCGGCAGCGGTGAAGATGGCCTCCAGCCGGCTCGCGGGCCGCTGCGCGATGGCGGCGAGATTGGTCACGGTCTGGCTACCCGCTCCGAACACGGTGACGAAGCCGGCGCGCACGTTCGCGTTGGTCGAATCCACTGTGCCCCCGGCAGTGAGCGCGGCCCACGCGGCTTGCACCTGGGGGGTGAGCGCGACGAAGGCCGACCACACGACGGCCGTGAGCAGCTCGGCGACGGGGATATCGGGACGCCAGATCAGGACCGGCGTCGGCGATGGCGCGTTGAGGTACGCGCAGCACTGCCCGGGGTTGCCTGCGGTCCAGTACCCGAGCGCCGTGGCGTCGGCGGTAACGGCAGCTTTGATCGCTGCGAGATCGGCTGCTGAAAAGCTCACGCTGCGCTCCTTCGGCTCTCAGCCGCGCGGTCCGCTGCAACCATGGCGTCGAGCCGACTCACTGCCGGGTAGAGCAACGCCGCGAGGTCGGCGCGGATCGCTTCGACAGAGCGCGGCTCCGCCTTCCTGGGCGGCGCTGGCCCACGCTTTGCACGATGCCGTCGGGCCACCCACTTCGGCTTGCCGTGCTCGGCGCAGAACCGAAACCGCGGGCCGTCAACGGGCGAGGCAGTGCAGCCCTTGTGCTCGCAGAGCAGCACGTCACGCACCAGTTGCCGTCAGCGTGAAGCTCGACACATTCACGACGGTGCCAGAAGTCAAGGCTACCCCGCTGGTGAAGGTCAAGTCCCCGCCAAAGGTGATCGTAGCGCCAGATGCGACGCCGGTCGAGGTCACGTTCTGGTTCAGCGTGACGCTCGTCGAGGTCACATCAAGCGCGTACGTGCCGGCCGGGATATTCGTCCCACTGACGGTCGCCCCGGCGACGATCGGTGATGTCGCGGTAAACGTCAGCACGTTGCCGCTCGCGGTCGCGGCCGACGTGGCGAGCGTGCTCTGACCGTAGCACAGGCCCTGCGCGACGCAGGTCGTGCCGGCAGAGGTCGTGCAGAGCCGCCAGTACCCGGCGGACCCGTTGGCAGCAGCTGCGGTGCCAGTGATGGCGCTCGCGGTAAGGACGCCTGCAGAGACGGTGCCGAACGTCGCCGAGCAGGGCAGCGAGACCAGCAGCGTGCCGGTGGCGGCCGTGGCGCAGTTCGCAGGAGGCGCCCCGGTGTATACCAGCAGGTAAGCCGTCGCGCCCAAGTCGGTCACGAGGTCGGTCATGTTGTTGGTGCGGTGAGTCGCGGAATATTGGATCACGGGG
>JAJZFQ010000120.1 GCA_021805275.1 Pseudomonadota bacterium
TGCCAGGATCGTGTTCTCACCGACGGAGCGGATGATGTTCTCGATCTTGATGTCGTAATAATCAATGTTCGCCGAGAAATTCGGCAGCCAGCTCGGGGTGAAGCCGATACCGAACGAACTCGTCAGTGCCGTTTCCGGCTGCAGGTTCGGGTTACCACCAACCAGCCCGTTGTACTGGTTAGCCGGATTCGCCGCCACCTTGCCGTAGGCGCTGAGCGGCACGCCGGTCCGGGCGCACTGCGAGGGCGAGTACAGAGGAGTCGAACCCGCGCACGGATCCACCGACCCATCGAGACCGACGCTCTGCGGCGCGTACAGCTCCGTGACGTTCGGGGCACGCACGGCGCGCGTGAAGGTGCCGCGCACACGCACCTGCCGGTTCGGCGCCCAGGCCAGACCCAGGGAGAATGTGTTGGTCTGGAACCCGAGGGCGTACGAGGAGTGCCGGAAGGAGTCGTCGGTCACCAGCGATTTGGCCCAGGGCTTATCCTGAATCAATGGCAGGCGTCCTTCGAAGTACTCGTCCCAGGACTCGATGGCACCGCTGACCGGGAGCGTGGCACCGCCCTGTCCGGAAAGATCCCCGGTCATGAACTCCACATCCGGCTGGGTGTAGGAGTTCACGTCGCGATATTCGGTACCGAGGGCCACCTGCAGACCCGAGTGGGCTGTTGGCAGCTGCACGTACTGACTGAGATCGCCATTGAAATTCGTGTCAACAATCTGCTGAACGACCGCACCGCGCTGCAGACCCGGGGTCTGCAAGTACCGCACGGCTGCCGGAGTAACCTGTCCGGGCGCGAAAATGTTCCACGGCACACAGCCAGCCGCCAGGCCCGAAGTGTTGCCCGATGCAGTGGCCGCACACTCCGGTGTGCTACCCGGCGTGTTTGGCGCGACTACAGATCCGTTGAGCACGCTGACGGCATCGAGCGCGTAGTTCAGCTTGGTCGTGGATACGTCGTTGTAATACGTTTCCAGAAGGTTGACGGTGCTGTACTGATAGCTCGCGTTGTACGACCAATTGTCGTCGATCGCGCCTTTGATACCGATCACTTCACGCCAATCAATGTGCTGGAGGTTGTCCTGCCGGTTGCCGCCCTCGATGTTGCGGCGCAGGATATACAGGCCGTTACCGGGACCACCCGAGTTAACGAAGCCCGTCGTCGAACCGCCGCACCACGTCTGTAGCTCGGAGCTCGACAGGAACGGGTTGGCGCAATCGACGTTGGAGGCTGTGGCGAAGTCTCCAGAGGGGGCGATCTGCAAGACCGTCTGATCGTTCATGAACATGGTGCTGCCAAACACGATCGCGTGCGGGTTGATCGTGTAGTGCATGAATGCACCGGCGTTCCAGGTCTGATCCGGCGCCTGCATGTAGTTGAGCGGGCCGTAATTGAACTTCGACTCAGCAGACAGCGGCAACAGCGCCCCGCCCGGACCAACGGTGTTGGCATCGGCCGTGGTGCCGCTGGCGTACTTCAAGAAAGTACCAGGGTAGGAGGTAAGCGACCCGGAGCAGTTGAAATTTCCGGTGCCCTTGGGCGGCAGGTAGCCGGAGGCCATCGAGCAGGCGCTGTAGGAGTAGCGGCTCTGCAGGGCCGCCGCGATGTTGCGGTAGCTGGCGTAAAAAGTGAAGTTGCCCTTGTTGTCGGGCGTATTCATGCCAGCGATGATGGTCAGCTGCTTCTGCGCACCCGTCGCCACGCTGCCAGGAGCCTCGGCGAAGCTATTGCCCGTTTGGGTGTTGAAATTTTGCAAATCGGTGATGACGTTCTGGCCATTCCCGTTGCTGTGGAAGAATCCGCCGCCGTTGGCGATGATCTTCACACCCTGGAAGTGCTGCATCAGCTTGAAGTTCACCACGCCCGCGACGGCATCCGCGCCGTACAGCGAAGAGGCGCCGCCGGTGAGAATCTGCACGTTCTCGATCAGCGCAGTCGGGATCATCTTCACGTCGGAGCCGCCACCGCGCGGATCGCCATACGGCATGCGCAGTCCGTCGATCAGCACCAGAGTGCGGTTCGACCCGAGGCCGCGCAGGTTCACCGTCTCCGTGCCGCTACCTCCGTTGATGCTGGTCGAGTTCTGGTCAGCGAAGACCTGGGGCAGGCGGTTCAGCACGTCATCGACGTTCACCGCGCCCATCTGTGAGAATTCCTTCGAGGAAACGAAGGTCACCGGGCTCATGGAAGTCTGGTTCGGCGATAGGGCGATACGCGAGCCCGTGACCACCACCTCCTGCAGCTGCGGCGCCAACGCCGCGCTGGCCGGCGCCACCGTCGAGTCCGCCGGGCCCGTTTGGGTCGCCTTGTGCGCGTTGGCCGCATTAGCCACCCCGAAGGCGGCAACCAGCGCTCCGCCCGCGAGGACAGTGCGGACAGCCGCGCGCACTAGGGGTTTGCCAAAATTATCGTTGACCATGAGGTCGCTCTCCCAATGGCTATTTATTTGTGATTGCGCCTGATGGCAAAGAATGCGCATGAGCGACGATCGGGCGTTCCTACCGTCGCCATCGACGGGTGCGCCTGGCTCCCTTTAGCGCGGTGCTGCCCGGACGTCTATCGCTCCTGTGGCCTTTGCACCAGCGGTCCGAATATAGCACACTGTCTCAATGGCGCAACACCGCGGATGTGCGTCCGCTCGTACCAGCGGCTCGCTTTGTCGCATCGAGGGCGCGGCTGCGGGGCGTAATTTGCGGCAGAATCATCTGCGCGGCGTGGACCGTGCGCCGCGCGGCAGCGCGCAAGCAACGGATTCTCGAGGGGTGCCGCGATGCATCTGATGCCACAGTGCAACATTGAGGGCCACGCAAACGTTGCGACTCTGCAACAGCGTCTCCGAGCGCATGCAGAGCGGCCTCGGCTATGATGCGCCCCGTGATGGCACTGTCTCAGAGCGCGCTCGAGAAGCAAGTCAGCGAGCAACTGGCCCGGGGGGACCTGGGTGCCGCCGCTGCAGCGGCCGCCCAGTGCCGCCAGTCTTGGCCGAACGGCGCAGGGGGATGGCTGCTGGGCAGCATCGTCGCTTTGCTGGGCGGGGACCGCGATGAAGCGCTCGCGCTCATCGAGGCGTATTTGCGCACCCAACCAGATGACGCTCAGTGCCTGCTGCAAAAGGCCGAATGTCTTCTGGCGCGCAATGACCGCGCGGCCGCCCTCTCTGCGGCCGAGAGCGCGGCCGCCCATGCCCGGGAGATACCGGCCACCATGGAGGCCGTCGGGGAATTTCTCATTCAGGCCGGAGAGCATGCGCGCGCAGTGGCAATTTACGATTGCGCGCTCGAGAGCGAGCACCGGGATCGGGTTCGACGTGCCACGCTCCTCGCCCGGCGGGCCGCCGCGCACCGGATCCTCGGGCAGTTCGAATTGGCCGAGCGGGACTACGAAGCAGTGCTGGCCATCGACCCGGTTGCACCGAAGGTTCTCAAGGCCTTGAGCGAGCTGCGCCGCCAGACCAGCGAGCGCAATTGGATCGAGCAGATGCAGCGGGCGCTCGCGCGCCTGCCGCCACAATCCGAGCATGCGGCCATCGTGCACTTCGGCCTCGCCAAGTCCTACCAGGACCTCGGCGACCATGCGGCGAGCTGGCAGCACCTGAGCGCGGCGAACCGCATCGAGCGGGCGCTCATCGAGTACAGCCCCGATCCCGATCGAGCACTCATGCGCGCGATGGAAGAGATCTTCACGACGGCGCAGTCCGATCCGCTCGAGGCCCGCAGCGAGCGGCCGATCTTCATCATCGGCCTGCCGCGTTGCGGGTCGACCCTGGTCGAACAGATCCTCTCCAACCACCCCGAAGTACGGGCCTGCGGCGAACTGACCGCCATGACCGATGCGATCCTCACCGTCGGCGATCGCCTCAGCGGCCCGCAGCCGATCGACGCCCGCAGCCACGCGCAGCGCCTCGCGGAGCTCGACGGCGGAGCACTCGCTCAGGAATATTTGGCCCGACTCCACCCGTTGGCTGACGCGCAGACGCGGTGGACGGACAAGCAGCTGATCAATTTCCTTTACTGCCCGCTGCTGCTGCGAACCTTTCCACAGGCGCGGATCGTGCATGTGACGCGCCACCCGCTGGCGGCCTGCCACGCGATCTACCGCACTCGCTTCACCACCGGCGGCTATCCGTTCGCCTACGACCTGACGGAAATCGCCGAGTTCTACATCGGATACCGACGCCTCATGGCGCACTGGCACCGCCTGCTGCCCGGGCGGATCCTCGATCTGCCGTACGAGGCGCTCGTGACCGGATTCGAGCCCGCAGTGCGGCAGTTGCTTGACTCTGTCGGCCTGCCCTTCGATAGCGCCTGCCTTGAGTTTCACCGCAATCCCGCGCCCGTCATCACCGCAAGCTCGGTGCAGGTGCGCCAGCCGCTGTACAACTCCTCGCTCGATCTGTGGAAGCACTATGCCGAGGGGCTGGCCCCGGCGCGGGCGCGGCTCGAAGTCGCTGGCATAGCCCTCGACTGATCGGCGTGCCGCTCAGCGGATTCGTGTCACCTTGCAGGAGCGGCGCGACGGCAGGCTCAGCAGATACGATCCGAGCCAGCCCCGCGAGATCGTCACGACATCGCCCACCCGGGCGAACAGCCCGCCGCCGGCATTCAACTGCGCCCAGACCTGATGGTTGGCGAGCGTGAAGATATCGCGATCGTCTGCCGTCCTCTGTAAAACGACGATGCGCGAGGTGACGTGCTTGAGTTGCCGCGGCAGCTTCACGACCGCCGCCTCGCGCGCTGCGATCTGCGCAGGCGCCAGACCGAAAGTGCGGCTGGGACTGAGATCGGGATCGACGCTGGCCGCTGAAGCTACGGGCACGGCGGGACGATCCACGGCGGGCGGAGCCGCCCCCTTGGCGAGCATCGCCGACTCGCGGTCGAAGCAGGCGAGCCTTGCGGCGTTGTGCGGAATGCGCCGGCAGGCGAGAAGGGCTGCTGCCCACCGCGGCGGCGGACGCGGCGAGGCCCAGGCGGCAGAAGAGCCGATACAGGCCAGCCCGACGAGAACCCAGGGCACGGCCGCTATCCCGCGCGCTGCCGGTGCACAGCCGCGCGGGACCGAAGAGACAGGACTGCGCTTCATAGAGCCAGTATAGCCCGAAGCGCGCCTGCAGCCGCGTGCGCAGTTACAATCCGCAAAGCGCAATCCAGCGGGCTCCGGTGAGACGGCCTATGGCTCCTAAGCTGTTCAATCTGTTCGCGGTGCCGTTCGCGATCGGTCGCCATCCGGATGAGGCTCGGCTGAACCCGGCGCTGCGTGCGTTCGTGCTCGCGGCCGAGCGCGGCGGTGAGGCCAATCCCCGCCCGCTCACCTACCGCAATGAGGCGCTGTTCGAGAGCCCCTTCGATCTGTTCCGCAACGCCGATCCGGCGGTACAGGAGCTGAAGCGGTTCTGCTGGGACCAACTTCTCGCGGTGATCGGCAGGCTCAACGGCTACGATGTGCCGACGCTCTTGCGGCTGCAGATCTACAACGACTGCTGGTTCCACGTCACGCGGCGCGGCGGCTACTTCGGCCTCCACAATCACCCGAACGCCTCCTGGAGCGGAGTGTATTGCGTCGATCCGGGGCGGCACGATCCGGACAAGAACATGAGCGGCGTACTCTCATTCATCAATCCGACGATCATGCACGCGATGCACATGGATGCGGGAATCGCACGGATGCCGCTACCGTACGGGCACCACGTCGCGAATTTCACCTTGGAGGCCGGTCAGCTGGTGCTCTTCCCGTCCTGGTTGTTGCACGACGTCAAGCCGTTCGAGGGCGAGGGCGAGCGCATCACGATCGCCTTCAACTGCTGGTTCACGCTGCCGGATGCGCCTGCCAGCTGACCCGGCCGTCAGTCCGGATCGTAGTAGAAGCGCTTCACCCACGGGTCGAGCACCGCGCGCACCGGCTCGAACGCACCGCGGTAGTGCCGCCACAGTCCGATGCCCTCCGTGCCGAGATTATGGATCCACTGCGCGAGGCTCAGCGCCGGTTCGTCGCGTTCGCGCGCCCGCAGCGCGAAGTCTCGCATCGCCGGATGCCACTCGAGTCCGAGGAATTCGCAGACACGCCTCATTTCGCGCGCGAATCCAGTCACCACATCCTCGTGGCGCACCAGACAGGCCTCGAGCGAGAACAGCGACGTGAATCCGATCAGCAGCTGCATCACCGCGGCGTAATAGCGCGCGGCACCCTCGATCGTCAGCAGCTCATAGGCCGGAGCACTCATCGCCAGGCGGTTGCGGAAGCTGCTGAACACGACGTCGCGCGGATCGCGGCAGGCGAAGACGATCTTCGCGGAAGGGAACAGCCGCAGGATGAGCGGCAGCTTCAGCGTATTCAGCGCGCAGCAGTCCACGAACACCTTGCCGCTCAGTTCGAGCCCCGAGGCGCTCACGCGCCGCCAGTACGCCGCGCGGAAGTGCTCGAGCGTCTGCGGGCTGGCCCCCCAAAGTCGCTCGAGGTCCTCTGGCCGGCGCATGAACTCGAGAACTGCCTCGGCGAGGCATTCCCGCTCCACGAGCGTCGCGACCTCCGGGTGACCCTCGAGAATGACGCTGAGGAGCCGCGTGCCCGAGCGTGGAAAACCTATAATGAACACGTGCTCCTTCGCCGGCGCGCTCGGCGCAGCTTTCGGGCCGCGCGCGGCGAGCCCACCCGCCGCGACCCGATCGAACCAGCCCGTCAGCGCCTCGGCATAGTCGAGCGCACTGGCGAAGCGGCCGGCGTAGCGGCGCAGCAGCGCCTGATTGCAACTCGTGTACGCTGCGAAAGCCTCCTCGTAACGCCCCTCGGCATCGAGCACATCGCCGAGCAACCCCTCCACGTAGGCGCGCTCTATGTCCGCCAGACGCCTTCCGTCGAGCAGTTCCTGCAACCGCACCTCTGCCCGCCCGAGCTGGCGCTCACCGAACTCCACGGCCGCTAGGCTCATGACACCCTCCGCCAGCCCCGGTGCTACGGCCAGTGCCTTCTGCGCCCACGTGCGAGCATCGCCGTAGGCGCCGCGCCGGCAGGCAATGCTCGAAAGTCCGGCCAACGCCGTCGCATGAGTGGCATCGAGCTCGACCGCCCGCTCATAGCTCGCCTGTGCTTCGGCAATCGCCCCGAGGGCCCGCAGAGCATTACCCCGGTTGGCATGGAGGTGGCCGCGCGCCGGATCGAAACCGATCGCCGCGTCGAACTGCTCGAGGGCTTCCGGCGCGCGCTCGAGGCTGAGCAGACACAGCCCGAGGGCATTGCGGCAGTCGATGTCCCCAGAGGCGATCTGCACCGCGCGGCGCAGCAGAGGTTCGGCCTCGGCGCAACGCCCTTCGCGCTCCAGACCGAGCGCGGCGAGATTCAGCAGCAGCGGGTGCTCGAGACCCTCGGCCAGCGCGGCGCGCGCCTGCGCGATGGCTTCGTCGTGATGAGCGGCCCGGGCCTGGGCCAGGATGGCGCTGAGCCGCGCCTGATCAGCCGCCGGATCCCGTTCCATGGGGTCTCGATTTCGGGTGTGTCATGCGCGTGAGTATAAACCGCGCTACAGTAGCTCCCAGAATTAAAGGAGATCTGCCATGCGCAGAATGATGTCGCTTCTCGTGCTCGCGAGCGCCGCCGCGCTCAGCGCATGCGCCGGCCAGCCCCGGCATCAGACCCCTGCAGCGGCCACCACAGCCGCGCCGATGACCGAGACCCCGAATTCGCCTCAGCATGTCCTCGCCGAGGCCAACTTCGCATTGCAGGCGGAACAGGCGGGCTTTTCGCTAGAATCCCGCAACGGCACAATGCTGTACTGCGAGCACGCGCCCAGCCTCGGTTCGCGCATCCCTCACGTCAGATGCTTCACGCCGCATCAGACCCGGGTGATCCTGCAGATGCGCGAGCAGCAGCGCCGGGCCCTCTCGGGGGCGACCGCCGCGCCGGGGTGCGGAACCAACGGGCAGAGTTGCTGAGCGATACTCGTCGGCAGCCACTGGCCGCCGTGGACAAGGCGCCGTCCGCGCGCCGGCACGATCGGCGGCTCCGGACGGCGTTTTAGTTCCGGACACCGGCAGGCCACGAGTCACGCCGGGTCGCGACCTCGCGCCGCGAACCTTGCCCGCCCGCCCCCGGCTCCTTATCGTAGAACTGCCGAACCCCCGGAGCCAGGATCGGCAGGACCGGTGCAAGCGGCTCGCGGTAACGCCACCAGCGGTCGAGGCCCTGGGCCTTGAGCTCATGGACGAGCTGGGCGGTGCAGGGAATCAGCGCAGCGCGGGCGTGCGTCCGTGCGTCCGTGCGTGCGCCCCGCGAACTCTCCCATGGGCGGGTCCCACTTCAGTCCGAGAAGATCGCACACCCGGCACATCTCACGCGCAAAGCCACTCACCACGCCCTCGTGCCGCACCAGCGAGTAACCAGGCGGCAGGAGACACGTGCACTCCATGAGCACGCGCATGACTGCGTCGTAATAGTGCGCCGCGCCCGCGAGCGTGAGCATTTCGTAGATCGGCCGGCGCATGCGGAATCGGTGTCGGAAGCCGCTACGCACGACATCGCGGGAATCACGGCACGTAACCAGAGTATTAGCCCGCGGGAACAGGCGCGCGATCAACGACAGCTTCAGGATATTGAGTGGACTCTTGTCAACGAGGACCTTGCCGCTACCGTCGACGCCGGTCTGCGCCACGCGGCGCCAATACGCGCCGCGCAGCGTATCCAACGTCGTCGGCGGCGCGTGCACCAGGCGTTCAAGATCCTGCGGCTGCTGCATGAACTGGTGCATCGAATCGATCAGCGATTCGCTCTCCTCGACACTGGCCACCTGCGCATGCCCCTCGAGAGTTACCTCCAGGAGCGCGGTGCCCGAGCGCAGAAATCCGAGCACGAACACATCTCCCGCAGGCGATTCCGGCCCACTCGAGGGCGGCGCCGCGCACCAGCGCGTCCGATCGGCGCTGCGCAGATAGTCCACGAGTCCTAGCGCGTACTGCAGAGCGCTCGGCGAAGCGGTTGCGCACTGTGCCGCGTTAACTTCCCGCTGCAGCCAATCGCTATCGGTATAGGCAACAAACGCCTCGGACGTGCGGCTCTGGGCATCGTGCGAATCCGCGAGCAGACCGCGGAGGCGAGTCGCGGCGACACCCAGTTGCCGCTCACCGAGCTCGACCGCGCGGCGAATTGCCGCCTCGGCCTCCAGGGCCCTCGTCAGCCCGAACAGCGCTCCCCCGGTTTGCGTGCGCGAGCGGCAGTGCCGGGTGGGCCGCGGCCAGCGCATCGAACTGCTCGAGCGCATTGGCGTACCGTCCGAGTCGCAGCAGGCACAACCCGAGGGCATTGCGGGCGGCCTTGTCCGCTGGGTCGAGCGCCACTGCGCGGCGCAGCAGACCTTCGGCCGCGGCGAGCTCGCCGGCCTGCTCGTGGCGCAGCGCGAGCACGTTGAAAATCAGCGGATGCTCCCGTCCCGCTGCAAGGGCTGCTGCGGCGAGATCAATCGCGTGCGGCAGGTCTCCCCCCCTTGCGCGACGCGCTGGATCGCGATCAGCCGCTCGCGCTCGGCCTGCGGATCGCGTCTCAAGCTTCAGCCCACATGCGTTGCAGGTTGGACGCGACATACTCCAGGCGCACGCGGTTGCCCCACTCGAGCTTCGCCCCCTCGAGCGCCCGGACCTCATTGAGGGCGAACAGCAGTTCGCGGCGCGCCGCATCCGCGATCTGACTCTCGATGAATGTGATCATCACCAGGCGCTCCCCGGACGTCACCGGCGCCACCTCGTGCAGAGTGGTGGACGGGTAAAACACGACTCCCCCGGGACGACCCTTGATGCGTACCTCCTGCGAGCCGAGATAGATCACGAGCTCACCGCCACCGTAGCTGTCGGGCTCGCTGAGAAAGACCGTACACGAGACGTCCGAACGCAACGGCTGCTGACTCACCGCCATGAACGGCACATCGACGTGCGCTCCGTAGCCCATACCCTCTCCGTAGCGCACGACCTGCGGTACCGCGATACGCCGCGGCAGCACGAAGTTGCGTGCCATTTCGCTGCGCTGGAAGGCCCCGAGGGCGAGCTGGCCGGCGCGCTGAGCGTGCGCATCGGTCGGGTCGGGGATCAGGCTGCGCTTGGTGGGGTTGTGCGGATTGGAGCTGCGGCCGTCGATGAAACGGGTCTGGCGCGCCAGCTCGCGCACCGAGTCGACCTCGGCGACGGTCAGGAAATCTTCGATTTGCAAAAACATCGCAACTCCGCCCGTCAGGAGAAGATCATTGGGCAGTATAGCGGTGCCGGCGATCCGAGCGAGGACGTGCGCCGGCCGAGGTCCGTTCGGGCGCGGCTCCGGCAGCTCACCCGCCCGGCAGAAAGCCCGCCGCCGCCAGCATCGAGATCGGCGGCGGCGCGGGCAGGATGTAGACCCGAGATCGCGGGTAATCGAGCACGAGTGAGTCCGCGACGCTCAACACGTCCGTGCCGATGATCACCGCGGGGGTGCCTTGCAGATGCCATTCCCGGAAAATCGGGACATTGGAATAGACGATCGGCAGGTGCTGAATCGCCACGGGCCCAAGAATCAGCGTCGGCGCCACGGCGGTCGAACCCGTGGACACCTGCTGCGTCACTCCGTAAATCGGCGTCGTGGCACCCGAGCGGCGACGCGACAGCAAGGCTTTGCGCAGGGCGGAATTGCCCAAGGTCACGGGCGATCCGGTGTCGATCACCGCCTCGACCACGAGGCCGCCGACCCGCGCCGGGATCATGAGTAATCCGCCCGGCGTGCGAACGGCGTGGATATCGAGGAAGCCCCACATCGGCCCACGGCTCGAGCGATCGATCGCCACCCGATGGTGACGAAAATCGACCGCGATCCGCACCGGGCCGAACCCCGCCATCCCGAGAATGCCATCGACTTCGGTCATGATGGGCGTCGAGCAGATCGGCATGCGCACCTCGCGCTTCACGATCCGACCGACTTGTAGCCGGCGAACGTTCACCCAAGGCAGCGGCTGCGTCCCGGTCACCCCTTCGACGCGCTCCACCTGTCCCTCCCGCCGCATCAAGCCCAGCGCCTTGACCAGTCGCGGCGCGATGACTGAGCCATTCGCGCCGGTATCGAGGAGAAACGGAAAAGGTCCGCGACCGTCGATCATGACCGGGACGACGATCTGACCGAGAGGATTGACTCGGGCCGGTGCCGAGGAGAGCAGGCTCGGCACATCTGCCGACACCGTCCCATGAGGACGGGCCACCGCCATCGCCACCGCGGGCAGTAAGGCCACCACGCACAGGGTACGGCCAAGGGCCTTCACGAGATTCCTGCGACGCCACGAGTGTCGCGGGTCACTATACGCCCGCCACCGAGCACCGGCGGTAGCTCGTCACATAAAAAAGCCCCGCACAAGGCGGGGCTTTGAATCAACCATCAGCGTGGCCGTGGCAAGAGGCGCAGTGCGAGCGCACCGCATCCGACTCACCCCTCGCGGGCACCCGCCTCGACGGCGGGTGCCCGACGACGGCCCGAGAGGGCCGAAGGATCAGAGGAATTTGTAGGTCAGGTTCAGATAGAAGTCCCGTCCGATCGGGTTCGAGAACAGCGAGTTGTAGCCCGCCGCGAAGTTACCCTGCGCGGAGTTGGTGAACGGCGGATTCGTGTTGAGCAGGTTACGAATGCCGAACAGCACCGTCAGGCCGCGCAGCGGCTTGTAGGACGTGTAGGCGTCCCACGTCGACTGGCTGCCCACCGTGCGCTGCGGACCACTGTTGGTCGGCCCGACCCCAAACTCGTCGATGTAGGACGAGTAGAACCGGTTGCTGATGCCAGCGCCCCACAGACCCTGCGGGCTGGTCCAGTCGACCCGCAGCAGGTGCTGCCAGCGCATCGCCGGCTCGTTTCCGCCGTTGTACCAGCCGACCAGGTTCAGCACCGGGCCGCCGTTGTACTGCTGCAAGCGGAACTGCGTGACCGCGGTGCCTTCCAAATCTTCGTGGAACACACCCCAGCGGGTCTGCTGAGAGTACGTCACGCTCAGATCAAATCCATCGGTCGTGATTTGACCGGTGTTCTGATCGTTCACGACGATGTAGCCGCAAGTCGGCAGCGAGTAGGGGAGGCAGTCCTGGGCCTCATTGATCGACGGCGTCAGCGTGCCAAGATCGTTCGGCACGATGTAGTTCGAGAACAGGGTCGGATTACCGTAGATGGCCGAAGCGGGAATATTCCCAATGGTGTTCTTGAGAAGGATCCGGTAGTAGTCGAGCGTGATGCCGAGATTACGCACCGGCGCCAACACGACACCCAGATCGAAGTTCTCCGAGGTCTCCGGGGTCAGCTTTGCGTTACCGCCGAACAGCCCCAGCCCTTGCGTGCCACACACTGCCTGGTTCCACTCCGCGTTGTACGTGCTCGGCGTGCAGAACGGGTTGCCGTTACCCATTGATCCGCTGGTTGAGGCGGACATGGTGTTCGGGTCATACAGATCGTACAACGTCGGGGCACGGAAGCCGGTGGACGCAGCCCCACGGAAGGTCACGTAACGCGACGGCTGATAACGAACCGT
This sequence comes from Pseudomonadota bacterium, assembly GCA_021805275.1. The sequence continues at coordinate 12,508 of JAJZFQ010000120.1, forward strand.
GATCTTGCCGTTGTTGGTGCGGCCGAAGTCGCTGTAGCGGTCTTCGCGATCGGAAATGTCGACATCGAGGCTCTTCGACATCGGCACGTTCAGCTCGGCGAACACGGCCTGCGCCGTGCGGCTGCCCTGGACCGCAAAGTTCCCCAAACCCGTTGCGGCCTGGACGAGAGAGTTGTACGGCGTCGTGGCGCTTTGGAATTTGTTGCCGCGCACGCTGAAGCCAATTGCCAGAACCGCGTCATGCCCGGCGTGGAATGCGTCACCGAGCCTATGGCTGGCATGCCCACTGACCGCCCAACGCTGCATTTTGCCGTTCTGGTATACGCCATTGACGTAGCTGCTATTGATCAGCGCCTGCCCGGCCGGGCTTTGCGGTCCGAACGGATTGATCAGACCGCTGAGCACGCCACCCGGGGCCAACACCGACTCATTCGGGTATCCCGAGACGTTGCCGTCGGAGTTCAAGTTCTGACTGAAGTTCAGGTTGAACCGGTAGTCCCAACCCGCATTGTCTCCCGAGAACGTCACCAACGCCCGCTCCTCGGTGTTGATGTTATCGCCGTAGCGATTGTTGTTCGGATCCGTCCAGACGGCGTTAATTGCGCCATTCAGCGCCGGCGGACTGGTGCAGGCAGTGAAGGCTGTCTCGCACGTCAAACCCGCCGCTGTCGGATAATACGTGGGATCAGCCTGAGGGGTCATGTTGAACGAGTAGAACATCGGGCCGGACCAGGCAGTGACCTTGGAGCGGCTGTAGAAGTACTGAATCTTCAGGACATTGTTATCCGGAAGTTCCTTGGTAAAGGCGACCAATGCCGACGCTTCATAGGACTTGGGCAGCAGGTCCGTTGCAGCCGAATACCGATACGCGCAGTTTCCGTAATAGGTAGTCAGGTATGGATTTCCTGCACAGGCCGGATAGCCGGGCTGCCAATAATTGCTCTGTCCACCCAGCGCGGGGTCTGTGATGGCCTGGCCGTTATTGTCTTGAATTGTCGCGGGCCACGTACCCGGATTATTGGTGGCGGCATCACCCAGCGCCGGGTAGAAACCCGCGGCAGTGAATGAGCGCTGCGTCGCGCGCAGTTCCTGCTGGCCGCTGTAGCTGCCCGTGATCATGAAATTGTAGCCGTCGCGAACCAAGTCGCCATGGCCGAAGGTGAAACTCACGTTGCCCGAGCCGCCGCCCGCACCCTGCGGATGATCGAGTTCCGCACTGACCTCCGCGCCCTGGTAATTACGCTTCGTAATGAAGTTGACGACGCCCGCGATCGCGTCGGATCCGTACAGCGCCGAGGCGCCTTCGCGCAGCACCTGAACACTCGAAATGGCCGAGAACGGGATACCGCTCAGATCGACCGCATTGCCGCTGAATGCATTATCGGCAAGCCGGTGGCCATCGAGCAGCACCAGCGTGCGGCCATCGCCCAGACCGCGCAGGTTGGCGTAGGTACCACCGCCCGAGAACGTGCCGACCGACTGCGCGATGTTCAGCGCCGGGGTATTCGAGGTCACCGTGCCGAGCGCCTGCTCGACGTTCGTCACGCCCAGGCTGCGCAGGGTCGAGGACTTGATGATCGTGATGGCCTCGGCGGTCTCAGCCGAGGTCCTTGGGATCATCGTGCCGGTGACCACGATGGTCTGCAGGATCGACGCCGAGGCATTCTTCTTCGCCTTGCTCGCCGGTGCCGGCACTGACTGGGAATCTGACTGCGGCTTCGGCGTCGGCGCGGGATTCGCGTTCGCGAGCATCGCCCCTGCGCCGACCGCAACGATCGCGCCAATGGCGAGCGCGCGTCTGACCGCATGTCTGACAGTGTAGTTTTCCACGATGAGTGTACTCCGCGGCGACCCTAAGGTTCGCCTTCGCATTTGGTTGTTGGCCCGAGGCCCTTGAGCGATTCCTTAAAAAAACCGCTCCTGAGGGCACAGCACGCTGTGCCTCAGAAGGCTTGTGGCGGACACTAAACGACGTCCCTGCTCAAGTAAAGCGAGAATGCGAAATGCGTTGCGAAAGATCTCTAGGGCAACACTTAACAGATTGATTAATAATGTGTTTTTCGCACACTTCACGCACGGAGATTCGTTGCTATGACGCAACATTCATGAATCATGATGTGGTGGGAATACCGAGTAGTGCGCGCGTACGCCACGGTTTGGGGTCTGCGGCCTGCCCCGCGGCGAGCGGAATTCGGTGACCCGGAGCGCGCGCGAGTCCGGTGCAGGGATGCGGAAGGATGGGCGGGGAAAAGGCGACTATTTCGCCACGACAGGTGTCCAGCGGACCTGTGAGCCGACGGTGATGCCGAGGGCGCGCGCCTGACCGCCCCGGATTTCGATCACCGCCTCCACGGGCGCCCCAGAGCTGATCGTCTGCAGAGAGAACGGCTTGGCGTTGGCCGTGATCTTCTCGATGCGCCCGCCGGGCGCCACGAACAGCATGTCGAGCGGGATATACGTGTTGGCCATCCAGAACTGAGCCACCTGCAGTGGGTGCATGGGGAACACCATGCCCTCATCGGCAGGCAGGTCGCGCACGAACATCAATCCCTGGGCTTGGCGGGCCGGGGTATTGGCGATCCAGGCCCGGAAGCGATGCACGTGTCCGCCGGCGTCGATCACGAGCGTGGCTCGAGGGAAATGATCGAGATTCTCGAGAGCCATCGACTGCGCGCGCACCGGTGCGGGCGCAAGCCCCGCCAGGAGCCCCGCCGCGAGCGTGACCGAAATTCCCGCCCGAATGCTCAGACCGCTTCCCATGACACGCTCCAGCTTGCGCGACGGCTCGGCATTCTCGCACATGCCGCCCAGAGGTGGGATGCACCACAAAGGAGCGTGACCCGATGCGCGCACGAGCGGTCCGAAGCGGCTAGACTTTCCGGGCAACCCTCGTTTCGAATCCCGGTGCCATGCGCAATACTCTGCTCGAAATCACCCCCGTCATTCCCGAGGCGCTCGCGCGCCTGCCGGAACTCGCCAGCAACCTGTTTTTCAGCTGGCATCGGCCGATCCGCGCCCTGTTCGAGGACCTGGAGCCTGAGCTGTGGAAGCAATGCGGGGGCAACCCGCGGCTGATGCTGCGCTGCGTGCGCCAATCCGCACTCGACACGGCCGCCGGCGACCCGCAGTACCTGGGGTGCTATCACGCCGCACTGCAGCTGCTGGATACCTACCTCGCCGCCAAGCCTCCGGCAGACGAGCCGCTGGTGGCGTACTTCTGCGCCGAATACGGCTTTCACGAGAGTTTTCCGATCTACTCGGGGGGCCTCGGTGTGCTGGCCGGGGACTACTGCAAGGCCGCCAGCGATGCCGGCGCGCATTTCGTGGCAATCGGTTTGCTCTACGAACAAGGCTACTTCACCCAGACGGTCGATGACGACGGCGTGCAGCACGCCGAGTACAAGGCGCACGACCCGCGCGACCTGCCGGTCGAGCCCGTGCGCGACGCCGGCGGACGGTGGATCTCGATCGCGGTGCGCATTGGCGGCCGCGACGTCACCGCACGGATCTGGCGGGCTCAGGCCGGCCGAGTGCCGGTGTATCTGCTCGACACCAATACGCCCGAGAATGCGCCCTCGGACCGAGACATCACCCGGCGGCTCTACGGCGGGGACGAGTCGACGCGCGTACGCCAGGAGATGATCCTCGGCATCGGCGGGGTGCGTGCGCTGCGTGCACTCGGGCTCGCACCGGCGGCCTGGCACCTCAATGAGGGGCACGCGGCGTTTCTGATCCTGGAGCTGATGCGCGAGCACATGAGCCGCGATCTGCCCTTCGAGGCGGCGCTCGAGGCGACGGCGGCCGCCTGCGTATTCACCACCCACACCCCGGTCGCGGCGGGTCACGACGCGTTCGGGCACGGCCTGATCCTCGAGCACTTCCAGGATTTCATCAACGATCTGGGCCTGCCCGTCGAGCGCTTCCTCGAACTCGGCAGTGCCCCGTCGGTGCCGGGTATGTTCAATATGACCCGCCTGGCGTTGAATGGCGCGCGCCACATCAATGGGGTGAGCCGCATCCACGGAACCGTCTCGGCGCAGCTGTGCGCCGATCACTGGCCGCAGATCCGCCCCGAGGACAATCCGGTCGGGTTCGTCACCAACGGCGTGCACGTACCGACCTTCCTGCACAAGCTCTGGGGCGGGTTCTTCGACGCCGAACTCAGCCCCCACTGGGGCGAGCGGCTGAACGATGTGGCGTTCTGGGGCGGCCTCGAGGCGGTGCCCGATGAGCGGTTCTGGGAGACCTCGCAGGCCGTCAAGTCCAAGATGCTCGATGCGGTGCGCCAGCGGCTCGA
>JAJZFQ010000171.1 GCA_021805275.1 Pseudomonadota bacterium
GCAGCATCGCCCGCGGCGGGCGGCGCTCGCTCAGGAACTTCGCCATCGCGCCGGTGGAGCCGACGAAGTCCGCCTCGGCGCGCACCGCTTGCGGACACTCCGGGTGCGCCAGTATGGTCACCGCCGCCTCGCGACGGAACGCCCGAATGTCGGCGGCATCGAAGCGGGTGTGCACCTCGCACTGTCCGCCCCACGCGACCACCTCGACACCGCTTTCCTGCGCGACGTACCCCGCCAGGTGCTGGTCGGGCAGCATGATGACCCGCGGCACGCCGAGGGCACGCACCACGCGCACGGCGTTGGCCGAGGTGCAGCACACATCGACTTCGGCCTTCACCGCCGCGCTGGTATTGATGTAGGCCACGGCCGGCACCCCGGGACAGGCGGCGCGCACGGCGCGCACCGCCTCGGCGTCGATCGAGTCAGCGAGCGAGCAGCCGGCCTCCTCGGCGCTGAGCAACACGCGCTTGTCCGGGCAGAGCAGTTTGACCGTCTCGGCCATGAAGCGCACGCCGCACACCACCAGGGTGCGCGCCGGGGCTTCGAGCGCGAACTGCGCCATGGCGAGGGAGTCGCCGGTGAAATCGGCCACCGCGCTGACCAGCGGGGTCTGGTAGTTGTGCGCCAGGATCAGCGCTCCGTGCGCCGCTTTCAGCGCCTCGATGCGCGCAATGAGCGGCGCGGCGAGTGCGATTTCGGCGGCAGGCACCACATGCGCGAGGCGGGCGGCGAGTTCGGAGTGAGGATGGACGTGGGCGTTCATGAGCGCGCCGATGATGCCGGAGCGCGCGGCCGTGGGCGTAGCCCCAGAAGTGACGAACATCAGTTTTGCCGCACGCCGCGCGGCCGCGGGGACCTGCGGAAAATCCTGATATCTATCGCACCCTCTGGCGCGCTACGGTCGCGGGCATGAACAGTCACGATCGCAACCGCAGCCGCACGGGCGCCCAGACTGAAACCGACTGTGCCCTCTGCCCGGCCACGCGCCGCTGCTGGGGGGCCGAGCCGCTGAGCGCCGATGCCGTACACGCTCGGCGCGAGCCGCCGCTCGAGCGCGGGGCGCGCCTGCTCGAGCAGGGGGGCGCCCCGGCGGTGTACATCGTCGCGACCGGCTGCCTGGTGCTGCGCATCAGCCTGCCGGACGGCTCGCAGCGGGTGGTCGGGCTGCGTCTGCCGGGGGAGCTGGTCGGCCTGGAGAGCTTTGCGCGAGGCATCCAACCCTACACCGCCCAGGCGGCCACCGCGAGCGCGGTGTGCCGGCTGCGCATGCCCGAGCCCGGCACGGCCGCCGGCCACGGAGCGCTGCTCGAGCGGCTGCTGCTGAAGAGCGCCGCACAGCCCGAGCGCGCCGCGGCGCCCTGGGCCGGACTGCCGGCGATCGAGCGGGTCGCGGCCTTCATCGAGAACTACATCGAGCGGGCGCATCTGCCGGCGCGCGAAGAACGCTTCCGCCTGCCGCTCACCCGCGCCGACATCGGCTCGTACCTCGGTCTCGCCCCGGAGACGGTGGTGCGCGCCCTGGGGCACCTGAGCCAGACGCAGCGCCTCTCGGTGCGCGGGCGCACCGTCAGTCTCGGCGGCACGCTCTGAAGGGCCGAGCGGCGGGGCACCGCCGCCGCCGGCGCGCGGGTATAATCGCGCCGCATGATGCCTCAACTCATCGAGCGTCTGCGCTCGGACCTCGGCGCCCTGAAGGATCAGGGCTTGTACAAGAACGAACGGGTGATCGAGACCCCTCAGGGCGGGCAGATCCGCACCGCCGGGCGCGAGGTGATCAACCTCTGCGCCAACAACTATCTCGGGCTCGCCAGCGATCCGGCCGTGCTCGCCGCGGCGCACGAAGCGCTCGATCGGCTCGGCTTCGGGATGGCCTCGGTGCGCTTCATCTGCGGCACGCAGACGGTGCACAAGGCCCTCGAGCGGCGCCTGAGCGAGTTCCTCGGCACCGAGGATGCGATCCTCTACTCCTCCTGCTTCGATGCCAACGGCGGACTGTTCGAGACGCTGCTCGATGAGCGCGATGCGATCATCTCCGATGCGCTGAACCACGCCAGCATCATCGACGGGATCCGCCTGTGCAAGGCCGAGCGGCTGCGCTACGCCAACAACGACATGGCCGAACTCGAGGCCTGCCTGCAGCGCGCCGGCGCGGCCCGCACCCGCCTCATCGCCACCGACGGGGTGTTCTCGATGGACGGCACGGTGGCGAACCTGGCGCAGATCTGCGCACTCGCCGACCGCTACGATGCGCTGGTGATGGTCGATGACTCGCACGCCACGGGCTTCATGGGCGCGCACGGCCGCGGCACGCCCGAGCACTGCGGGGTGGCCGAGCGCATCGACATCCTCACCGGCACTCTCGGCAAGGCGCTCGGTGGCGCGAGCGGCGGGTACATCGCCTCGCGCGCCCCGGTGATCGAGTGGCTGCGTCAGCGCTCGCGGCCCTACCTGTTCTCCAACAGCATCCCGCCGGTGGTGGCCGCCGCCGGACTGCGCGTACTTGAGCTGCTCAGCGAGCGGCCCGAGCTGCGCGCCCGGGTGCACGAGAACGCCCGCTACTTCCGCGCCGGCCTCGCGCGGCTCGGCTTCACGCTCAAGCCCGGCGAGCACCCGATCATCCCGGTGATGATCGGTGATGCGGCGCTCGCGGCGCGCATGGCCGACCGGCTGCTCGAGCACGGCGTGTACGTGATTGGCTTCTCTTTCCCCGTGGTGCCCCAGGGCCAGGCGCGCATCCGCACGCAGATGTCCGCCGCGCTCACGCGCACCGATCTGGATACCGCGCTCACGGCCTTTGCCGCCGTGGGCCGTGAACTCGGAGTGATCGCATGAAAGCGCTGGTGAAGAAGGAATCCGCACCCGGCATCTGGCTCGAGGAGATCCCCGAGCCGTCCATTGGGCCGAACGACGTGCTGATCAAGATCGCCAAGACCGCGATCTGCGGCACCGACATGCACATCTACAACTGGGATGCCTGGGCGCGCAAGACCATCCCGGTGCCCATGGCCGTCGGCCACGAGTACTGCGGCCGGGTGCTCGAGGTGGGCTCGGAAGTGCGTGGGCTCAGCGTCGGGGACCGCGTCTCGGGCGAGGGGCACATCACCTGCGGGCATTGCCGCAACTGCCGCGCCGGCCGCCGCCATCTGTGCCGCAATACGGTCGGCGTGGGCGTCAACCGCCCGGGCGCCTTCGCCGAGTATCTGGCCATCCCGGCCGACAACGCCTTCAAGCTGCCGGATTCGATCAGCGATGACATCGCCTCGATCCTCGATCCGTTCGGCAACGCCACCCACACCGCGCTGTCGTTCAACATGGTGGGCGAGGACGTGCTGATCACCGGCGCCGGACCGATCGGCGTGATGGCGGTGGCGATCGCGCGCTTCGTCGGTGCCCGCCACGTGGTCATCACGGACGTGAATGACTTCCGGCTCGCCCTCGCACAGAAGATGGGCGCGACGCGCACGGTCAACGTGCAGCGCGAGACGCTCGATCAGACCATGAAGGAGCTGGGCATGCAGGAAGGCTTCGACGTGGGCCTGGAAATGTCGGGCAACCCGGCGGCGTTCCGCGACCTGCTGCGCACCATGCACCACGGCGGCTCCGTGGCGCTCCTCGGCATCCCGCCGGAGGAGACCGCCATCGACTGGAATCAGGTGATCTTCAAGGGCCTGACGCTCAAGGGCATCTACGGCCGGGAGATGTTCGAGACCTGGTACAAGATGGCGAGCCTGCTGCAGAGCGGTCTGGATCTGACCCCGGTCATCACCCACCATCTGCCGATCCAGGAGTTCCCCGAGGCCTTCGCCATCATGGGCTCGGGCCGCTCCGGCAAGGTCATCCTCGACTGGCAGACGCTCTGAGGCACCCCGCCGCCCCTGAGCGCCGGTGCGCCGCGGCTCAGGGGCGGGTGCAGAAGCAGTAGGCGTAGAGCTGCCCGCGCGCCCCGAAGCGCGTCAGGTCGCCGAGCTCGCGCGCATAGGGGGCGAGCGGCGCGGCGAGCGCCCCGAAGCCCGGCAGACTCAGCCGCGGACCGAACAGCGAGACGGCGGCGAAGGCGGCGCGCGCCTGGGCCCGCTCGAGCAGCAGCTGCGTCCAGGAGCGGCGCCGGT
>JAJZFQ010000165.1 GCA_021805275.1 Pseudomonadota bacterium
GCTCGCTCAGCGTCGTCACGGTCAGCATCAGCGGCGTTCCACTCTCACGTAAACGGAATGACGGGGGCGCAGGTTGATCTGCGCCTCAAGCGCTAACGGCTCACCCAGCTTAAGCCCCTGGAGCCTCCAGGCGCGCCGCCGCCCACGGATGCGGCAGGCGATCCTCGGACCGGCGCGCTGCAGCGCCGCCCCAGGATACCGGCGATCGGGCTGATTTAGCAGTCCCGCGACATGCGCACCGGCGCCCGGCGGCGCCCTCATCGGCCGCCGCCGGGCGCAGTGCCGGGGGATGGCGGACGTTTCGGGGGCTGATACACCCCGGCCGCCCGGGCGATGAGCAGGTACTTCTTGAACACCCGGTTGGTCTCTGCCTCGTGCTCGCTCACCGTCGAGCGATCGACCGGGTCGAAGAAGCACGTCGGGTCCTCCTGCAGGTAGTCCCCGGTGCGAAAATACGCCATCGCCCGGCATCCACCGCAGGTGTACTGATAGCGGCAGCGGGCGCAACGGCCCTTCAGGCGCGAGCGGTCGGTGATGTCCGCAAACAGCGCGCTCGACTCGACCAGCGCATCGAGCGGCAGCTCGCGCACGTTGCCGGCGCTCAGCGCATCGAGCAGCACGGGACAAACGGAGACCTCCCCTTCGGCGTTGACGGTGAGCCAGGTGCCCGCCCAGCAGCCGATGGGCGGATTCTGCGGCACCGTATTGTTGCGCGCCCCGCCCGAGACCTGCGCGTGCAGCTCCGGGGAGAGGAAAAACGGCGTGTAGCTCACGTAGCCGTGCGGATTGCGGCGCAGCGCGGGATGAAAATGCTCGCGCAGATCGTCCCGGTCGAACCCCATCTCCGCGAAGCACTGCGCGCCGGAGCCGCGCGGCACCAGCGGGGAGCGGTTGTAGGCGATGTTGTTCCTGACGATGAACTCGATGGTCTTCTCGAAGCTCCGGGTGTTGTACTTGCCGATCGTGACCACCACGTGCTGGCCGAGACCGAGCTCGACGCAGTCCTGCAGCACCCGCAGCGTCCGGTCCGACTCGTTGTCGCGGCTCCAGCGGTTCTCCTCGTTCAGCGCGTTCAGCCCGACCACGATGCGCGCCTGCCCCTGGGTCACCGTGCGGATCTGCAGCAGGCGCTCGCGGGTGAGCTTCTTGCAGTTGCTGAGCAGCGAGCATTTGTAGCCGAGCTCGACGGTGAGCCGCAGCAGATCGAACGCGTCCTTGCGCAGCAGGAACTCCCCGCCGCTCCAGCCGATGGTGTGCACGCCGAGGCGGCGGGCCGGCAGCAGCATCCGCTCGCGGATTTCCTCGAGCGTCAGCTCCCGCCGGACGCTGCGGCGCACCGTGCGCGCATCGTTGCTCCCGGTCATGCAGAACGGGCAGCGCAGGTTGCAGCGTCGGGTGGCCTCGAAGTACACGACCTGAAACTGATAGTGCGCCATGGTGTCCTTTCGGCGGCCGGGCGGATCAGCGGCGCCGTCGCGCCTGTGTTTATTCCGCCGGACAATACGCGTCAACTGACAGAGGATCGCCAATCGACAAAAGTCAATTTGCGCCCCGTGCGCGGCCCGGAGCGATGTCCGCGGGCGCCCCGGGGGCCCGCCTCGCGAGCGAACCTGATGCCGTCATGGGCGTGTTATTCTGCCGCCGGCCGGTGGACGGCACGTCCACTGACCGGGTACCCCATTGCAGCCAAGCACACCCTCGAGGCAGACCCCGATCGCCCCGGCGCGCCCAGCGGCAGCGCTGAGCACGCGAACCGTGGGGTGCGTCCTGGCGGTGCTCGCCGGGGGCCTGCATCCGGCCGCCGCTGCGCAACGCCCGGCCGTGCGGGTGATTCGTGACGACGCGCCGTTCGGGATTGCCGTGCGCATTGTCCTGCACGCCCCCCCTTGGGCGGTGTTTGCCGCGCTGCGGGACTACGCCGCCCTGCCGCGCTATAACCCGGATATTCGCCGGGTTCGCATCGAACCGACCGGCCGGCCCGATCGGCTGCTCGTGACCACGACGTATCACGTGTGCGTGTTGTTACTGTGCAAGACACTCCGGGAGACGGCCCTGATGACGGCGACGGCCGCGGCCGATGGCGGCGTCATCCGGGCCGTAGTCGTGCCCGGACGGGGTGATTTCCGCAGCGGCCAGACGCGCTGGCGTGTGAGGCCGTGCCGCAGCGGCCGCGCAGCGACCTGCCTGCGGGTGCGCATGACCCTGCGGCCTGCGTTCTGGGTTCCGCCGCTGATCGGCTCATGGTTCCTGCGCCATCAGCTGAGCGAGGAGGCGCGCCGTTCCGCCGGTGGAATCGAGCAGCTCGCCGCGCGCCTTCTCGCGCGCTGCGCCGCCGTGCCCGGACGGAGCCCGCCTACGCAGCACTTTGCCAAGACTCGGTCCCAGGTCGGTTGTCGCACGCCCGTCAACGGAACCGGGTAAATTTATTTATAAATCATTCTGTTACGATAGCTTCATGACCTAGGACCTGCAGGAGTGCTCGGGCCATGGCCCGCACCGCACGCACCGCCGCTCGGCAGATCAGCGTGGCCCAGTCCCCGGCTCGCTCAACGCGATCTGCTCGATCGCCTCGTCTGTGGCATCGATCTGCGTCTCATCGCCCTCACCCGGCCAGACTGCGGCGGATCGGACAGTCTCGAGCGGCTCGTGCCAATCCTCGGCCTGCATGCCGGTTTCCGAATAGCCCAGATCGTCGTGCCGCACGTCGTCGATCGGCCCGGTCCAGTCCTCCGGCGGCTCGGCACGCTCAAGCGGCATTCCGTGCCAGGCCGCCTCGTCGAGTTCATCGACGTCGCCGTCGAAATTCTGGATCTCGATGGTGCGCGCGCGCTCGTCCGTGGCGATGACCTGAAATGCCTCGCCCTTGTCCCGGTGCAGATACCACTGGCCGATCTGCGCGCGGCCGACTGCACTGATCATCGGGCCCTCCTGTCAGCTGTCCGATCTGCGCTCGCACACGGCACGCTGCGCCGGCAATGCATGCCCGGCAATACGCGGAACTACGCAATCGCAGCGCGCCCCGCACGATGAGGGCTTGTGCGTATTGAACGCAGGGGTAGCCCCGCGAAGATGCGCGCAGTGCAGTGCAGATGCCGGCGGACCGCTCAGAGATGTCTTCGGAGATGAAATCGGCGCAAGTCATCGACGTGACGGGCTTCGCTCGGCTGCTCGGCTGGCTCGGGGCGCGGGGCTATCGCCTCGTGGGTCCCACCGTGCGCGACGGCGCCATCGCCTATGAAGACATTGCGAGTCCCGGGGATCTGCCGCGCGGCTGGACCGACGAGCACGCGCCCGGACACTACCGCCTGAGGCGCCGCAACGATGCGGCACTGTTCGGCTACGCCGTCGGCGCGCACAGCTACAAGCGGTTCTTTCACCCGCCCTCGGAGGCGCTATGGCACGCCCGGCGCGAGCAAGCAGCGCTTCAGGCACAAGACGAGCCCTCGCCCACGCAGCGGCTCGCGCTCATCGGGGTGCGCGCCTGCGAGATCCGCGCGATTGCGATCCAGGACCGCGTGCTGCTGGAACGCGATCCACGCTACCGGGCGCGTCGCGCCGAGGTGTTCATCGTCGCCGTAAACTGCACCAGCCCGGGCGGCACGTGTTTCTGCGCATCGATGGCAGCCGGACCGCAGGTGAGCGCGGGCTTCGACCTCGTGCTCACCGAGCTGTGCAGCGCCGCCGCGCCGCTGTTCGTGGTGCGGGACGGGAGCGGTGCCGGGCGCGAAGCGCTGAGTGCAATCACGCACCGCGCCGCCACCGAGAGCGAAATGGCAGCCGCCGCGACCGCGGTACGGCACGCCGCCGAGCACATGGGACGGAAGATGCCGTGCGCAGACCTGGCGCAGCTGCTGCGGCACAACCTCGAGCATCCGCGTTGGAACGCGGTGGCGCAACGCTGCCTCGCCTGCGGCAACTGCACCGCGGTCTGCCCGACCTGCTTCTGCACGACGCTCGAGGATACGAGCGATCTGGCCGGCCGGGAACTGTCCCGCTCCCGCCGCTGGGACTCGTGCTTCACGACCGAATTCAGTTACGTGCACGGCGGCGCCGTACGCCGGAGTACCCGGGCGCGTTACCGCCAGTGGATGACCCACAAGCTCGCCACCTGGCCCGAGCAGTTTGGCACCTCCGGCTGTGTCGGGTGCGGGCGGTGCATCACGTGGTGTCCGGTCGGCATCGACATCACCGAGGAGCTCGCCGCGCTCGACGCCAGCGGCACTGCGTAGGGAGCTGCCCATGGAACGACTCGAGCACATCATCGCCGCGCACCCGCTGTTCGCCGGATTGCGGCCCGAGTACGCGCGGCTGATCGGCGGCTGCGCGCACAACACGCGCTTCGAGTCCGGCCAGTTTCTCCTGCAGCACGGCGCCCCCGCCGATGAGTTCTACCTGCTGCGCCACGGCCGGGTCGCCCTTGCGCTCGGCGCGCCGGGACGCGGCACCCTCACGGTACAGACACTCGGCCCGGGGGAGCTGCTCGGCGTCTCGTGGCTCGTTGCACCATACCGCTGGATGTACGATGCCCAAGCGCTCGAGCCGCTCGGCGCCCTCGCCATCGATGCGGCCTGTCTGCGCACCAAGAGCGCGGCCGATCACGATCTGGGGTTCGAGCTGGCACAGCGCTTCATGGCGGTGCTGGTGCGACGGCTGCATGCGGCGCGCTTGCAGTTGCTCGACGTGTACGGGGCACACCGCTGAGCGGCCATGGGCGTGCCGCTCCTCGACCCGCTGCGACCCCGCATCACCCGCGTGCTCAGCACGCACCGGGAAGGACCCGGGGTCTGCACTTTGGAGCTGCAGGTCGACCCAGATCCGCCGGCCGGGTTCGCCCCCGGGCAGTTCAACATGCTCACCGCCTTCGGCGTTGGCGAGATACCCATCAGCTTCTCCGGTGATCCGGCCGAGCCGCGGCGCGTGCGCCATACCGTGCGCGCCGTCGGTGCGGTCTCGAGCGCACTCTCCCGGCTCGATGCCGGGGCGCTGCTCGGCATACGGGGTCCGTTCGGCACCGGATGGCCGCTGCCCGAGGCGGCCGGGCGCGATGTCGTGCTGATCGCCGGGGGCCTGGGAATCGCCCCGCTGCGCCCGGCGCTGTACCGGCTGCTCGCCGAGCGCTCGCGCTACGGACGGCTCACCCTGCTCTACGGCGCGCGTGGCCCACGCGACATCCTCTTCCGTCGCGAGCTCGAGGCCTGGCGGGCGCGAGCCGATCTGACGGTCGAGATGACGGTCGATCACGCGGCCCGTCCCTGGCACGGTCATGTCGGCGTCGTCACGGCGCTGATCGAACGTGCCCGTCTCGATGCCCAGCGGACGCTGGCGCTGGTCTGCGGGCCGGAGCTCATGATGCGCTTTGCCGCCGAGGCGCTCGGTGCCGGGGGCATCGCGCCGGAGGCGGTTTTCCTGTCCCTGGAGCGCAACATGCACTGCGGCCTCGGCACCTGTGGTCACTGCCAGCTCGCCGGACTGCTGGTGTGCCGCGATGGGCCGGTCGTGCGCTACGCACGCGTACGCGATGCGCTGCGGGTGCGGGAACTGTGATGGGCCCGGGACGCCGCAAGCCGCGCCTGGCGGTGTGGAAGTTCGCCTCCTGCGACGGCTGTCAGCTGAGCGTGCTGGAGTGCGAGCCGGATCTGCTCGCGCTCGCCGAGACGCTCGACATCGCATTCTTCCCCGAGGTGAGCGGCCGGCCGATCCGCGGCCGCTACGCGCTGTCTCTGGTCGAGGGCTCGATCAGCACGCCTGAGGATGCCGAGCGCATCCGCGCCGTGCGGGACCGATCAAGGCATCTGGTAACACTCGGGGCGTGCGCCGCCGCGGGCGGCATCCAGGCGCTGCGCAACTTCGCGGACATCCACGAGGTCACCGCGGCGGTGTATGCGCAGCCGGCCTACATCCGCACGCTCGCCACCTCGACGCCCATCGCGGCCCACGTAGCGGTGGACTTCGAGCTGCGCGGCTGCCCGGTCAACCCGCGCCAGGTGCGCGAAGTGCTGAGCGCGCTGCTCACCGGACGGCCTCCGGTGGTACCCCGTCACAGCCTGTGCAACGAATGCAAATCCCTGGGATACACCTGCGTGCTCGTCGCAGGCGGCCAGGCCTGCCTCGGTCCGGTCACCCAGGCGGGCTGCGGGGCGATCTGCCCGGCCTGCCGCCGCGGCTGCTACGGCTGCTTCGGACCGCAGCAGAGCGCCAATCCGGCCGCCCTCAGCGGTACCCTCGCGGCGCTCGGCCTGGACCGCCAGGGTCTGCTGCGGCTCTACCGCACGTTCAACGCCGCCGCCACCGCCTTCCGTGTCGAGAGTGAGCGTCATGGGGCGTAGAACCATCCGCGTCGATCGGCTCGCGCGCGTCGAGGGCGAGGGCGCGGTGCGACTGGTGGTGCGCGACGGGCGGATCGACAGCGCGCGGCTCAGGATCTTCGAGCCGCCGCGCTTCTTTGAAGCGCTGCTGCGCGGGCGCGCCTACACCGAGGCGCCGGACATCACTGCGCGTATCTGCGGCATCTGCCCGGTCGCCTACCAGATGAGCGCCGCGCACGCGCTTGAGAACGCCCTCGGGATCGAGGTGAGCGCTGCGGTGCGCGACCTGCGCCGGTTGCTGTACTGCGGGGAGTGGATCCAGAGCCATGCGCTGCACATCACGCTGCTGCACGCGCCGGGTTTTCTCGGCTACGACAGCGGCATCGAGATGGCGCGCGAGCACGGCGAGGCCGTACGCCGGGGTCTTGCGCTGAAGCAGGTGGGCAGCGACATCATCGCGCTGCTCGGCGGCCGCGCGGTGCATCCGGTGAGCGTGTGCATCGGCGGCTTCCATCGCGCGCCGCGCCGGGCAGAGCTTGCCGGGCTCGCCGAGCGCCTCGAACGCTCACGCGAGGCGGCGCTCGCGATGGTGCGCTGGACCGCCGGATTCGAGTTTCCCGACTGCGAGCGCGACTACACATTCGTGGCGCTGCAGCATCGATCGGAGTACCCGTTCAACGCCGGACGGATCGCCTCGAACCGCGGCCTGAAACTCTCCGCGGCGCAATTCGAGGCGCACATCGAGCAGCACCAGGTGCGCCACTCGACGGCACTGCACGCCCGGCTGCGCGCAGGCGGGGCGTACCTCACCGGTCCGCTGGCCCGCTACAGCCTGAACTTCGAGCGCCTCGCGCCGATCGCGCAGGAGGCGGCGCTCGGGGCGGGCCTGGGACGCAGCTGCCGCAACCCGTTCCGCAGCATCGTGGTGCGCGCCGTGGAGGTTCTGCACGCCTGCGACGAGGCGCTGCGCATCATCGGTCGCTACGAGGAGCCGGAACCTCCCGCCTGCCCGTGCGAGCCGCGCGCGGCCACGGGAAGCGCGGCCACCGAGGCACCGCGCGGACTCCTCTACCACCGCTACCGGCTCGATGCCGACGGCACGATCCTCGCGGCGCGCATCGTGCCGCCCACCGCGCAGAACCAGGCGGCGATCGAGCAGGACCTGCGCTGCTTCGCCCAGGCGTTTCTCGGCCAGCCGCCAGCGCGGCTGCGCGAGCACTGCGAGCAACTGGTCCGCAATCACGACCCGTGCATCTCCTGCGCCACGCACTTCCTGCACCTCGAGGTCACCCCCTCGTGAGGCGCAGCGGCGCAGCCCGCCGGGTGATCGGGATCGGCAATGGCGAGCGCGGTGACGATGGAGCCGGTCCGGCCTGCCTTGCCGCGCTGCGCGCGCGGCTGGCGAGCGACATCGCGCTGCTCCGCTGCGACGGGGAGCCGGCCGCACTCCTTGCGCTGCTGGAGGGCTCGCGCGAGGTCTACCTGATCGACGCCTGCGCCGCCGGACTGCCGGCCGGCGCAATACGGCGCTGGAATGTCGCCCGTCGTCCGTTGCCGGCGCGCGCCGGCATCGCCTCGACCCACGGCCTGGGCCTTGCCGAGGCGCTCGAGCTGGCGAGGGCGCTCGGCGTGCTGCCCCGGCGCTGCGTGCTCTACGCTATCGAGGGCCGCTCGTACGCGGCGGGCAAGGCGCTCTCTGCACCCGTGCGCGCCGCCGTGGCGTCCGTCGCCCGGCGCATCGAGCGCGCCACCGAGCGCTGAGCGCGCACCTTTCGATGCGTGTCAGGGCGCCGCCGGCTTGGCTGGCTTGGCTGGCTTGACCGGCGTGGCCGGCTTGGCCGGCAGCGGGCCGCAGCCCTTGGTCCAGGTGACCTTGCGGATGATGTCCTCGCGATCCGTGTGCACCGCGACGCTGCAGCCGGCGTAGTTGTATTGATTGAAGCGCCAAGTGGCGATACGCCCCCCGGGCACCTCGCGCAGGCCGTTCGGTGTGCTCCAGCGCATCTCGAGATTGAACAGCGGTTTGCCGACGCGGGCCTGCGCCATCGTCGCCGGGTAATGCGGTGGCGTCGTGGCGCAGGCGGACAGCAGGGCCAGGAGCACCGGCACGCTCAGCGCACCACGCCGAGCGCCACCACGAGGCGCGCCCGATGGACTGTCCCTGCGAATGGCCGCTGAGCTGTTCACTGCATTCCTCCGGATCTACTCGAGGGTACTGAGGCGCCAGCGCTCCGCACGACCGCCGCCGCTCGACACGCCGCGATTGTATGCCGATCGCGGTTCGCGCTGCGGGCCGCGAGTCGGTCCAGCACGGGCCGGCGCGCCGGCTGTGGCTTTTCCTCAACACTGGACGCCTTCCACGCGCCCGCCGCGCGCGAAATCGTCACTGCCTTGGCGGGCACGCCACAGGCGAGGGGCCGCAGGCTCGCCCGATGCCACCTTCCCGGCGCCGGCACTGCCATTGACACAATACTGAAACAAATCGGCAACGGGAACGTCATTTTCACCCCTTAGTCTGCGGATCCTCGGCGCGCGCTTTACGGCGCGCAACCCCAGAGAACAACGCGAGGAACCGCCCCATGACCCGACTCGTCTGCCGCCGTGTCTCCCAGCACTCCAGCGTCGCGATCGCGGTCGCTGTCGCACTCGGCGCATCGGTCGCTCATGCCGTCCCGGCACCCGCGCCGTCCCCGGGACCGATGTCCGGAACCGACACGCTGCAGGAGATCGTCGTCACCGGCAAGAAACAGCAGCTAAAAAGCCTCAGGCAGCGCTCGATCTACCAGTCCGCCTACGGCGACAAGGCCCTCGACCGCCAGCAGCTGAAGTCCGCCGGCGTGGTCGGCGGCGCCGCGCAGGCGCTGTCGTTCGCTCCGGGCATCGGCGTGTCGGGCTATGGACAGACCGGCGGCACCAAGGCCTCGATCAGCATCAACGGTATCAGCCAGGGCTGGGCGGGCGCATCGCCCGGCGTGGTCGATAACGGTGGCTTCGCGGTCAGCTTCGACGGCATCCCGATGTCCAATCCCATGACCGGCCTGTGGGAAACGCCGGAGATCCCGCAGACCGCCCTGCTCCAGGGCGCGCGTATCACCTATGGTCCCGGGGATCCGCAGAACCGCTGGTACAACAACATCGGCGGCGGCATCAACTTCGTCCCCATCCAGCCCTCCGATCAGGCCGGCGGCAAAGTGCAGCTCACCGGCGGCAGCTTCAGCACCGAGAACGCCGACCTCATTCTGCAGACCGGCAAGTTCCACGGCTGGGAAACGGTCTTCGCCGGAGGCGCCGGCCGCGCCAACAGCTTCCGCACCTCCGCGGACGGCTTCGCTTGGCCGAGCCGCAACTACTCCGCCTTCTTCAAGACGCGCAAGCTGTTCAGCACCGGCAACGTGAGCTTCGGCGCCTACCTCGGCGACGGCCACGGCTGGCGCCCGACGCTGATCCCGACGACTGCCGTGCCCGGACTCACCGTCAATGGCCTCGGCCAGCCCGGCACCCTCTACAGCCAGCAGACCTCCGGATACTACAGCGCGCTCAACGAGCACGTCTGGGAGAAGGACGACTTCAACCGCGTCTGGATCGTCTATGCCCGGCAGAACCTGCGGCTCGACCGGCGCGTGACGCTGCACAACCAGCTGTGGTACCGACAAGGCAATCGCCTGCACCTGCACTACAACAACTACACCGCCTCGCTCGGCGCGCCGAGCAACCTGTACGAGTGGAACGATCCGTCCTCGCACGATTACGGCGACAAGCTCTGGAGCGACATCTACCTGCCGTACAACCAGATCGGCGTGGGTGGCTATTTCACCAACACCGAGTACAACACGCTGCAGCATTTCTACAACCCGGCGGATTGCTACACCTACAACGGCGCCGCGGCGCTCAGCGGCTACGGGGTCACGATCCAGCCCGGCAACCAGTTCTGCGGCTCTCCGGCGTTCCCGGACGGTGGCTACCGCAACAATTACTGGTACCTGACGGACTTGGCGGCATTCGTGCAGGATGCGATCACACCGATCTCGCGCCTGACCATCACCCCGGGCATACGCGCGGTGGCCTTCGACACCAACTACTACCCCGAGGGTGCAGTGGAGGCACCCTACGCATCGCTCCTCGCCACGGCGCCTGCCGGCTCGGTGACGAGCAGCAACCCGACCATCATTGGCTTCAGCTCGCAGGACCACGGGGTGCTCCCGGCGACCAGCACCCACTTCAACAAGCTCGAGCCGTCCGTCAGCATCCGCTACCAGCCGCTGCACTGGCTGGCGATCTACGGCAACTGGGCGAGCGCCTATCGTCTGCCCCCGGTCGGCGGCGGCGGCGGCCTGTACCAGAAGCAGCTGCCCGCCGGCGACATTCTCGAGAAGGGCCTGGAGTGGCAGGTCGGCACCAAGCTGTTCTGGCCCGAGGCCGGCGCGTTCAGCAAGGTCCTGGTCAACGTCAACTACTATCACCTGCATTTCAGCAATCAGTTCATCAGCAGCTGCACCACCTCCAGCTCGGTCAACTGCACGCTCGCCACGGGTGACTCGCTGTACCACGGCGTGAATCTCTCGGCCGAGGCGAATCTCGGCACCCTCAAGATGTTCACCAACCTGAACGTCGAGAGTGCGTACTTCAATAGCTACAACAACGGCGTCGCGTACAACAACCTGCCCGTGTCGGACGTCCCCAAGAGCACGTTCAATATCGGCGCCTACTGGACGCACACGCTGCCCGGCGGGATCGCGATCAAGCCCCGCGCCTGGTACCAGTACGTGGGCGAGCAGGCGATGTGGGACAACAATGCCGCGGCGCCGAGCCGGCGGTACCTCCCGTCCTACGGCGTGCTGAACCTCGCGCTGGCCGCAACGCTGCCCTCCTCCTGGTACGGCAACACTGTGAAGGCGGTCAAGCTGAAACTCGAGGTCATGAATGCGCTCGACCGGCAGTACGACACGTTCGGATATCTCGCGGCCGGAGGCGGTAACGACATCTACGCCACGCAGGCCGGCGGCTATGTGCTCGCCTACCCGGGTGCGCCGCGCGCGGTCTACGGCACGATCTCGGTGAGCTTCTGAGATTCCCCGCCCCCCCGGGGAAGCGCCCCCCGTGCCGCGCTGCGCGTTCGCGCGGCACGGGGGACGGCTTAGTCGAGCTTGAACTCGATGGTATCCCAGCGCGTGGTGTCCTCGTGCCGGGCCTGGCGGCGGATGGCATCGATCAGCCCCCGCTCGTCCCAGTCCGCCACCTCATCGGCGAGCTCGGCAAGCGCCTTGGGCACCGCCTTGCCTGAGCCGAAGGGCTTCAGCAGCACCACGGGCTTCTGGCTGGCCTGGGCGTAGAGCAGCTGGAAGGTGATGAGGTCCTGGTCCTGGTCGAACAGGCTCGAGAGGCCGACCACCACCTCGACGGGGCTGATCTGGGCGCGCAGCGCCTGGCGCAGCACCTCCCGGTCCCCGGCCGGGCGGCCGTCCGGCAGGCTGAAGTTCTTGTAGAAGAAATTCCGCGAACTCTCCAGGTACTCGAAGACCCGCAGGTAGTCATCCGCGGGTTCCCATAGGTGGGTGACGAACAGGCGAATAGGATTGGCCTGCGACATGCGCTGAGGTTCTCCGTAAGCTGACCCAGTGTCGCACAAGCCAGGCCGGCTGCGAAGTGCGACAAGCCGCCGGCTGCGGTGGGCGGTGCGATTGCATAGAATGGCGCTTTCAGCCGCGCGGAGCCTTCGCACGCAGGTGCGTCTGGTCGTCTACAACATTCGCTACGCCACCGGCACAGGTCCGGCCTTCCACCTGCCACTGCCCGGCGCCGGCTACCTGCGCAGCAATCCGCGGGTGCTGAACGGCATCACGCGCTTCCTGCACGATGAGCGCGCCGACGTGGTCGGCCTGATCGAGGTCGACAGCGGATCGGTGCGCACCGGGATGATCAACCAGGCCGAGCACATCGCCGCGGAGATCGGCCACTACTCGACCTTCCAGTGCAAGTACGGCACCGCCTCGCTCAACACGCTGCTGCCGATCGTGCGCAAGCAGGGCAACGCACTGCTGGCGGCCCCGCATGTGCACGGACAGCGCTTCCACTACTTCGACACGGGCATCAAGCGCCTCATCATCGAGCTCGAGCTGGAGAACGTGTGCGTCTTCCTGGTGCATCTGTCGCTGAAGTTCCGCCACCGCCAGTACCAGCTGCGCTCGCTGCACGACCTGGTGGTGAAGTCGCAGAAGCCGGTGATCGTCGCGGGAGACTTCAACACCTTCTGGGGAACGCACGAGATCTACCTCTTCATGCGCGCCGCCGGCCTGCGCAGCGCCAACTCCGCGGGGCTGCCGTCCTTCCCGGCGCGCTCCCCGCGCATCGAGCTCGACTTCATTCTGGTCAGCGAGGGCATCGAGGTGAGCGATTTCCGTGTCCCGGACGTGCGCTTCTCGGATCACCGGCCGCTGGTGTGCGATTTTCAGATCCGGGCCGAGCGCACCGCGCAGCCGGCGGCCGCCTGAGACCGTGCCATGAGCGCTAACACGAGCGGTCCGGGCGCCGCGGCGGCCGTGAACTGGCGCCTGGAGCGCGATCGGGACGGGATCGCCTGGCTGTGGGTCGACAAAGCCGGCGCCTCGGCCAACGTCCTCTCGAGCGAGGTGCTGCGCGAGCTCGACCGGCACCTGGAAGCGCTGCAGGCCGATCCCCCGCGGGGACTGGTGGTGATCTCGGCGAAGAAGAGCGGCTTCATCGCCGGGGCCGATATCAAGGAATTCACCCGCCTCACCGGCGAGGACAGCGCCTACCGGCTGATCCATGCCGGCCAGGCCGTGCTCGACCGACTGGCCGCGCTGCCCTATCCGACCGTGGCCGCCCTGCACGGATTTGCGCTGGGCGGCGGCCTCGAACTCGCCCTCGCCTGCCGCTACCGCGTGGCCGTCGGCGATGAGCGGCTCGCCCTCGGGCTGCCCGAGGTACAGCTTGGCATCCATCCGGGCTTTGGCGGAACCGTGCGCAGCGTGCAGCTGCTCGGGGTGCGCGCGGCGATGCAGCTGATGCTCACCGGCAAGCCCGTGCGCGCCGAGCAGGCGCTGCGCCTGGGGCTCGTCGACCGGCTGGTCGGCGCGGAGGACTTGCGCCCGGCGGCACGTCGCCTGATTGAGGAGCAGCCCGCAGCGCACCGGGCGAGCCTGCTCGAGCGGCTGCTGAGCTCCCCGGTGGCGCGCCCGTTCGTGCAGTCCTCGCTCAGCGCGCGCCTCGCCGCCAAGGTGCACCGCGAGCACTACCCCGCCCCCTACGCGATCATTGAGCTGTGGAGCCGCTACGGCGGGCGCGGACCCGGGGCGTTCGAGGGCGAGGCACGCTCGATCGCCCGGCTGTTCACCACCGACACGGCCCGCAACCTGATCCGCGTCTTCCTGCTGCAGGACCGCCTGAAGGGGCTTGCCGGGCGCAGCAGCGCCCCGCTCGAGCGGCTGCATGTGATCGGCGCCGGCGTGATGGGCGCGGATATCGCCGCCTGGGCAGCGCTGCGTGGCTGCCGGGTGACGCTGCAGGACAGCGACACCGGCCGCATCGAGGCGGCGCTGGCGCGCGCGCGGGAGCTGCTCACGCGCCGGCTGCGTGCGCCCGGCCAGGCGGCCGCAGCGGCCGAGCGGCTCAGCGCCGATCCGCAGGGGGCGACCGTAGGGGAAGCCGACGTGCTCATCGAGGCGATTACCGAGAACCTCCAGGCCAAGCGGGCGCTGTACGCCGAGCTGGAGCCGCGCCTGAAGGTCGGGGCGCTGCTCGCCACCAACACCTCGAGCATCGACATCGGGCTGCTCGGCGCAGGGCTGGCGCACCCTGAGCGCCTGGTGGGACTGCATTTCTTCAATCCGGTGGCGCAGATGCCGCTGGTTGAGATCGTCGCCGGACCGGCGAGCAGCCCCGAGGCGCTCGAACGCGCCCTCGCCCTCGCCCGGCGCCTCGAGAAGCTGCCGCTGCCCTGCAGGAGCGCACCGGGATTTATCGTCAACCGGGTGCTGATGCCGTATCTGCAGGAGGCGATGCTGGCGGCGGCCGAGGGCGTGGCACCCGGCCTGATCGATGCGACGGCCGTCGAGTTCGGCATGCCCATGGGCCCGATCGAGCTGGTCGACGTCGTCGGCCTGGACGTGGCCGAGCACGTCGGCACCATCGTGGCGCAGGGCCTGGGGCGCCCAGTCCCGGACTTCTCCGTGCTGCGCGAGCGGATCGAGCGTGGCACGCTCGGCCGCAAGAGCGGGGAGGGATTCTATCGGTGGCGGGACGGCCAGCCCGTCCGCCCCCCCGCCTCCGGCAACGCCCCGGCGGACCTCGCCGACCGGCTGATGCTGATCCTGGTCAACGAGTGCGTCGCCTGCCTGCGCGAGGGGGTCGCGGCGGATGCCGACCTGATCGATGCGGGGGTGATCTTCGGGACCGGATTTGCGCCATTTCGGGGCGGTCCGCTCAACTACGCCCGTTCCCGCGGGGTCGCAAGCGTCGTGGAGCGGCTGGAAAGCCTGGCGAACCGCTACGGGGAGCGTTTCCAGCCGGACGCCGGCTGGGCCGTGCTGGCCGGGGCCGGATCGCCGGCGGGCGCGGGAACGCCGGACCCGGTAAAATCGTGAACAGCGCCCGGCCGAACCCGCCTGCCGGGCATTAGGATCGGCGATCATCGGCGGGCCCCATCGCCGTAACGGATGTCATTGCTCTGACCTGGGAAACCGACATAGCGGACCAGCCGGCCGTCAGCCCACGACTGCTCAGACAGTTCGTGCCGCTCGACGGATTGAAGCGAGAAAGCCTCGCCGCGCTCGCCAAGAACATCCGCCTGCAGCGTCTCTCGAGCGGGGAGTTCCTGTTTCGCGAGGGCGACCAGGACAAGCGCACGCTGTGGCTGCTGTCCGGACGCGTCGAGCTGCAGCGCGGCGGCCGTCCGATCGGCATTCTCGCCGGCGGCACGAGCGCGGCGGCCGCGCCGCTGTTTCCGGGCAGCCCGCGCGACACCTCGATCCGCGTGCTCGATCCAATCGAGTACCTCGGGATCGACAGCGAACTGCTCGACGTGGCGATCACCTGGGACCAGACCGGCATCTACGAGGTCGCGGAGCTGAAGCGGGCGGCCGAAGGCGGCGGCGACGACTGGATGACGACGCTGCTGACGACCAAGGCCTTCCACAAGATCCCGCCGGCGAATCTGCAAGCGATCTTCCAGCGCCTCGAGCGCGTGCCGTACAAGGCCGGCGAGACCGTGATCCGCCAGGGCCAGGACGGTGACTACTTCTACGTGATCGTCGATGGCAAGTGCCTGGTGACGCGCGAGACGCCGCTGAACCGCACGGGTCTGAAGCTCGCGGAGCTGGCCATCGGGGACACCTTCGGCGAGGAGGCGCTGCTCGCGGGCACCAAGCGCAATGCCACGGTGAGCATGCTGACCGACGGGGTGCTGATGCGCCTCGGCAGTGAAGACTTCCGCCAGTTGATGAGCGAGCCGCTGCTGCAGCGAGTCGCCCCTGCACGCGCCGAGGAGATCATCGCCCGCGGCGGCCAGTGGCTCGATGTGCGCATGCCCCAGGAATACCAGGCGCAGGCGATCCCCGGCGCGCTGAACATCCCGCTCTACTTCATCCGCCCGAAGCTCGCCACCCTCGATCAGGAGGTGTCCTACGTGGTGGTATGCGACACCGAGCGGCGCAGCCGCGCGGCCGCTTTCATCCTCATCGAGCGCGGATTCGATGCGTACGTGCTCGAGGGCGGGCTCAATCAGAACTTGCAGTTGCTGCGCCGCAGCGCCTGAGCCACCGCACCGCACGCCTCACCATGGCGTGCGTTCTGATTCTTCGTAATTCAGTAGATTAGGCGCGTTCTGCACGTTCTTGTCAGACTCAGCCGAAACCACAAATTGTGATTTCAGCTGGCGCGCCTGGGGCCGTTTCGCACCTCTTGGCAAGGCGCCGTTCGCCGTGGTACCGCCACGACGAGCGGCTCACCAACACCCGTGCGAGGAGAACGGGCAATGGCTTGCCAACACGATACCGCGCCTGCCGGCGCCGCATCACCGACCCATCGCGCCGCACTCGTGGCGGTCCCGAAGCCGGTGCAGTGCAGGAGGCGATCGATGACGAGTCGAACGCCGCGAGGTTGCTTCACCGGCTGGCGCAGGACAGGCGCGAGACGCGGCTCGGTACGTTGGCGGAGTCCCTCGACGTTCCTCGGGGCGCGGCGATAGTGGCACCGCGCCGACATGCCGTCGACGGTGAGGGTGCGGCGTGCGCGCCCAGGTCGCGCAGCTGCGCCCGAGCGCACCG
>JAJZFQ010000090.1 GCA_021805275.1 Pseudomonadota bacterium
GCTGCTCATCGCTCAGGTCCGCTCTGTCGGATCGTAGAGCCGCTCATGCTCCAGGATCGCGTAGCGGTCGGTCATGCCCGCGATGTAGTCGGCGACCGCGCGGGCCCGGCCGGCCTCACCGTGCATTGTCTCGGCTTGCTTCGCGAGCGCCTCATGTTCCGGTGGCATGAGCTGGATGTCCGACATGAACGCGCTGAACAATTCCTGGATGACCCGGCGGGCCTTGCGGGTCATGCGCAGCACCTTGTAGTGCCGATAGACGCGCTCGCGCAGGAACCGCATCAGTTCACGATGCTCCTCCAGCGTAGCCTCGCTGAGGCCGATCAGCGGCCTCGGTTGCATGCGCACATCGTCGATTGACGCGGGGCTGACCGCGTCTATGCATTGCTGACTCGAACGGATCAGATCGACCACGATGTGGTTGATCATGCGGCGGATGACCTCGTGTACCAGCCGCCGCTCGCCGAGATCCGGGTGCTCGGCAATCACCAGCTGGTGCTGGCGGCGGAACATGCGCATCTCGTTGAGCTGCTGCAGATCGATCAGTCCGGCGCGTATGCCGTCATCGACGTCGTGGTTGTTGTAGGCGATCTCATCCGCAAGATTGGCGATCTGTGCCTCGAGGCCCGGCTGCTGGTGGTGCAGGAAGCGTTCGCCGAGCTCGCCGAGCTGCTGCGCGATGCGTGCTGAGCAGTGCTTCAGGATCCCCTCGCGGCATTCGAACGTCAGGTTCAGCCCGGGGAATGCGGCATAGCGCTCCTCAAGTTCATCCACTACCCGCAGTGACTGCAGGTTGTGCTCGAACCCTCCGTGGGGGCGCGTGCACTCGTTGAGTGCATCCTGCCCGGCATGCCCGAACGGCGTGTGCCCGAGGTCGTGGGCGAGGCTGATCGCTTCCGTGAGCGTCTCATTGACCCGTAGCGCCCGCGCCACGGAGCGGCCGATCTGCGCGACCTCGATCGAGTGCGTGATGCGCGTGCGGTACAGGTCGCCCTCATGGTTGACGAAGACCTGGGTCTTGTACACGAGACGTCGGAATGCATTGGAGTGAATGATCCGGTCCCGATCACGCTGGAATTCGCTCCGAAATTCTGGCTTCTGTTCAGGAAAACGCCGCCCGCGCGAGCGCTCGTCATGCGCGGCATAGGGGGCAAGCGCGCCGGAATCAGATTGTGCCGTGTTCATGTTCAAGCTGTCAGCCGAGGTGCGCGTCCAGGGTACGCCGCAGCGGCGCCTCCTCGTACTCGGCGGTGACGAACGCTGTACCGATCGCACGCAGCAGCACCAGGCGGATCCGCCCCGCGAGCACCTTCTTGTCGATGCGCATGTGCTGGAGCAACGTGTCGGGCGTCAGGTCCGCAACGTGCGTCGGCAGATCGAGGTGCTCGATGAGCCGCACAACCCGATCCAGGTCGGTGCGGCTGAGCCAGCCGCTCTCGAACGACATTCGTGCCGCCATGGCCATTCCCGCGCCCACGGCTTCCCCGTGCAGCCATCGCCCATAGCCGGTGGCGGACTCGATGGCGTGCCCGAAGGTATGACCGAGATTGAGCAGCGCGCGCTCGGCGTGTTCGCGCTCATCCTGTGCAACGATGGCCGCCTTGATTTCGCAGGAGCGGCGGATGAGGTGCGCCAGGGCGCCCGGCTCGCCGGCTAGCAGCGCCCCCACATGGCCTTCGATCCAGTCGAAAAATTTGCCGTCTCGGATCAGGCCGTACTTGAGCACTTCGGCCAGCCCTGCGCGCAGCTCCCGGGGTGGGAGGCTCGAGAGAGTTGCGGTGTCGGCAAGGACCGCCGCAGGCTGGTGGAACGCACCGATGAGGTTCTTGCCACCGGGATGATTGACTCCGGTCTTCCCACCGACGGCGGAGTCGACCTGCGCCAGCAGGGTGGTCGGGGCTTGCACGAATGAAACGCCCCGCTGATAGATCGCCGCGGCGAATCCGGCCATGTCGCCGACCACGCCGCCGCCGAGCGCGAGCACTGCGCAATCGCGACCGAAGCGGTTCGCCACGAGCACATCGACGATGCGCGCCACGGTGTCGAGGGTCTTGTGCGACTCCCCGTCAGGCAGGAGCGTTGCAATCGTCCTGCGTGGCTGCAGCGCGCTCTGGAGAGCCTCCAGATAAAGCGGCGCCACGGTGGTGTTGCTGACGATCAGCACGTCGCGCGCGCGCACGCAGCGCCCGACCAGCGCCGCATCGCGCAGGACGCCTGCGCCGATCACGATCGGGTAGCTGCGCGCGCCCAGCTCGACGGTCAGTGTGTCTACCGTTGCGCTCATGAGGGCAATCTAGCGGATCATCTGCACGATGTCGCGGACCACGGCCTTGATTTGCCGTCCGTCCGTCGTGACCGTGAGGTCGGCGATGGAGCGATACAACGGGTCGCGGATCTCCATCAGCTCGCACAGGCGAACGGCGGGATCCTCGATCCCGTTGAGCAGCGGTCGCTGGCGTCCCGGCTTGACCCGCTCGACCTGCTGCTCCACCGAGGTCTGCAGGTATACGACCCAGCCGTTCTCGGACAGCATGCGCCGATTCTCGGGGAGCAGAACCGCGCCACCGCCCGTAGACAGAACGACATGGCGCAGCACGGCCAGACTGGCGAGCACCTCGCGCTCCCGTTCCCGAAATCCGCTCTCGCCTTCCTTGTCGAATATGAAGGGAATGTCGACACCCGTGCGCCGCTCGATCTCCGCGTCGCTGTCATGGAAGGGCACGCGCAACAGCCGGGCGAGGCTGCGCCCGACAGCGGACTTTCCCGATCCCATCGGGCCGACGAGGAAAATATTGGGTGGCTTGCCGTGCATAGGTCACCCAGAGGATATCAAGCTGCCATGCCGGACAGGGCAGCGCTGGCTGCGCTTTTCCGCAATTATTCAGGCCCGCGCCGCGGGGTGCGGGGCTTTACCGGGCCGCGGCGCGAAGGGTCATCCAGGGCCTTGAGAGGCGATTGCCGCGCACTCGCGGCTCCCTCCCTGGTTCTCGCCGGCCCGCAGGGCGGGCCGGCGCATTGCCCTTTAGTAGACCACCGGGTTCTGGCGGACGATCTTCGGCGTCACGAACACCAGCAACTCGTCCTTGTTGTTCGTGTGAGCGGTGTTCTTGAACAGATGTCCGATGATCGGAATATCGCCCAGCCAGGGCACCTTGTTGATGGTGTCGGTATCGTTCGTCTGCAGGATTCCGCCGAGGACCACGGTCTGGCCGTCATTCACCAGGACCTGGGTGGTCACTTCGCGGGTATCGATCGCCGGCACCTGCACGCCGCCCGAAGCGACCACTTCCTGGCCGATTTCGTCGTCGCGCACCTCGAGGTTGAGGATGATGCGGTTATCCGGCGTGATCTGCGGGGTGACCTTCAGTTCGAGCACGGCTTTCTTGAACGCGATCGAGGTCGCGCCGCTCGAGGCGGACTGCTGGTACGGGATCTCCACGCCCTGCATGATCTCCGCCTGGCGTTGGTTGGCCGTGATCACCCGCGGCGAGGAGACGATCTTGGCCTTTGTCTCTGCCTGCGCCGCTGAGAGTTCCAGGTCGATCAGGTAGTTCCCGCTTAGGATGCCGAAGGCGATCGAACCGGCCGGGTTGCTCACCGGCAGGTTGACGTTATAGCGATTTGAGGCGCTCGAGCCCGTCGGGATGGTGATCGGGGAGCCCGGCCCGCTCGCCGCCCTGCCGGCGGCGAGATTGGTGATCGCCGAGCTCACCATCGTGTCGGTGGCCGTCGAGGTTCCGGAGGTCGCGACGATACCGTTGGCGCCGTTCGACTGATAGTCCGTCAAGCCGAGCTGCGTGCCGAGTTGGCGCTGGAAGTCGTTGCTGACGAGCACGATGCGCGCCTCGATCAGGACCTGACGGACCGGCACATCGAGCCGGTGCACCAGCCGCTGGATCTGCGCGAGGCGCTCGGGCGTATCCTGCACCAGCAGCGTATTGGTGCGCTCATCGACCGTCACGCTGCCGCGCTTCGAGAGCAGCGAGTGTCCCTGCGACTTGATCAGCGAGGCCAGATCGGCTGCCTTGGCGTAATTGACCTGGATGTATTCCGAGCGCAGCGGTTCGAGCCGTTGCACGGCGTTCGCCGCGGCGAGCTCGGCCTTCTCACGCGCGGCGAGCTCGGCCTGCGGCGCAACCAGGATGACGTTGCCCTGGTGGCGCTCGCCGAGGCCCTTGATCTCCAGGATCAGGTGCAGCGCCTGGTCCCACGGAACGTCGTGCAGGCGCAGCGTCACGGCACCATGCACCGAATCGCTGACCACGATGTTCTGGCCACTGGCATCGGCCAGCAGCTGCAGCACCGCGCGCACCTTGATGCTCTGGAAATTGAGCGACAGGCGTTGACCGGTATATTTCGGTCGCAGCGCCGCGGACTGGGCCTGCGACACGGGTCGCAGCTCGACCACGTACTGAGTGTCGGCCTGGTAGGCCATCTCAGTGAACGCGCCGGCCGCATCGATCGTGATCCGCGAGCCCTTCGAGGTGCGCGTCACCGAGAAATCGGTGACCGGCGTGCCAAAGTCCGTTGCATCGAATCGACGCAGGAGCTTCGCGGGCACGGCGGCGTGGCTGAAATCCACCACCACCTGATTGCCGAGCTGGCGCAGGTTGACCGGAATATGCGGATCGGACAGTTGGACCAGGATCCGGCCAGCGCCGTCGCTGCTGCGACGGAAGCTGATGGTGCGGATCTGCCAGGGCGCAGCCAGTCCGGCGTTCGCCGCCGCTGCGCTCTGGGCACTTGCGACGGCCGCGGCGCGCTGTGCGTCGTCGGTGCCCGCCGCGCCCCGACCGAGGGTCACCAGAATCGTGTTGCCCTGCTGGTGCAGACCGTAGGTCACCATCGAGTCCAGGTTCAGCACCAGGCGCGAGCGGTGGCGCGTTCCGGCGGCCACGATCGACTCCAGGCCGTCCGACTTGACGCTGATCTTGTTCGAGGGCAGCGCGAGCCCGGTATTCGGCAGATCGATGACGATGCGCGCCGGATTGTCCATGGTGAACGACAGCGGCTTCGGTGCCGGTCCGGACAGCTGCAGCGTGAGCTGCATCTGTCCATGGGGCAGCTGCTGCACCCCGACCGATTGCAGCGCGATCTGGGCGTCGGCCGCGCGAGCGGGTCGGCCCGCAATCATCGCGACGGCGAGGAGCAGGGACAGGGCGGCTGCGTCCACGACGCGCGACATCCGCGAAAAGACTTTCATTCTCGAACTCCCTGCATGAGCGTTCGCTACCGGATTATTCACTGACTGAGTCCCAGGGCTGCCGGCCGCTTCACGAACCCGCCGAGACCGTCGGGGACGATCTCGGCCAGCCGGATTTGAGTCGGGGTGATCTGAATGATTCGGCCATCGTTCTGGCCCATGTAGTTGCCGATCGCCACGCGATGGACAATCCCGTCCTTGGTCTGCACCAGGCCGTAGACGACGTTGCCGAGGCGCATGGTGCCAACCATCGTCAGCGTGTCGAGCGGAAAGCGCTCCAGGTACTGCCGCGGCCGCGAGGAGTCGGGGCGTATCGCGCCGACTCCGGTCGGCTCGCTGGGCACGAATGGCGAGCGCATGTTCTGATCGTCGTACGTGAAGGTCTCGTATTTCGGTACTGTCGGCAGCGGCTCGACGTGCCCGCCCGGCTGATGCTCGACGCGGGTGATGAAGCGCTGCACGCTGCCCTCGCCGCCCGAACAGGCGGCCAGCACCAGGCAGGCAAGCGCCGTGCCGGTGCGCTTCAGTCCGCGGGTGTGGCTCGTGGTCATTCCGGTCTCTCCCCGCGCCTCAGCGCGGCCCTCGGCGCGCGGGACGGGCGAACTTGTGCTTGGTGGCGCGCTGCGCGCTCATCTCGTCCGCCGTGAGATAGCGATAGGTCTTTGCCGTCAGCGTCAGGGACAGATTGTCGAATCCGCCGTTGGCGAGCGGCTTGATCTGGATGTCGTGCAGCGTCACGATGCGCGACAGCGCGGCGATGTCGCTGACGAATGCGCCGAACTGGTGATAGCTCCCGGTGAGCTGCATCTGGATCGGCAGCACCGCGTAGAACTCCTTCTGCGTCTCCTTGCCGGGCTTGAACAGGCGCTGCTTCAGGCCGGCCGCGCTCGCGGTGTCGGAGATGTCCTCGAGCAGGTTCGGCACCTGGGTCTTGCCCGGCAGCTGGCGCAGCAGCGCGCCGAAGGAGCGGCGCAGGTCCTTCAGCTGCTGGCGGTAGACGTTCAGGTTGGCCGCGACGCCGTGCTTGACCATGAATTCCTGGCGCAGCGCCTGCTCCTGCTGCTCGCGCCGCACCAGTTCCGGGCGCACCGTCTGCCAGACGAACAGGTACACGAGCACCAGCGTGAGGACCAGGAACGTCAGGCCCACCACCCCGGCGAGCACCGGCAGCGGCCAGCGGCCTGGGTCGCGGGGGTCGAGACCGCGCAGCTCCTCGAGCACTTCCTGGACGTTCATGCGCCATGTCCTCCGTTGGCCACGACGCTGCCGCTACCCGGTGCGCCGGCCTTGGCGGATTTTGGCGAGATCACCTTCGCGTCGAGCGTGAAGCTCGAGCCGGGCGAGCCCTTGCCCGCCTTGATCACTTCGAGCTCGGCGTTGGTGAGCCACGCGGAATGATCGATGTTGCGCATGAAATCCGACACGCGGGTGCTCGACTGGGCCACGCCCTTGAAGTGGATGTGATCGCCTTTTTCGCTCACCGCGGTCAGGTACAGACCCTGCGGCACGGTGCGCACGATCTGGTCGAAGACGTGCACGATCTGCGGCCGTGAACGCTGCAACTGCTCGATGATGTGCATGCGCGCGAGGAACTTGCGCTTGGTCTTCTCCAGGGAGTTGATCTCCCCGATCTGATGATCGAGCACCTGGATCTGCGAGCGCAGCAGGTCGTTGCGCCGGATCTGGGCGCTGATCAGCGCGCTATAGACAATGTGCACGGCGAACGTCACCACGCCGGCGCAGATTGCGGCGGCGGCCAGTGCGACCAGAAAGGTGAGCTTGCGCTCTTTGCGCTCCGCCTCACGCCAGGGCAGCAGGTTAATCCGCGGCATGTCAGTCGAAGCTCCTGAGCGCCAGACCGCAAGCAGTCAGCAGGGCCGTCGCGTCGCGGTGCACCGCTTGCGTGCGTGCGCGCGCCGACAGCTTCATTTGTCCCAGCGGGTCGCCTTTTTCGGCGGCGATGCCGACGCGGCTGGCGATGACGTCGGCCACGCCCGGGATGTTGGCGCAGCCGCCGCACACCAGGATCTTCTCCGGCTGCTCGCGCCCCGATCCGGAGGCCAGATAGAACTGCAGCGAGCGGTTGACCTGCTGGGTCATGTCGTCGATGAACGGATCGAGCACCTCGGACTGGTAATTACCGGGTAGCCCGCCTTCCTTCTTGGCGCGCCCGGCCTCCTCGAGCGACAGGCCATAGGTGCGCATGATTTCCTCGGTGAGCTGCTGGCCGCCGAAGGCGAAATCGCGGGTGTAGGTGACCTTGAGACTGCGCAGCACGCTGAAGGTCGTGCTGCTCGCCCCGAAGTCCACCACCGCGATGGTGCGGTCGATGCCGCCGTCCGGCATCTGGTGGGTGAGCAGCCGGCAGGCGCTCTCGAGTGCAAACGCCTCGACATCGACGATTTTGGCGGTCAGTCCCGCGGCACGCACGGCCGCCTGGCGCTGCTCGACGTTCTCTGTGCGGGTGGCCACGAGCAGGACATCGTTGGTTTCGGCATCCTTCTCCGATGGCCCGATCACCTGGAAGTCGTAGCTCACCTCGTCCATGGGGAACGGGATGTACTGGTCGGCCTGCATCTGCACCTGCGCCTCGAGGTCGCTGGCGCGCAGCGCGCGCGGCATCTGGATCACCTTGGTGATGGCGGCGTCACCGCTGATCGCGAGCGCGACCTCGGTGTTTTTCGTGCCGGAGCGCTTCACGGCGCGACGCACGGCCTCGCCGACTGCTTCGGCGTCCACGATGCTCTTCTCGTTGATCGAGTTCACGGGCGTCGCTTCGGCCGCATAACTCTCGACCCGATACTGCCCACCGGCCATGGTGAGCTCGATGAGCTTGATCGAGGACGTCGTTATGTCAAGTCCAAGCAGTGGGCGGTGCTTCCGCGGGAAGAGGAACATTTTTTTCCTTTTCAGGGTCTTACGCCTGAAAATAGCCACCCCTGGTGAATATTCGAGCCACTATATATCAGCGCAAGGTTAAATTGAACGTGAGCCGCCTCACGGAAATGCGAGCCGCGTCGGTCCCGGACCCCCACCGGGTGGCCAAAGTGGCATGCAGCACCCGTTTCCGGAGCCCGGAGCGGGCCTGCCGGACCCCCCCGGGGGCTTGCGCTTCGAACTTATCCACAATGCAGACGGTCGGTGAAGTTGCGGGGTACGATGCGGTCCCGGGAAGCGCCGAACCTTAAGCGAAGCCATTCCTCCCTGCCACAGAGAGTTCGCCTGCGGTGAAGCTGACGCACATTCGAATTCCCGTCCTCCTGATCGGGGCGCTGCTCCTGATCGGACTGATCGGGGTGTACGCCTATCTCTGCACCTACGTGTACCTGGAGCCATCGCTGCCGACGCTGGCTCAGATGCATAATGTCCAGCTCAAGGTACCGCTACGCATCTATACGGTTGACGGCCAGCTGATCGCGCAGATCGGCACCGAGCAGCGCACCCCGGTGCGCTACGAGCAGGTTCCCCCGATGGTGCGTGAGGCCTTCCTGGCCGCCGAGGACCACCGCTTTTTCCACGAGGGCGGGATCAATCTGATCAGCATCCTGCGGGCCGGGGTGGTGGACCTGATCGAGGGGCGCAAGGCCCAGGGCGGCAGCACCATCACGATGGAGGCGGCCCGCAACGTCTTTCTCACGCTGAACAAGACGTACCGGCGCAAGCTGCAGGAATCCTTCATCGCCTACGAGCTCGATCACTACTTCAGCAAGCAGGACGTCTTCCAGCTCTATCTGAACGTCATCTTCTTCGGCGAGCGCGCCTACGGCGTCGCGGCCGCGGCCCAGACGTACTACGGCAAGACCCTCGATGAGCTGAGGCTGCCCGAGGCGGCCACCCTCGCCGGCATCGTGCAGGCGCCCTCCCTCTACAACCCGGTCGTGCACCCGCACCTGGCCGCGGACCGGCGCTCGTACGTGCTTACCCAGATGCTCGATCAGGGGTACATCACGGCCACACAGGCGCAAGCGGCGGACCGTGCGCCGATCGATGCTCGGCTGCATGCGCCGCGCGTGAACGTCCATGCGCCCTATGTCGCGGCGATGGTGCGCCAGCAGATGCTGCAGCGCTACGGGCCGGCGGCCGAAACCGCCGGCTACAAGGTGTACACGACCATCGACGGGCGGCTGCAGAGCGCGGCCAATCGGGCGGTGCAGCTGGGTCTGATCGCCTACGACCGGCGGCACGGCTGGCGCGGCCCGATCGGCCGCACCGTGCTGGCGCGGGGGGCGACCCAGGGGCAATTGCACACCCTCACGGAGCAGTATGGGCCCATCGGCGTGCTCATTCCCGCGGTGGTCGTCGGCGTCGGACAGCACAGTGCCGAGATCTACGCGCGCGACCGCGGCTTCGGCAAGATCGGCTGGGCGGGGCTCTCCTGGGCGGCCAAGGCGCTCGCGCAGGGATCGGTGGGCCCGGCACCGAAGAGCGCGGCGGACGTGCTTTCGCGCGGGGATGTGGTGTACGTGGTGTGGCACGACCCGCAGAACGTCCTGCTCGCCCAGGTCCCGCAGGCCGAGGCGGCAATGGTCGCGCTCGATGCCGATGACGGGGCGATCGCGGCGCTGGTCGGCGGGTTCGATTACTACATCAGCAAATACAATCGTGCCGTCGATGCGCAACGCCAGCCGGGCTCGGGGTTCAAACCCTTCTACTACTCTGCCGCGCTCGAGCGGGGCTTCACGCCGGCGAGCACTTTTCTCAATGCCCCGCTCGTGATCGGCGGCGCAGGCACGGAAAGCACATGGCGGCCCGCGAACGACACCGGTCAGTTCGGTGGCCCGGTACGCCTGCGCGTGGCGCTGGCGCATTCACTGAACCTGGTGTCGATCCGCCTCATGCGCGCCCTCGGCATCCCGTACGTGAGTCAGTACGTCAAGCGCTTCGGATTCAATCCCCAGGCGCTGCCGCAGAACCTGACTCTGGCGCTCGGTACCCTGGAGACCAATCCGCTGCAGATGGCCAGCGGCTATGCGGTGTTCGCCAACGGCGGCTACAGCATCAGTCCGTTTCTCATCGAGCGCATCCTGGATTCGCGCGATGCCGTCATCTGGCAGGCCAAACCGCTCATCGCCTGCCACAGCTGCAGCGAGGAGAGCAGTCCGGCGCAGCTCACCGCGGCCCCAGCCCCGGGTGCGGCGCTCGCGCAGGGCGACGCGCTGCACATCGGCGGGGCGCAGTACATGCCATCCGGACAGCTCGCCCCGCGCGTCATCAGCGCCGACAACGACTACATCATGACCTCGATGATGCGCAGCGTCATCGAGTTCGGCACCGGGGTGCGGGCGCTGTCGATGAACCGCACCGACATCGCCGGCAAGACGGGAACGACCAACAATTGGAAGGACGCGTGGTTCAACGGCTTCACCCCGCAGCTGGTGGCGAGCGTGTGGGCCGGGTTCGACGATGACCGCACGCTCGGTTACGGCGAGGAGGGTGCGCACGTCGCGCTGCCGATCTGGATGCGCTTCATGCGCCAGGCGCTCGACGGGGTGCCGCAGTGGCGGCGGCCCGAGCCGCCCGGCATCGTGCAGCTGCGTATCTCGCCGCGCACCGGGCTGCTGGTGAGCGATGAGAACCCGGACGGCATCGAGGAGATCTTCATGGCGAATCACCTGCCGAGCGGCCGAGGCGCCCTCGCGCAGCGGCCCAACCCGAACCAGGCCTCCGCGGAGTCGATCTTCTGATGTCCAAGCGTCCGACGCCGCGGGGGGATCACCTGCGGCAGGCTCTTGCGCAGGAGGCGGCGCGCATCATGGCCGAGCACGGCATCGGGGACTTCCTGCTCGCCAAGCGCAAAGCCGCCCAGCGCTTCGGGCTCGAGGACGGCGCGGTATTGCCGAAGAACACTGAGATCGAGGCAGCCCTCGCGCAGTATCAACGCCTGTTCGACGGGGGTTCGCACCCGGAGTCGCTGCACGCCCAGCGTCACGCGGCGCTCGCGGCAATGCGCCGCCTCAACGAATTCGAGCCACGGCTGGTCGGGGCGGTGCTGCGCGGTACGGCGACGCGCCATGCGCAGGTGCAACTGCACCTGTTCGCCGACTGCGCCGAATCGGTGGTGATGAAACTGATCGATCTGGGCGTGGCCCACGAGGTGACCGAGAACCGCGTGCGCCTTGATCCGGCGCGGGTGCGCGCCTATCCCGGCGTGCGCTTCGAGATCGAGCAGCAGCCCATCGAGGCGACGGTCTTCCCCCCAGAGGCGATCCGCCAGGCGCCCGTCAGTCCCGTCGACGGCCGACCCATGCGCCGCGCTAGCGCCTCGCAGGTTGAGGCACTGCTCGCGGCACCCTGACGTCCCGGGCTCAGCTGCGGCGGCCGATCTCCAGGTAATCGCGCTGCGCCGGGCCGGTATACAGCTGGCGCGGCCGGCCGATCCGCATCGCCGGATCGGCAATCATCTCCTGCCAGTGCGCCACCCAGCCCACGGTGCGCGCGATCGCGAACATGACCGTGAACATCGAGCGCGGGATGCCGATGGCGCTGTAGATGATGCCGGAGTAGAAGTCGACGTTCGGATAGAGCTTGCGCTCGACGAAGTAATCGTCCTGCAGCGCGATCTCCTCCAGGCGCAGCGCGAGCTCGAACAACGGGTTGTCCGAGCGCCCGAGCCGCGCGAGTACCTTGTGGCACATCGCGCGGATGATCTTGGCGCGTGGATCGAAGTTCTTGTAGACGCGGTGCCCGAAGCCCATCAGGCGCACGTGGCTCGATTTGTCCTTCGCCTGCCCGAGGAACTTAGGAATGTTGTCGACCGTGCCAATCTGCTCGAGCATGTTCAGCACCGCCTCGTTCGCCCCGCCGTGCGCCGGTCCCCACAGCGCCGCCACGCCGGCGGAGATCGCCGCGTACGGATTCGCCCCGGTGCTGCCGGCGAGCCGCACCGTGGAGGTGCTGGCGTTCTGCTCGTGATCGGCGTGCAGGATGAACAGCAGGTCGAGCGCCTGCGCGGCGACCGGGTCGACCTCATACGGCTCGCACGGCACCGCGTAGAGCATGTGCAGCAGGTTGCTGCAGTAGTCGAGGTCGTTGCGCGGATAGATGTACGGCTGGCCCAGGGCATGCTTGTGCGCCGCCGCGGCGATGGTCGGGATCTTCGCGATGATGCGGTGCGCGAAGATCTCGCGGTGACGCGGGTTATAGATGTCCATGGTGTCGTGGTAGAAGGCGGACATCGAGGCGATCACCGCCGAGACCATGGCCATCGGGTGCGCGTCGTAGTGGAAGCCGTGGAAGAAGCGCAACAGCGACTCGTTGATCATCGTGTGATGACGGATGCTGCCGACGAACTCATCGAGCTGCTTGCGCGAGGGCAGATCGCCGTGCAGCAGCAGGTACGCCACCTCCATGAAGCTGCTGCGCTCGGCGAGCTGCTCGACGGGATAGCCGCGGTACAGCAGCACCCCGGCGTCGCCATCGATGTAGGTGATGCGGCTTTCCGTCGCGGCGGTCATCCCGAATCCCGGATCGTAGGTGAACACGCCGAGGTCTTTGTTGAGCTTGGCAATGTCGATGACGGACGGACCGATGGTGCCTGGATGGACCGGCAGACTCAGCTTGCGGTCGGTGCTGCGATCGACGAGCTCGAAGGTGTTCTGGGTCATTCGCTGGACGCTTCCATTGTTGAGCGGTCGGCGCCCAAGCGGGGGTGTCTCGAGCGTCCGGGGGAGAACGAGGCCGCAGGTTTACACGGTCCGCGTCTCAATTCAAGGTACTGATTCGGCTCGCAGCTTACCAGCCAGTAGCATGCGCCCGCCAGATGTCCGACGGGCTGGCGTGACGCGGCGCAAACGCCGAAAATGACCGCCGTTGCCCTGCGTGCGCATCACCGTGCTCGAGAATCCGCCACTCGCCCTTTACGTGCATTTTCCCTGGTG
The DNA here is from genome assembly GCA_021805275.1 of Pseudomonadota bacterium. The sequence continues at coordinate 13,081 of JAJZFQ010000090.1, forward strand.
CGTGAGCAAGTGCCCGTACTGCGATTTCAACTCGTACGCGCTGCGCGGGCCACTCGCCGAGGACGCCTACGTCGCGGCGTTGTGCACCGATCTCGAAGCGCAGGCGGGTGCGGCGCGCGGTCGGGAAGTGATCAGCATTTTCCTCGGCGGCGGCACACCGAGTCTGTTCTCCCCGCGTGGTATCGGTGCGCTGCTGGCCGCCGCCGACCGGCAGCTGTCGCTGGCCGCGGGGGTCGAGATAACCCTGGAGGCGAATCCAGGCACCATTGAACGCGGACAGTTTGCCGAGTACCGCGCCGCCGGCATCAACCGTGTTTCCCTGGGCGCCCAGAGCTTCGAGGCGCAACGGCTCGCCGCGCTGGGGCGCATCCATTCGCCTGAGGAGACGTGCCGCGCCGCCGAGGAACTGCACGCGGCGGGCCTCGGGAACTTCAATCTCGACCTGATGTACGGACTGCCTGGTCAGGACCCGGCCGGCGCCCTGCGGGACCTCGAGGCCGCACTCGCGCTCGACCCGGCGCACCTGTCGCACTACCAGCTCACCCTGGAGCCGGGCACGCTGTTCGCGGGCCGTCCGCCGGTGCTGCCCGAGGAGGAGGCGCTCGAGCGCATGCTCGCGCTCTGTGGCGAGCGCCTGGCGCAGGCAGGGTTGGCGCAGTACGAGGTGTCGGCCTATGCGCGGTCGGGGCGCCAGTGCGCGCACAACCTCAACTACTGGCGCTTCGGCGACTACCTGGGCATCGGCGCCGGGGCGCACGGCAAGCTCACCTGCGTGACCACAGCCACGGTGCTGCGCAGCGCGCAACCGCGCGAACCGCGGCGCTACCTCGCCGCTGCCGCGCAGGGCGCGGCGCAGGGGCGCATCGTGCCGGCGGAGCAGCTGCCGTTCGAATTCATGCTCAATGCTCTGCGGCTGCGCGAGGGGTTCGAGCCGGCGCTGTTTACCCGCCGCACGGGGCTGGACTGGGACATCGTGGCAGGGCCGCTGGAGCAGCTCATCGCCCGGGAGCTGATTGTGCGCGCGGGCGCGGGGTATCGGGCGAGTCCCCTCGGGTGGCGCTTCCTGAACGAGGCGTTGTTGGCGTTCCTGCCGGAAAATCCGCAAAGCGCAGGCTGATTGGAGTTGTCAATGGGTTTCGGGTCGCCCCGGCCCGTTCCAGGGGGCCTTTATACACAGGGTCAGGGGCTGCGTCGTGAAATGAGTGAATTAGCCCTCAAAGTGGCCAAGTCGCTCAACGATGTCGCTGTAAGACATTGATGAATAAGGTAGAAATAGGGTGGTCATTTTTTCATCACTGCAACAAAACCGCAATGTGACTGCAAGAATGCGCACTGTGAATCGAGTTCCTCCACAGAGTTATCCACAGCTTTTGTGGATAATGCGGAGGCAAGCGGGGCCGGAGCGCTTCGAGGTCCCCGGCGCTTGAGGCGGACGGCCAGTCCGGCTACACTCCGCGCCCTTTTAATGATTTCGGGCCTGCCTCGGCCGCTTTCGTGCGGCCGGTTGCGGGTCCCAATTCGAGCGATCGCACTATGAAAGCCGCCATCCACCCCGAGTACCAAGAAATCACGGTCAGCTGTTCCTGTGGCAACACGTTCAAGACGCGCTCCACGCTGGGTCATGACCTGCAGGTGGAAGTGTGCTCGAACTGCCACCCGTTCTACACGGGCAAGCAGAAGATCGTCGATACGGCCGGTCGGGTCGATAAGTTCCGCAAGAAGTACGCTGCGATCGGCGCGGCCAAATAATCTCCCCGGGCGGGTGCGCCGCCCGGTGCGGTTGCGGCCGTCGCGGCCGGTCCTGCTTCTGCTTCTCGGCCTCTGATCGACGCCTCACCGCCCGGGTGCCCGGAACCGCTGGACCCAGCACCGGTCTGATTGAGCGGTGCGACCGTTCGTGCCGAGGGAGGGTGCGTGCAGGCGCTGCGAGTGCGCAATGCCAGGAAGAGCCTGCTCTTCGCCGCCGTGGCCGCTGCGCACGCCCTGCTGATCGCGCTCCTGCTGCACGAATCGCGGTTCATCGAGCTCGAGCGCCCGCGCGCCGCGCTGATCCAGGCGATGCTGCTGCTGCCCGCGCACCGGCCGCCGTTTCGCTTCACGCCCGGTCCGCTGCGCCCGAGCGTCACGCCGGTGGCGCCGCTCACCGCACCGATCACGCTGATTCTCCCGATGGTGACGCGCACGCTGCGCGCGGCCCGCCCCATCAACTGGGCCGGTGCGGCGCGTGCGGCGGTGCGGGCGATCCTCGAGCGGGCGAAGCCGCGTGCGTTCGGGTTTCCGCGCGGCGCGCGTGCCCGCACGTCACTGCACTCGCCGCCGAGCGGCATCCGCTCGCAGGGGCCGGAGTCCTACACCACGCCGACGGGGGAGCACGTGGCGCGCATGGGCGGGAACTGTTACCTGCAGTCCAACCCGCCGCCCATCGATGCGTCCGCGCTCGAGCGCGGCATGCAGATGTCGGATACCGTCTGCTCCGGCGCCGCGCACGGTCCGTCCCCGGACAATCTGTTCAAGAGCCTGCCGGCGTACAAGCGCTACCACACCCTGCTGCGCCGGGCGGTGCACCCGCGGCCGGCGCCGCCGCCCCGCAAGCGGCCGGCGCCGCCCGGGCGCTGAGCGCGCGCCGCACCGATCGCAGCTCAATCCGACAGGAAGCGGGAGAGCCCGGCATAGAGCAGCGCGAGCAGTCCGGTGACGTAGATGCCATCGAACGTGCCCGCCCCCCCGATCGAGGCGACCGGCGCGCCGAGAGCGCTCACCGAGGCAAGGTTCAGCAGATCCGCGCCGATCAACACGCCGCAGCTGCCGCTGATGTAGGCGAGTGGTGCGGCGCGTCGGCGGGTGAGGGCGAGCGCGATGATGGCGGTGGCGCTCGCGGGCACGAAGACCGGCAGCGCGATGCCGAAGCCTGGCACGGGCCGGGCGAGCACGTGGCACACGGCGGCGACGCAGGCGGTGGCGATCGCCCCGAGGACGTACAGCCGGTGTCTCACGAGCAGATACAGTGACAGCACGACCGGAATCACCGCGCCGCCGAGGTTCACGGCCACCACCGTTGCGCGCGTCTCGCGCACGACGGGGATCACGTAGGTCATGCCGAAGAAGTGAATCTCATCGGCGGTGAGGATACGGTGGGCGGGCAGGTATGCCACCGGGATGTTGACGTAGCTGCCGATGAGCGAGAGGCCCAGGATGACCAGCAGCGTCAGCTCGCTGATCTGCATCGATTCGGACGCGTAGCGCAGCAGCCGCAGTGCCACCAGCGCAGCGAGGAGCGCGAGCGCGCCGCCGAGCACGAGCAGGAACGGCAGCGTGATCGGGAAGTACTGATAACTGGAAAGGGGCATCGTGCTCTGGCCTCGCCCTCAGGAAAGTGGTGTTCGGAGCGCCCTGCGAGTCATGCGCGTCACGTTACCGCGAGCGGGGCGCGAAACGCCAGTCCT
>JAJZFQ010000191.1 GCA_021805275.1 Pseudomonadota bacterium
TCGCGGCCGGCGACGAACTTGATCGCGCCGATGAAACAGGCCGCGTAGCCGGCGGCGAACATCTGCTCCGGGTTGGTGCCCTCGCCGCCCGGCCCGCCGAGTTCCTTGGGCACGGACAGTTTCACCCGCAGACGACCATCGTTCGTTGCGGCGCTGCCGTCACGCCCTCCGGTGGCTTTGGCATGTGCGGTGTAAAGCGGGGTTATCGAGGTCATCTCACCCTCCATCGTGCGAGAATTAATGGCACCGCCGGCGCGATGCGGCGGGCACTCATTATATTGTAGACTTCAGCGGGCAGGCGACCTTCAACCCGGCGCGGGATGTCAGAGATGCCGATGCGCACGCTCCGCGAACGACCGACCCGCTGCACCCGCATTACGGAACGCTGCGCCGGCGTGCGGCACGCCGGCGCAGGCGCAGAGCAGCGATGAGCCTGCGCACGCGCATCCGCGGACTGGGACGGCGCTGGCTCATCACCTTCAGCCTGATCGCATTGGCGTTGCTCGCCTACCTGTGGGCCGGGTACGCCCTCGCGCCGCGCCTGATCCGGATCGAGGCGACGCACTGGGCGCAGCAGCACCCGGGAGTGACGCTCGCACTCGGTGCGATCCGGGTCGACCCGGTGCACCTGAGCGTCTCGATCCGCGACATTCGTCTCGGGGAGCGCGGCCACGCGATCGCCTCGGTGCAACGCCTGTTCATCAGCCTCAGACCGCTGGCACTGCTCGCCGGCACCTATCACATCAGCGCCCTGGAACTGGACGCGCCGCGGCTCGATGTGCGCATCGGTGCCGACGGCAAAACCAACCTCGCAGCACTGACCGCGAGTGCACGCCGCGCCCCGAGTGGCCCGCCGCCGCAGATCCGCATCGATGATCTGCGCATCGAACGAGGCGCGCTGCGCTTCAGCGACCGCAAACTCTCCCCGACGGCGCGCGAGTCGCTCTCGCCCATCACCTTCCGCCTGGTGAATTTCCGGTCCTGGGCCGGTCGCGGCGGACGGTTCGCCCTGCAGGCCAACAGCAGCGATGGCACCCACATCGCCTGGTGGGGCGCGGTGTCGATGGCACCGCTCGCCGTGCGCGGCGGGGTGTCCATCGACGGCGAGCCGCTGACGGGGCTGGCGCGTTTCGCACCGGCGCACCTGCCCGTGACCCCGCGCGCCGGTGTGCTGAGCCTGAACACGCGCTACACGGTGGATGAAGGCCCGCACGGTCTTGCGCTCGCGCTCTCGAGTCTCACCCTGAGCGTGCGCGCGCTCGCGCTCGACGGCGGCACGGTGCTGCACGGCATCCTGCGGGCCCACTCGATCCACCTCAGCGACGCGGCCCTGCGGCTGACCGCGGGCGCCGCACCCGAGGGACGGCTGCGCGCGCTCAGGCTGCGCGGCCTCCGCCTCGAGGGCACCGGCGCCGCCCGTGGACAGCACGCGAGCCTCGGGGAACTCTCGCTCGAGCACGTGCACCTCCACTGGCCTGCGCGCCGGATCGCGATCGCGGCGCTCGCGCTGCACGGACTGCAGCTGCCGATCCAACGCGACCGCGACGGGCGCTTGGCGCTGCTGCGCCTGTTGCCGGCACACTCGGCTGCGCACGCGGCGGCGCCCGCCGCGCCGCGTGGCGCGCCGCCCGCGACCCCGCCGTGGAGCGTGCACCTAGCGCAGCTCACCGTGAGCGACGTCACGCTGCCGGTGCGCGATCGGTCGGTCACGCCGACGGCGCACTTCGAGGTACGGCTGTTTTCCCTCACCGCCCGGCAGCTCGGCACGGACCTGAGGCGCGCCGTGCCGTTCTCACTGCGCGCCGGGATCGCCCCGCGGGCGTATCTGGTGCTCGACGGACGCATCGTCCCCGGCCGGCGCGGCGCCGCACTGTGGGTGTCACTCAGTCACCTGCCCGTCGCGCCGTTCGCCCCGTACCTGCCGCTCGCCCGCACGGCCGAAGTCCACTCCGGCTCACTCGGCGTGCGCGGCTTCGCCGAACTCGACCGCGGGCGCCTGATGCACCTGCACGGCCGCGCCGAACTGAGCGACCTGCACCTGCTGGCGCGCGCGAGCGGCATCGGCCTGTTCGGCTGGCGAGCGCTGAACCTGACCGGCATCGACTACCAGCCCGGGCAGCTCGTCATCGGCGACGCCCGGCTCGATGCACCGGTGGGTCGCATCGTCATCCTGCCGAACCGCACGCTGAATCTCGCGGCACTGTTCCCACCGGCACAGGCCAGCGCGACGCCGAAGACGCCCGCGCACTCATCGCGCTCGAACATCCCGAAGCCGGCCGCGACGCTCGCGGTGCGGCTGCGGCGCCTGCAGATCCTCAACGGCTCGATCCGTTTCGCCGATGAATCGATCTCACCTCGCTTCCACGCGCCGATCAACGATCTGCACGGCAGCATCTACAACCTATCGACCGCCCGCACCGCAATCGCCCGGGTCGCACTCGCCGGCCAGGTGATCAACCGCTACTCGCCGGTGAGCATCCGCGGCGCATTCAACCCGTACGGACTCGGGCGCGACACCGACATCCGTGCCGGCTTTCAGAACATCCAGCTGCCGATCTTCGATCCGTACTCGGACCGCTACGCCGGCTACGCGATCGCCCAGGGCATTCTCAGTGCGCAGTTTCGCTACCGCATCGACAACGGCCGGCTCAATGCCGATCACCGCATCGAGGTCGATCAGTTGCAGTGGGGCGGGGCGAGTGCGAGCCACGATCGGGTCGGCTGGCCGATCCGGCTCGCCACGGCACTGCTGAAGGACCGCAATGGGGTGATCCGCATTCACCTGCCGGTCACCGGCTCGCTGAACGATCCGGACTTTCACATCGCCTCGATCGTCTGGACGATGCTGCTGCATCTGCTGGAGAAGGCCGCGCTCGCCCCGTTCGATCTGATCGGTCAGCTGTTCGCCGGCGCCGCACAGGCGCAGTACGTCGCCTTCCGGCCCGGCTCGGCGGCGCTGCCGCATACGGCCGGAGCGAGCCTCGCGGCGCTCTCGCAGGCGCTCGCGGCCCGCCCGGCGCTGAACGTCGATATCCCCGCCGGACCGGGCGGCCGTGCGGATGCCGTGGCCCTGAAGAACGAACGAATCGAGGCCCTCGCACTGACGCACGTGCACCGCGCCCCGTCCGGCGGCTTCGCGGCTCTGCCGGCGCGCGAGCAACGCCGGACGCTCGAGGCGCTGTATCGCACCCGCCTGCACCGGCGGCCCGTCTACCCGGCGCCGCCGGTCACATCGCCCGCGGCGAACGCCACCGCCAAAATCCCCGCCGCCGCACGGCGCCTCGAGCGCATGCACCGCCAGATCCGCTGGCTGCGGGCGCAGCTGCGGCCCACGGTGCACCTCGCCCCCGGGGCACTGGTGGCCCTCGGTCTCGCGCGCGCCCAAACCATTCAGAACGCTCTGCTCGCCCACGGCACGTTGAGCCCGAACCGGGTATTTCTCACCACGACGCAGTCGGGGCTCCCCGCGCACGGCCGGGTGCGCCTGCAGCTGCAACTGCGGTAACGCTCAGGCACTCGCCAACATCCGGCGCAGGCTGATGATGTTCACGCAGCTGCGGCCGTTCCTCGATCACCGCGGGCGGGGCGACTATCGCCTCATGGCATGCGAAGACGCGCGCACCGTCGACACGCACTGAGGCGACCACACGCCTCCCGCATTAGCGCGCAGCGGCGCGAGTCCGATCAATCGCCGCCACGAGGTGATAGAACGCCTCGAGCAGCGGCACCTCAAGGCCCGCCCGGTGCGCCCTGGACACCGCGTCGCCCAAGGTCTCTTCGACCTCGAGGCGCCGGCCCGCCTCCAGATCCTGCAGCGCCGACATGCGGTGCCCGGGCGCCTGGACGGCGAACTGCGCCCCGGCGGCGCGGACCGACTCGACCGCCTCGGCTTGCGAACCGGCGAGAATGCCCTGCAGCGGGAGAATCGCCCCCTCGGGCAGCAGCGCCACCCCACAGGCACTTGCCAACCGTACCGCCTCGCGGGCCATGCGCACGAGCACCCACGCACTGCCCGGGTCGCTCAAGTACTGCCATGTCGCCGTCCGCGTGG
>JAJZFQ010000310.1 GCA_021805275.1 Pseudomonadota bacterium
GCGAGCTCGATCGCCGGGGCCATCTTCATGACCTCCGCAGACCCCCGTTTGGGGCGGTCGGGCGGACATTTCACCCTCGATGGGGGCAATTACAGCTACTTCGGCGGGCATGGCGCGATCAACCTGCCGATCTCCAGCACCCTCGCGGCCCGCATTGCCTTCGACGTCGTGACCCGCAAGAGCTTCTTCCGGGACATCGGGCTGATTCCCGGGCCGGGTAACTCTGATTTCGCCAGTCCCGGGGCACCCGGCTCGCTCGATGAGAAGCAGTTGCGCGTCGGCCTGCTGTGGAAGCCGAACGACAACCTCAGCGTGCTGTGGAAGAACTACGTGGGACTGAAGGACACCGGCGGGTACCCCTACATCCCGAGTCCGGCCGTTCCGGGTAATCCGGCCCCGACGTTTTATCCGTCGCAGTGCTACCCGACCTGCAGCCGTGTGATCACGGATGTCAGCGAGCAAGACAAGGAAACGACCTGGCGCTCGACGCTCGAGGCGAAGTGGACATTCGACAACGGCATCATGCTGCGCTCGTTGTCCGGCATGGCGAGTTACACCACGCAGGAAATGCTCGATGACAACGCCAACGCCGTGGCCACCGCCGCGTTTCCGTTGGCCATCGAACACGCCGTTCAGGCCGAACAGGACATGCAGGAGGAGATCGACCTCCTCTCGCCGACCGGGGGACGATTCCAGTGGCTCCTCGGAGGCTTCCTGATTCACAGCAAGCTACCCGTCAGAAATTACGTCACCCAGACCGGCCTCGAGCCCGCGTTCATCAGTGTCCTGGCGCAGAAGTACACGGATGCGTTCTTCGCCCACGGGACCTACCACGTGAGCTCAAAGTGGACCGTGACGGCGGGTCTGCGCTATACGGAGGACCACGCGCATACCGCAGGTCTATCCACCGGCGGACAAACGCCAGGCCAGCCATCGCCTTCGAATCCGCTCAGTGGCCGCTACAGCGGATCGAACGTCACGGGCAAGGTGTCGCTCGACTATCAGCTGAACGACAATAACCTGCTGTACGTGCTCGCTGCCCGCGGGGCGAATTCCGGCGGCACCTCGAACGGCGTGCCCTTCCAGCCGACGACCGACTGGGACTACGAGGCGGGGCTGAAGTCGACGTTCTTCAATGGCCATGCGCGGTTGCAGCTCGACGGCTATCGCATGAACATCAAGAACCAGCAGTTCGACGCGATCACGCCGGTGAGCGGCGCGGTGACGCCGACTAATTTCCCCACGTCCACGAGCGAGGGCATCGAGGCGGCCCTGCAGATGCAGTTCCACGGCTTCGGCGCGGACATGTCGGCGGCCTACGACCATACGAACATGGGGGCGTTCAGTGTTCTGAATCTCAATTACATCCAGAGCATCGCCGTGCCCGTCCCCCAGTGTGCTCCGGGGGAAACGCCGGCACCGGGCGTCTGCCAGGACTACGGCAGCCTGTTGCTGCATCTGAACAATCTGCCGTTGCCGTATGCGCCGAAACTGACGGCGGCGGCTGATGTGAGATACACATTCCTGCTCGGCGAGGACACCCTGACGCCGATGATCGGCATCACCTATCAGGGCAGTCAATGGATGAGTCCGGTCGAACAGTACCCGGTCGACTACGAACCGGCGTACGGCCTCGTCAATGCCCAATTGGCGTACCACCACGGTCATTACACCGTGACCGGTTACGTGACGAATCTGACGGATAAGACCTACGTCAGCGGGCAGTCGCCGCCGGCCTACTTCATCGGACCGCCGCGTCAGTTTGGCGTGCGGATCGGAGTGAGGTTCTGATGACACCCGCAGTGAAGCGCGGGATGCTCACCGGCCTGCTCGGCGTGGTGTGCGGAGCGCTCTCGGTGGGGGCAGGGGCGGCGAATGCGCCGCCCCTGCGTCTCCTGCACCGCTACGACCTGCCGGCCCAGGTGACCGGCCACTTCGACCACTTTACGGTCGATCCGGCCGGCCGGCGGCTCTTTGGCACGGCCGTGGATGCTCACGTGCTCGTGGTGTTCAATTTCGCCACGGGCAAGCTCCTCAAGCTGATCCCGATGGCCATTCCCCGCGGGGTCGTCTATCGGCCGCGACTGCGACGCCTGTATGTCACGGACGGCTCGGGGTCGCTGCGCATCTTCGACTCCAAGACCTATGCGCTGCGCAAAGTGCTGCCCGTTCAGATCGATGCCGATCCCATCGCCTACAACGCGGCCACCGGGCGCATCTTCGTCGTGAGCGGCGGGGAGAAGGCCCATCACGAGTATTCCGAGATCACCGTGTTCGATTCCGTCACGGAGCGGCAGATCGGCAATCTCAAAGTCCCGGGCAACGATCTTGAGGATTTCGGGATTGAAAGGCGCGGCGCGCGCCTGTTCGTCAATGTCGAGGCGCTCAATCAGGTCGATGTGATCAATACGCACACGCTGAAGCGGATCGCGGTGTGGCCCTTGACGCGCGCCACGGTCAACTATGGCGCGGCGGTGGATGTGCGCGATCACAGGCTGTTCGTCGCCTGCCGGCAGGGCGGGCTGCTGGTGCTCGACAGCGATACCGGTCGGCAGCTGCAGACGCTGCCCCTGGGTAGCGATACCGACTACATCGCCTTCGATCCGAAATCCCGGCGGATCTACGTGTCCGGCGGTGGCGGTCATGGCTGGGTGGAGGTGTACCAGGTGGAGGATGCAAACCACTACCGCCTGCTAGGACAGGTGACGACCGAACCCGGGGCGGCGACCTCGCAGCTGGTCGCCTCGCTCGGGGAATACATCGTGATGACGCCCTCCGGCCCGCACCGCCCCGCGCAGGTGTGGGTGTACCGGATCACCTCGGCGAACTAGAGGAGCTCAAGCAGTGGAGAACCGCGGTCCAACGCTTGGCTGTCAGAGCGGCCCTTCGACGGATGAGCATTTCAGCTTCCTCGCCCGATTCGGCGTGCGTCACGTCTGCGCGAGTCCCGTCGGCGGCGAGCCGGGGCGATTGTTCCCGACCGTCGAGGAGTTGAGCCGGCTGCGCGAAATGGTCGAGCGCCACGGCCTGACGCTGGCGATGACCGACAGTGTGCTCTTGCGCTCGACACTCATCGACGCGGAAGCACATCCGGCCATCATGTTGGGCGAGAGTCCGCAGCGCGACCGGGACATCGAGAGCTTTCAGCGGTTGCTGCGCAACTGTGCCGCGGTCGGCATCGGCACCGTGAAGTACAACATGAGCCTCCTCGGAGTGGTCCGCAATCACGTCATCCCCGGCCGCGGAGGGGCGCAGTACAGTGGCTGGAAGCGCACCGCCGAGGCTGAGGCCGCACCACTGACCCGCGCAGGAGCGGTGGACGAGGAATCCTACTGGGCGAGAATCGAGTACTTTCTCGAGCGCGTCGTGCCGGTGGCCACGGAATACAAGGTGCGCATTGCCTGTCATCCGCACGACCCGGGTCTGCCGACCGAGGGCTATCGGGGCGTGAAGTGCGTTCTGGATGACGTGGCCGGTCTCGAGCGGTTTCTGTCGATCGCCGAGAGTCCTTACCACGGTTTGAATTTCTGCCAGGGCACCATCTGCTCGCACCTGGAGAACCCGGCACGGGACATTTTCGAGGTGATCCGCCGCTTCGGCACCCGCGGCAAAATCTTCAACGTTCACATCCGCAATATTCGCGGGCGCCGTGGCGAGTTCGTCGAGACATTCCCCGACGATGGCGACATCGATATGGTTCGGGCCGTCAGAACGTATCGCGAGGTGGGGTACGAGGGCATGCTGATGCCCGATCACGTGCCGTTGCTGCCCGTGGGAAATGACGGCGACCCGTATGCCTACAACTACGGTGTCGCAAATCCTGCCGCCGATGGCCATCGCGAATCCTTTGCGTTCGCGTACGGTTATCTGCGCGCACTCATTCAGGCGACTGCAGGTACTTCTTGAGCTCACGCTCGTACTTCTCATTGATTTGGAACTGCAAGGAATCTCATTCGCATGACCGGCATGTCTCCCACTGAGATGGCGTCCGCGCTAGGCAAGGGCCTTCTCTCGTTCCCCGTGACCACGTTTCACGCCGATGGCGGCC
>JAJZFQ010000189.1 GCA_021805275.1 Pseudomonadota bacterium
TCGCGCTCGTGGCCGCGCCGTTCTTCTCCGGCTTTTATTCCAAGGACGCCATCATCGAGGCGATCGGGCTCAGCCACCGCTGGGGCTCGACGTACGCGTACTGGTGCGTGCTGCTCGGAGCGTTCGTGACCTCGCTGTACACGTTCCGTCTGCTGTTCATGACCTTCCACGGCGAGGAGCGCTTCCGCAAGGTGCACGCCGAGCACGGTGACGATCATGGCCATGAGGCGCACGGCGGCGTGCACGAGCCGCATGAGAGTCCGTGGGTGGTCACGGTGCCGCTGATCGCGCTCGCCATCCCGTCCTTGCTGATCGGGTATTTCACGGTCGGCACGGTGCTCTACGGCAATTACTTCGGCAGTGCGATCAAGGTGCTGCCGGCGCACAACGTCATCGGGCGCCTGGCGGCGCACTACCACGGGCCGCTCGCCCTCGCGCTGCACTCGTTCGTCACTGCGCCGTTCTGGCTGGCCGTGGCCGGGTTCGTCACCGCGTGGCTGTTCGTGCTGAAGCGTCCGGATCTGGCCGACGCGGCCGCCGTGAAGTTCGGCTGGTTGAAGCGCATCCTCGATCAGAAGTACTACTTCGACTGGTTCAACGAGCAGGTCATCGCGCGCTTCAGCCGGGCTCTGGGTCTCGGGCTGTGGAAGGCGGGCGACCAGGCGATCATCGATGGAGCCCTGGTCAACGGCACGGCCGCGACGGTCGGCTGGTTTGGCAGCGTGGTGCGGCGCGTACAGAGCGGCTATCTCTACTCGTACGCCTTTTGGATCGTGATCGGCCTGGCGACGCTGCTCGGCTGGTTCCTGGTCCACGCTTAAGCCCACGCAGAGCATTTCGGAGAACGCACAAGAATGCACGACCACCTGCTGTCCCTGCTGATCTGGCTGCCCATCGCCTCCGGCGTCGTGGTGCTGCTGCTCGGGGATCGGAACATCGTCGCGGGCCGTTGGTTCGCGCTCGCCGCCTCGCTCGCGACGCTCGCGCTGTGCGTGCCGCTCGTGCACGGGTTCAGCGCCCATACTGCGGCCCTGCAGTTCGTGGAGAAGGCCGCCTGGATCCCGCGCTTCCATGCCCACTATGGTCTTGGCGTCGACGGTATCTCGATGCCGCTCGTGGTGCTGACCGCGTTCATGACCGTGCCGGTGATCATCGCCGGCTGGCAGGTGATCACCAAGCGCCCGGCGCAGTACTTCGCCGCCTTCCTGATCATGGAAGGACTGATGAACGGGGTGTTCTCGGCCACCGACGCGCTGCTCTTCTACTTCTTCTGGGAAGCGATGCTGATCCCGATGTTCCTCATCATCGGCATCTGGGGCGGCCCGCGGCGCGTGTACGCGACCATCAAGTTCTTCCTGTACACCTTCCTCGGCTCGGTGTTCATGCTGGCGGCGCTGATCTACCTGTATCTGAAGGCGGGCAGCTACTCGATCGCCGCCTTCCAGGCGCTGCCGCTGACGCTCGTCGAACAGCGCTGGATCTTCGCCGCCTTCCTGCTCGCCTTCGCGGTCAAGGTGCCGATGTGGCCGGTGCACACCTGGTTGCCCGATGCGCACGTCGAGGCGCCGACCGGCGGCTCGGTGATCCTGGCGGCCATCATGCTGAAGATGGGCGGATACGGGTTTCTGCGCTTCAGTCTGCCGATCGTGCCTGACGCCTGCCGACAGCTCGACGGGCTCATGATCACGCTCTCGCTGATCGCCATCATCTACATCGGCTTCGTTGCGCTCGTGCAGCAGGACATGAAGAAGCTGATCGCGTATTCCTCGATCGCCCACATGGGTATCGTCACGCTCGGGGTGTTCCTCGTCTATGCGATCGTGGCGAGCTCGGGCACGACGCTCGATGCCGGCATGGGCCTCGACGGGGCGATGGTGCAGATGGTCTCGCACGGTCTGATCTCCGGGGCGCTGTTCCTGTGCGTCGGGGTGCTCTACGACCGCATGCACAGCCGGCAGATCGCCGACTACGGCGGCGTGGTCAACACCATGCCGATCTTCGCCGGCTTCATGGTCCTGTTTGCGCTGGCGAACACCGGGCTGCCCGGCACCTCAGGTTTCGTCGGGGAGTTCCTCGTGATCCTCGCCAGCTTCAAGGCGAGCTTCTGGTACGCGGCGCTCGCGGCGCTGACGCTCATCCTCGCGGCTGGCTATACGCTCTGGCTGGTCAAGCGGGTGGTGTTCGGTCCGATCGGCAATGATCACGTGGCCCAACTGACCGATCTCAACGGGCGGGAATTCCTGATCCTCGGCGTGCTCGCCGTGGCGGTGCTGCTGCTGGGCGTGTGGCCCGAGCCGCTGCTGAAGGTCATGGAGCCCTCGATCCAGCACCTGGTCACCCAGGCCGCTGCCACCAAGATTCCGGTGTAGACCCGATGCCCGACTCCATGATGAACCTGCACACCCTCGCCGCTGCGCTGCCGGAGATGTATCTGGCCGCGGCCTTCTGCGTCGTCCTGCTGTTCGAGGCATTCGTCGGCGAGCGACGCCCCGGGGCCACCGGCACCCTGACGCTGCTGCTGCTGGTGATCGGCGCGGGCCTCACGGTCCAGTTCGCCGACGTGACGCAGCGCATGGTGCTGTTCGATGGCAGCTACGTCGCCGATCCGCTCGCCTACGTGCTGAAGCTTGCCGGCTTCCTCACCGTGGCGGTGGGGCTGCTGTACTCACGCGCCTATCTGCAGGACCGCGACATCCTCAAGGGCGAGTACTACGCGCTGTCGCTCTCGGCGTTGCTCGGCATCTTCGTGCTGATCTCCGCCAACAGCCTGTTGACGGTGTACCTCGGCGTTGAGCTGCTGGCGCTCTCGGTGTACGCCATGGTGGCCTTCGACCGCGAGTCCGCGCGCGCCGCCGAGGCGGCCATGAAGTACTTCGTGCTCGGTTCGATCGCCTCGGGGATGCTGCTGTACGGCATGTCCATCGTGTACGGGCTCACCGGCACACTGAGTCTCGACGGGATCGCCGTTGCGCTCAACGCCCCGCACAACCTCGGGGTGATCCTGGGGCTGACCTTCATCGTGGTGGCGGTCGCCTTCAAGATGGGCGCCGTTCCGTTTCACATGTGGCTGCCGGACGTGTACGACGGTGCGCCCACCAGCGTCACGCTGTTCGTCGGCACGGCGCCGAAGATTGGCTACTTCGCACTCGCGCTGCGTCTGCTGGCGCACGGACTCGCCGGGGTGACGGTCGACTGGGCGGGGATGCTCGTCCCGCTGGCGGTGCTGACGCTTATCGTCGGCAATGTCGTCGCCATCGCGCAGACGAACATCAAGCGCATGCTGGCCTACTCGACGATCGCGCACGTGGGATTCATCGTGCTCGGGTTCGCCTCCGGCACGGCAGATGGCTACAGCGCGGCGCTGTACTACACGCTGGTGTACGTGCTGATGGCGCTCGGATTCTTCGGCGTGGTCATTCTGGCGAGCCGCAAGGGCTTCGAGGCCGAAAAGCTCGAGCACTACAAGGGCCTGTACCGGCGCGATCCGCTGCTGGCGCTCGCCATGGCCATGCTGATGTTCTCCACCGCCGGGGTGCCGCCCTTCGTCGGGTTCTGGGCGAAGCTGCGCATCATCCAGGCGCTGTGGGAGACCCAGCACCTCTGGCTGGTGGTGATCGCCGTGCTGACCTCGGTGGTCGGGGCCTTCTACTACCTGCGGGTGGTGAAGCTGATGTACTTCGATGAGCCGCCGGAGTCGCTGCCCGAGACGGTCCGTTCATTCGGGGTGCGCTTCGCGCTCGGCGTCAATGCCGCAGCGGTGCTGGTGCTCGGCATCCTGCCCGCGCCGCTGCTCGATCTGTGCGCCCGCCTCATCCACTGAGCCGCACCGCGCGCCCCTAGGGGGCGCGCGGCGTCGGCTTCTTGCGGCGCATGATCAGCCGCGCCGCCAGCAGCAGCACCACGATGTTCAGAACCCACCACGCCGCGTAGCCGTGCTTCTCCAGCACGGCCAACCGGTCGGGGCGCTTCGACAGACGTACCGTGGCGCTGAGCAGCTCGTGGATGCCGTCGTGGGCCACTACCACCTGCAGGGTGTGCGCGCCACCTTTGAACGCCTGAGTCGAGAGCACGTAGGCCGAACCGCGGGCCGTCACGGGCACCGTGCGGCCGCCGAGCTGCGCGGTGAGATTGCCGGCGCCCTCGATCGGAGCGCCGCCGCGGGCGCGGGTGACGTGCAGGACGATCTCGCGTCGCTCGACACGGCCCTCGAGCACCAACTGGGCCGAACTCGCCAGCTGCACCTCGGCCGCAGGAGGGGGGGCGGCGGCGGCGACGGTCAGCGCGCTCAGCAGGGCCGCGGCAAGGGCCGCGGCGCGAAGGGTTCGCACGGTTCGCATCAGTTCTCCAGGTGCAGATAGCGCTCGAGGGACTCGAGCGCGCCGAGAAAGCCGCACAGCTGCTCCGGCGAGAGACACTCCAGGAGAGCCGCCTCGCGCGCCAGGGCGAGCGGCACGAGTTCGCCGTACACGCGCCGGCCGGCCTTGGTCAGGCGGATCTCGCGTTCACGCCGGTCCTCGGCGCTCGAGGCGCGCTCGACGAGCTCGCGCGCTTCGAGCTCGGCGATCGCGCGGCTGACGCGGGTCTTGTGCATGCGGGTGCTGGCCGCGATGGATTGGGCGGTACAGGCCTGCTGCGGCCCCACGGTGGCCATGACGCGCCACTGCGGAATGTCCAGACCGAAGCGCCGCTGGTAGACGACCGCCAAGTGTTCGCTGACGCCGGTCGCGAGGCGGTTCAGGCGAAAGGGCACGAATGCGGCAAGTTCGAGCGTCTGCTCGGAGGGCGGACGGACGGTCACCGGGAGCTCTCCCCATACGGTTGCGCGCGCAACCATTTGTGTCATCATAGCGCAAAGCATACCGGGAGTTTGCCATGTGCTCCGCATCCGCCACCGGCCCGGCCGCCGCTCGGGCCGCACCGCTGGAGTACCTCAGCGGCTTCGGCAATCACTTCGCCACCGAGGCGTTGCCGGGCGCGTTGCCCGAAGGGCGAAATTCCCCGCAGCGCTGTCCCTACGGCCTGTATGCCGAGCAGCTCTCCGGGACGGCCTTCACCGCTCCGCGCCACTCCAACCGGCGCAGCTGGCTGTACCGCATCCGGCCGGCGGCGCTGCAGGGGCCGTTCGAACCGCTCGCGCATCCGGGGCTCGTCGGTCACTTCTGGGACTGTGCCGCGGTGCCCGATCCGCTGCGCTGGAGCGCGCTGCCGGTGCCTCATGAACCGACCGATTTCATCGATGGGCTGCTCAGCGTCGGTGGCAGCGGCTCGAGCGATGCGCACAGCGGCTGCGCCATCCACTGGTACCGCGCCAACCGCTCGATGCGCGATCGGTTCTTCTACGACGCCGACGGTGAGCTCTTGATCGTGCCGGAACGGGGGCGGCTGCGCCTGGTGAGTGAACTCGGGCGGCTCGAGCTTCAGCCCCAGGACATCGCGGTGGTGCCCCGCGGCGTGCGCTTTCGGGTCGAGCTGCTCGATGCCGAGGCGCGCGGCTATCTGTGCGAGAACTACGGGGCACCGTTCAAACTGCCGGATCTGGGGCCGATCGGGGCCAATGGCCTCGCCAATCCGCGCGACTTTCTCACGCCGGTCGCCTGGTACGAGGACCGTGACGGACCGATGGAGCTGGTGGCGAAGTTCGGCGGTGCGCTGTTTCGCGCCGAGCTCGATCACTCGCCGCTCGATGTGGTCGCCTGGCACGGCAATCACGCACCGTACAAGTACGATCTGCGTCGCTTCAACACCGTCGGGTCGGTGAGCTACGACCATCCGGATCCCTCGATCTTCCTCGTGCTGCACTCGGTGAGCGATACCCCCGGGGTCGATGCAGTCGACTTCGTGATCTTCCCGCCGCGCTGGCTGGTGATGCAGGACACGTTCCGTCCGCCCTGGTTCCACCGCAACATTGCCAGCGAGTTCATGGGGCTCGTGCACGGCCGTTACGACGCCAAGGCGAGCGGCTTCGAGCCGGGCGGGGCGTCGCTGCACAACTGCATGAGCGGACACGGCCCGGATGCCGAGACCTTCGAGCGCGCCAGTCGCGCCGATACCTCCGTGCCGCAGCACATCGAGGCGACCCTGGCGTTCATGTTCGAGACGCGCACGCTGATCCGCCCGACGTCCCAGGCGCTCGCACTGCCACAGCGTCAGCGCGACTACGCCCGCTGCTGGCAGGGGCTCGGCAAGCGCTTCGACCCGCAGGCGCGCGAGCCGCGCTGAGTGACTCATGCGTAGCATCGATGCAACACACGACCCGAGTCTCACCAGCTGGGTGGACTCGGCCAATCTGCCGCAGTGTGATTTTCCGCTGCAGAACTTGCCCTTTGCGGTATTCCGCCGCAGCGGCAGCCGCGAGCCGCTGCGCTGCGGGGTGGGGATCGGCGATGCCGTCCTCGATCTGACTGCGCTCGGGGCGGCCGCGCCGCGCTCGGGTCCGGCCGCCGAGGCGCTCGGCGCGTGCGCAGCTCCCGCGCTGAACGGTCTGATGGCGCTCGGTCCGGCCGCCGCGCTGGCGCTGCGCCAGACGCTCTCGCAGCTGCTGCGCACCGGTTCGGCGCACGCCGCCGCACTCGCCTCGGCGCTGGTGCCGCAGGCACAGGCGCAGTTCGCCGTGCCGGCGCGGATCGGCGATTACACGGATTTTTACACCTCGATCCATCACGCCACCGCGGTGGGACGGCTGTTCAGACCCGATCAGCCGCTGCTGCCGAACTACCAGTGGGTGCCGATCGCCTATCACGGGCGGGCCTCGTCGATCGGGGTCAGCGGGCAGCAGGTGCGTCGGCCCCAGGGGCAGCTGATGCCGCGCGGGGCCGAGCGGCCGCACCTCGCGCCGAGCGAGCGGCTGGATTACGAACTCGAGCTCGGCGTGTTCATCGGGGCCGGCAACACGCTCGGCGACCCGATCCCGCTCGAGCGTGCCGAGCAGCATGTGTTCGGACTGTGTCTGCTCAACGACTGGTCGGCCCGCGACGTGCAGGCCTGGGAGTACCAGCCGCTCGGGCCGTTCCTCGCCAAGAACTTCGCCACCACCGTCTCGCCCTGGGTGGTGACGCTCGAGGCGCTCGCGCCGTTTCGCGCGCCGTGGCAGAGGCCCGCCGCCGATCCGGCGCCGCTGGCGTATCTGGACGGTCAGACGCTGCGCGCGAGCGGCGCACTCGACATCTCGCTCGGGGTGGCGCTCGAGACGGCGCGGATGCGTGAGCGAGGCGTGCCGCCGGTGCCGCTGTCGCGCTCGAACTTCCGCGACTGCTACTGGTCGCTCGCGCAGATGGTCGCGCACCACACCGTCAACGGCTGCAACCTCGCGCCGGGCGATTTGCTCGGCACCGGCACGCAGTCCGGGCCACAGCCGCAGGAGGCCGGGTCACTCCTGGAGCTGACCGGCGGGGGCAAGCAGCCCGTGACGCTGCCGGACGGCGAGACCCGCACGTTTCTCGCCGACGGCGATAGCGTCATCCTGCGGGCCTGGTGTGAGCGGGCAGGGTTCCGGCGCATCGGCTTCGGCGAGGCCGCGGGCACCGTCTGTCCGGCGCGGTGAGCGAGCGCCGCAGCGCTCGGCGGTGAGCACTCGACCCGGCGCCGCGACGGGTCCGAAGATGACACCCCCGCGAGCGCAGCGAACCTGCGCCGCGACCTCGTGTGCCCCGTCGCGTGTCAGCGCAGCCGCCGGCCGCCGGTGTGCGTCCATGGTGCCTGGGTGAGGAATTCACTATACTTTCGCCCGCTCGACCGGGGCACGACACGCCCGGGCATTGCGGATCTCGCTGCAGGACTATCATGGCCAACACACTCATTCACGAGTCGCGGCGTCTGTTGTTGCCCTTCGATACCGTCGTCGATGCGCTCATCGATCTGGAGATCAAGCACGGCCGCTGGCCGACCAGCGCCGCGCTGGCGGAAGTGACCGTCCACGACGGCGAGGACGACCGCGCACGCAGTGTGGTGCTTTCGGTCCGTGTGCCCAACCAGCCGGCGGTGGTGGAGCGCACCTATACGCTGCCGCTCATCGCCGCTGCCATCGTCAATTACTGCCTGACGATGCGCGTGCCCATGCCGCGCAGCTCCAGCAAGACGATCCAGTTCCTGCCCGAAGGCATCGCGCTGCTGTTGGAGAACACGCTGATGCTGCAGCGCCGCCATCTCGAGGCGCCACCGGTCAAGGTCATCTCGGCCGCGCGGGACGACGCGCCGGCACCCATCGACGAGGCTCCGGCCGAGGGCCTCGACAGTGCCGAGGAGCCGTTCGCGCCGCTCGAGCCCGAAGCGCCCGAAGGCGTGGCCGCCTCGCTCGGGGAGGCCCCGGCGGCGGAGCCGGCCGGGACTTAGCTTGCGCCCCTCGGTTTGAACGGCCCGTGCCGAGGGTGGTCTAATCATCAGTATCGCCGTGCCCCGGATCGTCACCCGGGCGACGGCGCACGGCAGGAGGACGCCATGTTCACTTCAAGCCCGGTCAAGACAGGGGCGCCGGCCGGACGCCTTGCGCACGGTGCGGTGGGCATTGCCGCCGTGCTGACGCTGCTGTTCGCATCCGGTGTGGCCCATGCGGACCCTCCGCGGGGACCTGCGTTCAACGCGCACTTCGCGGCGGATCACGGTCCGCGCGGGGGACATTTCCAAGGGCCGCGAGGCGGCGGACCGCGGCCGCAAGGCCCGCATTGGGCGGGATCTTCGCCGCAGGCCGACTGGCACGCCGGCGGGCGCGGCCCGTGGCACGGCGGCGGTGGGGGCCCTCAGTGGCACGGCGGCGGGGGCCCTCAGTGGCATGGGGGGGCAGACCGTCGCGGGTACGGCCCAGATCACTGGGACGGGCATGGCGGCGGCTGGCGCGACAATCGCTGGCATGCGGGCTGGGGTGGAGACGATTGGGATCACCGCGATTGGCACGGAACCGCCTGGCTCGGCGGGTATTGGGGCGGGTACTACTGGCCGCCGGTCAATTACGGCTGGAGCTACCCGTGGTTCATGGCCAGCGTTCCGTTCGGCGCCGTGACCCTCACGTTCGGCGGGGTACCGTATTACTACGTCAATAGCGTCTACTACGCCTGGAATCCCTATTACAACGGGTACGTGGTGACCGATCCGCCGCCGGTGGGAGCCCAGACGCCATCGCCGGCATCTGCGCCGCCCGCCGCACCGCCGTACGCCGGCGCCGGCGCGGGTGGAGTGCTCAGCCTGCGCGTCACGCCGCTGAAGGGCCAGGATGCGCAGCAGAGCGCGAACGATCGCTATGCGTGCAACACGTGGGCCGTGGCGCAGAGCGGCTTCGATCCGTTGAACGCGCGCCAGGATGCTCAGGCTCCGGCGGGCGCGCGCGCCGGTTATCGCCGGGCGTTCGCCGCTTGCTTGCACGCGCGCGGCTATAGCGTGCAGTAGCGCCCCGGCGCTGCGATCTGTTTTCGGCCGGGGACATCGGCGACAATGCGCGGATGTCCCCGGCTGAAATCTCCCCCGTCACGGCGCCCGCCGTTCGCCCCGCGCTCGGCGCGGGCGCCTCCATTCTGATCTGTCGCCCCAATACCCGCCTGGGCAACACCGTGCTGCTGACCCCGTTGGTCGAGGAGTTGCAGCACTCGCTTCCCGAGGCGCAGATCGAGATCCTCACGGCCTGTCCGGTCGCGGCGGAGATCTTTCAGGAATTCCCCGCGGTGCGCCGCGTGCACGCACTGCCGTTTCGGGGTGTGCGCCATCCGCTGAATTACCTGCGGACGCTGCTCGCGGTGCGGCGCAAACACTACGACGTCATCATCGATCCGTGCCCGAACTCCTGGACGGCGCGCTTTCTCACGCGCCACCTCACCGGTCGACTGAAGGTCGGATTCACCGCTGCGCGCCGCGAGCAGGGCGTCGATGTCAGCGTGCCGTTTCAGGATGCCCCGCGGCACATGGGGGCCTATCCGGTCTACTTGGCGCGCCGCACGCTGTTCGCCCTGGACCCGAAGTCCGCGCGCGCCGATGAGGTGACGCTCAACGTCCGGCTGACCGACGCGGAGCGAGATTACGGCCGCGCTGAGGTGCGCCGGCTGCTCGGCGGCGAGGCGACTGCCCCGGTGATCGCCCTGGCCACGCATGCCACGGGGTCGAAGCGCTTCGCGCTCGAGTGGTGGCAGCGGCTGATCGAAGAGCTGCACACGCGCCTGCCGGCGGCGCGGTTCATCGAGATCCGCCCGCCCTCGGGACGCGCCTCGCTCGGGGGGCTGCCCGGATTCTCCTCGCGCCGCACCCGGGAGGTGGCCGCGGTGATCAATGCCGTGCAGTGTTTCGTGTGTGCCGATTCCGGTCTGATGCATCTCGGGGCCGGCACCGATACGCTGACGGCCGGACTGTTCAAAGTCACCCTGCCGGAGCTGTATGCACCGCGCCGCGGCCGCAGTTGCGCGCTCGTGGCGAGCGATGCGGCCCCGGAAGCGACCGCCGCGCGGCTCGCGCAGATGCTCCGATGAGCGGCGCGCTGCAGTTTTTGATCGTGCCCGTGACGGCGTTTCAGCAGAACTGCTCGCTCGTGTGGGATGCGCACGGCCGCGCTGCGCTGATCGATCCGGGCGGGGACGTGCCGCGCCTGCTCGCCGAGGTGAACCGGCGCGGACTGACGCTGACGAAGATCCTGCTCACGCATGCGCACCTCGACCATTGCGCCGCCACGGCGCAGCTGGCCCGGGAACGGCAGCTTTCGGTGGAGGGGCCGGGGCGCGAGGACCAGTTTTGGATCGAGGCGCTGCCGGCTGCGGCGGCGCAGTACGGATTCCCGCCGGCCGAGCCGTTCGAGCCGGACCGCTGGCTCGAAGGTGGTGATACCGTGAGCGTGGGGGAGGAGACCTTGGAGGTCCTGCACTGCCCGGGGCACACGCCCGGTCACGTCGTGTTCTTTCATCGTCCGACGCGCATCGCCTGGGTCGGCGATGTGCTGTTCGCCGGATCGGTGGGGCGCACCGACTTCCCCCGCGGGGACACGCAGGCACTGATTCGTTCCATCCGCGAGCGGCTCTTTCCGCTCGGGGATGACGTGCGCTTCGTCCCGGGTCACGGCCCGATGTCGAGCTTCGGGGCCGAGCGGCGCACCAATCCGTTCGTGGCCGACCGGCTGTTCGGCGCCACCGGCGCCTGAGCTCGTGCCGGCCGGGCAGGAGGATTTGCCGCGCACGGACGTCTGTACTCCAGTAGGGCACACGAAAGGTGCCCGGGCCGGTGTGCTGCACGCGCCGGCGCTTGTCGACAGAATGAGGGGGTAGATGACATGCGTGATACGCCGCCACGATGGGCCCAGGCCCTGCAGCGGATGATGGACTGGCGGCTCGGCGTCGTGCCGGTGCCGATCGCGGTGATTCTCTCGCTCGTGCTGTGGTATTTCGTGGCCGGCGACAAGGTCACGATGGGCCTGCCGATGATGATCGGCGTCACGGTGCTGCTGTCATTCCTGTGCGCTCAGGTCGGCCAGAGCATCCCGGGTCTGCGTACCGTGGGCGGCGCGGTGATCCTGGCGACCTTCCTGCCCTCGGTGCTGGTCTACTACCACATCCTGCCGCCCGACATGGTCAGTGTGGTCTCGCGGTTCACCAAGCAGTCCGATTACCTCTTCCTCTACATCGCCGCGGTGATCGTCGGCAGCGTGTTCGCCATGGACCGCACCATCCTGATCCGTGGGTTCGTGCGCATTTTCGCGCCGCTCGCGGTCGGCACCGTGGCGGCGGTGATCGTCGGGACCGCGGTCGGTACGGCACTCGGGCTCGGTGCCGGGCACGCGCTGTTCTACGTGGTGCTGCCGGTGATGGCCGGGGGCGTCGGTGACGGCGCCGCGCCGCTGTCGATCGGTTACGCGAGCGTGCTGCACCAGAACTTCGGCAGCCAGTTCGCGCTGATCCTGCCGGCGGTGATGATCGGCAGTCTGTTCGCGATTCTGCTCGCCGGCGGCCTGAACTGGCTCGGCAAGCGCCGTCCGGCGCTGAGCGGCGGTGGACGGCTGCAGCCGGGGGCGGCGGACGATGAGTTCCTGCGCCGCGACGAGCCGCCACCGCATCTCGATGTGATGAGCATCGCCTCCGGTCTGATCACCGCCGTGACGCTGTATCTGGTCGGCGAGATGGCCTTCCAGCTGTGGAAGCTGCCCGCGCCGGTGGTGATGCTGGTCGTCGCGGTGGCCATGAAGCTCGGGTGGGCGGTGACCCGCCGGCTGCAGCTCGGCGCCGATGCGGTCTTTCAGATGTTCGCCAAAGTCGGCACGTATCCGCTGCTGTTCATGGTCGGGGTCGCCTGGACGCCGTGGCAGAGCCTGCTGTCGGCGCTGGCGCCGGCGAATCTCGTCACCATCGCCGCGACGGTCGTGACGCTGGTCGGGGTCGGGTTTTGGGTCGGCCTCAAGGTGAACCTGTATCCGATCGAGGCGGCGATCGTGAACGCGACGCACGCCGGCCAGGGCGGCACCGGCGGGGTGGCCATCCTCACCGCAGCCGAACGGATGGAGCTGATGCCCTTCGCGCAGATCGCGATCCGCATCGGCGGGGCGATCGTGGTGACCCTCGCGCTGCTCGCCTTCACCCGTTTTGGTTGAACCGCCCGATTGTGTTAGCGTAAAAAAATCGATCGGTCGCAGCCCGCACCATGAGCCTACCTCCCGAGAAAATCGAACTCATCGCCGGCAATCAGCTGGCGGAGCGGTTTTCCGCGCCCCTGCGCAGCTACTTTCTGCGACGGGTTCGCGACCGTGACAACGCAGAGGATCTGACCCAGGAGGTGCTGCTGCGGGTGTTTCGCGCCGGGGAGATCGAGGCGATCGAGCGCCCCGAGAGCTATGTGTTCAAGGTGGCGGCCAACCTGCTGAAGGACTTGCGCCGACGCGCCGCGCGCCGTCCCGGGGAGGTCAGCTCGCCCCCGGAGGACGGCGAGGAGGGCGCGCCAGAGGCGTTGATCGACGAGCGCTCCCCGGAGCGGGTCATGCTCGGGGAGGCGAGTCTTGCGCAGGTGCTCGAGGCGCTCGGGGAGCTCACCGAGCTGACCCGCAACGTGTTCATTCTCTTTCGCCTCGAGAACATGAAGCAAAAGGACATTGCCGCGCTGTACGGAATCGCGCAGAGCACGGTCGAGAAGCACGTGATGCGCGCCATGCTCCATCTGGCCACGCGGTGCGGCGGGCAGTGAACGCGCACTCCGAATCCTGCGTCGCGAGCAGCCTCGAGCAGGCGGTCGCCTGGCGCATCCGCCTCACGGAGTCCCCGGAGCTCTTCCGCGCCGGATTCTCCGCCTGGCTCGCCGCCGACCCGGTCAATGAGCTGGCGTGGCGGACCGTGCAGACGCCGTGGATGTTCCTCGGCGAGCAGTCGACCTCCCCGGGCGTGGTGCGCCTGCGCCGTACCGCGCTGGTCCATGCGTACAACGCGCTGCGCACCAATTGGCTGCGCGCCAAGCTGCGCCGCCCGCCGGTGCGCCTCGCGGCGGCGGCGAGCGTGCTGATCGCGCTCATCGGCGGAATCCTCTGGTGGCAGCAGCGCCCGCTCGTCTACGCCACCGGCCCGGGCGAGCAGCGCTCGGTGCGCCTGGTGGACGGCTCGAGAATCGTGCTCGATGCGAGCAGCGAAGTGACGGTGCGCTACACCGCCGATGCGCGCACGCTGGCGCTGGTTCGCGGGCAGGCGCGCTTCGATGTGGCGCATAACCCGCTGCGCCCCTTCACCGTCACCGCCGGCGGCCGCAAGGTGGTGGCCACCGGGACGGCCTTCGACGTCAACCTGATTGGCTCGGAACTGCAGGTGACGCTGCTGAAGGGACATGTGGTGATCCTGCCGGCTGACGCGTCGGTCAAGCCGTTCGTGCCGGTCGGGGAGCCTGGGGTCACCCCGCGCATGGCCGACGTGGCGGTGACCGGCATTCCGCCGAACTGGCGGCGCATCGCGCTCGATCCGGGCGAGCAGCTGGTGCTCGCCGAGCATGCCCCGCCGCACGTCGCCCGCGTGAACGTCCGCCGCGTGACGGCCTGGCAGCGCGGGCAGCTGGTGTTCAAGAACGAACCGCTGCATCAGGTGCTGACGCGCATCGACCGCTACATCCCCGAGCCGATCGTGGCCGGGGATCCGCGTGCGGCGAACCTGCGCATCAGCGGGGTCTATCAGGAAGGGGACGTCGACGGCTTCGTCGGCACGATCACCCATTACCTGCCGGTTCAGGCGCATGAGCGCTCCGACGGCACGGTGATCCTGACCTACCGGGCGCCCCCGCCCGTTGCCCCCCGAACGGGCGGGACGCGGTCCCCGATGTTCTAGGTCGGCCGGCGGGCGGCACCGTCCGCCGTTGTTTTTTTACAAAAAACGACACGCGCCAGGAGGATCTGTCTCATTGCGGCGTCTTCTCCTCTAACGGCCCGAAAAGTCTGAGCGGGCCGGTGTTGCGATTTGCAATCCATTTTTGGGGGGGAACCCATGTTCAAGTCCGATTCATCGTCGGCCGCCTCGCGCGGCAAGCGCGGTCCGGTCGTGGGCCGCGTGCAGCGGCCGCTGGCCCGCGCGGTCTTTACGACCGTGGCCGGTCTCATGGCCACCGCCGCCGCCGCGCACGGCCGGCTGTTTCACTTTGAAATCAATCACCAGTCGCTGTCCGACGCCCTGCAGACCTATGCGCAGGTGTGCGGCAAGGACGTGATTTTCACCCAGTCCATGGTCGCCGGGTCCCCGGCGGCTTCTCTGGTCGGGGACTACACCGCCCAGGACGCACTGGCCCACCTGCTCTCCGGCACGCACCTGACGGTGAAGCGCTCGCCCACGGGCGCGCTGATGATCCTCAAGCGCGGCGTGACCCCCGCGGACCTCGGCAGTGACCCCCCGAGCGCCTCGGCCACAACGGCCGCGGGCGATCCTCCGGCCGGCGATCCTCCGGCGGGCGATCCGTCGGCCAGCAACGATCCGCCACCGCAGGCCCTGCCGCAGCCCGCCGCGTCGTCCCCGGGCGCGCAGCAAGGTTCGCTCGCTGAAGTTCTGGTGACCGGCAGCTTGATCGCCAGTCGCAGCGACACCTCCTCGAGCCCGCTGGTGACCGTGGGCGCCGGGCAAATCGACTCCGCCGGACAGGTCTCCCTCGACACCGCGCTCGGTCAGATGCCGCAGTTTGCCGCCGGCCAGGGTCAGACCGAAGTCGGCGACGTTCAGGGTGCGACCGGGTTCCAGGGCGGGCAATCGTATGCCGACCTGCGCGGTCTCGGTGCGGAGCGCACGCTGGTGCTGCTCGATGGCCAACGGATGGTGCCGACGAGTCCGGCCGGAACCGTGGACCTGAACACGATCCCGATGGCGTTGATCAAGAACGTCGACGTCATTACCGGTGGTGCATCGGCGGTCTACGGCTCCGATGCAATCGCCGGTGTGGTCAATTTCCGCCTGCGTCAGCATTTCAGCGGCATCCAGCTGTCCTATCAGCACGGCGCCTCGACGCATGGCTACGGCCAGGAAGACTCCTTCAGCGTGCTGATGGGGGGGAACTTCGCGCATCGCAAGGGTAATGCCGTCGTCGACATGGAATACAACGAGCGCGGCTCGGTCACGGGTCAACAGCTCTCGTTCTTCAACAGCCCGCAATTCGCACGTACCGTTCCGTTCCCGCCGGAGGGGCGCTTCGCCCTGGGCGGCGTGCCGGTCTCGGCCGTCAATGCCGTGCTCGGACAATACCCGGGGACCACGCCGTTGAGCGGCACCGGGACGTATCCGGGCTTCCTCGGCGTGAACAACGACGGGTCGATCTTCACGACGGGGGATGCCCCCAACTGCGTGCAGAACTATCGGCCGACCGGTCAGACCGCGGGCCTCGCCATCAGCCCGAACTGCCAGCAGATCGTCGCTGAGCTTGGGCCGTATTTCGCAGCGCAGGTGCCGTCGCGGCGCTACAACCTGTTCGCACACGTGACGTACCAGCTCAATCACGACGTTCAGGCGTACGGGCAGATCAACTTCATGCACTCGACTGCACAGGATCTGCAGGGCGGGGCGTTCTTCAACGGAAACCCGAAGCCCCTTCTGGTTCCGCTGAACAATCCGTTCGTGCAGAACAATCCGTCGCTGCAGACGCTGATTGGGGCCCAGACGACCCCGAGCAACGGGCCGCTGGTGGTCGAGCAGTGGGCGACTCAGTTCGGTCCTCGCGTCGAGCAATTCGACTACAACGACTACCAGTTGACTGCGGGCCTGAAGGGTGCGGTCGGCACGACCAGCGTCAGGTGGAATGTATTCGGATCGTACGGCCAGACGAATTTCAACAATTACGAGACGAATACCATCAATCTCCCGGCGCTCGAGACCATCATGTATGGCACGGCGAACTATCTGGGCGGCAGTGGCAATTCGTGCGTCGGCTATGCGTGGGATCCGCTCGGAAATCATCCGCTGA
>JAJZFQ010000214.1 GCA_021805275.1 Pseudomonadota bacterium
CCGGCTGGCAGGAATGACAGCGTTGGCAGGTCCGTGGGGCAAATCAGCGACTCGACATCCGTTGCAGGGTCCCGCAGCGCATCAAGTAACCCTGGAGCGTCGCCGCGACCCAACACGTGACTCAGTTGCGGTTTGGCGACGTCGGCATCGACCAGCAGTACTCGTAAATCCTTCTCGAGGGCCATGCTGAGGGCAAGATTGACTGCGGTAAAGGACTTACCCTCCCCTGCCATGGCGCTTGCGATCATGACCAGATAGCCCTTTTTCAGGCGCGGCATTCCGCGCCCAATTGCCCGGGCGATGAGTGGCTGTTTAATTTTGCGGTACTGGCGAACGAGGACCTGCAGATCCTCTTGGGGGGCGAGCAGCCCTGCCGCGCGCAATGCACCGCGCTCGATCGGGACCAATGGACCCTGCGCGTGTGCCTGCGGGCTTCTAAAGGACTCGCCGTCAGGACGCACCGCCTGCCGCTGCGTCTCACCAGTCGTCGGCTCACTCGGCGCCCGCGCCGACTCCTGCAACTTGCGCAGTGTTTTCTCGACGAGGCTCATGTACGCAGATCTCCGACCAGATTCGATATATGCGCATTCATCACCAGCACAGCCAGCCCGAGCAGCACTAGACCGACCGTGCCGCAGGCATACAGGACCATACTCCGGTGTCGCTCCGCGCGCCGCATGTCGGCCCACGCCATACTGACCGCACCCAATACTGTCAGGCCGGTAACCGCGCCGAGCTGACGTGTGCTCACGAACACGGGCTGCAGCAGGTGCAGGAGATAGGCCGCGCCGATGCCCGCGGCAAGCGCGCCAAACAGTGCCACGATGATCAGTCGAGGTCGTTTAGGCGCGACTGGCGTGTACTGCGCCATCGGCGGATCGATGACCTGGAATTTCACGGTTCCCGTGGACGCCGCCTGCTGACCCAGTCGGGTACTGTCCAGTCTCGCAAGCAATGCGTTGTACTGCTTCTTCGTGACCGTGTAATTACGCATCAGGTCCGCGTACTGGGCCTGCACCTGCGGTGCTACCCTCATCTGTCCTTTGAGGCGCACGATCCGATTACGTTGATCGGCGATCTGCTGCTCAAGCGATGCGATGGCCACCTGCTGCGCATTGTATTTTTCCTCCAGCCGCTGGTAGACCGGATTGGCGGTCAGCCCCAGCGCTGAGGCAGCACTCACATCGCCGTGCTGAGCGGCCGCCATCTGTGTTTTTTCCCGCGCTTTCAGCTCCTTGATGGTCTCTCGAAGTGCGATGACGTCCGGATACTTGTCTGTGTATTGCAGGAGCATCTGTGCAAGCTTCTGCTCATCCTGCTGGATCTGTTGTTCGGTATCGAGCGCCGCACCACTCAACGGCGCGCTCGTGGGCGTGGCCGTGGTGTACTGTTGGCCCGTGTGCAGTTCGCGAGCCAGGGCAGCCCCTTCACGCTGAGCGACGAAAAGATTCTGCTGTAGCGTCGTCAAGCTCTGCTGATCGCTTTGTAGGCGGGAAAAATAATCGCCCTGATCGCTCGGCAGCAACCCAAGATTCCGCTTCTTGAAATTCGCCAGCTTCTGCTCGGTCTGCGAGAGCTTCTGGCCATATTCGGTGATCTGCTGGTCCAGGAACTGCACCGCCTCCTTCGAACCCTGGTTCTTGTCGAGCAGCGTGCCTTCCACGAAGGTATTGAGTAGCTTGTCAACCACCTGCACCGCGCGCTCGCGGTTCGGGTCCTTGTAGGTGATCGTAAAGAGGGCCGCAGAACCCCGGCCCGGTGCAAATTTTCCTATAATGTCCAGATTCTTGCGCAGCTTGTCGATGACGAGCTGCTGCTGTGCGCTCGTCAGTGCGCCGGCCATCAGATTGGTCCCGTTGGCCACCTTCTCGAGCTCCGGGGTACCCAGAATGGCCTCCCGGACCCGCTCGATCTGATTCTCGACGTTGTCCGCGAGTCCGATGCCGCGCGTCGCCTGACTCAAGGTGGTGCCCGTGTCGACAAACACCCGCGCCTTCGCTTCGTAAGTATTGGGAATGAGGAAGATGACCGTCCAGAGCGCGATGGCCACACCCCACGCGACGAACAGAGCCACCCACTTGAACCGCCACGCGCCGCGCAGCTGATCGAGCAACTCCTCGACCGTGGCGTGAATCGGCGGTTTCTTGTCGGGCTCAGTCGGCATGAAAATGACCTGATTTAGAAGAGGGACTCGGGGACGACCAGCACATCACCCGGGTGGACCGGGTAATTCTGCGAGAGCTCCCCCTGGTTGAGCAGAGCGGACAGATGCACGTGGATCACGGTGACGTGACCATCCACCCGACGCTCGAGCTTGGCATCGTTACCCGCCGCATAGGGAGTGAGTCCCCCGGCGGCGAGCACGACGTCGAGCACACGCATGCCCTCGTGATAGGGAATCGACTCCGGGTGCACCACCTGGCCGATCACCTGCACCTGGCTCAGCACGCTGAGGGCCTGATTGACGATGACCGTCACCTTTGGATGACGGATGTATTCCTTCAGCGCCTTGTCCATGTCCTCGGACAGCTGCACGGGCGTCTTGCCCGCGGCCATGATATTGGCGATGAGCGGTGTCGAGATCCGCCCGTCCGGGCGCACCGGAACCGCCTTCTGTGACAGATCCGGATTCTGCCAGACGAAGATGTCGAGCACGTCTCCGGGGCCGATCACATAGTTCTTGGCCTCCTGGGGCGTGAGGGGCGCTTTCGCCACCGGCGGGGCGGCGAAGGCGGGCAGCGCGATGCTGAGGGCGAGCAACGCGCCGAGCGCCCAACCGGAAAAACGTGACATGGGTCGCACCATAATTCGAGCCTATCGCAAAAGAGGTCCAGGGGTCTGTGGTTAGGGTCTCAGGCCGGTGTTCGGCCCGTTCAGCTCCGCTTCAGCGAGGCGAGCAGCTGCTCGGCGGCCTGTCGGGACGCGAAGACCGCCGTGCCGGAGAGCGCCTGGGTCAGGACGGTGCGGGCCTTGGCCGGCTGCCCCGCCTTGGCGAGCGCATAGGCGTAGTGATACGCCATCTCCGGATCATGCGGCGCAAGCTGGGTGGCGTGCTCGAGGTAGGGCAGCGCCTGTTGGCTCTGCCCCCTCCGCGCGAGGATCCAGCCGAGCGTATCGGCCACGCTCGGGGCCTGAGGGGCGAGCTTGTAGGCCCGCTGGGCATAGTCCAACGCGTGCGGGCGGCCCAGGTGACCGAGCGCCCAGGCCAGATTGTTCAGCGCCACCACATCATTCGGCGCCGTGGCGAGAACTTGCTGGTACTCGCTGATCGCCTGCGGCAACGCCCGGCGCACGGTCAGATCGTAATCTCCGAGTACGGTGCGCACCTCCCAATCCTTCGGTTCGCGCGCCAGCCACTGCTCGAGCGGCTGCTCGGGATGCGCCGCATGCGCTGCGACCTCGACCTGGTAGAGCTGCACGGCGAGCAGTGTGCTCGGCCGCAGCCGCTGCGCCGCGGCGAGGTCCTGCACCGCGGCGGCCGTCTGACCGAGTTTCGCCTCGACCGTGCCCTTCAGCGCCAGTACGTCCGCATTCTGCGGCTGGGCCTTCAGGAGCGCATCGACGCGCGTCAGCGCCGCCTGTCCCTTGCCTTCGTGCACATCGAGGAGCGCCAGAGCACTCTCCGCCGGCAACCAATGCGGCTGCGCGTGGACTGCCTTCTCGAGCGACGCCCGTGCTGCGAGCGGTTGGTTCAGCGCCAGCTGCGCACGCGCGGTATTGAACCAGAGGGTGGCATTGTCGGGCGCGAGTTGTGAGGCCTTCGCGAAGCGCGCGAGCGCTGCGCTGAACTGGTTCGCCTGCATCAGCATCCCGCCGGCGTCCTCCTCGAGCGCAGCGTTCTTCGGCTGCGTGGCCACCGCAGCATCGAAGGCCGCATCGGCCGCCTTCAAATCATTCTGGGCGAGCGCCACGTGTGCCTGCGCAAACGAGATCGCCGCGGGCGGATGCGCACCGGCCGCGGCGAGCACCGTACTGGCCTGCTGGAAGTTGCGCTCGCGGAAATACACATCGGCCAGC
>JAJZFQ010000093.1 GCA_021805275.1 Pseudomonadota bacterium
CTACAACGCCGATGGCGCTGCCGGCAGGGTCGAGCGCAGCTGGATGCCGTCGTGCTCGCTCAGCAACTGGGCCAACCAATCGACGAAGATGCGCACTTTGCGCTGCAGATGGCGGTTGTGCGGATAGACGATGTGCAGGGGCGCAGGTTCCGCGAGCCACTGCGGCAGCAGCAACTCCAGAGTGCCGCGCTCCATGGCGTCCTTGAGCACGAACGCGGGCAGCTGGGCGACGCCGAGGCCGGCCTCAGCGGCCGTGACGTAGGTGTTCTCGTCCTCGAGCGCCAGGTGACAGGGGAACTCCGCCGCAATGCGCTCGGTTCCCCTGGAGAACAGCCACTGGACGGTATCACCCGTGCGGGGCGCAAAGCGGTTGATGCAGCGGTGTGCCGCGAGTTCGCGCGGATGCCGTGGCGTGCCGTGCACGGCGAGATAGGCCGGGGCGGCGCAGCTGGCGAAGTACAGATACCCCACACGGCGCGCAACGAGGGACGGGTCGGTGAGCTCCCCGATGCGCAACGCGCAGTCAATGCCGTCGGCGATCAGATCGAAGTGACGCTCGTTGCAGGAGAGGGCCAATTCGATCTGGGGATATTGGGCAAAGAATGCCGGTAGCGCCGGGACGATGACGCTCCGGGCAATGAGCGTCGGGGCATCGATGCGGAGGCGGCCGTGCGGTGCGGCGGCGCGCTGCGACAGGGCGTCTTCCACGTCGCGCAGTTCCGTCAGGAGGCTGCAGGCGCGTGCGTAGTATGCGGCACCGTCTGCCGTCACCGTCACGCGGCGAGTCGTGCGATGCAGCAACGTCACGCCGAGTGACGCCTCGAGTCCCTGCAGCAGGTTCGTCGCCGTCGCCTTGGGGATGTGCAGACTCTCGGCCGCACGACTGATCCGGCCGGTCTCGACGATGCGCACGAATAGCGTCATCGCTTGAAACTTGTCCATAGATTGTTCGAAAAACGGAATAAAGAGTTCAGGGTGACGACTTTAAGTGCGCCAGCAAGAACAATAGCATGGCGCTGTCTCATTCCTGAGGGCGACGGCAATGGACGGAATTGCACAGGCGGTGACCGATCAGACCTTTGATGCGGTGGTCATCGCCTCGACGCGGCCGGTGCTGGTGGATTACGGCGCCGCCCGCTGTGTCCCGTGCAGGCTCATGAGTCCACTGATCGAGCAGGCGGCGGCGCAGTACGCCGGCCGATTGACCGTCGTGACGCTCAACGCCGATGAAAACCCAGCGGCGCCGACCCGCTTTGGCGTGCGCGGCTTCCCGACGCTGATGATGTTCCGGCACGGGCGGCCGGCGGCCGTGCGCGTCGGGGCGATGAGCCGCGAGCAGCTTCATGCCTTCATCGAGGCGAATCTCTAGGCGAGCGTGGCGCGCGCCGAGCGCGGCGGAGGACTTAACCTTCAGCGCCATCCTGCGCCAGACGGACCAGCCAGCGCCGCACGGCGGTGAGCTCCTCGGCGCTCAGGGATTGCTGCGCGCTCCTCTCCACGGTCAGCGCTGCGCGGCGCGCTCGATCGAGCCGCTGCTCACCCGAGGCGCTGAGCACGAGCGGCAGCACGCGGCCGTGTACTGGATGAGCCTGCCGCGCGACCCAGTCCCTGTGCAGCAGCGCGGCCACGATCGCGTGGACCGTCTGTGGCGTCAGCATCGTCAGGCGTGCGAGCTCGGCGTTCGAACAGCCCGGATAGGCGCGGATCATGGTGAGCACCAGAAACTGCGGGTGCGTCAGGCCGAGGGGGGCGAGGATCCGGTCCATCCGCTTGCGCTGTGCATGGGCGGCCTGGCGCAGCAGGTATCCCAGATAGCCTGCCTCGCCGCGCTTACCTTCGCCGATCGCCGGCGGGGTCACGCCCGGGGGTGAGGGATTCTTGCGCTTGCTCATATATCAGGGTCCGAATACTATATTCGGACCCTGATATGTGCAATGCCGCGGCATCCGGGAGCGCCCGTGAGTGAATCGCCGAGTCTCGCGTTCGATGATTTCGCCGCCGCGCTGCCCGAGGCCGTCGCGGCCCTGCGTACGCTGAGCCAGAGTGCCGGGGTGGGCCTGGAGCGGGCGCTGGTGGAACTGATCAAGGTCCGCGCCTCGCAGATCAACGGCTGCGCGTACTGCCTGCAGCTGCACGTGAACTGGGCGCGCAAGGTCGGCGTTGCGCCGTGCAAGCTCGATCAGCTCGCGGTCTGGCGCGACGCGGTCGGGTTCAGCGCCGCGGAGCGAACGGCCCTGGCCTGGACCGAGGCGCTGACAGAGGTGCACGGCGAACAGATCCCGCCGGCCCGTGAGGCGCTGCGTGAGCACTTCAGTGACGAGCAGGTCTTGCGGCTGACGCTCGCCGTCGCGACGATCAATGCGTGGAATCGCATCGCCGGCCCGCTTCGCTTCACACCACCGCCGGCCGCGTGAGGAGAACAGAATGCGTTCGATCGCAGAGCGTCGCGCGGCCTTTCGGGCCCTGCACCAGTCGGGTTGTTTCGTTCTGCCCAATCCCTGGGACGGGGGCAGCGCGATTCGCCTCGCGAAGCTCGGCTTCCAGGCGCTCGCCTCCACCAGCGCCGGAGCCGCCTGGGCGCTGGGCAAGGCCGACGGCGAGATGAGCGTGGAGGAAGTACTGCAGCATCTGCGCGCGCTGGTCGAGGTCACCGATCTGCCGGTGAATGCGGATTTCGAGGCAGGATTCGCCGACAGTCCGGACGGCGTTGCGCGCAACGTGACCCGCTGCATCGCGACGGGGGTGGCGGGTCTGTCCATCGAGGACCGTCTGGGTCAGGGACTGTACTCTCTCGATCAGGCCGTGCAGCGCCTACGCGCGGCACGCGAGGCGATCGATCGGTCCGGCGAGGATGTTCTGCTGGTCGGGCGCTGCGAGGCGTTCTGGCTCGGCCAAGCGGATGCGGACCAGGTTCTCGAGCGGCTCGCCGCCTACAGCCGTGCGGGTGCCGATTGCCTCTACGCCCCGGGCATCCGGGATCTTGAGATCATCGCCCGGCTGGTGCGTACGCTCGACAAGCCCATCAATGCCAACCTGTCCGCAACGGGACTGTCGGTCGCAGCGCTCGCCGCTGTCGGGGTGCGTCGAGTCAGTGTCGGCGGGGCGCTGGCCCGTGCGACCTGGACGGCGTTCGAGGGCATGGCGGAGCGGCTTTGGACGCAGGGACGGCTGCCGCAGTAACCGAACGCTGCGCTCCCCCCCGGTGCGCACAACACGAGGAGAGCCTGGACGGCGAGCGCGCCGGTCCGCCGGCAGGCGGCGCCGTCCAGGGTGCGTGAGGCCGTCAGAG
The DNA here is from genome assembly GCA_021805275.1 of Pseudomonadota bacterium. The sequence goes on from JAJZFQ010000093.1 coordinate 3,290, forward strand.
GAGTGACTGGACCGCGCGGGCGATCCCGTCAGGATCCAGGCCCTGATGGCCCATCTGCTGCCACAGTCCGCCGCAGCCTTCGCGGTACGTGCCGATGTGGTGGTAGCGTCCCTTGAAGCCCGCCTGCAGCAGCTGTGATCCGAAGCGGCTGCCGAGACCGGTGCGCACATTCCAGCCTTCGGTCACGAGGACGAACGGCGCCTGGGCGAGACGCTGCATCATCTGCGGGTCGACCACGTTCAGGGTCGGCTTGTTGATGAGCCCGACTTTCACGCCACTTTCACCGAGTGTTATCACGGCATCGAGCGCACGGTAGACGGTCTCGCCCATGGCCACGATGTACCCACCGCCGGTGGGGGCAGAGCGCACGATGTAGTCCTTGCCGGGCTCAAAGGGTTTGCCTTCGTACAGCGGCTTGCCGGATTCATCGAGCAGGTCCGGCACCGGTGAGCGGGTGCTGAAGAGAAACCGCAGCCCCGGATCGTTGAAGATGCGTTTGACGCAGGCGGCGAACTGGTGCTGGTCGGCCGGGAAGTACAGCCGGGTCGTGTCCTCGCCATGCGCCGGCAGCAGTCCACCGTCGGCCAGCATGCTGTTGATGCCGAAATGGCAGGTGTTGTCCGCCATGTCGTCGACGCCGCTGTGACTGAAATGCGCCAGCACGTTGGCGAAATTCAGGCGCGCCATCGTGATCTCGCTGAGGC
>JAJZFQ010000304.1 GCA_021805275.1 Pseudomonadota bacterium
CGCCAGGGCACGAAGTGGCTGGTCATGCAGTACGCCAATCTGGAACCCCTATGAAGATTCTCATCCTCGGTGCCGGTCAGGTCGGCCGCACGGTCGCCCGCCACTTCTCGCGCGAGGAGGCCAATGACGTCACGGTCGTCGATAACGATGAGGACGTGCTGCGCGACCTGCAGGACCGGCTCGATGTGCACACGGTGGCCGGCAACGCGGCCTATCCGAGCGTGCTGCAGGCGGCCGGCGCGGGCGAGGCGGACCTGCTGGTCGCGCTGACCAATAGCGATGAAGTCAACATGATGGCCTGCGAGGTTGCGTTTCGCCTGTTCCGCACGCCGACCAAGATCGCACGCATTCGCTCCGCGGAGTACACCTCGCGGCCGGAGCTGTTCAGCGAAACGGCGATCCCGGTCGACGTGTTCATCAGTCCCGAGCAGCTCGTCACCGAATACCTCGAGCGACTCATTCACCACCCGGGTGCATTTCAGCTGCTCGAATTCGCCGCCGGTAAAGTGCTGCTCGTCGGAGCGCGCGCCGAACCCGGCGGACTGCTGGTCGGGCACAGCTTGCGGGAGATCCCGGAGCTTCTCGGACAGATCCAGACGCGCGTGGTGGCGATCTATCGCGCCGGCCGGCTGGTGCCGCCGCAGGGCGACTCGGTCATCGAGGCGTGCGACGAGGTCTTCTTCCTCGCCGCGAGCGAGAACGTGCACAGCGTGATCGGTGCGCTGCGGCGTGAGGATTCGCGCGTGCGGCGAGTTCTGATTGCGGGCGGCGGCAATATCGGTCAGCGGCTGGCGCGCTCACTGGAGCGCGGCGCGCAGGTCAAGCTCATCGAACACGATCCGCGGCGTGCCCAGCTGATCTCCGAGCAGCTGGAGAACACCATCGTGTTGTCCGGCGACGCCGCCGATGAGGAGCTGCTGATCGAGGAGAACATCGACAGTACCGATGTGTTCGCAGCGATCACCAACTCCGAGGAGACCAATATTCTCTCGGCCATGCTCGCCAAGCGGCTCGGTGCACGTCGCGTCATGGCGCTGGTGAACGCCTCTTCATATGCCGATCTGATCGAGAGCGGCAGCATCGACGTCGCGGTGACTCCACAGACGATTACGATCGGAACGCTGCTGGCGCACGTGCGTCGCGGTGAGGTCGTGCGGGTGCATGCGCTGCGGCGCGGCGCTGCCGAGGCCATCGAGGCGGTGGCGCGGGGCGAGGCGCAGAGCTCGCGCGTGATCGGCCGGACGGTGCAGGACATCGAGCTGCCGGAGGGCGCCTCGATCGGCGCCATCGTGCGCGGTGAGCAGGTGCTGATGGCGCACCATGACACGGCGATTCAGGCGAACGATCACCTCATTCTTTTTCTCGCCGACCGGCGCCACATCGACTCGGTGGAACGCCTGTTGATGCGGGCGGCGCCCTGATCGCCCGCCCATGCTCGGCATCATCTATTTCCTCGGACTGATCCTGGCCGCCTTCGGTCTGGTCTATGCGCTGCCGATCGGCTGTTCGCTCGCCACGGGCGACGGTCTGTGGTCGACCTTCCTAGTCTGCGCGACGTTGACCACGACGGTGGGACTCGGAGTCGCGGCCCTGACCTACAAGTATCGCCGCGAACTGAAGCCGCGCGACGGGTTCATGCTGGTGACGGTCGGCTGGATCCTGCTCGCGGCCGTCGCGACGCTGCCGTTGCTGATGGCCATGCCGGGGCTCACGTTTGCCCGAGCGCTATTTGAGACGATGTCGGGCCTGACCACCACCGGCTCGACGGTGTTCACGGGGCTCGATTCGCTCGCGCCCTCGCTGAATTTCTGGCGCTGCACGCTCATCTGGGTCGGGGGCCTGGCGGTGATCGTGGTGGCCATGGGCGTGATGCCACTGCTCGGCATCGGCGGCATGCAGCTGTACAAGGCGGATGCGCCCGGGCCGGTGAAGGACCAGAAGCTCGAACCGCGCATCACCGAGGCCGCCCGCTCGGTGTGGCTGGTGTACGTACTGCTCACCGCTGCAGGCATTTTCGCGCTGCGGGTCAGCGGCATGACCTGGTTCGACGCAATCTGCCATGCATTCTCGGCGGTTTCGCTCGGCGGGTTCTCCACCCACGACGCCAGCATCGCGTACTTCCACTCCGCGGCCGTGGAAGTGGTGCTGATGGTGCTGATGCTCGCCGCATCGATGAATTTCACCCGCCATTTCGTGGCACTGCGACGGCTGACGCTCAAGCCCTACCGCAATGATCCGGAATTCAAGGCGATGGCGATCGTGCTGTCGCTGAGCGTCGCCGGCGTGGCGCTGCTGCTGTTCTTCGACGGGATCTACTCGAATTTCAACACCGCGCTGCGCTACTCGGCGTTCAACGTGATTTCGATGGCGACGACCACCGGCTGGGTGTCGGTGGGTCGGGGCGGATTTCACGGCTGGCCGGTGTTCGCGCCCATCTGGATGTTGTTTCTCTCCGGCATCGTGTGCAGCACCGGCACCACCGGTGGCGGCATCAAGATGTTCCGCACGCTCGTGCTGGCCCGCCAGGCCGAGCGGGAATTGAAGCTGCTGGTGCATCCGAGTGCGGTCGCACCAGTGCGCGTCGGCCGACGGCCGATTCCGGAGCGGGCCGCCGATGGCATCCTCGCGTTCATTTTTCTCTATTTCATGGCCGTGGCGCTGCTTGTGTTCGCCATGTTGCTCACCGGCATGGGCTTCGATTCGGCATTTCGCGTGACCGTCGCGTCGATGAACAATACGGCCTACGGGTTGCCCGGGCACGCGCAGTGGAACCTGCATGCGCTCACCGAGCCGCAGATCTGGATCTGCACCACCGCGATGCTGCTCGGACGGCTGGAGATCTTCAGCGTCATCGTGCTGTTCACGCGCACCTACTGGCGAAAGTGATCGTGTGCCCGGCGCTGACCCGGGCCGCTCAGGGCGACGGGCCGCGCAGGCCGAGCTTGCGGCTGTAGGTGACATCCATGGGGTTGTCGTACCAGCCGGTGACTCGCGGTTTGACCAGGTGTTTGCTGACGTAGAAGTACAGCGGGATGATCGGCTGATCGTGCAGCATCAGCCGCTCGGCACGCTCGAGCAGCGCGGCGCGCTGGGTCGGATCGAGCGTCGCTTCGGCGCGATCGACCAATCGATCGTAGGCCGGATTGTCATAGTGCGGCATGTTGATGCCGAAATCGCTCTTGAAGTACTGCGCGAAGGTATACGGATCGTTGTAGTCCGCCTCCCAGCTGGAGCGGAACATCGTGGCCTCGCCGGTGCTGATGTTGTGCATCAGCGTGCTGAAGTCCTCGCGCACCAGGCGTACCCGCACCCCGAGTGCGGTGCGCCACATCGAGGCGATCGCGAGCGCGAGGTCCTGATGGATCTCCCCGGTGTTGTACTGCAGCGTGAATCGCAGCGGATGGGTGGCGGAGTAGCCGGCCGCCGCATACAGGCGGCGCGCCTCGACGATGCGCGCCGCGAGGCTCTGCTCGCTCCAGGCCGGCGCCTGCACCCGATAGCCGGCCGTGCCCGGGGGCACCCAGCTGTAGGCGGGCTGCTCGCCGGTGCGCAGCACGTCCCGGGTGAGGCGGTGCCGCTGGATGACCAGCGCGAGCGCGCGGCGCAGTCCTCGCTGCCCCTTGAAGGGGGCGCGCCTGAGGTTGAAGCCGTAGTAATAGGTGCCGAGCTGCGGTGCGACGTGCAGCTGGCCGCCCAGATGCGCGTGGATCCAGCCGATCTCGGCGCGTGGCACGACGTCCATGATGTCGAGCTCACCGGCCCGGTACATTTCGAGTTCGGCGTTCTCGTCGGTGGCGATCACGTAGCGCACCCCTGCGAGCCGGGTCTGACTATTGCGCCAGTAATCGGGGTTGCGAGTCAGTTCGATGTAGGACCCGTGCGCCCACTGCGTCAAGATGAACGCACCATCGGAGGGCATGTGACCGGGCTGCGCGTAGTTGTCGCCGTAGCGCTTCAGGAGTGCCGGGTCGACGGGACAGGTGGTCGGGTG
>JAJZFQ010000070.1 GCA_021805275.1 Pseudomonadota bacterium
CCAGAACGACGCTGCCGTTGACGGAACGTGACCGATCGGAGTAATAAACCCTCACAGCGCCGACCCGGCGGAATCACCGGTCACGTTCGGCCGGAACAGCCGGTCACAATCGCCGGAATACGCAGGCCTACCCGCAAACCGCTCGGTACTTCATCGGCGCGCAGGTTCGCGCCGGGTTGCTCGCTTGGGGAACGGACGCGCAAATGCCGGCACCTGCGTGCCACAGGTAATCATGACTGGATGCGCGGCTCGCGGGCTACCGCCTTGGCTGGATTTGCTCCACCCCGGCTCCTGATGCCGCGCGTGTGATCGAGCGAAACGCGTTGTTGCTTCAGACGAGCTCGGAAATCGATCGGCCGACTGCGCAGGGTCCCGAACTGCGCGAACTGATCATCCGTTTCGGGGGGCGCAGGCCGCCTCGCTCTGCATCACATCGAACGTGATGACGATGCCGTTTAACCGCTCGCCTTGCGGCACCAGAACGACGTAGGACACCGCGGTGCGTGCGGCGTGATCGGACGGGTCTTCTGGGCGCTGGCATAGGTTCTCTGGATGCCCACGCTATGCCGCGCACTGAGAATTCCGGGCACTCTGCCCGCGCCCCCGCCGCACTCCTTTCCCGAACTAGCAGCGCGCCAATGGCCTTGATCCGTCTGAGTGCCTGATTCACCTGTTCGATGCCGCCGATACCGGCAAGGCGTTCGAGGCACTGCCACCTGCACCGTTCACAACTGGCTTCGTATCGCCCCGTTGCTCTGCACTGCAGCGCTCGGCTTCCCCCGGCGGCGCCCCTTCCGGCGTGCTCACCCCGACGCGCTCAGGCTCGCCAGGTCATACGGGGAGTGCGCGGTGCTTACTGCTGTGCTGCAGCCGTGCTGAGGTATTTCGATCCCTGGCGTGTCTTTACCTATAGCCCAGTAGGGTACCGAGACTATAACGGCGATGGAACGCCAGCCGAGGGGGATCATCATGCGCCGAATTTCCGGCTCGCTGCCGCTGCTGCTCGCATTCTTGCCCTTAACCGGCGTTGCGCTCGCTGCGACGCCCGGTTCCATTCATTTCGCGCTCCCAGCCCAGTCGCTCGGCGATTCGCTGCGCGCGGTGGGCACGCAGGCACGGATCAATATCCTCTTCAGTCCCCGGCTCGTCCGCGGGCATACGGCTCCGCCACTCGAGGCGGATCTGACCGCAGTCCAGGCGCTATCGCGCCTGCTGGCCGGCACCGGCTTCGTCTACGAGTTCGTCAATGACCGCACGATAGTGGTCTCCTCCGGGCCAGCCAAGACTCGTCTGGATCCACCCGGGGCGAGTGTTGCGCAGCCGCCGGTTAACGCCGGTCCGGTCGCGGATGCCGCTCCCCCCGATCAGGCCTCGCTTCGGCAGGTCATCGTGACCGGCTCCCTCATTCCGACCGACCCAAATGCCGTCGCCGTGCCGGTGATCACCGTGGATGCGTCGGCTCTGGTGGCGACCGGTCAATCGAGCGACATGCTTGCCACGCTGCAGAAGACCATCCCGGCGTTCGCCGGTCGCAGCAACGCCGGCAGCAGCAACGCGCAGAACCACAATCAGTTTACCGCCGGCGGCTCGCAGATCGAGCTGCGCAACTTGCCAACACTCGTGCTCGTGAACGGTCAGCGCCTCGCGATCGATGCAGTTGCGGGCCTGACGGGAAGCAAGGATTTCGTCGACGTCAGCCAGGTTCCCGCTGCGGCACTGCAGCGGGTCGACGTCCTGACCGACGGCGCCTCCTCGCTTTACGGCTCTGACGCCATCGGCGGCGTGGTCAATTTCATCCTCAAGCATGACTACCACGGCGTTACCATCGGGACCCACTACGGGGCGGCAGATGGTGGTTACCGCGACCGATCGACGTTCATCACGCTCGGCGGAGATGTCGGTCCGTTCAACATCACGGCGACGGTGAGTTACGCGAAGACCTCGCCGCTCTGGGCGGACACTCGGGCCTTCAGTAGTCCGAAATATGGAGTGACCCCGGGGACGGCGCTGCCTGGAGTTGTCGACGGCGGGCTCTATGTCCTCGCACCGGGCCTGCGCTACCCGCCGGTGCCGACGGGTGTCGCGGCTACGGCAAGCAGCTACGCGCAGCTTCCCGGAGTGTACGATGCCACCAGCCCGGCGCAGCTCTCGAACGGCTTCGACTATTCCCGATACTCCATGCTCCTGCAGCAGGAAGAGCACAAGAATTTCGTCGCGGACATTACTTCGAAGCCGCTCTTTGGGAGCCATACGCGGGCGTTCGCCGAGATCTTGCTGTCGCAGAACAAAGTTCAGTCAACGGCCTGGCAGACCGGCGGACAGCCGTTTTCCAACGCCGTTGTGAGCGTGCCGGCGGGCTCGGCCTATGATCCGCTCACCAGCGCCACCACGGCGACGTTTGCGGATCTGAATCGGCCGAAAGGCGTGTTTGACACGACCGATGGCTATCAGCTCTCCGTCGGGCTAAAAGGTCGACTCATGCGCTCCTGGCGCTGGCAGACATCGGTTGACTACAGCGAGAGCAAACTGAGCGAGCAGGATACGAATCTGATTTATAAGCCGAATCTGGCGCTGGCGGTGGACGGCGGCTATAACGCCAGTGGTGTTGCGACACCCGGTGGGGCGTACAGTAACGTGCACGGCGGTCTGTCGGCAGCGAACGGGATGGTGCTCGTGCCGGCGCTCAACCCGTTTGCCGTGACGGGCAATCCGTCGGCGACTCTCGCCGCGCTCTACGGCACCGAGATGCTGCACGGTGACAGCAAGCTTTACTCCTGGGATGCGCACGCTGTGGGTAGCGTCGTGACGCTGCCGGCGGGCCCCCTCAGTCTCGCCGTGGGCGTGAGCTGGCGGCGCGAGGAGATTTACGGCAACGCCGACCCCAACGGGCGCAACACGGATCCGGCGACTGGCCTGACCACCGGGAACGACCAGAACTGGATCGGCGGGGTGTTCACTGACCCCTTCAGTCACGGGCGCAACGACAGCGCACTGTATGCTGAGACGCGGATCCCGATATTCTCAAGCCGCATGGCGCTGCCCGGCCTCAACCAGCTCGAACTTACGGCAGCAGGACGCTTCGAGCACTACAGCGATGCGGGCAGCTCTACCACGCCGAAATTCGGATTCCGATGGGCGCCCTTCAACAACCAGTTTGCCATCAACGCGACCTATACCAAATCCTTCGTCGCCCCACCGATGTTCCAGGCATACGGACCGTACGATACGCGGCAGGTCACGGGCGTCATACCGGGGAATGTGTTCGGCATTCCGAGTCTGCAGCAAGGCGGCCTGACCTTCAACGGCGAAGACGGCAATAATCCGAGCCTAAAGCCCGCAGTGGCCATCGCCCGTTCGATCGGGTTCGTTTTCCGACCGAAGGTCGTGCGCGGACTGTCGGTGACGGCGGATTTCTCCTCGATCAACCTGTACGGATTTGCAGGCGGCATCGGCTTTAACAACATCTTCAATTCGGTAAACAAGCTCGGCTCGGCCTCGCCGTTCTTTGGCAATCTCGGCGAGGGTAACTTCGTGAACTTCGGGGGTACCAACCCGTTCTCGACACCGGGCGCGCTGAAGGCGTACCTCGCTGCGAATCCCGGCAACATCCAGAATATCTACGTGGAAGACCGGTTCACGAATCTCGCGGTGTTGCGTGAGCGATCCTGGACGCTCGGAGCGCTCTACATCCTGCCCTGGAATCGCTACGGCACCTGGACGGTGACTTCGAACGGCATGGCATTCGATTCATACAGCTTTGCCGATGGACTTGGCGATCCGGCTATTCAGTATGCCGGTAATGCCAGCAACCTCGGCGTCTTCGCCGGTACTCTGCCGAAGTATCGGCTGTACTCGACAATCGACTGGGTTTACCGGCACTTCGACATTTCCCTCGCCAACACCTACATCTCATCGGTCACCGATGCCGGGCCGGGCGGAACAGGGCCGCACTTCGTCAAGGTGCCGCATTACAGCGCTTTTGATCTGCGCGGCGCGTACGCATGGCCATTTGGACGAGAGGGCAGCGGGCGTAAGGTGGTGGTGGCGATCGGCGTGGACGATCTGAACAACGCCACGCCGCCGTATTTCCCGAACGCCTTCTCGAATGCCTTCATGACCACGGATATCAGCACGTATTCGCCCATCGAGCGGTTGGTCTATGGGGACCTGACGGTCTCGTTCTGAGCGCTGGGGCCGCAGCAGAAGAAATGGGGCGCGAATTGGAGTGGAGGCATGGCCCGGGCGCACGCGCTCGGCTCGAAGCAGAGAGACACAGAGGTTCAATGCAGCAGTTGTACCCGCTTGGGCGGCCGTGGGCCTGTGCGACCAGGGAGGGGATGGCATTGCCGGCGACAGGTGCGAGCGCGATTCGCAAAGGCGATACGGCAGGATTCAATTACACAGAGCGCCGGCGGTGGTTTGAGCCCAGGGAGCGGATTGTAGCCGCGTTGAACGTGATAGGCTGCAGGTTGCTCGCGTGCTCTCGGGAAGGGGATGCAAGGTGAATTTGTGTCCAGTTGCCACCGCATTGGCGCAGGCGCCGCACACCGAGTGCGCGGCCCGGTGCGTCAGCGCGATTGTGCGGGCTGGTTAGGCCGCGACGCCCCCCCCGATGGCGCGGTCCGCCTTTCTCGAAGCGATGCGCACTGCCGCCGGGGCATCGCCTTCCGATTTGGCAGGCGTCAGTCGCGCGACCCCCGCGGCCCCGGCGCCGTGGGACCGCTGGCTCACGATCCGTCTGAAAGCCCTTCAGGAAGCCTTGCGCAGAGTGCTGCTGCGCCGGGGCAATTCACCGGCCGAGACGGAGGATCTCATCCAGGAAGCGTTTCTGAGGATGCAGGAGTACTGCGAAAGGGGCGGTGCGGTGCGCAGACCCGAAGGGTTTCTCATGCGCACCGCGCTGCGCCTGGCGGCCAATGCGCGCCGCGATGCGCATCGGGAGCTCTACTGCGATGACGCCGCGGCAGATTTGACGCAATTGATCGACTGCGCTCCGCGACCCGATGAGGTCCTGGCGGGACAGCAGTGTCTAATGAGGATGAGGGCGGCGCTTGAGGCAGTGAGCCCGCGGACCCGGGAAGTGCTGTTCATGCAGCGCTTGGATGGGATGAGCTATGCACAGATCGGCGCGCGACTGGGGATCAGTGTCAGCGCGGTTGAGAAACATATGGCCAAGGCCCTCGTTGTTCTGGCTGAGCTGAGTCTGCGGGAATGAGCGTAAAGAACACCGGCAAGCGTCGCCCGTCGCCGGCTGCGCGAGCGCAGGCGGCGGCGTGGATCGCGCGGTTGCATGGACCGAATCGCACCAGGGAAGTGGAGGAGGGCCTGCGCCAATGGCTGCAGGCGGATGCGGAGCACACCGCTGCGTTCGAGGTGCTGACGGATATCTGGGAAAAGACCGCCCGCCTGAGTCGCGCCGGAAGCACCACGACGCCAAGGGCGCTCGCGCGGCTGAGCCTGGCCCGGGCGCTGCTTGCGATGATCGTCGTTGCCTTCATGGGGCAGGGATTCGTGCGCGGCGAGTACACGGATGTTGTGACAACCGGCATCGACCAATTTCGCACCATCACACTCGCGGACGGGACCCGCGTCAGCCTCGATGCCGATTCGCGGTTGATCGTTCATTACAGCAGGCTGGCGCGGCACGTGGTGCTGCTCGACGGTCAGGCGTATTTTGCAGTGAGACACCGCGCCACGTGGCCGTTCGTCGTCGCCGCGGCGGGTCATCTCATCCGCGATCTCGGCACCGAATTCGATGTCCGGCGCGAGGGGGACGTTCTGGCGGTGACGCTCCTCGAGGGCAAGGTCACCGTTTCCGCGGTGCGCGCGGGCACTTCAGGGGCGCGCCGACGCGATGCTGCCGTGTCGGCCGATTTGTCAGGGGGACTTGCGGCCTCGGGCGTCGCCCATGCATTGACGCTCTCCCCCGGGGAGCGCGTGACTTTTGCGGGGACTCGGGCGGCGCGAATCGATTGGCCGCGCCTGGTGCAGGTGATGGCTTGGGAACACCGCGAGGTGGTGCTCGACAATACCTCGCTTGGCCAGGCGGCACTCGAACTCAATCGCTACAGTCATCAGCGCATCGTGATCGACGATCCGGCGGTGGCTGCGATCCGAGTCAGCGGAATCGTGCAGGCGGGCGCCTCATCGAGCTTCGCTGCGGCGGTTGCGAAGGCGTATGAGCTTAGCGCCTCGCACCCTGCGCACAACGTCATCGTTCTGGCGAGGGGGCGCTGAGGTCGTTCAGTCCTGCACATGTCATCTGGGAACGCTCGGGGCGAAATCCGCAGCCGGAACCGTGCGGGTCCGCTGGGTGGGGGCGGAGCGGGCTGAGCGCTCAGCCGGTGCGCGTTTGAGACTCGCCAGAGTAGTCGGCGCACGCCCCGAGGCATGCGCTGGCGCCGGGAGGTGCCGAGTGGCAGCTCCCGCCGCGGGCCCGGCGGGCGACGAACGGACGATTCGGTTCGGTGGTACCGGTCTGGTGTGGGGTGGCCGCGCGCTGCCGGGGATCGGGCAGAGCGCCATCGCGGAGCCGTAGCGCGTGAAGATTCTGATTGTCGAAGACCAGTTGCGTCTCGCCCAACTGCTCAGCCAGGGCTTGATGGAGCACGCCTACACTGTCGCCTGTGCGGGCGATTGCGGTGCGGCGCGCGATGCGCTCTGCAACAGCGTCTTTGATCTCATCATCCTCGATTTGGGGCTGCCCGACGGTGACGGCCTGGAACTGCTCCGGGCGTGGCGCAGCAACGGCTTCAACGAGCCGGTACTGATTTTGAGCGCGCGGGCAGCGCTGCAGGAGCGGATCAGAGGGCTCGATCTAGGGGCGGATGATTACCTCCCTAAGCCGTTCAGCCTCGAGGAACTGCTCGCCCGGGTGCGCTCGCAGTTGCGGCGCCGCGCCGGGATCAAGGCGACGGTCATCGAACACCGTGGCATCCGTCTCGATCTGCTGAGTCAAACCGCGCACCTCGACGGGCAGCCCGTCGATCTCACCCGGCGGGAGTTCGCTCTGCTCGAGATCTTCATGCACAACCCGGGACGAGTGCTCGCCCGGACTCTGATCTCGGAGAAGATCTGGGCTTGCGAGTACGACCTGGAGGCCAATCTGCTGGATGTTTACATGAGCCGCCTGCGCGCCAAGTTGAGCAAGAGTCCCGAGAAGGGTTTCTTCAAGACCGTGCGCGGCGTCGGCTATCAGCTGCTCTGATGCGTCCGACTTTAAGCGTACGGCTGGCCGCCGCGTGTGCGCTCATCGCGAGCGTCGCTGTGGCAGTGCTCGGCGCGGTCGGTTACCCACTGTACAAGAGCGTGCTGCTCCATGGGCTCGATCAACGCATCACCCTGGAATACCGGCAGATCTGCGTCCGGCTCGCATCCGGCGATCGGCATCTGACAGCCCGCGAGCTTCGCCGGACAATCCGGGAAATGTCCAACGATGGGTCCATCCGGTTCTATATCGGCCTGCGTACCCCCGGGCACCTCCACGATCCGAGTGGGGGACGCTTCCGTGCACGCTCGCTCCCGGAGACGGGCCCGTTGCATCGCTACGACGCCCGGATGTCCGGGCTCGGGCCGCTGAGAATTGAGATGTTCGATCTGCCGCCGTTCGAACTCGCGATCGGAGTGTCCCTGCGGAAGGTCTCCGCTGACTTACGGCATTTCGTCGCGATCTGCTCGGTGCTGTTCGTTGCGATGCTCGCTGCCGGTGCGCTCGCCGGCTTTTCAGTTGGGTGGCTCACCACGCGCAAGGTGCAGCTCATGCGTGACACCGTCCGTCGATTCGGTGCCGGCAGCCTTAACGAGCGCATCCCAGAGTCAGAGGCTGGCGATGAGATTGCCGAGCTCGCCTCTGCGCTCAATCAAATGTTCGATCGCCTGGAGCACGCTTTCGAGACACTGCGTAAATTCACCGCCGAGGCGTCCCACGAAATCAAGACGCCGCTGACGTTGATTCGTCTGCAGGCCGAGAAGCTGCTCCTGAAGGGAGGACTCTCTGCGGCAAATGAGGCGGCCGTGCAGATGCAGCTCGAGGAACTGACCCGCCTGAACCGCATCATCGAGGATCTGGCGTTTCTGGCTCGCGCTGAAACCAGTGCGGTCACACTGCGCGTGAGGACCCAATGCCCGAATGCGTTTCTTGGCGCATTCGCTGAGGACGCACAAGTGCTCGCCGAGCACCGGAGCCGACGCTTCGAGCTGCAATGCGATGCCGGCGTACCGGTTGTGTTCGAGCCCGAGCGGATTCGACAGGTGCTGCTCAACCTGCTGATCAACGCCTTGAATGCCTCCCCGCCGGGCGGGCTGGTGACGCTTCGCTCCGTGGTCTGCTCGGGTGTGTGGCGCGTGAGTGTAGAGGATCGGGGCTCAGGCGTCCCTGCGACAGAGCGGGAGCGCATCTTTGAGCGCTTCGCCCGATCGAGTGGCGCGGCGACGGATGAACAGGGCAGCGGACTCGGGCTGCCGATCGCGCGCAGCATCATCACGCTGCATCGGGGCCGCATTTGGGCCGAGCCGGGTGGTGCCGGCGGCGGACTCAACGTCGTGTTCGAGATCCCGCTCGGCGATCCTCGCGCTCCGCCCCATCCGGCACCGCTGAGCGCGACTGCGCTGATGCTCTATGATCCAAGAGCCCCGCGGGTTGCCAGTTCCTGAACCATCCGCCGTGCGGAGTGAATCCCGCGGCCGCATCGGTCAGTGTGCCTTGAAGCGCAGGATGCCGGCGAGTTCGGGCTTGCTGTATTGCGGCGAGATGCCCAGAAGCAATTCGCTCAGCTGCGGCACGTAGGTCGATGACTTCGCGCCGAGCGCACTGGGGATCGCGGCGATCAGGCGGAAGTGGTTCGGGTCAATCTCCTGCACGACGCCGATCTGACCCACCGCGCCCGGTACATAGAGCCGCTGCCGCACCACGTCGAATTCGGTTCCGTCATTGATCGCCGGCACTGGCAGGGAAGCCACTGTCCTACCGTCGCGTGTGTCGAGGACCAGCAGCCGGGTCGGGTTGCGTGTGACCACGAACAGGCGATGGTGTGCCTCATCGAGCGACATCGCAAGATTGGTCTTGGCACCTACGATCGGCCAACGCGCAAGCACGCCCAGGGTCCGCTTGCTCAGAACCTCCACTTCATTGCGATCCGCGATATTGATGAATATCCGCCCGCCGTGCTGCTCGGCGCGCAGCGCTTCGACATGGGCGGAATCGAACTCATGCTGGTGCAGTACACGACCCGTCCACGGATTGATCTCGCTCAGCCAGCAGTGCGTCATGTGCACATCAGAACCCCCAGAGACGATGAACAGGTGTCGGCTCGAGGGATCGTAATACTCAGTGTCCGATCCGGCGCTGGGATGCAGTTTGAGGCGGCCGATCAACTGGTCGTTCCGATCATCAATTATCCGGGGTCCGGAATCATCGGTCACAATGATCCGGTGGGTGCCGGGTACGAGAAAGAATGCATGCGGGGTCTTGAAGGTCGTAAGCGTCTTCAGCAAGCGGCCGGTCCTGAGGTTGAAGACCTCGACCGTGCCGTGGTCTTCGGCCGCCACGAACAGCTTGTCTTCTTGCAGGTCGGCAAACAGGTGGTCCACATCGCCGTTATAACCGGGGAAGTTCGTGCGACCGAGCAGCACCAGGGGTTGCGCGGCGGCGGCGACTGCTGCCATTGCGGACAGAAGGCCGAATAGTGCGACGCTCGCGAGCGTCAGCCAGTGGCGTACCGTCATGGTGTGCGGCTCCGTTGCATCAATTAACGACTTCAACCAGCCGAGCGGCCGAGGGGATCTTGCGGGCAAGCTCATCGCGGATTCGAATCGCCTCGGCGTGCAACGCCTTTTCATCTGTGTTGCCGGTTAGAGGGAAGACCACTCCAAGTGCCCCGATCCGCTTGCCGCTTGCATCCTCGAGGGGCAGCTCGACCTCGAAGCGATGCAGGTCGCTGTTGTTCTCCAGATTCGTCTTGCCGTCGTTCACGACGCGCGCATCGTCGCTGTCGTCTTTCTTGCCGATGCGTCCGATATTCGACCCGAGGATCTCGGGGGTGGCGTTCTTCGGGGTTGCCGCATGGATGGCCATGATCAACACGTTGGGGTGCCGGGCGAGTGCCTCATCGACGAGCTTCTGCGCGTAGGAGTTGAGCGGCAGATTCGGGTCCCAACGGGCTTGTTGCACGAGATTGGTCGCGAATGAGGTGTTGCGCTGCAGGTAGGCGCGAATCGCGAAAGCCTCGCGCTCGAGTACGGGCCTGCTGCCGCCCTTGAGGTCCAGGGTCATCATGCCGACCCGGTGGTTGGATACATCGAGCAGCGGCACGATGGCATGCAGTTGCCCCGCACGGTAGCGGAACTGAGCGCGCCAGGCCCGCTGCGCTGCTGCGGCGGCGGGGGGCAGCGGCCGGCCGACCGCACCGCTCGTCGAGGCGATCGCCTCAGCCGCCGCGGCTCCGGGGAGGGTAATGTAGATCGTCAGCGCCGATACGTTGTGGTGCGCGGCTGTGACTCGCTCGACCAGATCCTGTCCGTAGCTCTGTGCGCCGATCACTGGTGTGCCGATGGATGGCATGTAACTGGCGAGCGCGACCCTCGCGAGCAGCGAGACGGTCGCCGCGGCGGCGAGGGTCGTGGGGACTTTTTTCATGACTCGAAATCCTTAGGGTCGCAGGGGGCACTGGTCGGTCCGGAAGCCGGCTCGATGCGGACCAAAGGAGAGTAGCGCTGGAACCTGAAGCCGACCTGTCAGGAACCTGAAGAGAAATTCAGGATGGCGCAGCCGGCGAATTCGGCTGAGCGGACTGTGGTCGCCCAGGCCGAGCCTCCGGCGACGAATCTGCAGTCGGGGCGCACAGCCGCTTGCGCCCGGAACGTGTCGTCGATGCGCCTGCGGCAGCGGGACGTTTCGCCCGGCTTTGCCCCGTTGGTGGAAAGCTGCCGCAGTTCACGGCGGCGGAGTTCGATGATGTCGCGCATCTGCGCTCATGGACCGACGAGTACGCATTCTGGAGGCGGTCCGCGATCTCTTGCACGTGAACGCTGAGTTCAGTGGTCCGGCTGGGGTATTGCCATCACTCGGCCCGGTTGTATCGAATCGAAATTGAGCGAAGACGGCACGGAAATCGTTGCCTGGAATCTCCAGGTCTGGCCGGACTGTAGGCCCTCAGTTGATGCAAGGGCATCACCCAGTTTGGTTCCACTCGCATCCATGATGTCAAACGTGAGCATGCAGGTGGCGAGATCGGAGCCATCGTTTCTCGCCGTTCCGCTGAGACCCCATACGTCACCGGTAGAGCCCGTCAACGGGTTGTCCACGGTGAGGGCAATGCGCTGATCCTCGTCAGGTGCCGCAAGTGCGACCTTCGGCCCTTGCTCTGTCGTCGCACACCCGGAAATCGCCGTACAGGCAGCGAGCCCAGTCCATAGGGCCCTCAAGCGCTATCACATTCCAACCCCCAGAAATTGGCCGCAGGCACAGTTTAAGGCGCACCTCTGGGGTCATACTGCGACGTGATTAGTGTTTTTTGCGCCGAGGCGCTCAGCCGAGCCCGGACTGTGCTGTCTAAAACGGGGCGAATTTCACGGTTTTTCAATGTGCTGGGTGCGGTTCCGTACAGGTGGCGCTACTGTCAAATCCACACCTCCCCCTAGGGTAGGCCCTGGAAAACCAATAACGTCATGCAGACTGGGTCGCTCTTCCTCTGGCCGGCGCCGCGCGGTGGTGCTGGGGCCTTGCCATCGCCCGTGCTCGAGCCGAGATGCGGCTGAGCGCTGCCGACGTTTCCGCCGCCATGCCCGCCCCCGAAACCAACGTGCCACCGAGCGAGAGCGAGTCGACGCCCTCGACGGCCTCGACGGCCTCGACCACGATCGTGCGCGCCGAACTCGGACTCGGCGCCGATGAGGGGTTGCACCGCCACCTGCTCGGCCTGGTGAAGGAGGCGCGGCTGCGCAGCGGTACCACGCTGCCGGACCTCGGGGTGCTGCTGAGGCTCGTGAGTCAGCAGTTCCAGGCCATGGATGCCGAGCGGCGCGGCATCGTGCAGTCGATGCGCCTGATGGCCGACGAGGCGGCGGAGCTGGCGTACCGGGCACACGAGTCGGAGCTCACCGAGCGCGTGGCGCGTGCCGAGCGCGAGGTGTTCGAGCAGCTCACCGCCAATGTGCCGCTCGCCGAGGCGCTCTCCTCGGTCACGCATTTCATCGAGTCCGTCGGGGTCGGCACTGTGGGCGCGATTTCCGTGCTCGCCGCCGACGGACGCTCATTTGCCTACCTGGTGGCGCCGCGCATGCCCGCGGTGCTGCGCTCGCCGCTCGAGCACTGCAGCATCGACATCCGCAACGGCTCGTGCGCCGCGGCTGTGTGTCTTGGCCGCCAGGTGCTGGTGGCGGATGTCAGCAAGGATCCGTTCTGGGAGTGTCACCGCGAGGCCGTCGTCGCGGCCGGCCTGAGCGCGGCCTGGTCGACGCCGATCAAGGACACCGACGGGCGCGTGCTGGGCTCGCTCGGGGTGTTTCACGCCAGCGCGGGACTGCCGGGCCAGCGGGAACTGCGCATCGTGGCGCACGCCGCCCAGATCGCCGGCATCGCCATCGCGCGCCGGCTCGCCGAGGAGGCGCTGCGCGCCAGCGAGGCGAAGTACCGCGGATTGTTCGAGAGCATCGTGGAGGGCGTCTACCAGAGCGGGCGCGACGGCCGGCTGAAGTCGGTGAACCCGGCGTTCGTCGCCATGCTCGGCTTCGATAGCGCCGAGGAGCTCTACGCCATGACGGACGTCGCGACGCTCTACTGGAATCCGGAGGATCGCGCCCAGTTCATCCGCCAGGTCGAATCCCAGGGCGAGATCCGCAATGCCGAGTTCACGCTGCGCCGGCGCGACGGGCAGCCGGTGGTGGTGTTCGAGAATGCTCGCGCGGTGCGCGATGCGCTCGGGCGCATCGTCAGCTACGAGGGGGCCATCACCGACATCACCGAGCGCAAGCACGCCGAGCAGCAGGTGTTCGCCGAGAAGGAGCGCGCCCAGGTCACGCTGCAGTCGATCGGCGATGCGGTGATCAGCACCGATGCCGACGGGCGGATCGAGTACATCAACCCGGTCGCCGAGAACCTCACCGCCTGGCAGCTCGCGGAGGCCCGCGGCCGCCCGATCGGCGAGGTGCTGACGCTGATCGATGAGATCTCGCGCGAGCCGATTGCCAACCCGCTGCTCGCGGTGCTCGGCAAGGTGCGTCGCGATGCGGCCACCGAGCATGCGGTGCTGGTGACGCGCGCCGGGCACGAGGTGGCCATCCAGGAGTCCGCCGCCCCGATCTGCGACCGCGCCGGAGGGGTCATCGGCGCGGTGATGGTGTTCCACGACGTCACGCGCGAGCGGCGGCTGAAGCGCGCGCTGTCCTACCAGGCGAGCCACGATGCGCTCACCGGCCTGATCAATCGGCGCGAGTTCGACAATCGTCTGCACGCCGCGGTGCTGACCGCCCAGCGCGGCGAGAGCATGCACGCGCTGCTCTATATCGACCTCGACCAGTTCAAGGTCGTCAACGACACCTGCGGTCACCAGGCCGGTGACCGGCTGCTGCGCGACATCACCGGGTTGCTGCAGTCGCGTGTGCGGACCGCCGACACCATCGCGCGGCTCGGCGGTGACGAATTCGGCGTGCTGCTCGAGAGCTGCACGATCGAGCAGGCGACGCGCATCGCCGAGGGCGTACGCCAGGCGATCCGCGACTACCGCTTCAGCTGGTGCGGGAGCACGCTCTCGGTGGGTGCGAGCGTCGGGCTGGTGCAGATCAGCGCCGACACCGAGAGCGTGGCGAACCTGATGAGCGCGGCGGACATTGCCTGCTACGCCGCCAAGGACGAGGGCCGCAACCGCGTGCACCTCTACGAGGCCGACGGCCTGAGCCACCCGCGCCACCGCGAGATGCACTGGGTGGCACGCGTGACACGCGCGGCGGAGGAGAACCGCCTCGAGTTGTACTTCCAGCCCATCCGCCAGGTGCGCCAGCGCGACGCGGTCTCCTTCAACGAGCTGCTGGTGCGGCTGCGCGATGACGACGGGCGGCTGGTGCCGCCGGGAGAGTTCATTCCCGCGGCCGAGCGCTACAACGTCATGTCGGTGATCGATCGCTGGGTGGTGGGCCGGGCGATCGAGTTCCTCACCGAGTGGCGCACAGCCGGCCGGCCGCTGCCGCTGCTGGCACTGAACCTCTCGGGCACCTCGCTCAACGACCAATCCTTCATCGAGTTCGTCATGGAGTGCGTCGAGGCCTCCTCGCTCGGGGCGGCGCTGTGCTTCGAGATCACCGAGACCGCCGCGGTGACCAATCTGTCGAACGTCGCCTTCGTGATGCGCGAGCTGAAGGCGCGCGGGTGCAAGTTCTCGCTCGATGACTTCGGCACGGGCCTGTCCTCGTTCATGTACTTAAAGAGCCTGCCGGTGGACTTCCTGAAGATCGACGGGCAGTTCGTGCGGCGCATCGCGGATGATCCAGTCGACCGCAGCATGGTCGAGGCGGTCTGCCAGGTGGCCCGCACGCTCGGCATCGAGACGGTGGCCGAGTGCGTGGAGGTGCAGTCCGTGCTCGATGAGCTCGGACGCATCGGCATCGATTACGCCCAGGGCTTCTTCGTCGCCCAGCCGCAGCCGATCGCCCAGCTACAGCCCTGAGCGCGTCGCCCCTGGCTCGCCGGGCGCAGGGCGGGGTATGCTGCGAGGCCGAACGTGAGGCCAGGGTGGCGGGAAATCCATGCGGACAGTGCAATCGCGCGCGGCGCCCTGGATGGGCGCGGGACTGCTCGGGAGCATCGCACTCGCCACCGCGGCGCTCGTGTGGCTCGGGGCAGGTCAGCGTGGCACGGTAACGGCGCTGCAGCTGACCGCGCGCTGGGCCTACGCGTTTTTCTGGCCGGCCTACGCCGGCGGGGCGCTCTCGAGCCTGTTCGGCGCCCGCTTCCAACCGCTCGCCCGGCGCGCCCGCGTGCTGGGGCTCGCCTTCGCCGCCGCCATGCTCGGGCACATCACGATGATCGTGCGCCTGTACGCCATCTCGGCGCGCGAGCCGATTCCGCTCACCTCGGCGATCTATTTCGGCGTCGGCCTGCTCTTCGCCTACACGCTCGCGCTGTTCTCGATCCCGGCGCTCGCCGCGCGGCTCTCCCCCCGGGCGCGGCAGTGGCTCTTCACGTTCGGCCTGGAATACATTGCGCTCGCGTTTCTCAGGGATTTTCTGCACGACCCGTTCGCACGTGGCGTCGATCACCTCATCGGCTACCTGCCGTTCATCGCACTCGGAGTCCTCGCTCTGCTGCTGCGTCTCATCGTCTACGGCAAGGGACTGCGCGGCGCGTTGGCGCGCCGGCGCGCCGGCCGGATGGCGGCAGCGCCGGTGGTGATGCCACAGTCGCGACGCTGAGGCGCCCCACCCCGGGCGCAGTCCGGCTCGACCCGGCGCGACACAAATACGCATGATCGGCTGCATGGCGCGTGACAATTGTCAGACGCAGCGCGTAACGAGTTGATATGTCAGGGACTTGATCGGCAAGCGCCTGTGAAGTCAATATAACTTATAACAGCCACGATCCAATTCATTTCTGACAATAGCCAGCGCGGCTCGCTGCGGCCGGGCGCAGTATTTGAGTCATGAGTTTCCGCAATCGCGCCGCTTTGCGCAGTGAGACGATTGCCGCGCGGCCGCCCGTCGCGCAGGCGGGAGCGTCGCTCTCGGTGCGCACCTGGGGGGAGCTCGAGTTCACCGCCGGACGGGCCGAGTGGCAGGGGCTGCTGGGGCGCTCCTCGGCGAATGCGCTGTTCATGTCCTGGGCGTGGCAGTGGCGGTGGTGGCAGCTGCATCGCGCCGCGCTCGGCGCCGAGCTGAATCTGCTCGCCGCTTACGCCCCCGATGGCCGTCTGGTTGGGCTCGCGCCGCTGTTTCGCCATACCGCCCGGCATCGCCTGGGGCTGCGCGCCAAGCGGTTGGAATTTCTCGGCACGGCGTTCCGCGACGCAGGACGCACGACGTTCTCCGAATACCTGGACCTGATCGTCGATCGCAGCTGCGAGGAGGCGGTGCTGGCGGCCTTTGCCGCGCACCTGGGAGAGGACCCGTGTTGGAGCGACCTGGTGCTCGCGAACACGCGCACCGCGGGGCTCGCCGCCCGGCTGGCGCAGAGTGCGTTCGGGGGCCACTGCTATCTGCGCCGCCAGGATGAACTGATGGCCTATGTGCTGC
>JAJZFQ010000045.1 GCA_021805275.1 Pseudomonadota bacterium
GCGCCACCACCGCCACGAGAGCCGTGAGGGTGCGCTGGGCGATGCGACCGACGCCGGTGGTCTCGGCGGTGCTGAGACAGCGAATCAGCACCAGCGCCCAGGCCAGATCGCGCAGGTACTCCGCCGGAATGACCAGCACCTCGATGGCGGGGCTGAAGTGTCCCTGCACGGCGATCACGATCGCCCAGCCGAACTCCGCGGCCACCGCCGCGGTGATGCCCGAACCGGTCAGCCGCCGGCGCCACAGCGTGACGCACGCGATGAGCAGCAGAAAATACGCGCAGGCGCAGATGAGATAGGCGATCACGGCGCGATCGTAATGCAGTTCGGGGATCCGAAGACAGCCACACAGCCCGACGGCACCGTCGCCGGGCCGGCGCCGGTGCCGTGGGACGAGTTCTTCAGATCACGGGCCCGGCGTCAGCTTGCAGACCTGGTTCCCGGCATAATCGCTCACGTAGAGCGTACCGGCGCTCGACACGACCACGCCCCACGGATTGACGAATTCCACGGGATTCGTCGTGGCGCAATTGCCATTGGTGCCGGTGCCCGCCAGCGTCCGCACCACGCCGGAGGCGCTCACCTGGATGACATCGGCGCCATTGGTATTGGCGACATAGACATCGCCCGCCGTATCCACGTTCACGCCGTAGGGGTTGCTGAAGGTGCCGGTGACCGTTCCATTGAGCTGCGACACCGTGCCGCTCGAGGAGATCTCGAGCACATTGCTGGCGCCCGTATTCGCGACGTAAATGTTCCCCGAAGCATCCACTGCCACGCCCTCCGGCGCACTGATGCCATTACTGGCACCCGCCACCGTCGTCACGACACCCGCGGATGTGACCTCCTTGATGGCGCTGTCGCCGGTATCCGCGACGATGATGTCGCCATTTGCCGGATCTACCGCGACCGCCGCCGGGAGCTTCAGCCCCGAGGTCACCAATGGCGTCACCGCCAGGCTCGGCAAGGCCACCGCGACGATGCGGTTGTTATTGGTGTCGGCGACGTAGAGCTGTGAGCCAGCGGCATTCACCGCCACCCCTTCCGGTCCGCTCAAGCCGGCGCTATTGGTCACCAGCGTCGTCACCGTGCCGCTCGCACTGATCTCGAGAATCCGATTGTTGCCGCTATCGGCGACATACAGGTTGCCGCTCCCGTCGAGTGCGATCTCGGCCGGACTGCTGTACGTCTGCCCCGACGCCGCAGCACCGCTCGTGGCGGTGGCGCTCGCGCAGGTAAAGCTCTCCTGCGTGACATTGGCCGTGATCGGCCCGGAGAAATTACCCGTGGCAGCGGTGCACCAGTTCCAGTAGGGCTGCTGCGTGATGGTCACCGCAATGTTGGTGCCATAGGTCACCGGTTGGGTGAACGCGAAATTGGCGGCATTCGCCGCGACGGACAGCGTCTGCCCGCCGGAGTAATCCTGCAGCTCGAGGCCGCCGGCGACGAGTCCCGCGATCGTCCCGGACACGGTGAAGGTCTGCGCCGCACAGCTCACCGCCACCGTCGTCACATTCGCCGAGACGGTGCCGGTACCCGCACTCACCGTGCAGGTCTCCCCGGTCGGTTGCGACCCGACGGTCACGTCATATGGGGTCCCGGCCGGGACGCTCTGCGCAAACGTGAAGCTCACGGGGCTCGACTGCCCGCTGGTGTACGACACGGTCAGCGCCGATGCACCGTTGTTGTCGAGCGTCAGACCGCTCGCGGTCAAACCGGAGATCTGGCCGCCGATGGTATAGAGCGGCTGGCAGGTCACCGTCACCGTGGTCACATTGCCCGAGACCGTCCCCGAGCCTGAGCCCACCGCGCAGGTCTCGCCGGTCGGCTGCGCCGAGACCGCGACCGCGTAGGCGGCGCCCGACTGCAGCGCCTGGGTGAACGTGAACGTCGAGGAGCCGGAGGCGACGGTGAGCGCATTACCGCCATTGTCCGTCAGGACCAGACCGGTCGCCGTCAGGCCACTTACCGTGCCCCCGACGGTATACGTGGTGGGCGGCCCCCCTCCGGACCCACCGCCGGATCCGCTGCCCGAGCCGCTGCTGCCGCCCCCGCCGCAGGCGGTCAGCGACACCACGGCGGCAGCACAAACGACCCACCCTGCAACGCTCAAACGAGAGACCCCGGGAAGGCGCACTGCACTCTCCTTCAAGCACGCGATGATTCGAGACCGCGGAAGATTATAGAACGGGCGACCAGCCGCGCTATCGGCAAAGAGGCATCGGTGCCGCGGCCTGCGCGATGGGTGTCGAAATCTTTGACACAGCGCACACTGCATTCTTTGATTAAGTCAAAACGAAAGGCTCAATAGCCACATACTCAATTGATTTCATTATATATTCCGGCGTACGGCACGAATGTTGCTTAAATGTCTCCAGTCGACAACAGTCTTGCTCTGATGGCCCCGGGCGCAGAGCGCATGTAAGGAGATGGCGATGGCGCGGCACTGGAAATCAACGTGGATGAGCCTCGTGGCCCTCGGCGGATTGCTGGGTGCGATGAGCGCCTCGGCAGGTCCCCTGCACGCCTTCTGCTATGGCTCGACCCCGACGTGCACGGATAACGGCACCGTCACCCCCACCACGGACACCTCCCCGAACTTCGGTTTCTGGATTTCGCACGGACCGACGAGCGGTATCTTTGCGGTTGCCGTGCTGGTGCCGAACAACTACACCACTGCCCCGTCCTCGTACACGATCAACTGGACGATCGGCGGCAATCCGGCGTCTGCGAGCTCGGTCGTTGCGCCCGAGAGCAGTACAGCCTGGACCAGCGGCACGCTGCAAAATTATTTCGGGATCTCGGCCAGCCCGAATAACCCGCTCAGCGCGTGGCTCGGCTCGACCCAATCCGTCGATCCGGGCGCCAGCGGGTACAACGTCTATTTCACGTTTCTCGGTGGTGTGACCCTTGAGCCGAACAAACACCGCATGAACGGCCCGCTGCTGAGCATCAGTGGCCTGCAGCTCGGCAGCGTCGTGGCGGGATTCCTGGGCGTGCCGAACCCGGATACCGAGTCCGTCGACATCTCCGCCACCGCTCCGAGCGGCGCACTGTTCGAGGACGGTGGCACGCCCCCGGTCCAGACTCCCGAGCCGGGGGCGCTCATGCTGTTCGCCGCCGGACTGGCCGGACTGGGGTGGGCGCTCTCGCGCCGCCGCCAGCGCGCCTGAGGCGCACCCGGGCGCAGGCCCGGACGTTCGTGTGCAGAACGCCGCCTTCGGGCGGCGTTCTGCGGTCCGCGGGGCGCATTCCACCGGTGGCGGAACCCGGTCGCACTCGAGCGGCTCGGACCCTCGCCCCGTTGGAGACTGCTCACGCCCGAATGCAGGCGTCGGTGGGTCGCTCAGCGCCCCTGGCCCACCCGGCGCCGCAGAAGCTGCACGTCGTGCAGACGCTGCACGCGGATCGGCAGATGATCCAGTAGGCCCGCGGCCCTCGCGAGCCGCGCGACGCGGTGGCGTGGGTCGGCCAGAGACTGGGCATAGAGCGCTCGGGCCAGCTCATAGGGCACCCAGACATCCCCATGATCCCGTGCCAGGAGACCTTCCTCAAAGGTCACGACCGGGGAGATGCGCTGCCGGGCTTCGGCTTGCTTCCCCTGACGCGCCAGCGCGAGCGCCAGCCACGTCGACACTCCGGCGCGATCGCGCTGCTCGGCCAGCACGGAGGGTGCGAACGGCGCGACGGCGTTGCTCTGCGCCAGGGCAATCCGTTCGGCGCGTTCGGCCTGCGCATAATGCCCCAGTTGATACTCGGCCCGACCGTATACGCTCGAGAAGTCATAGAGCAGATAGGCCTGCGCCAGCTGCGCGGCGCCCTTCAATCCCTTCGCCGAGCGCAGTGCGTGGATCGCCGGCCCCGCCATCGCGGCCGCGCCCGCCGCGTCGCCGCGCTCGTAGCGCGCCTCGGCCTGCACCGCCGTCTCATCCAGCCGCACCTCGTACCAACCGCCGCGGTTCGGCGGGACCCGCCCGGCGATCGCGTGAAACAGGTCCTGGGCGCGGGCCGCGGCGAGCCGCGCCGCATCGGAATGCCCGGCGCGCGCCTGCCAGTTTCCCATCCGGGTCGCGAGGTAGCGGATCTGAACCACGAAACCGCCATTGAGGCTCTTGGCGACGTGGGCCCAGGCCTCGAACGCCCGGCCGCACCAGCTCAGCGCCTGAGTCAGCCGCCCCTGCGCCCACTGCGGGACACACACGTCGGTGAGGGCCAGACCCAGGTTGTTCCACATGTCCACGTTTCCCGGGTCGAGCTTCAGGAACGCCCGTGCGGTCTGCTGCTCCTGCAGCGCGAACTGCTGGCCCGCGCGCGGATCGAGCTCACCATCGGCGGCCGCAACCAGCCACCCGTCGGTGATCTCCTTGGCACTCAGGGTCAGCCGGTACCAGGGACGCTGCGCCAACACCCCATCGGCCACCGTCAACACCTTCCGGCCGACCCGCAGCGCATCGGCATTGCGGTTGAGGTTCACGAGCGCGTTGGTCCGCCAGGCGCCGGCAAAGGCGTAATCGGCACTGATCTTGAGGTTGCGCAGCGACTTCGCGCCGAGCCCGCCCGCGATCTGCATGGCCTGGTGCGTCGCCTGCGCGGCGCCCGCGTAATCGACGCCATAGGTCTGCTCCGCCCAGCCGATGCGCGTGAGCGTCTCCACATACGCCTGGCGAGCCTCGAGCGACGCACTCGGCTGCTCGGCGAGCGGCTTCAGCAGCGCCACGGCACGCTGGCAGGCGCCAAAGCCGTTGCGCTGCTGCGCGAAGAGGATCGCGCAGCGCACCGTGTAGGCGCGGCCGAGCGCAACCTGAGTCGCCAGGGAGTGATCCCGGCCCGCGTTCAGCCGCTTCAGGAGGCCGATGGCCTCCTCGATGTTGCGGGTGCCGGTGCCGTAGCGGCCGAGGTAGTTCAGCGTCTTGGCATGCTCGATCAGCGCGAGCGCGCCGTAGCGCACGGTCTGGGCACTGCGCAGCTGCGCCGGCAGATCATGGAAATACTGGATCTGCCGCTCGGTGAACTCCGCGATGATCTTCAGCTGGCCGAAACTCTGCAGCTCGCGATCGAAATCCCCGGCGAGATATCCGAGCAGCCGCTCGGCATGCGAGCGGGCCTGCTCGGCGAGTCGCCGGCTCCGCTCGGCCTGCCGTTCGGCATGGAACGCGAACGCCGCGGCGGCGAGTGCCACCACCGCGAGCAGGATGCAGCCGGCGGCGATGGCGCGCGCCCGAGTGAGCGCACGCCGTGCCGCACGCTCACGGACCCGCTGCTCCTCGAGCCCCCGCTCGGCGGCCTCGCGCGCCTCGCGCTCGTGGCGCTGATCGCGACTCGCCTTGACCACCCCGCACAACACATCGTGCGTCAGCTCGACGCGCCGCACGTCGAGCCGCTCCTCGATGCGCACCAACCGGCGATTGACCAGCTGGGCGAGCGCCGCGGGCGCAGCGCCCGCGGCTGCGAGGTGCTTCAGCAGCGTCTCCTCGGCCACGTTCTCCCGGAAACCCGACTCGGTGAGCAGTTCGTCCTCGACGATGCGCCGCACCGCGGGCAGTTGGTCGGCGAGTGAGCGCTCATAGAAGTTCGAGAGGATCCCCTCGCGCGAGCCGGCGAGCAGATCGAGTGAGATCGACTCGCGGCCCTGCGCAAGACGCGTGTCATTGAGCTCGCGGCAGATCAGACTGAGCAGCGACGGTTCGACCTCCGCATGCTCGAGCTCCGCGCCACCGGCGACGAAGCGCACGATCTCGGCGCCCACCTCGGGGGAGAGCAGACCGCGCCCCGGCACCAATACCGCCTCGAGCGCCTGCTCACCGCGCATCGGTCCGAGCCGCAAGCGGTTCTGCGCCAGACTCGGCATGGTCTTCTTCAAGCTCTCGAGCGGGGCCAGGTAGTCCTCGCGCAGCGAGATCAGCACGCGATAATCGGTGCGCTCGAAATCGAATCGCTCGGCGGCACTGTCGTCCTGATCGAGTCGCGCCTCGAACGCCTTCGGCGGACGGTTCTCGACCAGATCGGCGAGCTCTTCGATGAAACGCGTCGCGCGCGCCCGACCGAACTCATCGCTCTGCGCCAGCGTGAAGAGCTCCTCGAACTGATCGAAAATGAGCAGCGGGATCAGCGCCGCCCCCGCGGCATCGCGCAGCACATCGTCGCGGTGGTGCAGGAACTCCCAGAGCGACTCCCCAGCGGCGGACACGCCGACCTGAGTCCAATGTCCCGAGACGTTCGCGGCGCGGCGGATCGCGTCCTTGATCTGCTCGGCCGGCTCGGGACTCTCACGCCCGTAATCGATGCGCACGTACACCGGACAGTAGCCCTGCTCGCGCAGCTTCGGTGCCAGTGCCGCGCGCAGGATCGAGGTCTTGCCCAGTCCCGACTTGCCAAACAGCACCGTCAGGCGCCGGCGCTGCACGCGCCGGGCGAGTTCGGCAACCTCCTCATCGCGGCCATGGAAGTAGGCGCGGGTCTCCTCGGTGAAGGACACCAGTCCGAGCCAGGGGTTGCACGCGTCGACCGTTGCCGGGCCCCTCGCCTGCTCGGCCGTGCCGTCCGCAGCCTCGCTCATGCCGAGCGTGCCCGGGTGAGCTCGGCCAGACGGGCGGCGAATTCCGTGGTCACCGTCCCGTCCGGCAGGGAGGTGAAGTGCAGGGCCCGAAAGCGCTCCGGCACGATCGCATCGGCCGCGCCCGTGGCATCGAGCGTGACCGGCAGGATGAACAGCGCGCCGTCGGCCATGTTGCGGGCCCGATCGAGCGCGTAGTTCCACTCGCGCCGGAAGTACGCCTCCAGGCGCCGCTGCGTATTGGCGGAGATCACCGGAATGAAGTAGGAGCAGCGGCCGATGTTGCGCTGGATCTTGCGGTCGAAGTCATCGCCCACCTCCAGCTGATCGAGATCGAACCAGGGGGTGACGCCGGCCGCCTCCAGTCCCGCCTTGATCCGCTGCACTGCCGGCAGGTCCTCGCGGGCGTAACTGATGAACACCGCGTTGTCGGGCATCTCGCGCGCCGGCAGCAGAAAGCGCGCCGGGCCGGCGCCATTGCCCGCGGCACCCGGCGCCGGTGCCCGGCGCGCCTGCCAGCGCTCGGACAGCTCGGCGACGAAGCGCTCCGCACCGCGGTAGATGCGCGTATGCATGCTCACCTGCTGCAGAAATCGCACCAGCCGCTCGTCCTCGAGCGTGTGGTCATCGGCGAGCACCTCCCCGACGTCGCGCGGCGCGGAGAGGCGCTGGCGCTTGGCCATGCGCAGGAAGAGCCGCGCCACCCAGTTGGTGAGACTGCTGCCGATCACCAGCAGGTGATTGTGTTCGAGCTCGTGGAAGAGCCGCTCCGGCGCGAGGTGCTCGCTTTGCAGCGCGCAGAGGTACTCGAGCAGATCCTCATCCGAGATCACGTAGCTCGGCGAGGCCGAGAGCTTGCCGAACAGCTGATACACCACCGGGCGGGTGAGCCGCTCGCGCTCGGCGGGCAGATCGCTCACGCGATTCGGCGTATAGGCGATCACGTCGGTCGAGGGAAGCCCGCCGAACCGTTCGCGGTTGATCGCCGTCTCGAGCAGTCCATCGAACGTGGTCGAGACGAACAGATCGAAATCGCTGATCGCCGCCAACTGACGCAACGCGAGCGGTGGTTCGAATTCGGCATCCTTCAGAATTCCGCGCAACCGGACGTACGCCTCCTCGCGCCGCCCGCGGTTGGCGAGAAACAGGCACACCACGTCGTTGAGACTGTAGTGCGGCGGCAACTCACGGGCATCTACGTTGAGTTTCTGGGCGAGCCGCTCCGCGACCCAGTCATAGAGGAGCCGCGGCCGGCCCTCGACGTTCACCATGAGCAGTTCGGGACCGACGATCGGGATGACCCGTCGATCCTCGATGAAGCTCAGGAGATCCTCCCAAGCATTCTCATCGAGCACGGCTCCCGACAGCAGGGGCACTGCAGCGTGGGTCATGGGCGGCGGTGGATCGGCAATCGTCCTAGTCTCGGACAGACATCACCTTCGGCAATACCCCTTGAACGCGGCACATCTACGGACCCGCCCGGTACTGAGCGACCCTTGTTATTTGCGCGGCATGGTACGCCGCTGCAGAAGCACAGTCCATGGCCGCCCGACGGTGCCGCCGGGCTCCCGACGCCTCGGAACAAGCCGCGCCGCCGCATTTGCCAGCGTTTCACAACTGATACAGAATCGACTCACAGTCGCTTCGGCGCGGCGGCGGGTCATCCGATACGCATCGCACCATGAACTCCGACCGTCCCCCCACCCTGCCGGCCGCGGAGTCGAATCCCCTGCCATCGCCCGAGGACGGCCCGCTGAGCGGCGCGTGGGCCGATGCGCCGTTCGTCATCGGCGTCTCCGGGCACCGCGATCTCGACCCCGAGGAGACCGAGCGGGTGGGCGCGGCGATCGGAGCGTTTCTCGAGCAGATCCGCGCGCTCCTGCCCGAGACCGAAATCCGAGTGATGTCCGGCATGGCGAGCGGGACCGATCTGCTGGCGGCGCGGATCGCGCTGCAGAGCGGTCTCGGCGTCGATGCCGTCCTCCCGGGGCCTCTGCAGCACTACGCAGCGGACTTCGAACCGGCCGCGCGCGCGGAGCTCACGACGCTCCTCGCCCACCCCCAGGTGCGCTGCGCGGAGCTGCCGCTGGCGCCGGACTTCTCCGCCGAGGGGCCGCCAAGCGCCGAAGCGCTGAGCGATCTGCAGTATCTGAACCTGACCCGAGCGCTGATCGGGCGGTGCCCTCTGCTGCTCGCGGTGTGGGATGGGGAACCCTCGGCGCTGCCCGGCGGAACGGCCGATACCGTCCTGCGCTACCTCGGCCTGCGCTCCGACCTGCGACCGCAGCACCGACCGGTGCGCATCACAGACGCGGCGGACGAGCCGGAGCCGGACGCCAAACTGGTGTTCTGGATCGCGGCGGCGCGCGATCGCGATGCGCCGCCCGAATGGGAAGCGCCGCCCGCCCCCTGCTACCTGTCGGGTCTCGGCGATGACGTGCTGCAGCGCTGGGCGTCGATGCCGCGGCGCCTCGAGGCGCAGCTCATCGACTTCAATACCTACCACCGCGATTCGCTCGAACTGCGCCAGCGCAGCGCACCCGGCCGCGCCCCGAATTCATTGCTGAACGCGCTGCCCCCGGAGGCGCTGCCGAGGGCGAGCGCCGCGCGCACCTGGCTGCAGCGCATCGATGCGCAGTACGGCCGGGCCGATGCACTCGCCGTGCACTACCAGGTGCGCTCCGATCGCCTGTTCGTCTTCTTCACGCTGACCACCTTCGCCATGGGGCTCGCCTACCTGGCGTACGACAAGTTCGTCGCCAGCCCGGTACTGCTCATCGCCTATCTGCTGGTGCTGCTCTCGGGCCTCGGCATTTTCTTCCTGCTCGAGGGGCGCCACTGGTTCAGCAAGCACCTGATGTACCGCGCGCTCGCCGAGACGCTGCGCGTGAAGTTCTACCTCTCGGTCGCCGGTGCGGACCCGTTCGTCGACGTCGAGGACATCCTCACGCTCGTCGGGATCAACCGGTTCGAGGGTTTCGGCTGGTTTGCCTGCGTGCTCACCGGGCTCGGCCGGCCGGCCGAGTGCCCCGCGCCCCAGGTGCACGATCCGTCGCTCGCCGCCCTGGAATCCGCGTGGCTCGAAAGCCAGCACGACTACTTCGTCCGCAAGGTCACCCACCTCGAGTGCATCGGGCGGCGCACACTGCGCCTGCGCCGAGTCCTGTTCGCCCTCATTCTGCTCACCATCGCGGCGATCATCCTGGCCGGCCGCTCGGCGTGGGACCTACCGCTCGCGGGCGGCATCTCCCTCGGCAATGCGCTCGCGTTCATCCTGGGCCTGCCGGCCCTGGTCCTGGGGGTGTGGGAGCTGCACCAGAACAAGATGGCCGCGCGCGAGCTGCTCTGGCAGTACCGTCACCAGCTCGATCACTTTGCGCGCGCCCGTGTCCGGCTGGCCCAGACGAGCGTCCCGGCGCACCGCCGGCAGGTGCTGGCCCGCCTCGGCAAGGACTCGCTGATGGAAAGCTGCCTGTGGACCATCCACCGCTACCACCGTGAGCATGAGCCCGGCCGAGGATGACCCCCTCATCCGGGCATCCGTTTGACGTATCGTCGGAGCGGATTAACTTATTGCCGAGACCAAGACTCTGTAGTCGTCGGGATTCTTTACAGTCTTCAACTAAATGCTGAGCCGAATACATTTATCTCATTGATTTTTTTATATTTAATTCGGTTGGCATGGGGCTTGCTCTCTCTGGCCTGTGAAGCTAATACCCACCAGGAGTTCGGATTATGAATCGCTTCTCTAAATTTGGGATCATCGCCGCCCTTGCCGGCACGATGGCCGTCGGTACGGCGTTCGCGGGCCCCGTCGAGATGGTCATCACGAGCGGCGGGCAGAGCACGAGCTTGCTGATGGGCAACACCGGCCTTCCCTCGAGCGTGTCCTTCACCGGCTCGCTGAATGGCTGGAGCATCACCAGCGGCACCGGCGGCACCAGCTACGCGCCGTACGTGAACAATCTGGTCGGCCTGGATCTGGGGGGCTATTCGGTCACCTGCTCCGGCGTCCCGGGCACGGGCTGCTCTTCGAGTCCGCTGACGATCGCCATCAGTGCCACCGGCTTCACCACGCCGGTCGGCCCGAATGGTTTCGACGTCCAGTTCAGCGGTAACGTCAATGGCGGCGTCGCCACGACCTCCGCGTTCTTCGACTCCATGAACAATGGTCAGAACTACTTCTGCAACGACACCGGCTCGACGACACTCGGCAGTCTGTGTGGCTCGAGCAACATGATCGGCTCGCTCACGCTGAGCCAGCCGAGCCTCGGCATCACGACCAGCGGTGGCCCGATCGGAAACATCATCCGCTCGTACTCGCTGACGGTCGTCGATACGTTCTCGGCCAGCGCCACCGGTAACGACCCGTCCTACAGCGTCGACACCACCCTGGTGCAGGCGCCGGAGCCGGGTGCGCTCGCGATGTTCGCCGCCGGCCTCCTCGGCTGCGCGCTGTTCATCAACCGCCGCCGCCGCGCTTCGCGCCAGAGCTGATCGGCTGATCCCAGCCCTTCACTCGGACACCCCGTGTCCCGCAGAACGGCCCCGCAAGGGGCCGTTCTCGTTTGGGGGCATTGGTCGGCTCATCGGCTCGGTGGGCATACACCACGACCGCGCGTGCACGGGGACGTTCAGCGACTGTAGCGGGCGGCAAAGTCCACCGCCTGAGCCCCGGCACCCTCTTCCGGGCCTCATCATTCGTCGATTTTTTTTACACACGAGCATTCCCCGTCCGTACGCTCGCGCCTCATCATCCCCAACTCCATGATTCCGAAGGCACTCTGGATTTGTCGCAAATCAGGCACGCTATTTGCTGCTCTGTGCTCGAGCGTGATGAGAACGATCGTTGGGGTCGGCATCGCGCCAGGGCGATGGGCCCGAACGTGAGTCGCTCACGGTTTCAAACCTCACAGGCACGCACCATGCGCAAGTTCACATCGATGGCAGTCGCAGGAATCCTCGGTCTGGCCGGCCTGCTCGCCGCCGGCGCCTCGAGCGCATCACCCATCGTTTTCCAGACGGCCTCCGGCGCCACCGCCGGTGGGAACCCCGTTTCCGCCTCGGCCAGCTTTTCCTTGAGCGGCAATATGCTGCAGATCGTGCTGACCGACAGCCAGCCCAACCCGATCACGGTGGCGCAGCTGATCAGCGGACTGAGCTTCACGCTGAGCAACGGGCTCTCGAGCGGGTCGCTGAGCGGCAGCTCGGCGAACTTCATCCATGTGAACACCACCGGCACATTTTACTCGGATGGCAGCGGCGCGACGACCTGGCTGCTGCAGAGCAGCACCTCCGGCTTCGACCTGTGCGAGATTTGCTACAACGTCAACGGCGGGGCCCGCGCGGCCGAACTGATCATCGGTCCGCCGGACAGTCAAGACATCTACTCCGGAGCGATGGGTAGCATCTCGGGGAACCGCCCACACAATCCGTTCATTAACCAGTCCGGCTCCTACACCCTCGACATCCCAGGGCTGAGCTCCAGCGATACGATCTCGAACGTGGTGTTCCGCTTTGGGACGACGTTTGGTCAAGTCACTTCTGACGGTGTGTGCACGGACAACTGTGGCGGCACCAGCGTCCCGGAGCCGGGCGCGTTGGCCCTGTTCGCCGCCGGCCTCCTCGGTTGCGCGCTGTTCATCAACCGCCGCCGTCGCGCCGCGCGCCAGAGCTGATCGGCGGATCCCAGCCCGTCACTCGAACACCCCGTGTCGCGCAGAACGGCCCCGTAAGGGGCCGTTCTCGTTTTAGCCTTCCGCCCCCTGCCCTCGTCCCCCAAATCCACTACAGTGGCGCCCCATGGACAGCCCCACCGCCCGCCCGCGCCCGCACGGCCCGCTCAACGCCTTCACCATCGACGTGGAGGACTATTTCCACGTCGCCGCCTTGGCCTCGGCCGTCTCGCGCGACACCTGGTCGAGCCGCGAATGCCGCGTCGAGCGCAATACCGAGCGGCTGCTCGGACTGCTCGAGGAGCGCGGCGTCGCCGGCACCTTCTTCGTGCTGGGCTGGGTGGCCGAGCGCTACCCTGCGCTGGTGCGGCGCATTGCCGAGTGCGGCCATGAGGTCGCCTGTCACGGCTATTCGCATCAACTGATCTACGAGCAGAGCCCGGAGGTGTTCCGGGAAGAGACCGCCCGGGCCAAGCACATGCTCGAGGAGGCGCTCGGTGAGCCGGTGCTCGGCTACCGGGCGGCGAGCTTCTCGGTCATCCGCAAGACACTCTGGGCGCTCGATACGCTGATCGACCTGGGATTCACCTACGACTCCTCGATCTTCCCGATCCGGCACGACCGCTACGGCATTCCGGACGCCTCACCCGAGCCCGGGCACTTCACGGCGCCCTCGGGCCGCACGCTGGTGGAATTTCCGATGGTCCCGGCGAGTGTCTTCGGCACCAAGGTGCCGGTGTGCGGCGGCGGGTACTTCCGCATCTTCCCGTACTGGCTGACGCGCGCCGGGTTGCGCCAGATCAACGGGCGTGGCCAGGCCTTCCCCTTCTACCTGCATCCCTGGGAGATCGATCCCGACCAGCCGCGCATCCGCGTCGGTGCGCTGTCACGCTTCCGCCATTACACCAACCTGCACCGCTGCGAGGCACGACTGCACCGGGTGCTGCGGGAGTTCGCGTTCGCGCCCATGCGCGAGGTCTTGCGCGCACGCGGACTCATAGGGACCGGCTGAGGGCGCCCCCCGCGGCCTCAGCCTGATCGAGCGACGTCCATCGCTTTGAGTTGATGCGCATACTTGATGCGCATCTTGAATCTCCATGCCGGGGGAGATCTGACCCTGAAGTACCCCACGAGCGCGACCACCAAAAGGGCCGTCAACCTGAGCATCCGCGTGGATGTGCTCGAAGCGGCGCGTGCGCACGGGATCAACCTGTCCGCCGTGTTGGAGAGCGCGGCACTCTCCGTCATACACCAAGCGCGCCAACGCAAGTGGCTGGAGGAGAATCGCCAGGCCATCGCAGCCTACAATGAGCATGTCGCCGAGCACGGAGTCTTCTTGAGACGACGTGCGGGGCTTCTGATGGCTCAGTGTGACGTCTATCGCAATACCCACCCGACCACTCGGGACATTTTTCCCCTGTTGCTCGATGTACAGTCGGACCTGCTTCTGGACCTGCGCACTCGAGTCGTGATCCCGCTCTCTCAGTCTCAGACGCTCTCCAGAGCGCCCCTGGCGACGCTCACACCGGCCCTCCGGGTGAACGGAGAACGTTATATTCTGGTCACCCCGGCGCTTGCCGGCATCGCCAAGACGCAGCTGGGCGCAAGGATTGCGGCCGTTCCCGAGGACCGGGAAACGATCGTTGCCGCCATGGATCTGCTCATCACGGGCGATTGACTCCGATCAGAGACGCCCCACTGTCGCTGTTCTCTGACGTCTATCGTCGCGTATACGACTGAGGCACCATTGCCGGCGGGTACACGAACGCCGCCGGTGCACCGTCAACGTCTCAGGCCACCAGGCGTTATGACCCGGTGTGAATCGCGCTGCGCCCGGTACGGCATGATCCCGCGCCGAGCCAGCTTTGCGGTTTGCCTCCACAGTCTCCCTTGCAGAGGTCACTCCCATGAAACGCGTGCGTTCCCATTCGGCCTGGACCCTGGGCGCCCAACATCTACTGACCGGTCTGCTCGTGGCCGCAGCGCTCGCGCTCGCCGGCTGCGGCGGCTCGAGCATGAGCCCCTCGACGGCCGTGAGCCCTTCCACCTCGACCAAACAGACCCCGTGCACCAGCGGCTGCGGGACGGCCTTGGTATCTCTCACGGATGCGCCCGGGGACTTCGTCAGCTACATCGTCACCGTCGACTCCCTGACGCTCACCCGCGCCGACGGAACGGTGGTGCAGACCGTACCGACCACCTCGCAGGTGGATTTCGCGCAATTGGTGAACCTGTCCGAAGTCCTGAGTGCACAGCAGTTGCCCCCTGGCACTTACACCTCCGCGAAGCTGACGCTCGATTACAGCACCGCGGACATCGTCGTGAGCACGGCGAGCGGCAATGTCACCGTGCCGGGAGCGGACCTGATCAACGGCGCGACGAACAGCCCGATCAGCGCTCCGATCACGGTCACGCTGTCGTTCGGCAGCGCCCCGCTCGTGATCACCGACGGGACCGTCTCGAACCTCGCGCTCGATTTCAACCTCGCGGCCTCCAATGCCGTGGACCTCACCGCCAACCCGATCACCGTCACCGTCAACCCGGTGCTCAGCGCGAGCCTCGCGCCGGCGAGCAGTAAACAGATCCATGTCCGCGGTCCGCTGCAGAGCGTCAGCGTCGGCAGCAGCGACTACGTCGTCAATGTCCGGCCCTTCGCCGATGACCAGGACGACTTCGGGCAGTTCACCGTCTACACGAACGCCTCGACCACCTACCTCATCAATGGCACGAGCTACACCGGCTCGGCGGGCTTGAGCGCGCTGCAGGGACTCTCGATGGGCACGCTCACCACCGCGTATGGCACCTGGGACACCACCGCGAACACGTTCACCGCCAGCGTGGTGCATGCCGGGACCAGCGTCGCGGGCGTTTCGGGTGATGCGGTGATCGGGACCGTGGCGGCACGCACCGCCGATACGCTCACGGTGGACAACGCGCTCGTCTACCAGCCGCCCTCCAGCAGTTCGAGCAGCGGCGACACCCAGAGCGACGACGACCTGCACTTTACGCACCAGGTGACCGTCACGATCGGCTCGGGCACGAGCGTCAGCGCCGAAGGCGAGACCGGAACGTTCAGCCCCTCTGACCTCTCCGTGGGTCAGCGCGTACGCTTCACCGGAACGCTGAGCTCGAACGCAACCGGAACGTCGCTCGATGCGACCAGCGGGACCGCACTGATGAAGCCGACCCGCGGCACGGGCCTGTACATCGGACCCAATTCCGGGGCGATCGCGGTGAACCTGCAGTCCCTCGGCGGGGTCGATGCCGGGTCCCTCCTGTTCGCCGGGACCGGGGCGAGCTCGGCCACCGACGCGACTGCCTCGAGTTATCTGGTCGGCATCCCCTCGAGTTTCTCGACCACCGTGCTCGCGGTCGGACTGCCGGTCGAGTTCACCGGGTTCGTCACCCCGTTCGGGACCGCACAGATCGGTACCGCACCGCCGGACTTCGCGGCGACCACGGTGGTCAGCTACGCCCAGGCGCATGCCGCGCTGCAGGCGAACTGGACGAGCCCGGGTACGACCACGGCGTTCACCGCGCTCAGCTCCACGCAGCTGGTGATCGGCCAGCCGGCGCTCGCCAGTGCCACGACCCACACCATCCGGATCGGGGAGACGATGATCGACGCCTCGACGTTGAGCGGCGGCGTGACGCTGATCCCCGCCACCGCCACCAGTTCGAGCAGTTCGAGCACTTCGACCGAGCCGAGCGATGACGGGGGCGAGGACCTGGCTTTCGCCATCGCACACCAGTCGAGCGACTCGGTCGATACCTTCGGGACCTTCAGCGACTTCACCAGCGCGCTGAACACGGACCTCAGCACCGCCTCGGTGCTCGGGATCTGGGCCAACGGGCTGTACGGCTCGAGCGGGACGATCACCGTGAATCGGGTCTACGTGGTGCTGAACAACTGACCGATGCCCGGG
>JAJZFQ010000096.1 GCA_021805275.1 Pseudomonadota bacterium
TGCAGACCGAGTTGCAGTCGCAGCTGCCGCCCGTGCCGGGCGTCGCCAGCGAGCTGCGCGATGCGCTCACCAATCTGGTGTTCAACGCCGTCGATGCCATGCCGCAGGGTGGGCGCCTGTCGTTGCGGACGCGCCTGCTCGTGCCGGCCGCGGCGGATGGCGGGGCGCGCGGGTGCGTGCAGCTGGCGGTGGCCGACTCCGGGGTCGGCATGGACGAGGAGACGCGCAGCCGCTGCCTCGAGCCTTTCTACACCACCAAGGGTGAGCGCGGCACGGGTCTCGGGCTGCCCATGGTCTACGGCACCGTGCAGCGGCACGGCGGGGAGATCGAGGTCGCGAGCACTGCGGGTGAAGGTACCTGCGTGACGCTGAGCTTCCCGGTGATGCGCGACGATGCCGGCAGCGTGACCGGGGTCCGCCCCGTCGAGGTGGTGCCGCCCCGGCGCATCTTGCTCGTCGATGACGATCCGATCGTGATCCAGTCGACGCGCGAGACGCTCAGTGCCGACGGCCATGTCGTCAGCGCCGCCGACGGCGGACAGGCGGGGATCGAAGCGTTTCGCCGCGCACTGAGTGCAGGTGAACCGTATGAGGTGGTGATTACGGACCTCGGCATGCCGCAGGTCGACGGCGGTCAGGTCGCCGCAGCCGTCAAGAGCGCTCGCCCGCAGACGCTCGTTGTGCTGTTGACCGGCTGGGGGCGCCGGCTCGTGGAGGAGGGGGAGATTCCCCCGTACGTCGATCGGGTGCTCACCAAGCCGCCACGGCTGCACGAGCTGCGTGCGGCATTGGTGCCGCCGGGGGATGCGCCGGCGGCCTGAACGACTACAGGCTCAGGGCCGGCCGCCCGAACAGATAGCCCTGCAGCAGATCGACTCCGAGCCGCCGCGCGGTGCCCGCTTCGGCCTCGGTTTCGATGCCCTCAAGCACCACGCGGCTGCCGGTGGCCTGGGCGAAGCGGGTGAGCAACTCGACCAGCCGCTGCTTGCGCTCCTCGCGGTCGATGTTGCGCACGATGCTCATGTCGACTTTCAGGAAGTCCGGCTGCAGCTCCGCCAGTACCGCGAGCGAGTTGTATCCGGAGCCCAGGTCGTCGATCGCGATGCGAAAGCCGGCCTGCGAGAGCCAGAGGATTGCGGCCCGCCAGTCGGTTTCCTCCAGCAAGTTGCTGCGCTCGGTGATCTCAATGACCAACCGATCTGCGGCCGTACGCAGCGGCTCGAAGCGTCGCTGCACGGCGGGCAGGTCTGCCAGCTCACGCGGGTGGGCGTTGATGAACAACAGCAGTCCGGTCGGCAGCTTCAGCAGCCAGTCTGCGGCGGCCTGCGCGATCCAGTCGGCGAGCGGACCGAGCATGTCGTGCTGCTCGGCCGCCCCAAGTACCCGCAGCGGGGTGTTGAGCGTCGGGTGGCGGCTGCGCAGCAGCGCCTCGTAGCCCTGCAGCTCGCCGGTCCCGGCCTCGATGAGCGGCTGCACGGCGAGCTGCAGCATGCCGCCGCCGAGGCAGGCGTCGAGTTCGCGGCGCTGCTGATCCACGCCATCCTGCTGGGCGCGTCCGTAGATCTGCTCAAGCCGGCCGCGTTCGGCGAGCGCCTCCTCGAGCACGCTGAATAGCGCATCGAGATGAAACGGCTTGGCGATCAGCCGGGAAACTTCGCCGCGGTTCACCGCGCCCATCACCACCGGCAGGTCCAGTGCGCCGGACATCAGCACGCGTACGCAGCGTGGCTGGACGGCGCGCAACCGGCGTAGGATCTCGAGTCCATCGGGCGGCGGCAGCTGGTAATCGACGATCGCGGCGTCGTATTGCTGCGCAGCCATGCACCGCAGCGCCTCGGCGCCGTCACCGGCCTCCTCGACGTCGCAGCCCCTGCGCTCCATGGCGTCCCGCAGGACCGAGCGCAGATTGTTGTCGTCTTCGACGACCAGAACGCGCATCGTGCTCTCCTAGTCCGTCGCCAAAATGTATAGGCGCACGCCCAACGGGGCGTCAAATCCGTGCGCTGGCAGCCGTGACCGCGGTCGCGCTTTTTCCCTCTGCCGCTGCGCGCTCAGGCGCTAGTGGACATAAATACGCCCGATTTGCGGTTGAACAGGGCCGTGAGCAACACGGCCCGCACCAGGCAGCCCTTGTCGCTCGGCTGGGTCTTGATGACGTGGGCGACCATATCCATGCCGAGCGCTTCGATGCGGATGTTGCGCCCCGTCCGCACGGCCACCGCCGTATACAGGCTGACGCCGCTCGCCGAGAGATCGCGCAACACCGCCGAGACCGGGGTCTCATCGGGGGCGGCATGCACGGTGACGCGGCTGTTTTTCTCTACCCGAGGCGCCGAGCGCCTGCCGAACGGCTCGCGGGCCGTGGCCAGCTCCGCGGCCACGGGGGCGAGCGGGCTGGCGCAGCGGCGGCAGCGGGTCTCTGCCTCGATGCGCGCGGGGACGGGGGCGGCACAGAACGGGCAGGTACCCGCGGTGGCCGCTGCCGTACGGCGCACTTCGCCGTCGTTCGGGTGGGCCCGGGAGGACAGAGGGCGGCGGCTGTCGTCATACGCCTTGCGTTTCACCGGATCGCGCAACACCTGGTAGGCCTGGTTGATGCGTGCGGCCACCTCGGTATTGCCACCGAGATCCGGGTGGGCGCGCAGCTGGCTCATCAGGCAGCGGTACACGGCCGTGATCACCTCGGGCGGGGCATCGGGTTGAACGTAGAGGATCCGGTACAGATTGCGTCGTTCGTGCGTCATTCGGCATTAAATCGGCCGCGGCGCCCGGGACTTAAGGCCGGTGCCCGAACTTCCCCGGGGGGCAGCAGCTCCTGGGCCCCCGCCGGCCGGCCGCCACTACCGGAAATAACTATCGCACAGAATGGCCCGCTTGGGGGGCGTGTCCCGGACGTCCCAATCGCATATTCTTGCGGGACGGCCGACGGGGCGGGGTAGGGCTGCCTCGGGGAAGGAGGCCGGCCGCGCATCCAGAACGCAGACGGAGTGCACCATGACCGCGAGCGTCGCAGAACACTTCAACGACAAGGTCGTACTGATCACCGGGGCGTCTTCGGGCATCGGCGAGGAGATGGCGCTGCAGCTGTCTCGCGCAGGGGCACGCCTGGCACTCGCGGCGCGCCGCACCGATCGGCTGGAGCAACTGCGCGGGCAGATCCTGGCGGCCGGCGGCGTCGAACCGCTGATTGTCGCCTGTGACGTCACTCGCGATGAGGATCCGCCGCGCGCGCTAGCCCAGACCATCGCACGCTGGGGTCGGCTCGACATCGTCATCGCCAACGCCGGCTTCGGTGTCGTCGGTGCCTTCGCACAACTGTCGGTCGAGGACTATCGTCGGCAGTTCGAGACGAATGTGTTTGGCGTGTTGCGCACGTTGCTAGCTGCGCTGCCGGCCGTGCTCGAATCACAGGGTCAACTCGTTCTGCTCGGCAGCGTGGCGGGGTGGATCGCCTCACCGGGTACCTCGCCCTACGCCATGAGCAAGTTCGCCGTGCGTGCGCTCGCCAACGCCATCACCCCTGAATTGGCGCTGCAAGGCGTGCGCGTGACGCTGATCAGCCCCGGGTTCGTCGAAAGCGATATCCGTCGCGTCGACAACCAGGGCCGTCTGCATGCCGAGGCGGCCGAGCCCATTCCGAGCTGGTTGGTGATGGCACGCACGGACGCGGTGCGCACCATGCTGCGCGCGATCGCCCGCGGGCAGCGCGAAGTGATCATCACCGGGCACGGCAAGCTGTTCGTT
This sequence comes from Pseudomonadota bacterium, assembly GCA_021805275.1. Next base: position 3,745 of record JAJZFQ010000096.1, read on the forward strand.
TTTCTCGAGCGGTTCTTTCCCTGGCTGCTGCGTGCCGCGGCGCGCCGCATGGCCGCGACGCGCGGTGGGTACCGGACGGAGCCGAAGACCGAGTGAGCCGGACCGCGCGGCTGTTCGAGCTGCTCGATGCGCTGCGGGCACACCGGCGGCCGGTCACCGCAGCGAAGCTCGCCGAGGGGCTCTCGGTGTCCGTGCGCACCATCTACCGAGACGTGCAGACGCTCATCGGGCTCGGCGCACCGATCGACGGCGGGGCGGGTATCGGTTACGTGCTGCGCAGTGGGTTTTTTCTGCCCCCATTGATGTTCAACGAAGAGGAGCTCGAAGCGCTGGTGCTCGGGGCGCGCTGGGTGCGTGCGCAGGGAGACGCTGGGCTTGCTCGCGCCGGGGACTCGGTGCTGGCGAAGATCGCCACGGCCTCCCCGCGCGACCTGCGCGAGCGGATGGCCGAGACCGGGCTGTGGGCGCCGCGCATCGGATCCGACGCCGGCGGGGAGGCGCTCCTGGGTGCGCTGCGCGAGGCGATTCGCCGTGAGCGCAAGCTGCGGTTCCGGTACGTGGATGCCGCCGGCGCAGCGAGCGAGCGGCAGGTCTGGCCGATTGCGCTTGCCTTCTTCGAAGGGGCGCGCGTGCTGGCCGCCTGGTGCGAGTTGCGCGCCGGCTTTCGCCACTTCCGTGCCGATCGGATCGGGCAGCTCGAATCTTTGAACGAACCTTACCCGCGACCGCGGCGCGAGCTGGTGAACGAGTGGCGCGGACAGCTCCGTCAGCGTGGCGCGGTGCCTGCGGAGGGCTGCTGACGGAATCTGTCACTGCCCGGGCGCATCTTCGGGCTCCGTTTCGCACACTCAACGAGTCCTCCCATGCGCCTCTATTACCATCCCCTCGCCTTCAATGCCCGCCGTGCCGTCATGACCGCCGTCGAACTCGGTGCGCCCGTCGAACTCATCGTCGTCGATCTGAAGAACGGTGAGCAGCGCCAGCCGCCGTTCCTGCGGCTCAATCCCAACCATCGCGTGCCGGTGCTGCAGGATGGGGAGTTCCTGCTGTGGGAATCCCATGCCATCATGCAGTACTTGGCGGAGCTCACGCCGGACCAACGGCTCTATCCGCCGCAGCCGCAACCGCGAGCCGACGTCAATCGCTGGCTCTTCTGGAGCGCCTACCATCTGTCCCCGGCGGTGCGCGACTTGAATTTTGAGCGCGTGATCAAGCCCCTGCTGGGGCGTGGAGGACCTGACCCGGGCATCGTCGCGCGTGCCGATCTGCAGGTGCGCGAACTCGTCGCGGTGCTCGATGAACACCTTGCGCAGCGGCAGTGGCTCAGCGGGACGGCACTGACGCTGGCGGATCTGGCGATCGCAGCGCCATTGGGCGCAGGAGCCGAGGCTCAGCTGCCCCTCGGTGAGTGCGCGCATCTGCGGGCATGGTTAGAGCGCATGCAGACGCGCGAGTCCTGGCGCAGGAGCGCTGCCGCCTGAGTTCACCCGAGCAGGTGCACCGGCGCAGCGCGCCGGTGCACCTGCTCATACGTGCAGCGTGGTGTCGTCGAACGGCGCGGCGAGGAACTCAGGCTGCGCCTCCGCCCACCCCGACAGCGCGCGCAACCGCGGATGCGCGCCCGCCTCGAGCGCCTCCGGCACCTTCTCCTGAGTGAATCGCCAGCTCACCGCGGTGGCGATCGTCGCAGCGGTGAGTCTCGGCGCGGCATCCATCGCGGAGACTTCGGTCTCGAGCGCCCGGTAGGCCGCTTGCAGCTGCTCGGTCACCCGCTGCATCCAGGGTTCGTATTGCTTCTCGCTCGGACGCAGTTGGCGCTCGTACACGATTTGCACGGATTTTTCGCAGGCCGCGAGTGCCAGTCCCACGGTGCGCAGCGCCGTGGCGCGCGCGGCCGGTTCGGCCGGGAGGAGCGAGCGCGGACGCGCAAGCGTCTCGGCGTAATCCAGGATGAGCGTCGAGTCGAGCAGCATCGTGCCATCGTCGCACACGAAGGTCGGAGCCTTGACGACCGGATTGATGGCTTTGAACTGCTCGTAGGTACGGAACACCGACAGCGAGCGGTGCGTATAGGGCAGGCCGAGGGCCTGCAGCGAAACCGCCACGCGCCGCACGTAGGGTGAATCGAGCATGCCGATGAGCTGCATCAGGTCGCTCCGCGTGTATCTACTGGATGGGGACGACGCGCAGGCCGGAGATCTGGTGCGCGTGATTGAAGAACACGGCCAGGCCCACCGTCTGCTTCTTGAACATCGTGTGGACGATCACCATGGGGTGGCCCTTGAAGTTCATCTGGTCGCTGCCGATGGTCTTGGCGTACGGCCCGAAGTGCTTCTCCATGAACTGCCAGAGCTTCTGCAGCTTCGCCGGCGTGGCGTGCGTGCGCATGGTGGCGTTGAAATGCGTTTCCGCCTGGGTGAACTGGCCAGCGGCCAACTGTTGAATGAAGGCGGTGGCCTCGGCGCGTCTGCCGGCAGGCGAGGCGGCCCGGGCCGCCGTCAGTGCTAGCGGTGCGAGCAGAACGAGTGCACAGGCGCTGCGCAGGGCGTTCAGTTTTCCGGTCGTGCGATACATGGCGTGTCCTCTGTCGGCTGAGGGGTCAAACCCGCCGCTCGCGGCGGAAGCGTTGATAGGCATCGAGCACCGCGCGGTCGAGCTGCTCGGGCCGCTCGATGAGCGCAGCGGCCCCCAGCGCCCGCAGGGCCCGCACGTTGCCCGTCAGGGTACGATGGTACTCGGCGGCGGCCAGCGCGCGATAGGGCGCGAGCGCATCGGTGGGTGGCGCCGACGGCAGGGCCGTGATCGCCGGATTCTCCACGCCGCAGACCAGCGTGAAGTGCTTCGGACCGAGCAGCCGCACCGCCTCGCTCAGCTCCTCGATCGCCGTATCGAGCAGATCGGTCAGCAGCACCACCAGCAGGCGCCGCGGCGCAGCGGCGCGAATGCGGGCCGCGGCCAGCGCGGGATTGGCCTGACCGGTGTGGACGGTACATTCGGTGAGCATCCGGCGGATGCGAGTCACGGCGGCCGCACCACGCGCCGGTGCGAGCAGCGTCAGCGGCCGCTCGGCAAACAGCAGCAGCCCGACCGCATCATCGAGCTCCGCGGCGCGCTGGGCCAGCCGGGCCGCGACATTGACGTACAGTCCCAGCCGATCGATCGGGCCGGCCGCCAGGGCTGAACCACGGCCGATGTCCACCGCGAGCAGGATCTCCAGACGGAGCTCCTCGGCGAGCTCGCGGCTGACGAGCCGACCGCGTCGGGCGCTCGCCTTCCAGTCGATGGTGCGCAGGGAGTCGCCGTGGCGGTACTCGCGCAGCTGCACAATTTCCGTGTTGCCGCCACCGAAGCGTGTCGCCGTGCCCTCGCCCGTGGCATTGCCGCGGATGCGTTCCGGGCGGCTGATCAAATCGGGAATCACTGTCGCGGTGTACTCCGCGGAGGGGTGCGCCGGCCACCATGCCAGCTGCAGCGGCCCGGCCACGCGCAGGGCGGGCTCAGGCCAGCGGTACCGGCCGAGACGGCGCGGTTCGGCGCGCAGCTCAAGCGCGACGGGCTCTCCGCGCGCCAGCCGCAGCGGCGCAAGGCGGCTCTCGGCGGCGAACTCCGCGGGTGCCCGAAGCGCGGCCTGCGCCCGCAGTCGCGCCCGCCGGTCCTGGACGAAGAGAAACCGCACCGTGCGCTCGCGCCCGAGTGGCCAGCGTTCAGGCCCCAGCAGACGCAGCCCGACGGACTCCCGGCGCACCTGCAGGCTCTCGTAGATCAGCCCGAGCAGCACCAGCGCGGCCGGTAGGCTCCACAGCCGCCCGAACGCCGGGTCCCATTGCTGCAGGATGCCGAGCAGCCCCGTCAGCAGAATCAGCACCAGAGCGTTGCGCTGCAGACTCATGGGTGTTCGGGCCGCCTCAACGCGGCACCGGCACCCGCTCGAGCAATGTGCGCACCAGCTCGCGTCCGTTGCGGCCTTCGAGCAGCGCCTCCGGTGTCAGTGTGAGCCGGTGTGCCGTGACCCAAGGCGCGACCCGCTTGAGGTCATCGGGTGCGACGAAGTCGCCACCGCGCAGACCCGCCGCGACGCGGGCGGTGCGCAGCAGGGCGAGCGCGCCGCGGGTGGACAGACCGAGCGCGATCTGGGGATGCTCGCGCGATGCTTGCGCCAGTGCGAGGGCGTAATCGCGCAGTTCCGCGGAGACGTGCACGGCATCGGCGCATGCGCGCGCTGCGGCGAGGAGCGGGGCGTCGATTGCCGCGATGACGCCGGCCCCCGGCGCCGCGGCCGCGGCGGCCACGGTGCCGTATCGCTCGAGGACCGTGCGCTCATCGTCGGCACTGGGATAGGTGACGTCCACCCGCATCATGAACCGGTCGAGCTGGGACTCCGGCAGCGGGAAGGTGCCCTCGAACTCGTGCGGGTTCTGCGTGGCAATCACCACAAACTCCGGCGGCAGGCGGTAGGTCTGGCGGTCGATGCTCACCTGGCGCTCCTCCATGGCCTCGAGCAGCGCCGACTGCGTCTTCGGTCCGGTGCGGTTGATCTCATCGATCAGCAGCACTTCGGTGAATACCGGCCCGGGCCGCAGCGCGAACTTGCGGTTTGTCTCGTCGAATACGTGTACGCCGGTGATGTCCGCCGGCATCAGATCAGCGGTGCCCTGGATGCGGCTGAACCGGCCGGCGAGCGTGCGCGCGAGACTCTTGCCGAGCAGCGTCTTGCCGAGGCCGGGGGGGCCCTCGACCAGAATGTGTCCGCGAGCGACGACGCAGATCACCACCGCGGCGATGAGCTCCCGCAATCCGAACACCGTGCCGGCGAGGCGCTGCTCGATCTGTCCGGAGAATTCCTCAAGCGCATTCATGTCAGTTGCCTTCGAAGTCGAGCCAGAATGGATTGCAGTCGCAGCACGTTGACGCGCTTGCCCGCCCCGGTGCGTTCGCGCAGCTGCTCGAGTGCGCGCCAGTCGCGCGGCGCTGCGCCGCTGCCAGAGCGCAGCCACTGCCACGGGTCCTCGTTCGGTACGCGCGCCTGAATTTCCGCGGCGAAGCCCGCGATCAGCCGCTGCGCGATGTCCTCGGGCCGTACCACTGCCGCCAGATAGCGCGCGCTGCCGTCAATGTACGCCGTTTCGTCGATCGCCTGCCAGTGAGTCCGCATCGCGCGCAGCGGTTGTGTGCCAAACACGAAGACCAGCCAGAGAGCGAGGAGCCACAACAGAGTGTTGTGCAGCCTCGGGTCGGCGAAAAATGCGTCGGCATCGTAGAACGCCGTCAGACCCTGGTGTGCGTCATCGAAGATCACTGCGCCGCGAGGACGGCGCGACCAGGCCAGTACGTTCGCCAGAAATCGGGCATTGCCGCGCCGCACGAGTCCGGCGTTGGAGAATGGGCTCGCCACCGCCGACACGATGATCTGTCCGCCGCCGAGCCGCTCGAGCCATACCGCCGGGGCGCCGCGCTGCGAAATCGTGGCGAGCACGAGCGGTAGCCGATGGTTCGTTGCGTGTGCCACCCAGGGCCGCCCGATGAGAGCGCCTACCGGGTGCAGCGCGCTGATGCCGCGCATCAGGGGCTGCGCACCGCGGACCTGGAGTGCTTCAGGGCGCGGACCGAGGGCACTGGCAAGCGCTCGCAGCGTCGTGCTCCGAGGCGAGGGCTTGAACTGCAATCCGCTCAACCGCCGCAGGTTCTTCAGCTCCAGAGGATCGTACGCGCCGAGCGTCCAGGCCGGGCGGTCATCGAGCGCCGCGGCCACGAGCAGCGTGTTGCCGCGCGCCACCCATCGGCGCAGCGACGCCAGTTCCTCGGCCTGCATCGGCACACGCTGCGGCAGGGTCAGCAGCAAGACATTGCCGCGCGGACGCGGTGCGAGCTGCGCCAGCGCCGTGTAGCGCTCACGCAGACTCACCCGGGGCACGTGCGCTGCCCCGAGCCAGCGCCAGATACCGAGGTAGCCGGCGGGTCGGGCGCTGTCGGAAACCGGCACCCCGCTGGCGGGCGCCGTGCCCTGGGGTTTGGGGACCATCAGTGCGTAGAAGAGGAGCAGCGCCCCGGCCGCGAGCGCCGCGGTGATGAGCCGGTCCTTCACGATGGCGTTCCGCGGCCGACGGTGTGAGCCGTGCGGCACTGCGCGTAGAGCGCGGGGATTCTCTGCAGTACCGTCTCCGGCACGCGTGCGACGGCGGGCGGACCAAAGCGTTCCCGCTCGGCCAACAACGCCACCTGTGCGAACTCCTCGCGTTGTGCGCCGGTGTCGAACTGCGCCTGCGTCGTGAGCTCCCGGCAGGTCAGGTGTTGCTCGCGCTCCAGACGTCCGGCTTCAACCAGGGCCGCGACGAGCACTCGCAGGATGCGCGAGGGCTGAGTGCCGAGCGTGCTCCAGTCCGGGGAGGGCGGGGCAGCGACTGGGGTTCTGCCCGCCTGCCCCCGTGGAGGATCTGCGCGCTGATGCGTGCGGCGTTTGAACAGGCCGGTCCGCAGGCCGATGTATACCCCGACCAGTACCAGGGCGAGGAGCAGCGCCACGAGGCACCACAACACCGTGTGCAGCAGCTGCACGCGGGCGCGTCCGCGCAGCAGTGCGCCGAGGTGCTGGCGCAGGAAGCTCGTCACTGGCGCGCTCCAGTGCGACAGCCACGCGCGGATCCGGTCCCATTCGCTCGGCGCGGGCGTCGGGGCGGCGAGCGTCCGGGCGATGTCCTGCAGCACGGCGGGATTGGGTTGCGGCGACTGGGGCGCGCCGGCGTAATGGTGCGCCAGCGCCGCGAGCTCACCGAGGCTGGCCGACTGGAGTGTCGTGCGCCACTCGGGCGGCAGCAGCCCCTGCAGCCCGAGCTGCTGCAGTGCGCGGCCGAGTCCGGGGCATTGCGCGTGCAGTGCCGGCCATCCCTTGAGCACCGGGGTGTGGGCCGCGCAGTGCTCGAGCACGGCCTGGGGTGGCGGTACGGCGGCACGCAGCGGCGTCGCGACGCTCCAGAGCGCGGCGAGCGCCAGTGCCAAGAGCGGCCGGGCCGGCATCGCTCAGGGGGCGCCGAGCGCCTCAGCCCGCGCGGCCAGATCGGCGCCCTCCACCCGCAGCGTCAAGTCCCGAAAGATCACCAGCGAGATGGCGGAACTCAGCGGCAGCGTCAGCAGGTGCGTCGTCTGCGAGAGCATCTGCGCGACGCGCAGGTGGATCCCGAGCTGCGGTTGCGCTGCGGCGTGCAGCGAGAACAGCCCAAACGCGGCACTGAGGGCCCAGGGTACGACGTAGCCGAGGATGCCGATGACGATGTTCGCCACGAACAGAATGCCCGTCACGCGCCACCAGTGGCCCTTGACCAGGCGCCAGCTGCGCCCGAGCGCGGCGGAGGCCTTGGCATCTTCGACGAACACGGCGGCTTGCCACAGCAGCAGCCGCACCGACACGTAGATGAACACGCAGGCCGAGGCGATCCCCAAGACTGCAATGAGCACCCAGGGCAGCGGGTGCGTGAGGGTGGCGCGGTCGGAGTGGAAGAGCACGGCGACCACGATGCCGACGATGATCATGGGGATCGCGATCGCGAACATGATCAGGACTTGCAGCATCACGCCTGCGATCAGACGCAGCACGCGATGCAGCCCGACGTTCAGTGCGGCACCGGCGTCGAGCGATCCGCCTTGCATCGTGCGAATCTGCGTCGCGAACAGCGCGCCGGTGACCACCATGATGATCAGGACCAGTGCGAGGGACGCCAGCGCGTTCTGCGGTCCGTTCATCAATGACCACATGACCATCTCGTGTTGCCACGCCGAGGCGTTCAGCGGTGGCAGCGTCGGTGTCACGGCGAACACCGTGATTGCGCCGGCTGCGACGCTGATCACTGCCAGAAGCCAGCAACGGCTGAACGATGCGCTGAACAGCCGTAGCCAATCGTCGAGCACGCCGCCGATCGACTGAGGTGCGGAGGATGCTTGGTATGTCATGATCGCTCCGATGCAGTTGCGGGTCGACGGCCGCCGGACCGGCATCTTGCCGCCACCGCGCAGAATAGCTAAGCTGAACCTTGACCGGCAACCCTTTTCATCGTACGGGATGGCGATGGCCGACGCTGTACTCACCGTCAGGAGTCTCACCGGCGTCGAGATGACGCTCCCGGTCGCAGGGCCGGGAATGCGCAGCTACGCATTTCTCATCGACTGGCAGATCCGCCTGCTCGGCGCGCTCGCCGTCCTGCTCATCGTCGTGTTGCTGCGGCTCCTGCCGGGCCTGCCCAAGCCGCTCGGGGCGCACCTCTTGGTCGGCGGCGGCATCGTCGCTCTGTCGATTTATCTGCTGTATCAGCCGGTCGCGGAAATCGTGACGCGAGGCCGCACGCCGGGGCTGCGCACCGCGGGGGCACGGATCGTGACGCTGGAGGGGACTACGCCGGGCGTCGGATCGTTGCTGATCCGCAACATATTTCGACTGATCGATGCGCTGCCGCTGTGTTATGTCGTTGGCCTGATCACCTGCATGCTGACCGAACGGCACGTCCGTCTCGGTGACATCGTGGCCGGCACGGTGATGGTGTGCGCCGCGGAGGCGGCGGGCGCGCCGCTCGAGCGGCTCGTGCTGCATGCCCAGCGCAGCGCGCTGACGCCCGACACGGCTGAGCTCGTGCATGACCTGCTCGAGCGCTTCAACACGCTGGCTCCGGCGCAGCGCACCGCGCTCGCGCTCGCGGTGCTGCGCAAGGTCGATCCGGACTTTGACGTCTCCGGGACAGCGCCCGAGGAGGGTGCGCTGCGGGCGAGGCTGGAGGCGCTGCTTGGGTCTGTCGAACGATCCTGAAGCGGCCGTTTGGGTGCGCCGGCACGCGGCGCAATGGCAGCAGCTGGCGGCCGAAACCGCGGCGTCCGCCCGCCGCACGCACCTGAGCGTCGAGCAAGCGCTGCAGACGCTCGGGGCCTATCGCACGCTCTCGCGTCATCTGGCGACGGTGCGCTCGCAGTTGCCGGGCAGTCTGCCAGCGGCCGCGTTGGAGCGAACCTGCGCTCAGTTGCACACCGTGGTGAACCGTCCGGCGCGCTTTGGCCGTGCCGAATGGGTCCGGATGGTGCGCGAGGACGTGCCGGCCGCGGCCGCGGCCGTGCGCGTCACAACTCTGTGGCTCGCGGCGCTGCTCGCGGTCAGCACGTGTGCCGGGTGGTGGCTGATCAGCCGGTACCCGGAGCTCGTCAGCCTGATCGCCAGCCCGCAGATGATCGATGGCGTCGAGCACGGGCACCTGTGGACCTATCAGATCCTCACGCTCGGGCCGCCCGCGCTGCTCTCGGCACGGATTTTCTCCAACAACGTCATGGTGACGCTCGGGGCGTTCTGCTTCGGCACACTGTTCGGTCTGGGCGCCTTCTACATGATTGCCTTCAATGGTCTGATGCTGGGCGGTCTGCTCGCCTTCACGCATCAGCACGGACTCGGGCTCGGCTTGCTCAAATTCACCCTGGCGCACGGCCCGGTGGAACTGTCGGTGATGTGCCTGGCGGCCGCAGCCGGCACCGCACTCGGCGAGGCGCTCATCCGGCCCGCGGAGTTCACTCGCCACGAGGCGCTGCGGCGTCGCGCCGCGCAGCTCGGCCCGCTGCTGCTCGCCTGTGCGCTGCTGCTGCTCGGGTCGGGGCTGATCGAAGGGTTCGTCTCGCCGCGACCGCAGATCTCAATCCTCGCACGCCTCGCGATCGGACTCGGTTACTGGACCCTGATGCTGCTGTGGCTCTCCGGGCGACTGTTCCGGCGCACCGGGCCGCGGGTCACCTCCTGACATGGCAGGCCGCGATGCGCCTGGGTGGCGGGGCGGTTCTGTCCTTCCGGGGGTGATGCGCGCGATGCGGCCCCACGCGGGTCGGGCAATCCTCTTCTGGGGACCCTTGAACGGGGTTGCTCAGGGCTGGGCTTGCGGTCACGGCGGACGACTCCTGCGACCTGCCCATACCGAGGAGCACTCACCAAGATGCAGCGGGTCAGCAGGGTTCCGACGATGGAGTACGCCGCGCCGGACCGTTGGCGCGCACGGCCCGCGCCCACCATGACCGAAATCATCACTCCCGCGACGATGTGCCGGTGAGCATCCAGGCGCCGGCGGCCCGAGGGTCGCCGTGCGCCTCTACACCAGGACGCGCTCGATGCCGCCGCTGTTGGCGCGAGCCACATACTCGGCCATCCAGTTTTCCCCGAGGATGTACTTGGCAATCTCGACCACGATGTAGTCCGCGTCGAGATCGGCATCCTCATTGTAGCGCTTCAGTCCCTGCAGGCAGGACGGGCAGGACGTGAGGATCTTGATGCGCTCGGCACCGGCTGCGCGCAGTTGCTCGGCGCCGCTGCGCACCTCTTCTTCCTTGCGGAATCGTACCTGCGTCGACACGTCGGGACGGGTGATGGCGAGCGTTCCGGACTCCCCGCAGCAGCGGTCGTTCTTCTCGATATGCCCGTTGCGTGCTTCGTTGATCAGGGCGTTGACCACCTTCAGCGGGTCATGCTGCTTGATCGGCGAATGGCACGGATCGTGGTACATGTAGCGCGTACCGGTGACGCTCTCGAGCTGGACACCTTTTTCCATCAGATATTCGTGAATGTCGATGATGCGCGAGCCGGGGAAGATTTCCTCGAATTTATAGCTCTGCAGCTGGTCGTAGCAGGTTCCGCAGCTGACCACCACGGTGCGGATGTCCAGATAGTTGAGCGTGTTGGCCACGCGGTGGAATAGCACCCGGTTGTCCGTGGTGATCTTCTCCGCCTTGTCGAACTGGCCGGCGCCGCGTTGCGGGTAGCCGCAGCAGAGGTATCCTGGCGGCAGCACGGTCTGCACGCCGACGTGCCAGAGCATCGCCTGGGTGGCGAGTCCGACCTGGGAGAACAGCCGCTCAGAGCCGCAGCCGGGGAAATAGAACACCGCTTCGGTGTCGCTCGAGGTGCTCGCCGGGTTGCGAATCACCGGAACGTAGGCGGCATTCTCGATGTCGAGCAGCGCCCGGGCAGTCTTCTTCGGCAGCCCGCCCGGCATCTTCTTGTTGACGAAATGCACCACCTGTTCACGCATCGCCGGCCGGCCGGTGGTGGCCGGTGGGTGTTGGGTCTGGGCGCGCGCCAGACTCTTCAGCAGCCTGTTGCCGAGCCGCTGCGCCTTGTACCCCCAGTCGATCATCACCTTGCGGGTCAGGCGGATGGTCTCCGGCGAGGTGGCGTTGAGGAAGAACATCGAGGCCGCCGTGCCGGGGTTGAACCGCCGCTTGCCCATGCGCCGCAGCAGATCGCGCATGGCCATCGAGACATCGCCGAAATCGATGTCGACCGGGCAGGGCGTCACGCACTTGTGGCACACGGTGCAGTGGTCGCCGACGTCGGCGAATTCATCCCAATGGCGCAGGCTCACGCCGCGGCGGGTCTGCTCCTCGTAGAGGAAGGCCTCGATCAAGAGCGAGGTGGCGAGGATCTTGTTGCGCGGGCTGTAGAGCAAATTTGCACGCGGGACGTGCGTGGCGCACACCGGCTTGCACTTGCCACAGCGCAGACAGTCCTTGATCGAATCGGCGATCGTGCCGATTGCCGACTGCTGCATGATCAGCGACTCGTGCCCGAGCAAATTGAAGCTCGGAGTGTACGCATTGGACAGATCCGCGCCCGGCAGCAGCTTGCCGCGGTTGAAGCGGCCCTGCGGATCGATGCGCGCCTTGTAGTCGCGAAACTCCCGGGTCTCCTCCTCGTGCAGGAACTCGAGCTTGGTGATGCCGATGCCGTGTTCGCCGGAGATGACCCCGTCGAGTCGCCGCGCGATGCCCATGATGCGTGCAACGGCGGCGGTGGCCGAGTGCAGCATCTCATAATCGTCCGAATTGACCGGGATATTGGTGTGAACGTTGCCGTCCCCGGCATGCATGTGCAGGGCCACGAACACCCGTCCGCGCAGGATCCGCTTGTGCGTCTCCTCGCAGGCCTTGATGACCGGGGCGAACACGCTGCCGCCGAAGATCTGCCGCAGAGGGGCGCGCAGTTCGCGCTTCCACGAGATGCGGATCGTGCGGTCCTGCAGTGCCTCGAATACCCGCGCCCCCGGGGACCGCGCGGCGCAGGCGCGCAGCTGCTCGGGCGGCACGTCGGTGCCCAGGTGCACCAGCTCCTCGATCGCATCGGCGAGCGAGACGTCCATGTGCGTGAGCAGCCACTGCCAGCGCGTGCGCGTCAGCACCAGCAAACGGCGGGTCTGTTCGATGCGCTCGCCGATCGCCTCTTCGTACGGGAGATTGGCCACTTCTGGGTCATCGCTGCGCGCCAGCGGGAGCTTTGCCTCGAACAGCCGCTCGAGGGCCTCGGTCAGCGCCAGCTTGTTGGCGATCGAGAACTCGATGTTGATGCGTTCGATTTCATCGGTGTACTCGCCCA
>JAJZFQ010000201.1 GCA_021805275.1 Pseudomonadota bacterium
CAGCGCCGATGAATGCATGACGTCTCCCATTGCAGAGTCGAACCAGGCTGGGTGTTGGCGAAGAGTGACAGCGTGGGGCGCTCGCTACCGTGAACTCTCTCGCGTTCCGCTCGGACATATCGCGCCGACGATGGGTGCGCGCACGTTGTTTGTCATAACAGCTTGTCATATTCAAACACCCGAACGGGCGCGCCGCTCTGGGGTTTGACATATGCGTCGCACGCCTCGGGATCGGTGCGCGGTCTGCGCCGAGTGCGCCGGGACGGCGGGCGAGGCGGATCCGGGCGGCCGCCTCGCGCGGTCCGCAGGCCAGACACCGCCCGCACCCTACCGGCGGGAAGGGACGTTACTCGGCAGTAGGATGGCGCTAAAATAAGGTTAAACTAGCCGCTTCAATCCCCCGTCCGCGGAGATCGACCATGTATCGCGCGCCGCTGAGAGAGCTGCGTTTCGTGCTCGAGGAACTGCTGGGTACCGGCGAGCTCACCGCCTGTCCGGCGTACGCCGACTATTCTGACGAACTCGGGGCATCGATCCTCGCGGAAGCCGCTCGCTTCGCCGAAACCGTGCTTGATCCGCTGAACCAGCCGGGTGACCGGGAAGGGGCGCATTGGACGGCCGAGGGGGTGCGCAGCCCGGCGGGCTTCAAAGACGCTTACCGGCAGTTCAGAGAAGGCGGCTGGCCGCAACTCGGGGCCGACCCGCGCTTCGGCGGTCAGCAGGCCCCCCAGGCGCTCAGCAGTGCCGTCCAGGAGATCGTGGCTTCGGCGAACCTTGCGTTCAAGCTTTGTCCGATGCTGACCCACGGCGCCGTGCACGCCCTAGCGCTCTGCGCCACTGCCGAGCAGCAGCAGCGGTACCTGCCCAAGATGGTGAGCGGCGAGTGGACGGGCACCATGGTGCTCACCGAGCCGCAGGCCGGGTCCGACCTTGCGCAAATCCGCACCCGGGCGACGCCCGAGGGCGAGCACTACCGGCTGTTCGGACAGAAGATCTTCATCACCTGGGGTGATCACGATTTCACGGAGAACACCATCCACATGGTGCTTGCCCGCATCGATGGGGCGCCCGCGGGGGTCAAGGGCATCTCGCTGTTCATCGTCCCGAAGGTTCTGCTCGGGGCCGACGGCACGCTGGGTGAGCGCAATGAGGTGCGGTGCGCCTCGATCGAGCACAAGCTCGGAATCCACGCGAGCCCCACCTGTGTGATGCAGATCGGCCATGATCGAGGCGCAATCGGCTACCTGATCGGGGAGCCGAACCGCGGCCTGCAATACATGTTCGTCATGATGAACACCGCCCGCCTGGCGGTCGGCGTCGAAGGCTACGCGGTCGGTGAGCGAGCATTCCAGCATGCGGCCGACTTTGCCCGCACGCGGCTGCAGGGCAAGCCACCGGGCACCACCGGCGATACGCCGGCGGCGATCGTTCAGCATCCGGATGTCCGGCGCATGCTGCTGACGATGAAGTCCTGTACCGAGGCGTCACGCGCATTGGCGTTGTACGCCGGCTCCCAGCTCGACCTGGGCGCACATCACCCGGACGAGGCAGTGCGCCGCGCCGCCCAGGAGCGAGGGGATCTGCTGATCCCGATCGTCAAAGGGTGGTGCACGGAGACGGGCAACGAGACCGCCGCTCTCGGCGTCCAGGTGCACGGTGGCATGGGCTTCGTCGAAGAGACAGGCGCGGCGCAGTATGTGCGCGATGTGCGTATCACGACCATCTACGAAGGCACGACCGGCATTCAGTCGAACGATCTGATTGGACGCAAGCTTGGACGGGATCGCGGTGCGTCAATGACCGCACTGCTGGCCGACATCCGTCGGGACCTGCAGGCCATCGACACCACCGAGGCATCCGTGAGGCAGACGCGCGATGCCGTGGCTCGCAGCGTGACGTTGCTCGAGGGCGCGACCCGATCCCTGCTGCAGGCCATGGCGGCCAATCCGGCGAGCGGCTTTGCCGTATCGGTTCCATATCTGAAGCTGTGCGGCGTGGTGGTCGGTGGCTGGCTGCTGGCCAAGTCCGCCGCGCTCGCGACTGCGGGTCTCGGCGGGGCGGATCGGGCGTTCTATCAGGCCAAGATCCGCACCGCGTACTTCTATGCGCGCCAGGTGCTACCCGGCACGCTCGGGCTCGCACGGGTGGTGGAAGAGGGTGCCGACAGCGTGCTCGAGACCGGGGCCGATCTGGTTTGACGGGCCGGCGGGCCTCACGGGTCTTCGGGAACGCGCAAGGCCAGCCGCGGCGGCTCGTTGAGGCCGTCGAGAAACGCCTGGCGCTCACCAGGCGTGAGCCGCGCCCAGTCGAGCTTGTCCGCATTCAGGCGCGCGAGCTCGGCGTCGCTGATCTGGGCACAGGCGCGGGCGCGGCTCTTCCAGCGCGACGGCAGCCGCCTCGTGATGCCCGTCTTGAGCACCTCGACGACAGCCGCGGCAACCCGCGCATCGCGAGTCAGCTCGCTGTGCGCGGTGCTCGTGTAGTAGGCACGCGCGCCGGGCGGCGCAGCGCTGGAGGCCGGAACGGTGCCGTCACCGCGGCGCGTCACCTGGTAGATGAAGCCTTCGGTCGCGCACCTCGCCGCGGTGACGGTTGCGCGGCCCACGCCGGCAATGGAGACGAGCCGTGAGTCGATCGGCGGCAGCGTGCGGTGGAACCGGCGCGCAAGCGCGAGCAACGGCGCTCGCGGCGCCGGCCCCTGCGTCGGCCAGGCCTGCCGATCGCTCAGGTCGAGGCCGGCGGCAGGCGGCGGCAGCATCTGGTAGAGACTGGGGAAGCCGCCGAACACGCTCTCGGCCAGCTCGCCCGCGGTGCGCTGCAGGTCGAGCCGGGCAATGTTGCGAACGACGGCATAGGTACCGCGCAACGCCTGCAGTGGAGCGAATGCGCCCACATGCGGTGTACCGAGCAGCACGGCACGCACGACGTGCGCGGTGCCCTCCCGGCCCAGCGCCACACGGCTCACCAGCCCGCCCATGCTGTGCGCAACCAGCGCCACGGGAGCGTCCGCCTGCGCGCGCAGGCGCGCCGCGAGCGCCTCACCGAGCGACACGATGTCGAGTCGCCAGTCGTAATCGTACAGCGTCACACGAAAACCCGCGGCCCGCAGACGGAGCTTGAGCTTCAGGTGCGAGTACAGCACCGCCCCGAGCGGTACGATCGGCGCGCGTGCCGGCGGATCAAGCAGCGCGAGCCGTCCGCGCTGGATGTCGAGCGGGTCGAGCCACAGCACGTCATCGGGCAGCCCCGCGCCGCGGCGCACGCCCAGTTGCGAACCGAGGATGCCCGGCACGAGGAACACGTGCGGCAGCGCCTCGTCCACCGGCCGGCGTGCCGCGGCTGCGGCGAGTTGCCTCAGTTCCCGGTACTCTCCGGCGCCGAAATACGCTTCGAGCGCTTCGCGTTCTGCGCCGCAGCGCAGCTGTCGCTCGACTTCGGCGTCATCGCGACACAGGCGGTCGTAAGGCGTGACGTGATCGGCGACGGTGGAGCTTCGAGGCACGGCAGATCGATTATGCCATCGGCTCGCACGCTTCATGGCGCGCCGATACGCCCGGAGCGCGCGATACGCTCGGCAATGACGTCGCAGACCGCCTCAATCGCCGGCCGGCGCGCACTCGTCCGGCGCCACACCGCCCCGACTTGCCGGTGCGGCACCGGCTTGACGAACGGCAGCACGGTGACGCCACGGGCATTGCCATACGCGCCTTCCGTGGCGAGCTGGGGCAGCAGCGTGATCCCGGCGCCGGTCGCGACCATCTGGCGCAGCGTCTCCAAACTGGTGGCGCTGTAGTCCTGCCGCTCGCCGAGACCCGCCCGGCTGCACACCTCGAGCGCCTGATCGCGCAGACAGTGGCCTTCCTCGAGCAGCAGTAGCGACTCGCCTTCCAGCTCGCTCATCTGCACCCGCTTGCGCCGACTCAGCGCGTGCCGCTCGGGCACGAGTACTTTGAACGGCTCGCTGTACAGCTCGCGTGCTTCGAGCCCCTCCAGATCCACCGGCAGGGCGAGGATGCCGACATCGAGCTCACCGGCCTTGAGCCGCGCCAGCATCGGGGCGGTCTGGGACTCGTGCAGGTGCAGCTCCAGGCGCGGCAGGGCGCGCTGCAGCGGCCGGGCGATGTGCGGCAGCAGATAGGGCCCGATGGTCGGCAGCAAGGCCAGGCGCAGCGCTCCGGCGAGCGGGTCACGGTGCGAGCGCGCAAGCGTGGTGACCTCCGTGCATGCCTCCAGGATGCGCCGCGCCCGCTCGACGATCTGCTCGCCGGCCTCGGTCAGTCCCACGTTGTTCCGCTGGCGCTCGATGAGCTGCACGCCGAGCGACTGCTCGAGTTTTTTCAGCTGCGCCGAGAGGGTCGGCTGGCTGACGAAGCAGCGCTCGGCGGCGCGGCCAAAGTGCCGGGTATCGGCCACGGCGACGAGGTAGCGCAGGTCTTTGAGCTTGATGTCGGGCACGGTCGCGGTCCTCGGATCGGCGTGTGATATATGCCATCTATCGAGATTATACAATCAATTGATTGAATCAATGATTCCCGAAGCCGCATGCTGCCGCCATCCCCACCGGGGAGTCCGCGACATGTTGACGATTGGCCAGCGCTTTGCGCAATTCTCTCTCACCGGCGTCGTGTCGAACGACATCAACGGTGCGTTCCACACCGTCACCGCGGACAGCTTCCCCGGCAAGTGGCGCGTGGCGTTCTTCTGGCCGAAGGACTTCACCTTCGTCTGCCCCACCGAGATCGCCGCCTTCGGCCGCCTCGACAAGGAGTTCAAGGCGCGCGACGCGCAGGTGCTCGGCGCCAGCACGGACAACGAGTTCGCGCACCTGGCGTGGCGCAGCAGCAAGCCGGAGCTGCGCGAGCTGCCCTTCCCCATGCTCTCGGACATCAAGCGCGAGCTGAGCGCGCGGCTCGGAATCCTCGACGCCGAGGCTGGCGTGGCGCAGCGCGCGACGTTCATCGTCGACTCGCAGAACATCATCCGTTTCGTCTACGTGACCGATCTGAACGTCGGGGGCAGCCCCGAGGAAGTGCTGCGGGTGCTCGATGCGCTGCAGACCGACGAGCTGTGCCCGTGCAACTGGCAGCAGGGCGAGGCGACCCTCAAGGCGGCCTGAACCGAGTGAGTTCGTGGCGACTGACATGAACACACTGGATTCGATCCGGGACGCTCGGCCCGACGACGCCCGCGAGCTGAATCTGGCGAGCGTGCTGAGTGCCCCCGGCGCGCCTGGCCTGAGGGAGAGGCAGATCTGGAGCGTGGCGCGAAGCGGCCGCCGCTTCGCGCCATCCCCCCCTTCACCGCCGCGCTCGAGCCGCTCGCCGCGGCACACCTGGACGGGGCGCACCGCGACACGGCGCATGCCGCGGCTGCGATCATGGGCATGAACAACGTGTATTACCGGTTCACGCACCAAGTCGAGGATCCGCAGTACGCCACGCTGCCGGCACGTCTGCGCATGAACGTGATTGGCAACCCGGGTATCGCCACGGCCGACTTCGAGCTGCTGTCGCTGGCGGTGTCGGCGATCAACGGCTGCGGTGCGTGCGTCGCTGCGCACGAGCGGCAGGTGCGCCAGCAGGGACTGGGGCGGAGGCGGGGCGGAGGCGGTGCAGAGCGCCGTACGCAGCGCGGCAACGGTGCATGCCGTGGCGCGGGTATCGGAAAACACCCCGTCTGCGCTCAACGAGAGCGAGGCGCTCGCCACCTAGAGGATCCCCCCGCCCGCAGCACGCTGCGGGCGGGGGGATCAAAAGACGAACGGAATCAGCATCCGCGTGCGCGCCTTGTACGCCGGATAGGCCTCGGGAAACTGCGCGCCCATCAGCCGCTCCTCGGTCAGCGCGCTGTACAGAAAGAACGCCAACAGCAGTGGCAGCACCCACAGCACGGCGAACTGCACGGCCAGGGCGGAACCCAGTATCGCGAACAGGATGCCCGTATAGATCGGGTGCCTCACGTATGCGTACGGACCGGACGTCACCAGCTCGTGCCCTTCACGCATCGACATCGGCATGCCCCAGTTGCGTCCGAGGTGAATACGCGCCCACACCGCAAATCCCAGCCCCAGCATGCACAGGGATGCACCCGCCCACTGCCAGCCATGCGGCGGCGCTGCGGACCGGCCGTCAGGTCCGTAGCCGCGGTTCGCGGCGATGATCACCGCGATGATCGCCAGTCGCGCGGCCCACGTCTTCCAGGACGCGTGCCGGCGGGTGCGCTTGGTGAACAGCGCCGAGACGAACCACGTGACGGCGAAGGCCAGCCACAGCACCGCGATCAGGCTCGAGGGCGTTGCGCGCATGGTCAATCGCGGAAATTGTTGAATTGCAGCGGCACCCCCACCTGTGCGCCGCGCAGCAGCTGCATCGCCGCCTGCAGATCGTCACGCTGCTTGCCGGTGACGCGCACCTTCTCGCCCTGGAGGCTGCCCTGCACCTTGATCTTGGAGTCCTTCAGCAGCCGGGCAATCTGCCGCCCGGCGTCCGCGTCGATGCCGTGCTTCAGCTGCACCTCCTGCCGGGCCGCCGACAGGGTCGTCTGCGGTTCCTTCACATCGAGACAGGCCAGGTCGATGCCGCGCTTGCCGAGACGGAGCTTGAAAATCTCCAACATCTGCTTGAGCTGGAATTCGACCTCGGCGTGCAGCGTCACGAGCAGCCCCTCGAGCTCGAAGCGCGCCCCGGTGTCCTTGAAGTCGAAGCGCTGCGCGATCTCGCGGTTGGCCTGATCGACGGCATTGGCGAGTTCGTGGGCGTTGAGCTCGGAAACCACATCGAAAGACGGCATGGCGGCGCACCCGCGCGAGAAAACGGGCGGGTATTGTATCGCGTGCGGCGGTGATGATAGGCTCGACCTCATGTTTCGGCCGCACCCGACCAACCGGCATTGGTGGTGGCGCACTCCCCCTTCGGAGTGGGCCGCGGGCTGCTGATTTTTTTCGCACGACAGCCGTCGAACAGCCAGAACCCATTCCGGATACCCACCGGGATGGGTTTTTTTATGCCCGCTTGATCTGGAGAACGCGTTGAAGCAGCCATTCGACATCCCGGGAGACCTCGACACCCCGGTCTCGGCGTTCATGAAACTCGCCGCGTTCAAGCCTCACTTTCTGCTCGAGAGCGTCGAGGGCGGTGAGCGGGTCGGGCGCTTCTCGTTCATCGGCTTCGGCGAGGCATTGAGCGTGCGCCTGACGCAGGACGGGTTCACCATCGGCGAGGAGCGGCGGCCCGTTCCGCGCAGTGCCGCGGAACTGCTGGCCGGCCTGCGCGCAGCGCTGGCGCGCACTGCCGCCCCCGGACCGCAGATCCCCGGCGTGCCCCTCGCCGGCGGCCTGGTGGGATATGCCGCGTACGACGTCGTGCGCTTCTTCGAGCGCCTGCCGGCCCCGCCCGGCAAGCACCCGGAGGTCCCCGCGCTGCACTACGTCGCGCCGCGCTCGCTGCTCGTGTTCGACCACCTGACGCGCGGCATTGCGCTGCTGCATGCCGGGGGCGAGGACGACCGCCAGCGGCTGCGCCGGGAGATCATCCAGGCGCTGCACGGCGCACTGCCGGCGATCGGCCGACGCGGACGCAGCAGCCCTGCGAGCGCCTCGAGCAGCCGGAGCGAGTATCTGTCCGGCGTGCGCCGGGTCAAGGAGTCCATTGCCGCCGGCGACGTCTACCAACTGGTGCTCTCCACGCGGTTTTCCGGGCGCCACGACCTCGATCCGTTCCAGGCATATCGGGCGCTGCGGCTGATCAACCCCTCACCGTACATGTATTACTGCGCGCTCGGGGAGGTGACCGTGGTCGGCTCCTCGCCCGAGGCGCTGGTGCGGCTGCAGAACGGGCGCGCCCAGCTGCGCCCGATTGCCGGCACCCGTCCGCGCTCCGACGAGGAGGCGGTCGATCGGGCGCGCGAGGTGGAGCTGCGCGCCGATCCGAAGGAAAACGCCGAGCATGTCATGTTGGTCGACCTGGCGCGCAATGACCTCGGCCGCGTGGCGCGTGCCGGCAGCGTGGCGGTCGACCCGTATCGCTCGATCGAGCGCTACAGCCACGTGATGCACATGGTCAGCGGGGTCAACGGCCAGCTGGCCGAGGGGAGCGATGCGTTCGACCTGTTCGCCGCGGCCTTCCCGGCCGGGACGCTGGTCGGCGCGCCGAAAGTGCGCGCCATGCAGATCATCGATGAGCTCGAACCGGTCAGCCGCGGCCTGTACGGCGGCACCGTCGGCTACTTCGGGGCGCGCGGGGACATGGACCATGCGATCACGATCCGCACTCTGGTGTTCCGCGACGACGAATACAGCTACCAGGCCGGCGCCGGCATCGTCGCCGACAGCGATCCGCACAGCGAGCACGATGAGGTGCTGGCCAAGAGCGGCGCGATGGCGCGGGCGCTCGAGATGGCCGAGGAGGGTTTCTGATGAGGCGGCTGCTGCTGATCGACAACTACGATTCCTTCACCTACAACCTGGTGCAGGCGTTTCTCGTGCTCGGCGCGGACGTGCGCGTGTTGCGCAACGACGCGATCGACGTTGATGCGGCATTGGCGCTGGCACCCACGCACCTGTGCATCTCGCCGGGGCCCGGCACGCCGCGCGAGGCCGGTGTATCGATGGACATGATCCGCGCATTCGCCGGACGCATCCCCGTGCTCGGGGTGTGCCTCGGTCACCAGTCGATCGTCGAGGTGTTCGGCGGTGAGGTCGTACGGGCCGGCCGGCTGATGCACGGCAAGACCTCCTGGATCGAGCACGACGGCCTCGGTGTGTTCGCCGGACTGCCCGGGCGGTGCGAGGTGGGACGCTATCATTCGCTGATCGCCGACCCCGCCTCGATGCCGGCCGGACTCGCCGTCACGGCACGCACCGAGCAGGGCGAGATCATGGGCGCGCGCCACAGGACCTTCCAGGTCGAGGGCGTGCAGTTTCATCCCGAGAGCATCCTCACGCCCGACGGGCCGCGGCTGCTCGGGAATTTTCTCGCCCAGGAGGGCGGCGTGCGCGTCGCCGGAGAACCGGATGCCCGCCGCGCGTGATCTGCTCGAGCGGCTGCTCGAGGGCGTCGACCTGACTCAGCCACAGGCCGAGGAACTGCTCGGTCTGCTGACCGAGGGCACGACCCCCCCGGCGCTGATCGGCGCGGTGCTCGCGGCGCTGCGCGCCAAGGGCGCCGTCGCGGCGGAAGTTCGGGGTTTCGCCGAGGCGATGCGCCGGCTTGCCCGCCAGCCCGAGCTACCGCCCGGGATCCGGGCCATCGATATCGTTGGTACGGGCGGGGACAGTTCGGGCAGTTTCAACATCTCCACCGGGACGGCGCTGCTCACTGCGGCGTGCGGACTGCCGGTGATCAAGCACGGCAACCGCTCGGTCTCGAGCCGCGCCGGCAGCGCTGATGTGCTCGAGGCGCTGGGGCTGCCCATGCCGCTCGATGAGCGCTCGGCAGGGGAGTGCCTGGCTCGCTGCGACTTCACGTTCCTGTTCGCCCCGCACTACCACGCGGCAACGCAGGCGGTTGCGGCGGCCCGGCGGGCGCTCGGGGTACGCACCGTGTTCAACATTCTCGGGCCGCTCACCAATCCTGCGCAGCCGCCGCTGCGGCTGATCGGTGCGTTCAGCCTGCCCGTGGCGCAACTCATGGCCGAGGCGCTCGCCGGCATGCGCATCGAGCGCGCGTTCGTCGTCCACGGCGCGGAGGGTTGGGACGAGCCGACACCGGTCGGCCCGTTCACACTGTTCGACGTCGTGCCCGGCCAGGTGCACCGAGAGCAACGCTCGCCGGAGGACTATGGCCTGCCACGCTGCCGGCCGGCGGAGCTGGCCGGCAGCGACGCCCGGCACAACGCCGAGGCGCTACGCGCAGTGCTGTGCGGGGAGACGCACGGCGCACACCGCGACTGCCTGCTGCTCGGCGCCGCGCTGGCGCTGGAAGTGGCGGGTGAAGTGGGCAGCGCCCGCGAGGGGATCGAGCGGGCCGAGCGGGCGATCGATGACGGCGCGGCCGCCCGGGTCGTGCGGGAGCTGGCGCGGACGGGGGCGACGCGTGAGCGGTGATTTTCTCGCCCAGATGGCCGACTCGAGCCGCGCGCGCGCGCAGGCGGCTCGCGCGGCCTGTCCCGAAGCGCGCCTGCTGCGGGCCGCCCGCGCCACGGCACCGCCGCCGAGGCTGCGGCTTGCCCCCGGGGACTTCGGGCTCATCGCCGAGCTGAAGCTGCGCTCCCCGGCAGCCGGTGCCCTGAGCGATCCCGGCGCCGACGTAGCGGCGCGGGTACGGGCCTACGCCGCAGCCGGCGCCGCAGCCGTCTCGGTGCTCACTGAGCCGGAGCGCTTCGATGGCGCGCTGGAGCATCTGCGCCGGGCCGCTGCCGCGCTCACGCCGCTCGGCGTGCCCGCGATGCGCAAGGACTTCCTGGTCGATCCCTACCAGATCGCCGAGGCTCGCGCGGCAGGCGCCGGTGGCGTGTTGCTCATCGTGCGCATGTTGCCCGAGGCCGCGCTCGAGGCGATGATCGAGCGGGCGCGAGAACTGGGTCTGTTCACGCTGCTCGAGGCCTTCGACGTCCTTGACATCGAGCGACTCGAGGCGCTGACGAGGCGGCTCGGCACTGCCGGACTGCTCGCCGGCATCAACTGCCGCGACCTCGCCACGCTCGAGGTCGTCCCGAGCCGCCTCGAGACGCTCGCACCGCTGTTGCCGCGGGCACTGCCGCGGGTGGCCGAGAGCGGTGTCGCAACGGCCGAGGACGCCGGGCGTATGGGGCAGGCCGGGTATGATCTGGCGCTGGTTGGCAGCGCGCTGATGCGCGCACCGGATCCGGCCGCTCTGGCGGCGGACATGGTGGCAGCCGGGCGGCTCGCACGGCGCGCAAGCGGGAGGGACGCGCGGTGAGCTCCCCGCGAGCGGCAATGTGGGTCAAGATCTGCGGCATGACGACGCCTGAGGCGGTGGAGGCGGCGCTCGCGGCCGGCGCCGACGCCATCGGGTTCGTGTTCGCCGAGTCGGCACGGCGCGTGACGGCCGCGTTCGCCTGCCAGCTCGCCGCGCCGGCACGCGGGAAGGCGCGTTGCGTAGCGGTGACGCGCCATCCGGAGCAGGCCCAAGTGGAGGAGATCCTCGCCGTCTTGCGCCCCGATGCGCTGCAGAGCGACGCGGGAGATTTCGCGCATCTGCGGCTGCCGGAGACGCTCGAGCGTCTCCCGGTCATACGCGCATGGCGCCCCGGCGATGCTCTGCCCCCGCGGCTGCTGTTCGAGGGGTCAATCAGTGGCGCCGGGCGCACCTGCGATTGGGACCGCGCGGCCGAGGTCGCCCGCCGTGCGCAGCTGGTGCTCGCCGGCGGCCTCGATGCCAGGAACGTGGCCACGGCGATCGCCTCGGTGCGGCCTTTCGGGGTCGACGTGTCGAGCGGCGTCGAGACACGCCCCGGCCTGAAGGACCCAGCCGAGATCAACCGATTCGTGAACGCGGCGCGCACGGCGCACGCCGCATTGCAGGAGCCGACATGAGTGTGAGTTCAACCGATGCATTGGCGGACCTGATCGCCGGGCGCTGGCCCGATGCCCACGGCCGCTTCGGTCCGTTCGGCGGACGTTACGTGCCCGAGACACTGGTCCCGACGCTTGAGCGGCTGAGCGAGGGCGTGCGCGAGCACCTGCACGCCCCGGACTTCCAGCGCCAGTTCGCCGGGGAGCTGAGCAGCTGGGTCGGTCGCCCGACGGCGCTGACCTACGCCGCGCGCCTCTCGGAGGAGTGGGGCGCGAAGATCTGGCTGAAGCGCGAGGATCTGGCGCACACCGGCGCGCACAAGATCAACAATGCCCTCGGCCAGGCGCTACTCGCGCGGCGGCTCGGCGCCCGGCGCATCGTCGCCGAGACCGGCGCCGGGCAGCACGGCGTGGCGAGCGCCGCCGCCTGCGCGCGGCTGGGACTGCCGTGCACCGTATACATGGGTGCACTCGACATGGAGCGCCAGGCCCCGAACGTCGGTCGCATGCGGCTGCTCGGCGCGACGGTCGTGCCGGTGACCGGTGGTGACCGCACGCTGCGGGCGGCCATCGACGAGGCGCTGCGCGACTGGGTGTCCGATCCGCTCGGCACTTACTACCTGCTTGGCTCGGCGGTCGGCCCCCACCCCTATCCCTACTTGGTGCGCGAGCTCCAGGCGGTGATCGGCCGGGAAGCGCGCGCGCAGTTCCAACAGGCCGCGGGCCGGCTGCCCGACGCCGTCATGGCCTGCGTCGGCGGCGGGTCGAACGCGATCGGAATGTTTCACGCCTTCGTGCCCGACACCGGCGTCGAGATCATCGGCGTGGAGGCCGGTGGCCGGGGCGGATCGCTCGGCGGCAACGCCGCGACGCTGGCTTTTGGGCGGCCGGGCGTGCTGCACGGCAGCTACTCCGTTTTGCTGCAGGACGAGAACGGCCAGATCCAGGAAACTCACTCGGTGTCCGCCGGACTGGACTATCCGGGCGTCGGCCCCGAACACGCCCTGCTCGCGCGCATCGGGCGGGTGCGTTACGAGACCGCCAGCGACGAGGAGGCGCTCGAGTCCGTGCGGGCCCTGTGCCGCTACGAGGGCATCCTGCCGGCGCTCGAGAGCGCCCATGCGCTCGCTGGCGCGAAGCGCTGGGCACAGAGGCACCCGGATGGCACGCTGGTCGTGTGCCTCTCCGGCCGCGGAGACAAGGATATGCCGACATTGCAGCAGACCCTGCTGGCGGAGCCCGCATGAACGCGCATGAACGCATCGGAGCTGCCATCGCCGCGGCCAACGCGCGCGGCGAGCCCGCCCTGGTGGCCTACCTCACCGCCGGATTCCCGACGCGCGAGCGGTTCGAGGCTGATCTGCGCCGCATCGCCGCGGCGGCCGACGTCGTGGAGATCGGCGTGCCGTTCACCGACCCGATGGCCGACGGGGTGACGATCCAGCGCTCCAGCCAGATCGCGCTCGAACAAGGCGTGAGCCTGCGGTGGATCCTGCAGACGCTCGAATCGATGCAGCCGCGGCTCGAAACGCCCCTGCTGCTGATGAGCTACCTCAACCCGCTGCTCGCCTACGGTCTCGATGCACTGGCCGCGGCGGCCGAGCGCGCCGCCGTCGCCGGGTTGATCGTGCCCGATCTGCCCTTCGATGAGGGCGCGACGCTGCACGAGGCACTCGCCGTCCACGGCCTGGCGCTGGTGCAGATGGTCACGCCGGTGACCCCCCAGGAGCGCCTCCAGCGCATCTGCGCGCGCTCTCAGGGCTTCATCTACGCGGTCACGGCCACCGGCACCACCGGACGCAACGTCAGTGTGCCGGCCGAAGTCACCGACTATCTCGATCGCGTACGGCGCCAGGCCCGGGTACCGGTTTGCGCCGGCTTTGGCATCCGCGGGCGCGAGCAGCTCGATCGTCTGCGCGGACACGTCGACGGCGTGGTGATCGGTTCGGCGCTGCTCGAGGTGCTCGAGCGGGGAGGGGATCCCGCCGAGTGGCTGCGCAGGCTGCGCGGCGACGCCTAGCGCTGCGCCCCCGGCGGCGATGGTGGTATCGTGCGCGGGGCGCTGAGCATCATGTCGACCCTCACCATTGCCAGGCGGTTTCGTGGACCGGCGGATTCGGCCAACGGCGGATATTTCGCCGGCCGCATCGCCGCCGAGGTCGCGCAGACCGTGACCGTGCGTCTCCTGCGCCCGGCGCCGCTCGACACGCCGCTCGAGCTCGGCACGCTGCCGGACGGGACGCTGGCAGTCACCCACGGCGAGGACTCGATCGGCACCGCCCGCCCCGCGCCATTGACCCTCGCCGCGCCGCCGGCACCGGCATACTTCGAGGCCGTGGAAGCATCGCGGCGCTACGCCGGGTTCCATCACCACCGCTTCCCCGGCTGCTTCGTCTGCGGCACGGAGCGGCCGCGGGGAGATGGGATGCGCATCTTCGCCGGCCCGCTGCCCGAGCGCGGCCTGGTGGGCGCACCCTGGGTGCCGGACCCCTCGCTCGACCAGGGCGACGGCAAGGTTCGGCCCGAGTTCATGTCGGCCGCGCTCGACTGCCCGGGGTTCTACGCCGTCAATTCGGATAACCGAATGATGCTGCTCGGGGAACTCACGGCCCACGTCAACCGCCGGGTCCACATCGGTGAGCGGTGCACGGTGGTCGGCTGGCCGCTGCACTCCGACGGCCGCAAACACGGCGCCGGCACGGCGGTGTTCGGTGAGGATGGTGCACTCTGCGCCAGCGCGCGCGCACTGTGGATCGAGCCGAAGGGAGCCTGAGCGGGTTGCGCTGCAGGGATGGCGAGTTGGACTTCGGGCACCGAGGGATTGCGACCGCACGGCCGCGCACGTGCCCGGCTCGGCGCCGTCTCTCGAGAGCCGCAGACTCGTCTATCAGCGCCTGGGAGAGCTCGGCCGCTCTGAGTTGCAGGCTACGCCGCCGGCCTCGCGCTGCGGCCGAAGAGCGTGGCTGGACAAGCTGCACGAGCGCAAGGTCACCCCGGCGTTGCGAACCGCTGGGCGCCCTGTGCCGCTGGCGCCCCGAGGGGCGTGGGCGCGCCGCTCAGCCCGCCGGCGCGCCGTAGATCTCGCGGTAATCGTCGATAGCCGCCCGGATCACTTCGGCGGCTGCCGTGTGGCCATATCGGCCGATGATCTTCAGCCCCGGCGGCTCGCCGGGCACGAGCTTGTAGGTGGCGAAATAGTGCTCCAGGCGCTCGATGAGCGTCGCGGGCAGGTCGGTCAGCTCGCGCGCATTGCCCCAAACGTAATCGCCCTCCAGGACACCGACGATCTTGTCATCCGCCTCGCCGCGATCGATGATTTTCAGTCCGCCGAGGATGCGGGCACGCAACAGGATTTCAGAATGCGTGATCGGTCTCTCACTGATCACGCAAATGTCCAGCGGATCACCGTCACCGCGCTCGCACCCCGGCGCCAGGCGCCGGACGCGATCGCCGCAATAGGTCTGCGGAATGAACCCGTAGAGCGCTGGCGGTTGTGAGGAGGTGCGCTGCGGGCGGTCCACACGCAGATAGCCCGTCACCTTGTCGACCTCGTATTTGATCAGGTCGAACGGGGTGATCTCGACGTAGGCGGTTACCACTTCCGGGCAGTCCGGACCCGGGTCCAGTCCGTGCCAGGGATGGGGACGCCAATGGAAATGCGAAGCAACAGTTGTCATGGAGCAGCCATCCCGGGCGGCGGTCACCGGCCGGCGCCGCGTGAACGCCGGAACTGTGCCGGTTACTTGCGCGTGGTGCGCTTGGACTTCTTCGCGCCGGGAGCCTTCGGGCGCGTTTTGCCGAAGGAGCCCCGGTAAATCTTGCCGCGGCGGGTTCTCATGTCGCCCTTGCCCATCGAATCGTCTCCTCAGACGGTGAAAAACTCGGGCGCGAAGTGTAACAGAGCGCCCCGCGGAAGCGCCCGAAAAAAGAAAATGGAGACGGCCGGCCCCGGGAGTACCCGGGCCCGGCCGCCTATCCCGTGGGGATGCTTACCAGCGGCGCGGCGCGCCGCCGCCGCGTCCGCCACCGGCAGTGCGTTCCTGAGCCTCATTGACCCGCAGCGGACGTCCGCCGAGGTCCTTGCCGTTGAGGTTCTGGATCGCGCGGGGGGCGTCCGCACGCGACATTTCCACGAATCCGAAGCCACGCGGCCGGCCGGTTTCCCGGTCGGAGATCAGGCTGACGGACTCGACGGTCCCGTGCTGTGCGAACAGCTCGCGCACTTCGCTCTCAGTGGCCGAAAACGGAAGGTTTCCGACGTAGATCTTCGTCATGCAATCAAACTCCACAAACGGAATGGACCGCCCCCGCGCGCTCTTTTTGCGTTTTGCGGACGAGAGGGTTTCCGAACAACTACCGGCAGGGTCACTGCCACCTGGTCGGGAACGATTCGGCTTTTCTCCGTAGGCCGGCTCAATAACTGAGCGACCAGCAGGCGGCAGGAAAGGAAACGGTCACAGACCGGTGCCTAGGATAACCGAGTGTCCCGGCCCGACACAAGCGCC
>JAJZFQ010000267.1 GCA_021805275.1 Pseudomonadota bacterium
GCTAGCATACGGTGGATTTGTGACAGTCTACGGTCAGTGCCCGAGAGCGCCGCCCGGGCCGCCAGTGGACGCGGTGCCCGGGCGGCTGCGGATGCCGTCACCTCGGGGGGAACGCCTGTATCCTGAGAGACGAACCCGACCGGCGGCCGGTCCACCCGCTCGCCCGTCAGCCCCCGTGCGCCCGCATGACGGCGGGTACGAGGAGAAGGGAATATCCATCCACCATCACGTGCATGAGGATGCAGACCGGAAGGTTGCGACGCAGGACGTAGAGCACAATCAACGATCCGCCGAGTAACGCGGGCACCAGCAGCGCGAGGCTGAAGCCGTAGAACCAAGCATGCGGCAGTGAAAACAGGATCAAAGACACCCAGCCGCCAGCGCTGATCGATCCCGTCCAGTGGCGAATCTGCTCAATGAGGTATCCACGGAAGATTGCCTCCTCGCAGATCCCGGCGGTCAATACCAACCCCAGCCGAACGTCAAAGGGAATCGCAGCCAGGCGCTGGTTCGGTACGGCGAGAAGTGCGCGATGAACCGGAGGAATCTCGGTCAAACCAACCACCAGGATGGCGGTCACCGCAAAGAATGCAAACATCGTGAGAACGTCGCGCCACCCGGGCATGCGCAGCCCGAAGAAGCCCGGATCGCGCCGCTGGAATCCAAAACCCAGGATGGCGAGCAACAGAACCACGATCCAATCGCGGCTCATGGCCACGAAATCATCGTGCGCATTCCCGAGCGAGACGTTCCGTTGCATCAGCGGGGCGAGGGCATAGACCAGGATCACAGCCAACCCCAGCGCTGACCACAGGCGAACTGAAATCCTCTCGACCGGTTGCCGGTCCGTTGCCGCGGAATGGCCCACGATGCACGAGTCTCCTGAAGTCAGGTCAGCCGCTCCGTTGGGTGCGCCGGTCGAGCAGATCCGAACGGAGCTGCCGAGCGGCCCGCTCCCTCGGCGGCAGTTCGGGCGCCTGACGGGATCTCGCGGGCCGGGCATCATCCACCGGGACGATCATGGCCGAGGTGGACTCGGCGCTTGGCCAGCGGAAATGTCTTCATGGTCGAGCCTACCAGCATGTCGAATTGCGCGCAAAGTTGACTCGGCTGGCGGTCCGGCACGACTCCCAGGCCGCAGAGGCCGATCTAACGGCGATCGGGACACCGAGCGAATTCACAGCGCATTGTGTCGGCCCGACACCCGAGGGCCAATCACCACCGGCTGCGGCGGTTCTTCATTGGGGCCGGTCGGCGCCGATACAGTTGAATTCCAGCGTCACCCGATAATGGGTGACACGCACATCGGCGCACATCGGCGCGTTGCGGCTTATCGAGTCGGGCAATGGAACTTCAAGCACGTTGCGCGACCATCGACCGGGTGGATGCTGCGCGGCCCGGATGTGCGATAGCAGTCATTTGAACGCTCCGGGCCATGTGGCCGACCCTGCTCGTCGATCGGAGGCAATCCTCTGGATATGCAGTTCCACATCTATGGCAGGCGGCGCGGCGGTATCGGAACTGACGAATGTCACCGATTGCGCCAAGTACGGATGGCCGCGTAATCATCGAGCGCTACGGTGTAAAAAGTCCATCCGTGCGATACACGATTTACGCCAAGAGGGTCGCAATGCAAACGAAACATCTTCTCCGATGGAGTCTTCCGCTGGTCATCGCCGGTCTCGGCTTTGCTGCGACGGCCAGCGCGGGCAACCGCATGGTGCCGGTGACGGTGAACGCCGCGCCGGTGATCGTGACCGTTCTCGGGCGCTCGAGCCTGGGTGGACGCGTGGAGGTCATGACGGTCACGGGAGCGGTCAGCTATGGAGACCTCGACCTGACGACCCGCGCAGGGGCGGCACGGTTGATCAAGCGGCTTCGGGTTGCCGCGCAGGCGGCATGCCAGCGGCTCGATGGGGTCTCTCTGATGACTCCGCCGGAGACCCATGCCTGCGCGCTGAAGGCTGAAGCCAATGCGATGCACCAGGCCCGCCTCGCGGTCGCGGTAGCCAAGGTGCTCGAGAAGAAGGCCTGAACGAAGCGGCCGGCACGCGGGTTGCCGACCCAATCGCTCGCGTGCCGGCCTCGTTGCCGGATGCCGTGCCGGAGCCGCGTGGCGCGGACGGCTGAGGGTGCGCGGCGGTGCCGAGGCTACCGATAAGTTCGTGGCTCAGTCAGGAAGCGCACCATTGCGACGACGAAGCTGAGCAGGACCGGCCCGAGGACCAGGCCCAGAACGCCAAATGCGCTGACCCCGCCGACGGCCCCGACAAATACCGCGAGAGTCGATACGTTGGCGCGGTGGGCGGTCAGTAGCGGCCGGACGACGTTTTCCACGACCGCGAGTCCGGCGCCCCACAGTGCCAGGAATATCGCGGCGCCCCACTGCGCCCGGATCAACAGGTACAGGACTGCCGGCACCAGGACCACCATGGCACCGGCCGGCAGGAGCGATGCGATCGTGGCGACGACACCGAATACCAGTGGTGAGGGCAGGCCCGCCAGCGCGAACCCGCCCGCGACGAACAGACCCTGGACGATCGCCGTCACGGTGGAACCGTAAACGACTGCGCGGGTGACGTCCGCAACGTACTGCAACAGCGGGTCGCGCCGTTGCGCGGGTAACGGCACCAGCGCGATGCACTGCCTCACGAACCTCTCGCCGTCGCGGAGCAGGAAGAAGAGCAGCAACAGCATCATGAAAAAACTGATCACCGTCCCGAACAACACGAATGCGACATTTCCCCCGGCGGCGGCGGCGGATTTGAGCAGTTCGGTGCTTGCCCCGGCGAGCCACGCATGCAGATCCGGTTGCAAAGGCAGGTAGCGCGAAAGCCAGTTCAACGCGGGGCCGAGCAGTGGATATCGTGTAGCCCGTTCCAGGAGCGCCGGGAAGCCGATGAACGGGTGTTGGTGCAGGTAGCGCAGCAGCTCGATGGCCTGCTCGATGAACACGACACCGAGCAGGGTCAGCGGCGCGAGGACGATGAGCGGTGTTGCGGCGGTGAGAATCCCGGCCGACACCCCGGGACGACCCCGTAGCCGCCGGGCGAGCCGCTGGTGCAGAGGATGCAGCATGAAGGCGAGCACGACCGCCCACCCGAGCGCCTCACGCAGCGGAGCGAGCACTTTGAACAGCAGGTAGGCGAGCGCGGCGGCTGCCGCAAGCGCGAACAGGCGGCCATAGAAGCGCGACTCAGTCATCGCAAAGCGGCCGTCGCTGGCCGGTGACTTGCGGTTCTCGTGCGGCATCACGGTGATCCTCGAGCGTAGCGCAGCGATCGGTGGGCGCACGGCCCAAAATCAGGTCCCGGTGCCCGTCCGCCGCCGGGGGCGGAATTCAGGCGCCCTAGGCGCGATAGCGTCTCGCGAGCCGGGCTCTCACGGCAGCGACAAAGACTCTGATGACCAGCAGTGCGCATAGTGCCACGATCGCCAGACTGACCGTCGCGTCGATCTGGCCCTGGATCTGCCTCGGCATGCCGAGCGCGACGAACACAATGATCGCCAGCAGGCCAAGTCCAACGGGCAGGTAAGCCGTCGTCGCGCGCCGCCAGCACAGCGCCAGGCAACCGCCCGCGAGGGCTGCGCCGGTCGCGACGACCCCAAGGCTGACCGCCCAACCGCCGTAGGCGGTGAACTGTGCCTCGAGCGTGCCGCGAAACAGCGTGGCCCACTGCGGTACACCCCAGCGCAATCCGTATACCAACGGCCCGCCGCACAGAACGGTCGCCAGCAGCACCGAGGTCATTAAGCGCCAGTTACGAACCGCCATGTGCCGAATCTCACCGGGTCCCACGATACTCACAGGAACATATTATCCAATTCAGCCGCAAACCGCGCATTCCGTCCCTGCGGGGCGGTCTGCGGCCGGTCACCCGGGGCCCGGTGGTATGATTTCCCGGTCGGAGCGCTCGAAACACTCCTCAGTATGCTTA
>JAJZFQ010000223.1 GCA_021805275.1 Pseudomonadota bacterium
TGGGCGCTGCGCCACAGATCCCAGACATCGTTCGAAATGCGCCACAGGTTGGCGTCGCGGCGCAACTGCGCGAGCTGGTCGAGCGGTGCAGGTCCCGGGGAGAGACTGAGCACCATCGGTCGGCCCGCGGCCCGCACCGCACGCGCCAGCATGCCGATCTCCGCGCCCACATACGGATGACTCGCGATGCAGTCCGCCTTGATGAAATCGACGCCCCAGCGAGCATAGAGCCGCACGATCGAATCGTAGTAGGCCTGACCTGCGGCGTTGGCCGCCACACCCTCGTTGTCCGGATTCCAAGGGCACGGCGCATCGGCCACCGCCGCCTGCCGGGCGCGAAACGACGAGCCGGCGATCGGCAGATTCGCACCGACCGCCCGGACGGGAATGCCGCGCAGGATGTGGATGCCGAATTTCAACCCCCGTGCATGCACGTAGTGCGCGAGCGGACCGAAGCCCTTGCCGCCGGCCGCGGAGGGGAATCGGTTCGGCGCCGGCAGATAGCGGCCGTCGCGATCGAGCGTCACGACCGACCCCTTCGCACCGCCGGCCGGCGTCGGATTGCGCACGAACCACTCCGCATCGATCACCGCGTAGCGCCATCCATAACGACGCAGATGCCGGCTCATCCAACGAACGTTGGCGCGAAACTGCGCCTCGGTAATGGTCGTGCCGTAGGCGTCGTAGCTGTTCCATCCCATCGGCGGGCGGCGCGCCACCGGCGGCGCTGCGGCGAGCGCAGTGGCGCAGACCAGGAGCGCACCCGCAGCCCCGGCCGCCCACCGCAGCGGCGCGCTGCATCGGATCATGTGCGCGCGCCCGACACGCCCACGCAGGCGCCACAGTGCACTCGTAGGGCCCGACCCGCATAGGTCACGACCGCATCCGCCGGGGCCTTGAAGTCATCTCCCGAGCGCGCGCCCGGCCCGATCCAGCGGATGCGAAACTGTCGGGTGTGCACCATGCCGGGGAACGACCCGGTGCGCGCACCGATTGACAGCGTGCCGTCGGCCTGATCATACGAGAACGGAATCAGCGAATACTGGCCCTGCCGGTAGCCGCGGGTAGTGCCCTGATCCTCGTACAGCGTGAACCGGCCGCTGTGCCCGGTGTAGACCAGCAGCGTGATCGGCGCACGCGGCCGCTCACCGGTGTACTGGATCGCCGGCCCCACCGGCACGATCGAGCCGGCCCGCACGAACAGCGGCAGGCGCGCCAACGGCGCGGCCACCGTGACGCTCTGACCACCGTGATAGACCCGATTGGTGAAGAAGTCATACCAACTGGCGCCGGCCGGCAGATACACCCGCCAGCGGCGCGCCCGGTAGCGATACACGGGGCTGACCAGGAACGCCGGCCCGAACATGTACTCCGTGGCCATGCTGCGCACCTTCGGGTCGCTCGGGAACTCCATCTCGAGCGCGCGCATGATCGTGCCGTTCTTGCGCCAGGTGTCCCCGGCGAGCGTGTAGATGTAGGGCATCAGTCGGTAGCGCAGCTGGTCATAGGAGACCAGGACCCGATAGAGCTTCGTGCCCGGCGGGGAGAGATTGTAAATCTCCCGGTGCGGCATCTGGCCGTGCGAACGGAAGATCGGGCAGAACGCGCCGAACTCGAACCAGCGTGTGTTCAATTCACGCCACTCGGCGAGATTGGCGGCATCCGGATGCAGGTAGCGGCTCTCAGGTTGGTAGCCGCCGATGTCCATCGTCCAGTTCGGCAGCCCCGAGAGCGAGAAGCTGATGCCGGCGGCGATCTGATTCTTCAGGTCGGACCAGCGCGGCGCGATGTCACCGCTCCACACCGCCGCGCCGCAGCGCTGCAGCCCGGCGAAGCCCGAGCGCGACAGGATGAACGCGCGCCGATTCGGCCGGAACCTGAGGTTGCCGTGATACACCCCGCAGACATGTTCGAGCGCGTAGGCGTTGAAGAGTGCCGCGCCCGGCCCCAGCGGCGTGGGCGTCATGAAGGCCTCGCGCTCGGCGATGCTGGTGTTCGACACCATGTCCGGCTCGTCCGCGTCCAGCCACCAGGCATCCACGCCGAGCGCCCCGAGGGTGTGCTGGAGCTGGCGCCAGTACAGGTGGCGGGCCGCCGCCGAGAACGGATCGTAGAATCCGAACGTGTAGCCGGGTCCGACCCAGTCTTTGATGCCCAGTGTCTCCGGCAGCGTAAACATGCCGCCGAGCTTATCTAGCGCCTTGAAATGCCGCGTGCTCGGATAGAACTTCGGCCAGACCGAAATCATGAAGTGCGCGTGCAGCGCATGCACCTGGGCAATCATCGCGCGCGGATGCGGGTAGCGCGTCGGATCGAAGCGATCCGAGCCCCACGCATCATCTTTCCAATAGCGCCAATCCTGCACGATGTTGTCGAGCGGAATACCGAGCGCGCGGTACTTCTGCACCACGCCGAGCAGTTGGCGTTGGGTCTGGTAGTGATCCCGGCTCTGCCAGAACCCGTATGCCCAGCG
This sequence comes from Pseudomonadota bacterium, assembly GCA_021805275.1. The sequence goes on from JAJZFQ010000223.1 coordinate 2,474, forward strand.
CGGCAGGAGCACCGCCCGGCCGGTGACGAAGCGGTATCCGGCGATGACCTGATCGAGGTCCGCACCGTGAATGAAGTAAAAATCGATGGCCCGGCCGGCCTGCGAATACAGTGAGAGCCGGCGGCGCACCGCGGCCGGTCGGGGCGGACGGTGCAGCAGCGCAATGTAACCGCCGTCACGATGCCAGACCAGACGGATCGGGACCCGTTGGCCGGCGTGCAGACGCACGCGGAAGTTCCGATACCAGGGGTTCCAGTTCTGCCGCCAGGCATCGATAATTTTCCGGCCGCCGATCCACAGCTGCTGATAGTCGCTGCCGTACAGGCTGAAGGTGTGCAATCCGCTCTTGCGCGCCTCGATCTGCCCCGTCCAGATCACCTTCACGTGAGCGTGCTTGAGCAGCGCCTGCGGGAACGAACGCGGAGGCTTCCCGTGCCAGGTCAGGTACTGATCGTCGATATTGCGCTCGGTCCGCTCGAGCACCAGCTTGCCGTGCACGTAGTAGCGAGCCGTGAGCCCGCCGCGCTGACCCTTCGCGTTGTAGAGCACCAGGCTCTGGGCGAGCTGCTGCCAGGGCCGTGGATTACCGAAGCGCGTGATCGAGGTGTTGTCCCAGAGGATGCCGTAGTGACGGCTCGACACGACGAAGGGCACGACGACATTCATGTTGTGCTGCGCGAGCGTGAGACTGCGGCCCTTGTAATCGATGAGGCCGGTCTGGTGCTGTCCGAGCCCGTAGAATGCCTCGGCGCGGGCCGATTCGAACTGCTGACGGATCGCGAAGTACCGATCGCCGTCGATCGTCACGGGTTTGAAACTGGTGCCGCCCGGTAACTCGCGCGAGAGCACCTGACCGCGCGCGTTGCGAAAGACGACCTGGCCATCGCCCAGGTGCACCTGCGCGGTCAGATCCGCCGTGCTGAGCGCAACGGTATTGCCAGTCTGACGCACCGTGAACGGCACGCCTGAGCCGACGGTCCGAACCGCCATGAGACTCTTCGGCAGCGTCAGGCTCGAACCCGGGAACGCGGTCACTCGGATGATCTGCGGTGAGAGCGCCTCGAGGCGCACCCGCCGTGCCGCGCCGCCGCTCGGCGTGACGATGACGCCGTCGGCAATCCGCTCGACCGCCCCGGCCGCGCGCGCCGCATCCGGCACCAGCACCGCGGTGAGCACGGCCCATCCGAGCAGGCCGCCGGTCAAGATGCGGCGCACTGCCGTGAAGTCGTTCTGTGACATGAGTCGTTCCTCGAGGTCAGTAAGTCCCCAGGTGCACGTGCAGCACCTGCGGGATGGAGGTGAAGTTCAGGCCCCAATCGGTCTGGTCTCCGTTCCAGATGCGCATGAAGCGCCACCGACCGTCGGCGTAGCGGCCCTGAACGACGCGGGCGTACAGCGGGTACTCGCCGGGGCGCGCATGCGCCAGAGAAAAGCTGACACGCGCGTGCACACCGGTCACGAGGAACTCGTTCGGACCGAGCTGCGCAATGAGCGCACCGCCGTCAGGCGCCGCCCGGTGCGTGCGTGCCGTCGTGCCGAACATCGGCATGTCGTAGGTCACTTCGGCCCGCCAGCGTCCGAGCGCGAGAGTCTGCGCCCGCCCATCGTCCGGCTCCGCCACGGCGTGCAGTCGGCCGGCGAAACTCAGCCGCGCGAGCAGCGACTGCATGGGCCGAAGCAGCCGGTATTCCAGTGCAAAGGGCGCGAGTGTCGCGGCGTCGACCACGCGCGCGCCGAGCGGATAATTGGCGTACCCGGTGAAATCGATGCCGAACGGATCGAAGCCGATGGCCTGGTGGCCGAGGGCGGCAAAGAGATAGCGCGCATAGGGTGCAGCATTGCCGGTCTCGGCCACGAACAGGGCGTTGTCGGGACGGTGATACAGCTGCAGCACCCGCCGATAGCGTACCGAGTCGGGCATGTAGATGTCCGGCCCGATCAGTGCGATGTCAGGCGCCGCCGCCTTCCACACCCCGAGTGCATCGTCGGTCGGCCCACCGCTCTCGTAGGTGACCGGCGGACCGGGATGCAGCGGATCGCGCAGCGCCGCATTGACGTACATCGGCAGAGGATCGATTGCCTGGCCGGCAGCGGCCACTTTCTCGACGAAGCGGGCGATGTTCCAGGCATGAAAGAACTCACCGGCCTTCGCTCCGAACAGCTCACGCCAGGTGCCCGCTCCGAGGTGCAACGCCCGTCGCAACCGCACCGGTACGGGCCCAGCGAACAGCCGATCGGCGCGCGCGGAGTAATCGCGCACGCAGCCGTAGGTGCCGGTCTCATTCTCAACCTGCACCATGATCACGGTGTGCTCGGGGTCGATCGCCTTGACGTGGCGCATCAGGGCCACGAACGCACGCCGGTCGGCCGCGAGCGTCGCGTGCGCGAGCGGCGAAAGCGAGGGCATCGGCCGGCCCTGGCGGTTGACGACCCGCGGAAATCGGCGGTTGTCGAGCTTCACCCAGTCCGGGGTGTACCCCGGTCCGCCGTTCTTCCAGGTTCCGAACCAGAGCAGAATGGCATGCAGATGATGACGGCGCGCGGCGCGTACGAACTGATCGAGAAACGAAAAGTCGAAGTGCCCCTCGCGCGGCTCGATCTGTTCCCAGGCGATGGGCATGACGATGGTGTTGGCGTCGATCGCGCGCATCGCCGGCCACACCAGCGGCAGCATTGCATCGTAATTGCTGGAGTTGTTGACCTGGGCGGCGAGCACTAGGTATGGCTTGCCGCCGACCTCGAGCTCATAGCGGCCGTGCGCCCGGATCAACCGCGGTGCCGGCTCGGCGTGGACGCTCGGGGCGAGCAGCACCCCGAGGACCAGCGCCGTCCGTGCAACGATCCCCAACGTGTGTCTCATCCACCCTCCCCCCGACCGCCGCGCTCATCGCCCGGCGGGCATGGTAACGCTATCATGCTTGCCGGGCCATGCCAGCTTTCCGCCCCGGATGCGCTCCGCACGCCGCGGCGCGGCGCGCCTGCGGTGTCGGCACTCATTGGGCGCCCCGCGCCTGAATGGTGAAGGTGTATTGCGCGCCCGCAAATGCCACGTCGACGTGCACAGAGTGCGGTTCATGGCGCCCGAAACGCACCGGACGCGTGACCACCTCGCCACCGTGCACCTGGCCGGGTGCAATCCGCATCGGCTGCAGGATGGCCGCCTTGAGGTTCGCACGTTGCCGCTGCAGCGTGCGCCGTTCCGAGCCACTGCGCCGCCGCTGCGAGGCGATCTGCGTGTCCTCGGTGTCACCGCCCGCGAAATTCTGCAGATTTGGCTGTCCCGAGCGGTCATACGTCACCGTCGGCCCTCCCGATGAGGCGATCTCATACGAGTGCGTGCCGCCTGACGCATCGGCGTGGCCTCGGGTTTGGGCCAGGAGCGCCGCGAGACTCATCAGCGGCACCGCCGTTCCGCGTGCCGTGGTGATCCGAATGTCAGCCGGGCCAAACGTCTGAGTGTGATGCGTGCGATTCAATGCGACGATTTTCATGATCAGTTCCCCGCCGGGGCGCAGCGGCTCCGGCAGGATGACCACCTCTGCGCGGGCATTGCTTGCGGTGAGTGGCGCACTGGCCGCGCACGCGCCCCCCAGTCCCAGCGCCCCAAGCATCGCGGCGGCAAGCGAGATCGCGAAGGTGTTTTTCATGACGGTCTCCATGCATCAGGGATCCTCTGCCGAGCGTTCGACTTCGTGCGGCGCGCGGCAGTGTCGTGTGATGAACGCCTCGTGAGTCGGCATCAACTCGGCGGCCTGCTGAATGCTGCGGTGCGCGAGCGCGAGGCGCTGCCTGAGCGAATCGTCTGCGCCCACTGCAGCTAGAGGATCGGCACGCTCCGGAACGATCCCCTGACCGAGCAGCACGGCGATCCAGCTCGTCTCGAGGAATAATTCGTGGCCGAGCGGAATCAATCGGCCGTGAGCCCGGAAGTGCGCAATCTTCTCGGCGAGCAGTTCCGGGATCGGCATGTCGCGACAGTAGCGCCACAGCGGGCTGTCACGCCGCTGTCCGGCTTTGTAATGCAGGATGATGAAGTCGCGGATCCGTTCGAATTCCAGCCGTGACTGGCGGTTGAACTCCTCGCGCAAGCGCGGCTCGAAATCCCGATCGGGCAGATAGCGCAGCAGCCGCGTGAGCGCCGTCTGGACGAGGTGGATGCTGGTCGACTCCAACGGCTCGAGAAATCCGCTCGCCAGCCCGAGCGCAACGCAGTTCTTCGCCCAGGCGAGACGGCGCATGCCGGTGGTGAAGCGGATCGTGCGCGGCTCGGCGAGCGCCTCGCCCTCGAGACTGCCGAGCAACGCCTCGGCCGCTTGATCCTGGCCCAGATGCTCGCTGCAGTAGACGTATCCGTTGCCGACCCGGTGCTGCAGCGGGATACGCCACTGCCAGCCCGCCTCGCGTGCACTCGCGCGCGTGTAGGGAGTCAGCGGGCCGCTGCCCCGGCACGGTACGGTCACCGCCCGGTCGCACGGCAGCCACGCACTCCAGTCTTCATAGCCGCACTGCAACGCCTGCTCGATCAGCAGCGCGCGAAACCCGGTACAGTCGATGAACAGATCCCCCTCGAGGCGCTCACCGCCCTCGAGCCGCAGCGCCTCGATGAACCCATCCGCGCCTCGCAACTCGACCTCGAGCACCCTGCGATCGTGCCGGATCACGCCATGTTGCTCGGCGTAGCGGCGCAGAAACTGCGCGTATCGCGCCGCATCGAAGTGATAGGCATAGGTGAACCGCGAAGCGACCGAGCGCGGATCCTGGCTCGGCCGGTTGAAGCGCCCGAGCCGAGCGGCGCGCGCCGCGAGCGAGAACTCCTCGAGGGGCGGTGCGTCCCCGAGCGCGTTCAGCCGCAACCAGTAATGATGAAACTCGGTGATCTCAGGCGCTGCACCGTAGAAGCCGAACGGATGGAAGTACCGGTGGCCCGGTCGCATCCAGTCGACGAACTCTATGCCGAGCTTGAAGGTCCCCCCGACGCTGCGCACGAACTCGTTCTCCTCGAGCCCGAGCAGCCGGTTGAACGCGTGCAGCGGCGGAATCGTCGCCTCACCCACACCGACTGTGGCGATCTGCGAGGATTCGATCAGCTCGATGCGGCAGAACTGTGTGCCCAACACCCGCGAGAGCGCCGCGGCGGCCATCCACCCGGCCGTGCCGCCACCGACGATGACGATGCTGCGCAGGCGCCGTTCAGAAGACCACTGGGATGCCGTCACGCTCCTGTCCTGCCCATCACGCCGGGCGCCGGAGCGCGCTGCGGCGCTCGATGGATGCTTGATGCGTAGGCATCGTCCGGGCCACCTGTTCGATGCGCTCGCGTCGCTGCTGCATCGCCCGCCTCAGCTCGGCGGCATCGAGCCCCTCGACCTGCGGATCGTAGCGTTGCGGCACGCACCCCATGCCGAGAAAGATCGACACCCAGCTCGGTTCGCGATAGGACTCCTCGCTGTACAGCGGCACTTTCGCGCACGCGCGCCACACCTCGATCTTGTGGCACAGCGTCTCCGGCAGTGGCATGTCGCGACAGTATCGCCAGAACTCCGAGTCCTCGCGCGTGCTGAGACAGTAATGCAGGATGAGGAAATCGCGGATGCGCTCGTACTCGTTGCGCGTCAGGCGGTTGTATTCGGCTGCGACGGCCGGATCGAAGCGACGGTCCGGCAGGAACTCGATCAGGCGTGCCGCGGCATTCTGGATGAGCTGGATGCCGCTCGACTCGAGCGGCTCGAGAAAGCCCGCCGCAAGACCGATCGCGATGCAGTTGCCCACCCACACGTTGCGCCGCAACCCCGCGGTAAATCGCACCCGGCGCAGCTCGCCGAGCGCAGGCCCCTCGAGGCTGCCTGCCAATTGCTCGGCCGCATGCTCGTCGCTGAGGAAGCGGCTCGAGTATACGTAACCGTTGCCGAGCCGCTGCTGCAGAGGGATGCGCCACTGCCACCCCGCCGCCTGTGCCGTCGCTACGGTGTACGGCGTCGGTTCCGCACCGCGCTCGCACGGCACCACGACCGCTCGATCGCAGGGCAGCCACTGCGACCAGGACTCATAGCCGACCTGCAGGGCCTCTGCGATGAGGCGAGCGCGAAAGCCCGAGGCATCGATGAACAGGTCCGCATCGATCTGCCGGCCGTCCGCCAACGTCAGCCCGGCAATGAATCCGTCGTGCGGTCGCAGCCGCACATCGGCCACCAGGCCCTCGGTGCGCCGCACGCCGTTGCGCTCCGCCACCGCGCGCAGACACCGAGCATACCCGGTCGCATCGAGATGGTAGGCGTACCGATAGGCCGCCGCCGGCGAGCCCGCCTCGCTCGCCGGCGGTGCGAACCGGCCGAGCCTACCGGCAACGTACGGAAAGGAATACGCCCCGAGCGGCGTGGGGTCGCCGAGCGCGCGCAGCCGCAACCAATGATGATGCGGGGCAATGCCATCGATGTCGGCGCCGAAGTCCCCGAAGAAATGGAAGTGTCTTCCGCCCGCCGCGCACCAGTCGCGAAATTCGATACCGAGCTTGAACGTCGCCGCACTCTGGCGCAGCAGTTCGCCCTCCTCGATCCCGAGCAGACCGTTCAGCGCGCGGATGATCGGTACGGTGGCCTCGCCGACGCCGATGGTGCCCAGGTCTTCGGACTCCACCAGCTCGATCGCGACGCGACCGCGCAGAAACCGAGCGAGCACCGCCGCGCTGATCCACCCCGCGGTACCGCCGCCGACAATGACGATTTTCTCAAGCGGTCCGGCCATTGAGCGCCCCGCCCCCCTTATGCACACCGCGAACTGCGGCGCCCGGCGAGTCTAGCCCAGCCGGGCGCCGCGCACGGCGCACCTCAGAACTGCATGCGCACCGCAAGGGCGACGGTCCGGTCCGTGGTCGTCCAGCTGTAAATCGGCGCGAACGTGGCACCGCCGACGTCGATCTTGGTGCGCGACTGCAGGATGTTCGTCGCCTGCAGTCCGACCTTCAGGTAGCGGTTGACGTCGTAGAACACCTCACCGTCGAGCTGACCGTAGTTCTCCATCCAGGCCGGCTCGTTGAGGTTGGCCGCCGAGGTCGTCAGCAGGTAGCGCTCGCGCCAGTTCCAGGCCAATCGCCCCTCGACGTGGTGATTCTGATACATCACCGCCGCGTTGTAACTCCAGCGCGACATGCCCTCGAGCGGCAGGTTCTGATCCTGCGCCCCGCCGCCGCGGCAGGAGTTCTGGTTCACGCCCGCACTCGCGGTGACCGTACTGCCGACCTCGCAGTTGTTGAAGACGTTGATCGCGGCGTTCGAGCCCCCGGCGCTGTCGACGAAGGTGAGATTTCCGGTGAACCCCAGGCCCTGCAGGTACCACGGCAGGAAGTGGTAGAACTGCTGATACGCCAGCTCGAACCCTTTGACCGAGCCGCGCTTGCCGTTCATGTTCTCCATGACCTGGAAGGTCTGAGTCACGCCGTTGCGTGTAAACGTCTCATTGTTCACGCCGGTGAAGATGTAATTGCTGATGTCCTTGTAGAAGATGTCGAAGGTGATGTCACCCGCCGGTGCGAAATACCACTCGAGACTGGAATCGAGGTTGATCGCCTCGATGGGCTTCAGTTCGGGATTTCCAGCCGTCCCGCTGGTCGCGTTGACCAATGACGGCAGCGGCGTACTGCCCTGGAATCCGTAGCCGATGGTCTTGTAGGGCAGCATCTGGTCGAACGACGGACGGGTCATCCCTTCGCTCGCCGCGATGCGCCACTGCAGATCGTGAGTCAGCAGGAAGCGCACGTTGAAGCTGGGCAGCACGTTGGTGTACGTGTTGGCCGGGAACGTGTACGGGGTAGCGCCGCCGTTGCCGGTGAACTGGATGGCGCTCGAGATGTACTGGCACTGCGTCGCGCTGTAGCCGCCCGAGAGACAGCTGGCCACCGAACCGGCTTTGATCGGAGCGATTTCGAGCACACCGGTCGCCGGGGAGTCGACCGTGCGCACCACGCGCACACCGAAGTTGCCATCCATCGGGCCGACGGGTGTGTGGTGATGGAAGTCCAGTTCGAAGTACCCGGCATAGGTATGCTGCGCCTGGTCATTCACGCCATTGGCGGCGTTATCGGCGCTGAGCGGACTGTAATTGTTCCAATTGGTGGTCTCCGGCGTCCACCCCCAGCCCGCGCCGCTCGCCTGCTCGACCGACTGCAGCACGGAGTTGTAGGCGTACTGGGTGCCATTGCGCACCAGTTGGTAGGAGGGGAAGATGCCTCCGCCCGGATACGGGACGCTGCCGCCCATGAAGTTGCTGAAGCTCTCGTACTGGGTGGCCCAGCTTGGGGAGGCCGTGATCGGCACGGGCTTGCCGCCGAAGACGTAGTCCCACGACAGCAACGACCAGTTCCAGTTGCCCTCACGAGTGATCGCGTGACGATCCTCGACCCGCGCACCGAAACGGAAGTCATCGAGCCACGGGTTGTGCTCGAACTTGACGGTGCCGTCGAGGCGCTCCGCCCACTGGTGTGCGTCATTGTTCTCGATGTGATCCATCGCGCAGCACCACCAGTAGTCGGCCGGATTGTTCATCTCGTACGGAGTCTGGCTGAGCTGCATCGACGGGGAATTCGCGGCAGTGTTGAACGTCAGCCACTGACCGCCGGTGGCGCCGCCGAGCGGCGCTCCGCTCGGCAGCGTGCCGACCTGCGTGTAGGCCGTCATGCTGACCATGTCGGCATGCGACTGCACGTATTGCACATTGCCGCGCAGCGAGAAATCCGCGGTCGGATGCCAGCGCAGATCGGTGGTGAACATCTGAGTCGAGTGATGATCCTTCTCGTAGCGGGTATCGAGCTGCGGGGTGAACCATACCTTGCCGGCGGTCACCACGCCCGCGGGCGTCACGCTGGTATAGCTCGCGGTCGGGCAGTATCCGGAGCAGCCGGCGGCCGGCGTCGGCCCCGGTGCGCCGAGATACTCCCCGTAGCTGCCCTCGGCATGCTCGAGATCGGTCGGGTTGTCCTTCGTCTGGAAGGCGTGCGCGGTGAACAACCAGGTATTGTCGGGCGACTCCCACTGGAAGACGCCATCGAGCGCCTGACGGTTCTGCTTCCAGTCAAGACGCCGCCAGCCCATCGAGTTCGGCACGTACACCGTCGAGCCGGCCGGCAGACCGGCTTCGGCGACCGGCAGCGTCTGTGCGACGTAGTCGCCGAGCTGAATGCTGTCGGTGCGATTTCCCTCTTGCGCATAGGTGCCCGAGAGCAGCACGCCCATTTTACCGATGCCGGTGTGCCAGTAATTGCTCCACAGGGCATTCACGGTCGGGAAGCCCTGCTTGATCATGTCCCCGTACTGGTAGTTCGCCGAGAACGCCGTCAGATTGTGGCGGCTCGTCAGCGGCTTGCGGGTGACCATGTCGACGACACCGCCAATGCCCCCCTCGATCTGATCGGCGGTCGGGCTCTTGTAGACTTTGATCGCCGACAGCAGGTCCGGGGAGATGTCCTCGAAGCTGATCTGACGGCCATCGTTGGCCGAGAAGATCTCCTCGCCGTCGAGTTCGCTCTTGACCCAGGAGAGGCCGCGAATGAACACATTACCGCCGGAGTCGGTAATGCGCGCCGGATCACGGTTGTTGTCCGTACGCTCGATCATCACACCGGGAATGCGCTCGAGCGCCTCCGCGACGCTGCTGTCGGGCAGCGCACCGATATCCTCGGCCGTGACCGCATCGACGATCTGCGGCGCATTGCGCTTGATCGCCTCGGAGGAAATCATCATCTGGCGCAGACCGCTCACCACCACTTCGTGCAGCAGCGCCGGTGGCGATTTCGGTGCCGGCGAGGTGCCGCTCGCCGGGGCAGTCGCCGACGGGGCGGACTCCGCAGGGCCGTTTTGTGCCTGCGCGGCCTGGGACATCGCCAGCACCAACGCCAGCGCGGTTGCTGCGGCCGGAACTCGAAGCGGCACCGAGGACAGATCCACGGCGCGGACACGGCTGCGATGACGATGCAAAGGAATAGCCACGGTTCATTACCCCCCTCAAGAACTCGAATATAAGTGGCGGTTCGGACCGCCTGTTGGACCAGCGCAACACTCCCCGCTGCACCTGTGCACCAGCCGCCAAAATCCCCAGGAAACCGGTGTGGCCTGAGCAAGACGATAGCGCTGTCATGGTTGCGCTACCAATCTGAAATATGATAAGAACCATATAAAATTTCGTATGGATCACAGCGCGTTCTGCCCCGGGGCCGTCTTTGAAGAAACATCGCCGACTCGAGTCATTCCTCCGTAACCGGTTGAATATCCGGCAACTGTCCTTCATTGCCGAGCTCGATACCGCCCGTTCCGTCGGCGGCGCGGCCCAGGCGATTGGAATGTCCCAGCCGGCCGCCTCCACGCTCTTGAAGGGGTTCGAAGAGGCGCTGGATGTGCAGCTGTTCGAGCGCCACGCCCGCGGCATCGTCCCGACCGAGTACGGCGAAGTCCTCACCCGTCACGCGCGCGCGATCATCGCCGAACTCGACCAGGTGCAGGAACAGATCGCCGCGTTGAAGTCCGGCCTCGCCGGTCAGGCGACGATCGGCGCGGTAGCGACGCCGGGAACCAATCTCGTGCCCTACGCGGTGGCCCAACTGAAGCAGCAGCACCCGCGCCTGTTGATCAGTATCGACATCGACTCCAGCCGCCCGCTGATCGACCGGCTGCTGCGCGGACAACTCGACATGGTCGTGGGCCGCCTGCTCGATGCGCAGGGTGCCGGTGAGCTGCAGATGGAGCCGCTCGCCGGCGAGGTGCACGCGGCCATCGCCGCCGCACAGCACCCGCTCGCGGCCAAACCCCTGGTGCGCCTGGAGGACCTGCTCACTCAGCTGTGGATTCTGCCACCGCCCGGCAGCCTCCTGCGCGAGCGGCTCACCGCGGTCTTCCAACAGCGCGATCTACCCATGCCGCTCAACGTCGTCGAAGCGCAGTCCTTGACGGCGATTCTCGGTCTGCTGCATGCCGCACATGCCGTCGTGCCGCTGCCCTGCGAGATCGTGCAGCCGCTGTGCGACTCCGGCGACCTGACCGTGCTCATCGAGGATATCGGGCTCGATCTCGGCCCGTTCGGCTTGATCACGCGACGCCAGCATCGGCTCTCCGCAGGCGCACAGGCGCTGGCGGCAGCCCTGCGCTCGACCGCAGCGACCCTCTACGCGCGCTCCTCGGCCGGGAGTGAACCGTTGGCGCCCAACTCGCGGTAGGCCCGTACAACCGCGCTCCTGAACAGCGCCGCGCGCGCGAGGTGCGGCGGGAAAATCTCCGCGAGCGCAAGAAAGCCCTCGACGTCGTGCTCCGCTTGATCGGTACAGACGCGACCGAGGGCAAGCAGACGCTCGGCCTGCGGATCGGTGAGCCCGCCATCGGCGCGCGCCCGCCCGACCACGAAGCGCATCCACGCCGCGAGCGCCAGCGCAAGATGCGCAAACGGTCGCCCCGCGGCCATCGCCTCGGCGACACTCGGCAGCAAACGCACCGGGAGTTTCTTCGATCCATCCCAGGCGATCTGCGCGAGCTGGTGCCTGACACGGGGGTTGCGAAATCGATCGAGCGTCGCCCCGATGTAGGCCTCGACATCAAACGAGCCGCTCGCACAGAGACCTGGGGCGACGTCCTCGCGTAACAGGCGCTCGACACAGTGCGCGAGCGGCCGGTCACGCATCGCCTCGGCCACCGTGGTGTGACCGCGCAACAGACCGAGGTAGGCGAGCATCGAATGCGCACCGTTGACTACCCTCAGCTTGGCGCGGTCATAGACCGAGACGTCAGGAGCCAACGTCACGCCCACTGCGGCCCAGTCGGCCACCCGCACCGCCGGGACATCCTCGATGACCCACTGCGTGAACTGCTCGCGCTGGACCGGCCAGGCATCATCGAGGCCGCACTCGGCGGCGACGCGCGCGATCAGGTCCGCATCGGTGGCCGGGGTGATGCTGTCGACCATGGTGCGCGGAAACGATACTTCGTGCTCGATCCACCGCGCCAACGCCGGATCGCGCTGAGCGGCGAATGCCGTCACCGCCGCGCGCAGCGTCGCTCCGTTGTCCGGCAGGTTGTCGCAGCTGACCACGACGAACGGCGCCACGCCACGCGCGTGTCGCCGACGAAGCCCTTCGGTGAGAAATCCGATGACACTGCGGACCGCGCCGTCGGCCCGCAAGTCGTGTGCAATCTCCGGGTGCGCAAAATCGAGCTGGCCATCGGCGCCGAGACAATAGCCCTTCTCGGTGACGGTGAGCGTCACCAGCTGCGTCTCGGGCGCCTCGAGGCGTGCATACACCGCCGGCCGTTCACTCGGTGCCACGAGGATCTCGTGCAGCGCACCGATCACGCGCAGCGGCGCCGCCGCGGCGAGCTCGGCCAGACAATACAGGTTATTCTGCGGTGCGAGCGCACCGCGGACCGCGCCGCTGTGTAGCGCAACGGCGCTGATGGCCCAGCGCGGATCCCGCTCAAGCAGCCGATCGGCGTAGTACGCTTGGTGGGCGCGGTGAAACGCGCCGGGACCGAAGTGCAGCCAACCGACGCGGCACGCCCCGCGCGCATAGCGCGGACGAGCCACTTCGGCGCGCACCTGCGCCAGCGTTGAGTCGCTCAGCGGCCTGAGTTTCATTGCCGAAAGCGTAATGGTAGCGTTATCATTTTGCAACGAAATCACCATCGCCGGGGGGCGCATGTCGCAGTTCACCCAGGCAGCACGATGCTGCGCAACACTCCTCGGGGCGGCCACCCTGCTCGCCCTGCCGGCGGTCGCCGTCACCGCGCATGCCGAGGACGGCTACCGGCTCTGGCTGCGCTACGTGCCGGTGCACGGCGCATGGCAGAAGCGCTACCGCCGCTCGGCGAGTGAGCTGGTGCCGGGCGGCGCAGACTCACCGACGTTGCGCGCGGCGACCCAGGAGCTGGAGCGGGGGCTCACGGGACTGCTCTCGCGCCCGGTCCCGAGCGAGCCGACCGTCACTCGCAATGGCGCGATCGTGCTCGGCACACCGCACGGCGCACCGCTGCTGCGTTCGCTGCACCTCGGCCTGCGCCGAGTCGGTGCACAGGGCTACGTGATCCGTACCGTGCAAATCAATGCCCACCGCGTCACGGTGATCGCCGCCAATACCGATGTAGGCGTGCTCTACGGGGTGTTCCGCTTCCTGCGTCAGATGCAGACCCGCCAGCCGCTCGAGCCGCTCGCCATCGCCTCGCGGCCGAAGATCCGCCGGCGCGTGCTCGACTTCTGGGACAACCTCAACGGCAGTGTCGAGCGCGGCTACGCCGGAGACTCGATCTGGAAGTGGCGCGAACTGCCCGAATACATCTCCCCGCGGTACATCGACTTCGCGCGCGCGTGCGCCTCGGTCGGCATCAACGGTGTGGTGCTGAACAACGTCAATGCCAGTCCGTGGATCCTCACGCCTCTGT
>JAJZFQ010000100.1 GCA_021805275.1 Pseudomonadota bacterium
GGCGCGTGCCGATCAAGCCTCGAGCGGCACGAGCCTGCTCGAAGCGGCGCTGCGCGGCGGCGCACAGGCGCTCGCGCTGCCGGTGGGGGCGATCGCGGCCGGCTGCCGCGCGGATTTTCTCGAGCTCGACGAAGCTCATCCCGATCTCGCCGGCCGCGGGCCCGAGCTGACGCTCGACACCTGGGTGTTCGCGGTCGGCCGCTCGCTGATCCGCCAGGTCATCGCCGGCGGTCAGACGGTGGTCGAGCACGGACGCCATCGCCACCGCGATCGGATCGAGGCGGCCTATCGCCGCGTGCTCGGCCGGCTGCTGCATGCGGACTGAACGCATCAACGGCGACGCCCCGGCGCTGCCGCGCCCCGGCGCACAGCCCCGCTACCGAGCAATCTACGAGGCGTTGCGCCAAAAGATCGTCTCGGGCGAGTGGCCGGCCGGCCACCGCCTGCCGCCCGAGCCGGAATTGGCCCGCACCTTCGGCTGCGCGCGCATGACCATCGGCAAGGCCCTCGGCGCGCTGGCCGATCAGCGCCTGGTGACGCGGCGGCGACGCGCCGGCACCACGGTGAGCCGTCCACGCCCGCAGGAGTCGGTGCTCGAGATCCACGATATCGAGGCCGAGCTGCTCGCCGCCGGCGTGCGCTACGCGTACCGGTCCCTGAGGCGCCGCGTGAGGCGCGCGAACGCGGCGGACGCGGCTGCCCTCGGCGTGCCGCCCGGCACCCCGGTGCTCGCGCTCGCCGGGCTGCACCTGGCCGGCGGGCGACCGCACGCCCTCGAGGAGCGGCTGATCAACCTGCAGGCCGTTCCGGAGGCGCGCACCGAGCGCTTCGCCGGCATCTCCCCGGGGCGCTGGCTGCTACAGCGCATTCCGTGGACCGAGGCCGAGCACCAGATCGGCGCCCTCAGCGCCGATGCGACCGTGGCCCGCCGGCTCGCCATCCGCCGCAACACCGCCTGCCTGAGCATCGAGCGCAACACCTGGCGCGAGGAGCAGCGCATCACGCACGTGCGGCTGATCTACCCCTGCGACCAGCACCGCCTGGTGGCGCGCTTCCGTTACCGGCCACTGTGAGCGGCGCCCTCACAGCTCGAGAGTCAGCTGCCCCGCGGCCTGCGGCGGCCGGAACAAGCTGACATCGAGCGGCGCGCCGCGCGCGCCCTGCAGACCTGCACGGCGGCAGGCAGCCTCGAAGCGGGCGCGCAGCAGCTCGGCGAACGGGCCCTCGCCACGCATCCGGCTGCCGAAGCGCGGATCGTTGTCGCGCCCGCGGCGCATCTGGCGGATCAGCGACAGCACGTGCGGGGCGCGGTCCGGGTAATGGGCCTCGAGCCACTCGCGAAACAGACCGCTCACCTCGTACGGCAGCCGCAGCAGGATGTAGCTCGCCCAGCTGGCGCCCGCCGCGGCGGCCGCTTGCACGATGTGCTCCATCTCGTGATCGGTGAGCGCCGGGATCACCGGCGCCACCAGCACGCCGGTCGGAACGCCCGCGGCGGTCAGCTCGCGCACCACGCGCAACCGCGCGGCGGGCGATGCCGCCTGCGGCTCCATCGTGCGCTTGAGCGCCTCCTCAAGTGTGGTGATGCTGATGCCGACCCGCACCAGGTTGTCGCGCGCCAGTGCGCCGAGCAGGTCGAGATCGCGCAGCACCAGGGCCCCCTTGGTGATGACGGTGACCGGGTGCCGACAGCGTGCGAGCACCTCCAGGATCCCCCGCGTGACGCGCAGGCCGCGCTCGACCGGCTGGTACGGATCGGTATTGGCGCCCAGAGTGATGGGCTTGCAGACATAGCCGCTGCGCGCGAGCTCCTCCTCCAGCAACCGCCTCGCGTCGGCCTTGTACAGCAGTCGGGTCTCGAAATCCCGCCCCGGAGACAAGCCGAGGTAGGCATGGCTGGGCCGGGCATAACAGTTGTGGCTGACCATGCCGTTGGCGATGAAATCGCCGCTCGCGGTGGTCATGTCGTACAGCCGCATCGCGCCGGCCGGCTCGATCGAGACAACCCGCAGGGCAGCGCCGCTGCGCACCCAACGCCCCTCGATGTCGCGCTTGCCGCGACTCGCCGGATCGACGCGGTGGAAGAACTCGAGCTGCTCGCGCAGTCCACCCGGCAGGCACAGGGCCGGGGGCGCCGCGGCGCCCCCGGCGCGCGGTCGCTCGTGCCCGCAGCGCAGACCCAGCACACCGCAGTACCGCTCGAGCCGCTCGAGCAGGCCCGCGTCGCTGTTGAAAATACGCACGGCAGCCGGACCGACGATCCCCGCAGCGTCGAACGCTCCGGCGAGAACGCCCGCGCACCACGGGCGCGACGGCGCGTGAGGCCACTCGGCCGGAGGCCCGAGGGTGGCGAGGCGGGTCCACGTCGCGGCCCGCACGGCGGGCAGCGCCGCGCCCGCTGCCGCCACGCGGCGCTGTTCGCCACCCCACAGCCGGCGATCCGCCAGGTACGCGCACGCCCGCAGCAGCACCTCGGCCGCGGCACCGGCCCCTCGCCCCTCGGGTGCGGCGCTGCGGCCGAGTCCGCACAGATAGCCGTAGCGGTAGTCGCGGTCCTGCTCGATCGGCGCGGCGAACCGTCCGGTGCCGAGCAGCTCATCGGTGCTCCCCAGGCCGGGTCTACCCGCGGCGTCACGCTCGTGTCCGGTGGCAACGAACTTCCAGCCGTGCACGGTGAGGAGCCGGTGATCGGCACCGGCGATGAGTTCCGTACCGTCGTGCAGGACGACGCGGTAGGCCGGCTTGAGGACGCTCCACTGGGCGAGCACACGAGTGCGGACGTATCGGCGCGCAGGCCCCCGGCCCGCGGTGCCGTAGATTTCGCTGCCTGCCTCGACCTGCGCGATGGGTCGCAGACGGCCGTCGCCCATCAGGATCGGGGTATCGCCCCGCAGGCAATAGGCGCAGGCATGCGTGCAGCCCCGGTACGGGTTGATGGACTGCTCGAAGGGGATGTCGGGGGAATCGTTGGTGCTGATCACGGTGCGGGCGCGGTCGGGCTGCAGCTCGAGCGGCACGCTCTCGGGGACCTCCGCCTGGAACCACCCGTCATCCACGGCGTCCGTGGTCCGCCGCTCGAAGCGTCCCGGAGGATTCGACCGCACGACACGCCCACTGGCCGCGCGTTCGCTTCGGAAGGAAGAGTTCATCGGAGAACTGTACAAAAACACAGTTACCGGGTAAAGCCCCCCCTGCCTTCGACGCACCAGCGATGAGCACGGGCAATGCGCGGCTGCGCCAGGATGGTGCGCCGGGGCGGCCGCTGGCGTGTGCAATCGCTGCTTTATGTCCATTTCCCTGGTGGCATGAAAACTGCAAAATCGGCCGTACAAAATGTCGTCGGCCGCGAGGCGCTTCGCGGCGCCGCACGTTAAGCTAGCGATTGCCCCCATCGGAGAGCCCGCACATGAAACTGGTCACCGCGATCATCAAACCATTCAAGCTCGACGACGTGCGCGCGGCACTGTCGGAAATCGGGGTATCGGGCATGACGGTGACAGAGGTGAAGGGATTCGGCCGCCAGCGGGGCCACACCGAGCTGTATCGCGGCGCGGAGTACGTGGTGGATTTCGTGCCCAAGACCCGCATCGAGGTCGCCGTGCGCTCGGACCTTGTCGACGCGGTGATCGAGGCGATTCTGAAGTCGGCCAAGACCTCCAAGGTCGGTGACGGCAAGATCTTCGTCACCGACATCCAGCGCGTGATCCGGATCCGCACCGGAGAGACCGACGAGGCGGCGCTGTAGGGGCACCGCGTCCGCGCTGCGCCGGGGCGGCGCGACGCTCAGACCCGTACGACCCGCATCGTCCGCGCATTGCGCTCGATGCCGAGCGCGCCACTGCGCACCACCTCGAGCAGCTCGGCGCTGCGCGACAGGTCCGCGGTAAAGGCGGCGATCTCCGCCTCGCTCGCGGTCAGCTCCACGATGAAGCCGTCCGGCGCCGGATCGAGCACTCGCCCGCCGGTGCGGACCACGTAGCCCCGGACCGGATCGATCTGCTCCGGCCGGACCTTGAGTTTGAGCAGGATCAGTTCGCGCTCCAGGTGCTCCCCGGTGGTCATGTCCTCGACGCTGACGACGTCGATCAGCTTGTACAGTTGATTGACGATCTGCTGGATGACCGCATCGGATCCCTGAGTGACGAGCGTCAGGCGCGAGACGGTCGGATCCTGCGTCGCGGCAACCGAGAGCGACTCGATGTTGTAGCCACGGGTGGCGAACATGCCGGCGATGCGGCTCAGGGCGCCGGCTTCATTCTGCAGCAGGATGGCGATGATGTGACGCATGGTCTTCCAGGGAAACGGCAGGGGGCCTGCCGAGAATAAAGGATCGCACCGGGCGCGGCCACGCGCGCCGGTGACGATTGCCGCCCGCCGCGTCCCAGCCGCCCGGCACTCACGCCTGCGAAGCGCCCAGATCGATCAGCGCCGCGAGGACGCGGCGCGCGTGCGCAAGGCTCTCGGCGCCGACCCTCTCGAGCAGCTGCGCCTCGATGCGCGCGCGTGCCGCGGCCTGCACCTGCGCTGCGGCTCGTCCGCGCTCGGTGAGCGTGACGAGCCGCCGGCGGCGATCCTGCTCGTCCAGCCGCCGCCGCAGATAGCCGCGCGTTACGAGCGTGTCGACCAGCTGTCCGGCGGCCTGCTTGGAGAGACTCAGGTCGCGGATCAGCCGCCCCAACGCGAGGTCGCCGTTGGCGAACCGCAGCCCGCCGATGACGTACAGCCCGTTCTTCGGCAGATCGTCGTAGCCGGCCGCCTCCAGGGCCCGGCGCATCGTCGCACCATAGGTGACCCGCGCGTGGCGCAGCAGCGCCGGCATGGGGGTCTGATCGAGTTCTTCGGCAGAGGCAGCCATGGCGCAGCGTTATGGACCGATTTCTGGACAGTCAATAACCAGTATTATATGCGGCCCGCGCCGATCCGACCAAAGGCTGTGCCGTGGTGCCAGGCAGCCAGCACGCTACTCGCCGCTCGCGCGGCCCGTCGCTCGGGCCGTGCGCGATCCGCTGCACACTCGCGGTGACACGAATCCCCTCGTCCGCTCGCACGCCGCCGGGGTGCTTCCCCGGGGCGGCGATAACTTCCGAGCCGCAGACCGACCTGCTAGTCTGAGGCTATCTCCCCTTTCGGAACGTTGCCGCCGCCACACGAGAGCGCCGCCATGATCACAAGTGTCCCCGAATCCCCCCACCCGGCAGCACACCGGCTCGCCGGGCAGAAGATCTCCGGCGCCCGGATGATCATGCAGGTGCTGGCGGATGAGGGGGTCGAGGCGGTCTTCGGTTACAGCGGCGGGGCGATCCTGCCGACCTACGACGCCATCTTCCTCTACAACGAGGAACAGCAGCGCGACGGCGGCCGTCAGATCCCGCTCATCGTGCCGGCCAATGAACAGGGCGCAGGCTTCATGGCGGCGGGCTTCGCCCGCGCCACCGGCCGCGTCGGCGTCTGTCTGGTCACATCGGGCCCGGGTGCGACGAACACCGTCACGCCGGTGCGCGATTGCATGGCCGACTCGGTGCCCATCGTGGTGATCTGCGGACAGGTGGCGCGCGCGGCCATCGGCACCGACGCATTCCAGGAAGCCCCGGTGGCCGCCATCATGGGCTCGGTGGCCAAACACGTGTTCCTCGTCACCGAGCCGGAGCGGCTCGAGGCGACCATGCGCACGGCCTTCGAGCTGGCCCGCACCGGCCGACCGGGACCCGTCGTGATCGACGTGCCGAAGGACGTGCAGAACTGGGAAGGGGTGTTCTCGGGCGCCGGCACGCTGCCGATTCCCGGGTATCGCCGGCGCATGCAGGCGCTCACCGAGCGCCGGCTCGATCTGCGCGATGCGGCACGGTTCTTCGAGATGCTGGGCGAGTCGCGCCGCCCGCTGATCTACGCCGGCGGCGGAGTCATCCACGGGGGTGCGGCCAACGAGCTGATGGCGTTCGCCACGGCGTTCGACATCCCGGTGGTCACCACTCTGATGGGCATCGGCGCCATCGACACCACCCACCGGCTCGCGATGCGCATGCTCGGCATGCATGGGGCGGCATTCGCCAACTACGCGGTCGATGACTGCGACTTCCTCATTGCCGTCGGCGCACGCTTCGATGATCGCGTGGCCGGAGTGCCCGCCAAGTTCGCGCGCGGCGCGCGGCGCATCGCCCACCTGGACATCGACGGGGCGGAAATCAACAAGGTCAAGCGCGCGCACTGGAGCCACGTCGGCCTGCTGCCCGAGGCGCTGAATGCCCTCACGGCCCACGGCCGCCGCACGCATTTCCAGGGCGAGCTCGCCCCCTGGCATGCGCACCTCGCGCAGCTCAAGCAGCGCCACGCGATGAACTACGACCGCGACAGCGCGCTCATCCAGCCGTACTACGTGATCGAGCAGATCAACCGCATCACCGGCGGGGAGGCCATCATCAGCACCGGCGTCGGCCAGCACCAGATGTGGTCGGCGCAGTACTTCGACTTCCGGCGGCCGCGGCTGTGGCTCACCTCCGGCAGCATGGGCACGATGGGGTTCGGGTTGCCGGCGGCCATCGGTGCGCAGCTGGCGCATCCGGACGCGCTGGTGGTGGACATCGATGGCGACTCGAGCATTCGCATGAACCTCGGGGAGCTCGAGACCGTCACCACGTACGAGCTGCCGATCAAGGTCGTGGTGCTCAACAACTGCGGTGACGGCATGGTCAAGCAGTGGCAGAAGCTCTTCTTCAAGGGCCGGCTGTCGGCAAGCGACCGCTCGCTGCACAAGAAAGACTTCATCCGAGCCGCCGAGGCCGACGGCTTCCCGTACGCCGTGCGGCTCGAGCGCAAGGCGGATGTGCCGCGCGTGATCGAGGAGTTCCTGCGGTTCCGAGGCCCCGCCTTCCTCGAGGTGATGATCGACCCCGACGCGGGCGTCTATCCGATGGTCGGCCCGGGACAGACCTACGAGGACATGATCACCGGCGAGTTCATCGCCTCGCGCCACAAGGTGCAGATCACCCCACCGGGTCCGTCGGAGATGTTCTGAGGAGCGACGATGAAGTACCTGCATACCATGGTGCGCGTGACGGATCTGGACGCCTCGTTGCGCTTTTACTGCCAGGCGCTCGGGCTCACCGAGCTGTCCCGCAAGGACTATCCCCAGGGGCGCTACACGCTGGTGTTCCTGGCCGCACCCGGCGATGAGACCGCGCAAGTGGAGCTCACCCACAACTGGGATCCGGAGAGCTACACCGGGGGACGCAACTTCGGGCATCTGGCGTACGCCGTCGAGGATATCTACGCGGTCTGCGAGCGGCTGCGTCAGCATGGCGTGACGATCAACCGGCCACCGCGCGACGGACGCATGGCCTTCGTACGCTCCCCGGACCAGATCTCGATCGAGCTGCTGCAGCGCGGTGCTGCGCTGGCCCCGGCCGAGCCCTGGGCCTCGATGCCGAATACCGGCAGCTGGTGAGCCCGGCAAGGCCCGCCGCCGGTGGACCCCTGCGCAGCGGCGCTCGAGCGGTACCTGCTCGGTCGCATCCCAGTGTGCGCCGCGCTCGGCGTGCACGTCGCGCAGGCTGGACCGCAATGCGTGCGCCTCACGGCGCCGCTCGCCGCCAACGTCAACCACAGCGGCACGGTCTTCGGCGGCAGCGCTGCGGCCGTTGCGACGCTCGCCGCGTGGAGCCTGCTGCACCTGCGGCTCGAGGCGGCCGGGCTGCGTGCCCGCACCATGATCCAGCGCAACCACATGGAGTATGAGCGCCCCATCGCCGGGGACTTCGAGGCCGAGTGCCACCTCGCCGATGGACCGGCCTGGGAGCGCTTTGCCGCGCTGTTGAAGCGACGCGGTCGGGCCCGGCTGCATCTCGAGGCGCAGCTGCGCTGCGGGGGCGAGCCGGTGGGACGCTTCGCGGGGGAGTTCGTCGCCCTCGGCGCGGCGTTCTCCACGCCCGATCCGCCCGAGATCCCCGCATGAGGACGTGGCAGCGCGTCGCGGGTCGGCGCACAATGTTCCCATCTCAGCGCGAGTGCCTCCACAGGCGGCACGGCAATCCACAGCAACAGACCCCGGGGGATCCTGGCCATGCGTGAAGCCGACCTACTAGGCAAGTTCATCTGGCATGAACTGATGACTCCGGATGCGCAAGCCGCCACCGATTTCTACTCGAGCGTGCTGCCGTGGACGAGCGAAGTCTCCTCCGTTCCAGGCTATGTCCTGTGGATGCGCGGTCCGGTGGGCGTCGCCGGACTGATGCCCCAACCGCAGTCCGTCCGCGACAACGGCACGCCGCCGAGCTGGCTGGTGTACATCGCCGCACCCGACGTCAATGCAACCGTCGAGGCCGCCCAGCGCCTGGGCGGCAAGCTGCTCAAGGCGCCCACCGACATCGCCGGCATCGGCCGGTTTGCCGTCCTGTCCGATCCGCTGGGCGCGGCCTTCGCGGTGTTCACACCCGCGATGACGCCACCGCCGGGCGGCACGCCGGAGCCGCTCGGGCGCTTCTGCTGGCACGAGCTCGCCACCACCGACCCGCAGGGCGCGCTCGCGTTCTACGCGGAGCTGTTCGGCTGGACGCGCGGGCCGACCCACGACATGGGCGCCGGGGGCCTGTACCAGATCATTGAACAGGCCGGCGTACAGATCGGTGGGCTGCACGTCCTCGAGGACCCGTCGAAGCCACCGCGTTGGCTGAGCTACGTGCAGATCGAGGGCCTCGACGCGGCGATCGAGGCGGTCGGGACGCTCGGCGGACGGGTGCTGCGCGGCCCGCACGATGTTCCGGGCGGAAGTCGAGTCGCCCACATCCTCGATCCGCAGGGCGGGATGATCGCCCTGCACGAGCCGGCCCGGCCGGCCGCACCGCGACACCCGGCACGCCGGGCTGCCGCGGTGCGCAAAAGAAAAGCAGTGCGCAAGGCCGGCGCACAGGTCGCGCCGAGCCCGGCGAAGCCCGCCCGCAAGAAACGCCTCCAGCGCGCCGCCCGGCCCGCGCGCAAGAGGGCCGCAAAGCGTGCTGCCCGCAAGCCCTCGCGCCCCACCCAGTCCGCGGCGCGACGTCCGCCCGCACGCAAGACGGTCGCAAAGCGTGCTGCCCGCAAGCCCTCGCGCCCCACCCAGCCCGCGGCACGACGTCCGCCCGCGCGCAAGAGGGCCGCGAAGCGAGCGGGCCGCAAGCCCAGCGCGTCTCGTCCGCGCGCGAAGCAGACGCGCCGGCAAACCACGCGCCGCCGTTAAGCCGCTGGGGGCGCGGACCGGGCTGTTGCCGGCCGCGCCCTGTCCCTGCGAGGTGCGCGCCGACGCCGCGGCAGCGCTGCCGGGGTGCGTGGCGAGCGAAATCCGTGAATCCCCCTGCGCGCCTGCGGCACAATGGCAGACACATCATGCCCAGACGCCAATCGCACCAGCACGCGCCCGCCGCGGTCGCGCCGGCCCGCGTCCGCCGCGGGTATTTCGAGAGCCGCTACGGCCAGCTGCACGTCCACCAGGCCATCCCCGGCGGCGGCGGCTTCGAGGAAGGCACGGCGCTGCTGGCGCTGCACCCGGCGGCCTACTCGGGCGGCATATTCACCGGCCTGTTGGCAGCGCTCGGCCGCGACCGCTCGGCGTTCGCGCCGGATCTGCCGGGGTTCGGCGCGTCCGAGGCGCCCGGCAGACTGTCCATCGCGCAGCTCGCCGCGGCCATCGGTGACTTCCTTGACACGATGCGGCTGCGCCAGGTCGATGTACTCGGCTGCGGCCTCGGAGTGCCCATCGCCCTGGAACTCGCCGCGACACGCACGGCCGTGCGACGCCTCGTCATCGCCGCCCTGGGTGCGTCCGATGGCTCGGCGCTACCGCGCTCGGCAGAGGCGACCGATGCGTTCTTCGCCAGCCAGTGGGCCGGCGCGCGCCGGGATTGCGGCGCCGATGCGCCGCTCGAGGCCATCGTTGCCGCCTGCGGGGAGCGACTGCGCAATGCCGCCGGCAGCGCACACGCGGCCGCCGCCGAACGCGACTATCCGCTACGCGAGCGCTTGAGGGGGACTCCCCAGCCGCTGCTCGTGTTGCACCCGGCCGAGGAACTACGCGGACTCGGCTTGTCGGGCGTCGATGTGCCGGCGCAGGCGCGGCGCGCGCCGTGCGCGGACATCGCCCAGCTGCAGGCCGCTCCCGAGCCGCTCGTGGCGGCGATCCGCGATTTCCTCACCCTCTGAGCAGACATGGTCAGCCCCTACATCGAGCAGATCCTCAAGGCGCGGGTATACGATGTCGCGATCGAGTCCCCGCTCGATCGCGCCCCGCGCCTCTCGCAGCGCATCGGCAACGAGGTGCTGCTGAAGCGCGAGGATCTGCAGCCGGTATTCTCGTTCAAGCTGCGCGGGGCCTATAACCGCATCGCGAAGCTGTCGGATTCGGCCGCGCAGCGCGGCGTCGTCTGTGCCTCCGCCGGCAATCACGCCCAGGGCGTGGCGCTCGCGGCGCACCGACGCGCCATCAAGGCGGTGATCGTGATGCCGCAGACCACCCCGCAGATCAAGATCCAGGCGGTTCACGCGCTCGGTGGGGAAGTCGTTCTGCACGGCGATGACTACGATTCAGCGTTCGAACATGCCCTGGAGCTTGTGCGCGAGCGCAACATGGTGTTCGTCCATCCGTTCGACGACCCGGACGTCATCGCCGGACAAGGCACCATCGGCGTGGAGATGGCGCGTCAGACCGGCGGCAACCTCGACGCGGTGTTCGTGCCGGTCGGCGGCGGCGGGCTCATCGCCGGAGTGTCCGTCTACCTGAAGTACCTCTATCCGGGCATCCGCATCATCGGAGTGGAGCCCGAGGAGGCCGCCGGGATGTACGAATCGCTGAAGGCCGGGCGGCGCGTCACGCTCGAGCGAGTCGGCCTGTTTGCCGATGGTGTCGCCGTGAAGCGGGTGGGCGAGGAAACCTTCGAGCTGTGCCGCCGGCACGTCGATGAGATCGTGCTGCTCGACAACGACGAGATCTGCGCCGCCATCCAGGATGTGTTCGAGGATACCCGCTCGATCGTCGAGCCGGCCGGCGCGCTCGCAGTCGCGGGCCTGAAGAAGATGGCCGCACGCGAGCACTGGCAGGGCAAGCGCCTCGCGGCCATCACCAGCGGTGCCAACATCAACTTCGACCGGCTGCGCCACGTGGCCGAGCGCGCCGACCTCGGTGGGGAACGCGAGGCGGTGCTCGCGGTGACCATCCCGGAGCGTCCCGGGAGCTTCCGGCAGTTCTGCGAGATTCTCGGCCGGCGCAGCATCACCGAGTTCAACTATCGCTATGAGAGCGAGTCGGCCGCCCATGTGTTCGTCAGCTTTGCCCTCGCCCGGGGGCGCGGCGAGAAGGACGACGTGACCCAGGCGCTGCGCGCCGCCGCTTACACCGTCACCGACATGAGCGACAACGAGATGGCCAAGCTGCACGTGCGCTACATGATCGGCGGACGGGGTCGCGGCATCCGCGACGAACTGCTGTATCGCTTCGAGTTCCCCGAGCGGCCCGGGGCATTACTGAAGTTTCTCGACGCCGTGGGTTCGCGCTGGAACATCAGCCTGTTTCACTACCGCAACCAAGGCACCGACTACGGCCGCGTGCTCGCCGGCATCCAGGTGAGCACGCAGGAGCGCGCCGAGTTCCTGCAGCATCTGAACGAGCTGCACTACGAGTACGCAGACGAGACCGCCAACCCGGCCTATCGGATATTCCTCGGCGCCTGATCCGCCGCCGGTCCCGGGCGGCCGTTCACGCCGCCCCGGTGCCCTCAGCCATGAATATAACTTTCGAGCTGCTCGATGGTGCGCCGCTGCTCCTCGATCAGCGACTTCACGAGGTCCCCGATCGAAACGACGCCGATCACGCGGCCGTTGTCCACCACCGGCAGGTGGCGGATGCGCCGCTCGGTCATCAGGACCATGCACTGCTGAACGGTGGTCTCCGGCGAGACCGTGAGCACCGGCGAGCTCATGATCTGCGCGACCGGCGTGTCCGCAGACGCCCGCCCGCGCAGCACGACCTTGCGGGCGTAGTCACGCTCCGAGACGATCCCCGCCAGCGTACCGGCGCTCATCACGAGCAGCGCGCCGACGCCGTGCTCGGCCATAGCACGCACTGCCTCGAGAACCGGGTCATCCGGGGCAATACTGAACAGCGTGGTGGGCTTGCTCGCGAGCAGGTGGCGTACGTGAGTCATATCGGCCTCCACTCCGGCACGCCGCAGCGTGCCGTGACTGAATACCCCGCTGAGCGTACGCCTAGCGGGGAGCGACTGCCACTGCCATGTTGACGCTAGCGTTCACGGGAATCGTCCCGGACTCGACCGGCGTCGGGGACCCGGGGCGAGGGACCTGCATGGCCTGCTGGTACAGGCGGGGACCGCCGGGACCGGCCCACACCCGGCCCGTTCCGCCCGCCTCGACCGACACGATGCGCACGACCCTCAGCCCCAGCGCCGCGGCGAGCGCGTCGGCCTCCTCCCGGGCCCGATGCGCCGCACGGGCCAGGGCGCGCAAGCGGACGGCCTGCGGGTCGCGCAGGGCAAAGCGCAGATCCTGCTGCAGGTTTGCGCCGGCCCCGTTCGCCGCGTCGATCACGGCGGCAATGCGCCCGAGGTCATCGAGCCGCACCTGCACTTGGTTCGTCACCACGTAGCTGCTCGGCGTCGGCGGCTTGCCATCGCTGTGGTATTGGTACTGCGGCGCCATCGTGTAGCCCGTCGTCGTCAGCTGTGCGCCGGGGCCGCTGGCGTTGCGCACCGCGGCGATCACCCGGGCGAGGCGTGTGGCGTTGTCCGCGGCCGCGACGTTGGGACTGGGCGCTACGGTTGTGACACCAACATCGATGTACACGCGGTCCGGGGCACGGGAGACGGTCGCCTCGGCGCTGACGCGCACGATCGCGGGGGCAGGCCCGCCCGGGAGCCCCTTGGCGAAGACCAGGGCCGGAACGAGGACCAGGGCGGGCAGGAGCAGATGTTTCATGGCCGAGTACTCCGGTTTCTGCGCAGGGGAATCGCCATCGCGTGGCTCAACCGAGCAGCTTCTCGCGCCGGTACAACCGGCCTGCGAGAATCATCAGCACGACCCCCAGCGCGAGCGTGACAGTCACTGAAATCGCGATGTCGAGCCTCGGCAGCGGCTGGGCCCGCAGCAGGCTCATGATGATGAAATGCTGACTGAGCGAGGGTACCGCCATCAGCGCCGGCCGCGGCCGCAGCCCGAGGATGTTGGCGAAGATGAGCGGCAGCGTCGGCACGAGCAACACCAGCCCGACGTAGGTCTGCGCCTCCCGGTAGCTGCGCGTGTAGGAGGCAACGAGCGTCATCAGCGCCGCCCCGACCGGGATCAGCGGCAAGCAGCCGAGCACGATACCGGCGGCGACGCTGGGACCGAAATTCACGCTCATGCCAAGCCGGTCGAGACCGATGTGCCGCAGCGCGAAGGAGAACGCGCCGACGGTCAGCACCAGCGACACGCCCATCACCGCGCAGGCCGCGAGCATCTTGCCGTACACGAGCTGCTCGCGCTTGACCGGCATCGTCAGCAGGGGCTCCAGAGAGCCGCGCTCGCGCTCCCCGGCGGTGGTATCGATCGCGATGTACAGGCCACTCATGAGCATGGTGAACAGGATCGCGTAGCTCAGCATGCCGAGGACGAGCGCGGCTCGGCTCTGCGGGGTGGAGATGTCGATCGGATGCAGCGCAATCGGCGCAAGCAGCTGCGGATCGAGGCCGCGCGCCACCAGGCGCAGCCGCGCGATCGCCCCGCCGTACATGGCGATCAGCGCGCCGAGGCGCTGCACGTGGGCCTGGACCGCGCGGTTGGATTCATCGGCATACAGCCGCAACGGGGCGGGCTGGCCGGCGGCGAGCCGCGCGCCGAAGTCGCGCGGCACGTACAGCAACGGCCCGTGCGAGCGCTCGACCCGGCGGCGGGACTGGTTGCGATCGGCCCGCACCGGCTCGATCCGCACGCCGTACTGGTGCAGGAAGGCCACCAGCCGCGGCGCGCGCTGCGCGTGAGCAACCTCGAGCGTGATGGGCCGCTCGCTCGGGGCACCGCCGTGGCGGATCGCCAGGGAGAGCACGACGCCGATTAACGCGGGCATCAGCAGCGGACCGAGCACCAGTGTTGCGATCAGCGAGCGCCGGTCGCGCAGCGTCTCGCCGAATTCCTTGCGGAATACTCGCCACACCGCCGTCACGCGCAGGTCCCTTCGTGGTCCAGGCCCACCAGGCGCACGAATGCCTCCTCCAGCGAGGACGCGCCGGCGCGCACCTTGAGCTCCTCCGGCGTCGCCTGCACGACGACCGTGCCACCGGCGATCACGATCACCTCGTCACACAGCGCCGCAACCTCCTGCATGACGTGACTCGAGAACAGGATGCAGTGCCCCTCGGAGCGCAGCTCGGCGAGAATGCGGCGCAGCGTGCGCACGGCCATGACGTCAAGTCCGTTGGTCGGCTCGTCGAGCAGGACATTGCGCGGCTGGTGCACGAGCGCCCGCGCCAGCGCGGTCTTGACGCGTTGTCCCTGCGAGAACCCCTTGGCCAGCCGGTCGGCGAACGCATCCATCTCCAGACGGCCAATCAGCTCGGCGGCGCGTGCGCGCCGCACACGCCGCGCAAGCCCGTGGAGCGCGCCGAAGTACTCGATGTTCTCGCGCGCGGTGAGGTTCGGGTACAACCCCGCGCCATGCGGCAGCACTCCGATGTGACGGCGGGCCTCGAGGGGCTCGCCGAGAACGCTGATCCTGTCGATCCAGGCCTCGCCACCGTCCGGCGCGAGCACCGTGTAGAGCATGCGCAGCGTGGTGGACTTGCCCGCTCCGTTCGGGCCGAGCAGCCCCGTGATACGCCCGTCGGCGGCCCGCAAAGTCACCCCGCCGACCGCGGTGACGGTCCCGAACCGCTTGATCAGTCCCTGTGCCTCGATCATGCCGGCATGTCCCTCACGGTCCCGGTCCGTTCAGGGTGAGGAAGAACGGCATCGGCCGCAGCGCCTTGACGCACTCGGTGTTCAGGCCCGCGACCGCGGCACGCCCGATGAACTGCGCCATGATCCGGTCCATGCACGGATCGAGCAGCTGGCCGTGGCCGAACCGCGGAACCACGATGCTCAGGCTGTTCGGATAGCCGCGTGCGGCCTGGGCCGCATAGCGGGGCGGCGTGATCGGATCGTCGCCCCCGGACAGCAGCAGCACGGGAACCGCCGAGCGCAGGGGCGCGTGAAACGCCGCCCCGACCGGACCCTTGGGCCACAGCGCGCACACCGCCTGCAGCTCGCGCAGCGGGGCCGTGCCGAGAAACGTGCCGCGCATCTCGGCCCGCTGCGCGGCGGTGACCCGGTAGAACGGCACGTCCTCGGAGCAGATCACGGTGTTGTTCATGCCAGCGGCGACGGCACCGCTGTAGAGCCGGTCGATCAGCAGGAACTGCCCGGCGAGCGGGGAGTAGTTTCCGTCGGCCGCATCATGCAGATCCAGCGGCAGCAGCGCGGCAAGCGCAGGGGTATAGCTGGCCAGACGCAGCACCTGCCCGAACTGGTAGTTCGTCAGGCGCATCCGTACCGGGGTCCCACGGGTCGGATCGGACACAGTGAGTGCGACCGGATGCGCCGCGAGCGCGGCCCTCACCTGCGCGTAGTCGCTCATCGGATCGCCGAAGCGGGCCCGGCACGAGGCCGCCGCGGCGCATTGGGCCAGGATGCGCTGAAGCGCCTGCTGCGCACTGACGGCGCTCATCGCGCCGATGGCCAGCTGCGGCGGCACGACCCCGTCGAGGATCATGCTGCGCACGCGCGTGGGGAAGCGGCGCAGGTACTCCTGCGCCACCACCGTGCCGTAGGAGGAGCCGTACAGATCGATCTTCCGGTAGCCGAGCGCGGCACGCACGCGGTCCAGATCGTCGACCGCGAGGTCCGTGGTGTAGTAGCGGACGCTTGCGTGCGTGCGCAGCTGCGCCAGGCAGTGCTCGGTCTGCCGGGCGATCTCGGCGCTCCTCGGCGGTCCGGCATCGGCGCGGCGCGCATGCCCGTCCGGGCACTTGAGCGCATTGGATCCGCCCGTACCGCGCTGGTCGACGAGCACGATGTCCCGATCGCGGTGGATCCGGGCAAAGGCGCTCGCCACGCTGGCGTAAAAGGTGCTCGCCGCCTCACCGGGCCCCCCGGCCAGCACGAACAGCGGATCGGGACGGGCCACGGTGCTCACCGCCGGCACCACCGCCACCGCGAGGCGGATCTGCCGCCCGCGTGGATCGGCGGGATTCTCCGCGACGGGCAGTCGGCCGCACTCGGCCTTGACCAGCTGCAGCGCATCGCTCGAGCGCAGCACGCAGGGCGCGAGCGCCAGGCGCTGCGCCGGCACGGCTCGGCCGGCGACTGCCGCGTTCGGCGCCAGCGCCAGCGCGAGAAGCAGTAGGGATGCTGCGGTCCACCTCACGGTTGCGCATCATAAAGCAAGGCTCCCCGGCGCGCCGTTTGGGCCGGGCCCGGGGGTGCACTACACTATGCCGATGCGATTCGCTCATTCGTACGACGTCATCGTCATCGGTGGCGGGCACGCCGGGACCGAGGCGGCCCTCGCGGCCGCGCGGATGGGCGCCCGTACGCTGCTGCTCACGCAGAACGTCGAGACGGTCGGGCAGATGAGCTGCAACCCGGCCATCGGCGGCATCGGCAAGGGCCACCTGGTGCGGGAGATCGACGCCCTCGGCGGCGCGATGGCCCGCGCGACCGACCGCGCCGGCATCCAGTTCCGCACCCTGAACGGCAGCAAGGGACCGGCCGTGCGCGCCACCCGGGCGCAGGCCGACCGCCAGCTCTACAAGCGCGCGATCCGCGCGCTGCTCGAGGCCGAACCACGCCTGTCGGTGTTCCAGCAGGAGGTGGCCGACCTGCTCGTCGAGGGCCCGAGCGTGCGCGGCGCGCTCACCGTGAGCGGCATCCTGTTCGAGGCGCCCTGCGTGGTGCTGACGGTGGGGACGTTCCTCGGCGGTCGGATCCACGTCGGTCTCGACAATCATGCCGGCGGGCGCGCCGGCGATCCGCCGTCGAACCGCCTCGCCGCCCGCCTGCGGGAGCTGCCGCTGCGGGTCGGACGGCTGAAGACCGGCACGCCGCCGCGTCTCGACGGGCGCACCCTCGATTACCGCCGCATGACGGTGCAGCAGAGCGACGATCCGCTACCTGTCTTCTCCTTCCTCGGCCACGCCGCTGAGCACCCGCGCCAGATCGCCTGCCACATCACCCACACCACCGAGGGCACGCACGAGATCATCCGCGCAGCGAGCGACCGCTCGCCGCTGTTCACCGGCGCCATCGAGGGAATCGGGCCACGCTACTGCCCGTCAATCGAAGACAAAGTGGTGCGCTTCGCCGAGCGCAGCTCGCACCAGGTCTTCGTCGAGCCCGAAGGCCTCGACACGCACGAGATCTATCCCAACGGCATCTCGACCAGCCTGCCGTACGACGTGCAGGTCGCGCTCGTGCGGAGCATCCCGGGGTTCGAGCAAGCGCACCTGACACGGCCGGGGTACGCCATTGAATACGACTACTTCGATCCGCGCGACCTGCGTCCCTCGCTCGAGACCCGGGTGCTCGGCGGGCTGTACTTCGCCGGCCAGATCAACGGCACCACCGGGTACGAAGAGGCGGCGGCCCAGGGCCTGCTTGCCGGTATCAATGCGGCACTCGCGATGCGCGCCGAGGCACCCTGGGTCCCGCAGCGCAGCGACGGGTATCTCGGCGTGCTGGTTGATGACCTGGTTACCCGCGGCACGCGTGAGCCGTACCGGATGTTCACGAGCCGGGCCGAGCATCGGCTGCTGCTGCGCGAGGACAACGCCGATGCGCGCCTGACGCCGGTCGGGCGACGGCTGGGCCTGGTCGACGACGAACGCTGGACACTGTTCGAGCTCAAGCAGCGGCGCATCGAGCGCGAGGTGCAACGGCTGCGCGCGGTGCGGCTGCACCCCGACGCGCTCGATGCCGCCTGGTGCGAGCGGGTCCTCGGGGGGCCGCTCGGGCGCGACGTCTCGGCCTTCGAACTGCTGCGCCGTCCGGAAGTCGGTTACGCTGCGCTGCTGCAGATCGTCGGCGCGCCCGATGAGGACTCGCCACCCGAGGGCGACGGGCGCATCGCGGCGCAGCTGCGCGCCCAGGTGGAGGCGCTGGCCAAATATGCCGGCTACATCGAGCGCCAGCAGGACGAGATCGACCGCCAGCGCCGCAACGAGGAGACCTGCTTGCCCGACGACATCGATTACGCGCACGTGGTCGGACTGTCGCACGAGGTGCGCGCCCGGCTCTGCGAATATCGGCCGGCCACGGTCGGTCAGGCGGGCCGCGTGCCCGGGGTGACGCCGGCGGCGGTCACGCTGCTGCTGGTGCACCTGAAGAAGCGGGCGCTGGCACAGGGAATCCGCGTCGCATGAGCGCATTCATCACGCAACTCGAGCGCTGCTGGGCGCACAGTGACTCACTGGTGTGCGTCGGACTCGACCCGGAAATCGAGCGCTTTCCCCGGCACATCGCCGCGCACGCCTCGCCCATCTTTCAGTTCAACAAGGCGATCATCGACGCGACGGCGGACCTGGTATGCGCCTACAAGCCTCAGTTCGCGCACTACGCCGCGTACGAGGCCGAGGATCAGCTGCAGCGCACCATCGAGTACATCCACGCCACGTACCCCCAGGTGCCGGTGATCCTCGATGCCAAGCGCGGCGACGTCGGCAATACCGCCGAGCGCTACGCCATCGAGGCATTCGAGCGCTATGGGGCGGACGCGGTGACCGTCAATCCCTACCTCGGTAGCGACTCGCTCGAGCCCTACCTGAAGCATGCGGACCGCGGGGTCATCGTGCTGTGCCGCACCTCCAACCCCGGCGCGCGTGACCTGCAGGACCTGGCCGTCGGCGCCTCCGGCCAACGGCTCTATCACGTCGTGGCGGAGCTCGCCGCGCGGCAGTGGAACACCCGCGGCAACTGTCTGCTGGTCGTTGGCGCCACCTATCCGCAGGAGCTCGCGGACGTGCGCCGCATCGTCGGGGACATGCCGCTGCTCGTACCGGGTGTGGGCGCCCAGGGTGGCGATGTCGCCGCGGCGGTGCGTAGCGGCCAGACCGGCGCGGGCTCGGGACTCATCGTCAGCTCCTCGCGGGGCATCCTGTACGCCTCCGGGGGCGAGGACTTCCCCGCCGCGGCGCGCAGCGCGACCGAGCGGCTGCGCGACCAGATCAACGCGCATCGCGTGCGCCCGGCACGCTGACCGTCCATGGACGGTCGGCTGGTCCGCGGCATCGTGGTCCTGCTTGCGCTCGGCGCGCTCGGCGGGTGCGCCGGGCGACGCGCGCCGGCAGCGCACACGGCCGGGGACAACGTGCTCCTGCACGGGCTGGATCTGGAGCCGGACTCGTTAGACCCGCAGAAGGCTCGCTCCGTCGAGGCGCAGCGCGTACTGCGGGACATCTGTGAAGGTCTGACGACGCTCGATCGGCACGGACGCCCGGCACCGGGCATCGCTACCGGCTGGACGGTCAGCGCCGACGGCACGACCTACACGTTCACACTGCGGCACGACGCACGCTGGTCGACCGGTGCGCCGGTGGTGGCGGCGGATTTCGTGGCAGGCCTACGCCGTCTGGTCGACCCGCACACCGCGTCCGATTACGCCGAAGTCGTGAGTGTCATCCGTCATGCCCCCGGCATCATCGCGGGACGAGAAGCGGTCACGGCGCTCGGCGTAACCGCCCCGACGCCCTACACCGTGACGATCCAGCTGCGCGCACCCGCGCATTATCTGCCGGCCCTGCTGGCGCATCCGGCGACCTGCCCCGTCGACCCGGCGCTGCTGCGGCGCTATGGTGCCTCCTACGCGCAGCCCGGCCACATGCCCTCCGACGGCGCATTCGTGCTGACCCAGTGGGTCCATGGGTCCTACATCGAGCTGACGCGCAACCCGGACTACTGGCGCAATGCCGCCACGCGCCTGTCGGGCGTGCGCTACGTCATAGCGACCGACGAAAACGCCGAGCTCGAGATGTACCGGGCCGGGGAGCTCGACATCATGGACGTGGTGCCGCGGACCGAGATGGGCTGGATCGGCTCGCACCTCGGCGGACAGCTGCACATCGAGCCGGAGCTCGGCACCTATTATTACGGCTTCAATCTGCGCCGTGCGCCATTCAAGGGCGCACGCGACCTGCGCCGGGCGCTCACCATGGTGATCGATCGGGACAAGCTGACGCGCTACGTGCTGCGTGCCGGCGAGCAGCCCGCCTACAGCTGGGTACCGCCGGGCACCGACGGCTACCAGGCGCAAGTGCCCACCTGGAGCCGGCTTGCCATGAGCGCACGCATCAGCGAAGCGCGGCGCCTGTATGCTGCGGCCGGCTACTCCGCGGCGCACCCGCTGAGCTTCACGCTCGAATACAACACCGGGGAGATCCACGAGGACATCGCGCTCGCGGTCGCCTCCATGTGGCGGGAAGCGCTCGGCGTGCACGTCCGGCTGCGCCGCGCGGACTTCAGCTCCCTCATGCATGACGTGCAGAGCGGCAAGGCCACCATGTTCCGCTCGAGCTGGATTGCGGACTACAACGATCCGTACACCTTCGCCCAGTACTTCAAGAGCGACTTCGGCATCAACCTGCCGCACTACGACGATCCTGCGTACGACCGGCTGGTCGACCGGGCCGAGGCCACGCTCGATCCGGCACGGCGCGCCGCTCTGCTCGAGCAGGCCGAGCGGCTGATGCTGCACGACCAGCCGATCATCCCGCTCTACTTCTACGTCAGCAAGCACCTGGTCCGGCCGCGCGTGACCGGGTGGTACGACAACGTCATGGACGTCACCTACAGTCGGGAACTCGGTCTGCGCACCGTGTTGCCCTGAGTCGGCGGGCTGCGCAGGCGGTCCTTACTTGCGCCAGAACGTGCGGGTGAACAGCACAATGACGCTGAAGATCTCGAGCCGGCCGAGCAGCATCGCCGTGGTGCAGATCCAGATCTGCGGTTCCGACAGCGCATGCAGATTCCAGGCGGCGTGGCCCGGCAGTCCGTAGGCGGTGTTGTTGATCGAGGCAACGACCACCCGGAATGCCGAGTCGAACCCCATGCCGGTGAGCAGCATGGCGAACACCAGCAACGCAACGGCCATGAAGTAAAGGAAGATGAACGCCAGCACCGCGTCGGCCACCCGCGCCGGAATCGGCCGGCGTCCGACGCGCGCCGGAACGACCCCGCTCGGGTGCACCAGCAGCTTCAGCTCCCGTTCCGCCTGACGCGCCAGCACCAGCGTGCGGAACATCTTGATGCCACCGCCGGCCGTGCCGGTGCTGCACACAATGCCGGAGAGCAGCAGCATCCAGATCGGCGCGAACACCGGCCATTGATTGAAATTGCTGTGTCCGAACGACACCCACCCGGTGGTCGTGGCCATGGAGATGACGTTGAAGGCAGCATAGCGCAGCGACGTGTTGAATGTCGGATATACGCCGTCGGCGAGCAGCAGCAGCGCGATGCCGACAACGCTGAGCGACAGGATGATCGCCATGGCCTTGAATTCGGGATCGTTGCGGTAGGGCTTGAGGGTCAACCGGCGCAACGCGACGAAATGCCGGGCGAAATTCATCGAGGCCGCCAGCATCAGCAGCATCAGCACGAATTCAACCGCCGGGGAATGAAAGTACGCGATGCTGGCGTCGTGCGTCGAGAAACCGCCGAGCGAGACAGCCGAGAAGGCGTGGCAGATCGCATCGAACCACGTCAGCCCCGTCACCCGCAAAGCGACGATACCCGCGGCGGTGAGCAGCACATACACCAGCCAGACGGAACGGGCCGCCTCGGTGATGCGCGGCTCGAGCTTCTGGTCCTTCACCGGCCCGGGCGCCTCGGCCTTGTACAGCTCCATCCCGCCGATGCCGAGCAGCGGCATCACGCCCATCGCGACCACGATCACCGCCAGACCGCCGACCCAGATGAGTGAGCAGCGCCAGAAATTCAGCGACGGTGCCAGTGAATCGAGGCCGGTGAACACGGTCGACCCGGTGGTGGTAAGGCCGGACATCGTCTCGAACAGCGCGCGGGCGAAGGTGAGTCCCGGCAGTGCCATCATCAGCGGCAGCGTCGCCGCCACGGCGAGCACGATCCATCCCACGGTCACCAGCATGAAGCCGTCGCGCGGCTTCAGCTCACGACGGAACTTGAACGTCAGGGCCGCAAGACCGGTGCCGATCGTTGCGGTAAGCGCCGCGCACACGAGGAAGGTCGACCACAGGCCGTCGCCCGTGATGAGCGAGCAGCCGATGGGCAGCACGTAGACCAGGCCGAATGCGGCCAGGATCAACCCCAGGAAGTAGATGATGCCGAGCATGCGGTGCGTGCTACGGCGCGGTCCGCGTGAACAGCCGCTCGACGGCTTCGATGTGCCGGCGGTCGGCCAGAAACAGAATCAGGTGGTCGTTGGACTGCACGCGCGTGTCGTGATGCGCCATGATCACCTCCTCGCCGCGGACGATCGTGCCGATCGCAGCACCCTCGGGCAACGCGATCTCCTCGACCGTCCGACCGACCACGCGCGAGCTGTGCTCCTCGCCGCGGGCGACCACCTCGATGGCCTCGGCGGCTCCGCGGCGCAGCGAATGCACCCGCACGACGTCGCCCCGCCGCACGTGGGCGAGAAGCGCCCCGATGGTGATGACCTGCGGGGCGATCGCGACATCGATGGTGCCGCTCTCGATGAGATCGGCGTACGACGGCCTGTTCACGAGAGCCATGACCTTGCGCGCGCCCAGACGCTTGGCGAGCATGGCCGAGAGAATGTTGGCCTCCTCGGAGTTGGTGATGGCGACAAACACATCGGTGCTGTCGATGTTCTCCTCGATCAGCAGCTCCTCGTCGGCGGCATCGCCGGCGAGCACGATGGCGTTCTCGAGTTGCTCGGACACGAGCCGCGCCCGGCGGGAATCGTGCTCGATGAGCTTGATCTGCGCACTGCGCTCGAGCGAGCGTGCGAGCCGCAGACCGATATTGCCGCCGCCGGCGATGAGGACCCGGCGCACGTGCGCATCTTCGCGCCGCAGCTCGCCGATCACGCGGCGCACCTCCTCGCGCGCGGCGAGGAAGAACACCTCGTCGCCGGCCTCGATGACCGTATCGCCCTGCGGCGGCACGATCCGCGCGCCGCGGTAAATCGCCACCACGCGCGCCTCGGTCTTGCCCAGGTGCTCCGGCAGTTCGCGCAGGCAGTGCCCAACCAGTGCACCACCGGGCTCGGCGCGCGCCCCGGCGAGGCGGACCTTACCCGAGGCGAATTCGAGCACCTGCAGAGCCCCGGGGTGATGGATCAGTCGCTCGAGATACTCGGTCACGAGCTGCTCGGGACTGATGAAGACGTCGACCGGGATGGCCGTCTCGCTGAACAACTGCGGCTGGGAGGTGTACTCCCCGGAGCGGATCCGCGCGATCTTGGTCGGGGTGCGAAACAGCCGGTAGGCCACCTCGCAGGCGATCATGTTCACTTCGTCGCTGTTGGTCAGTGCGACGAGCAGGTCCGCCTCCGCCGCGCCGGCCGCCTGCAGCACGTTCGGATAGGAGGCGTTGCCGGCGACCGTGTGCACATCGAGTCGATCCTGCAGGTCGCGCAGCACCTCCTCGTCGTTGTCCACGACCGTGACGTCGTTCGCCTCCTCACGCGAGAAGTGCCGCGCGACCGTGCGCCCGACCTGGCCGGCGCCGAGGATGAGTATCTTCATAGCGGTTCCAGATTCGCGTACTGCATGACGAGCCACTTGGTGCCCTGCCGCTCGAAGTTCACCTGCACCCGTGCCTGCGGGCCGCTGCCTTCGAGGTCGAGGATCACGCCTTCGCCGAACTTGCCGTGCCGCACGCGCGCTCCGAGGCGGATCCCCGGAATGGACGGCGATTCCTCGCGGGGAGCGCGCGGCACATAGCGAGGGCGGCTGACGGGAACCGGTTCGTATCCGAGTTCGCGGGCAAAGCGCCCGGCGGCGACCGGGCGGCTCACCTGCAGGCGCGGGCGGATCTCCTCGAGCAGCGCCTCGGGGGTCTCCTTGATGAAGCGCGACGGCTGGCTGAAGCTGTCGATCCCGTGCAAGCGCCGCTGTTCGGCGTAGGTCAGGTACAGCTGTTTCATGGCGCGCGTCATGCCGACGTAGCACAGCCGGCGCTCCTCTTCGAGCCCCTCCAGATCGCCGATCGAACGCTGGTGCGGAAACAGGCCGTCCTCCATGCCGCACAGAAACACGATGGGAAACTCCAGTCCCTTGGCAGTGTGCAGCGTCATCATCTGTACGCAGTCCTCCCAGGCATCCGCCTGGCCCTCCCCGGACTCTAGCGTCACGTGCGCCAGGAACGCCTCGAGCGGCGGCAGGTCGGAGTCTAGACCCTCGGTGTTGAAGCCGCGCGCCGCGCTCACCAGTTCCTCCAGATTTTCCACGCGGGCCTCGCCGCGGTCGGCCTTGTCGCGCTTGTGGAACTCGATCAGTCCGCTGGCGGCGAGCATGCGGTCGACCTGCTCGTGCAGCGCCAATCCGCGCACCTGCTCGGCAAGCCGCTCGATGAGCTCGAGAAAGCCGCGCAGCGCCGTCGATGCCTTCGGGCCGAGGGCTTCACCGAGACAGGCGTGCGCCGCCTCCCACAGCGGGCAGCCGGCCTCGCGCGCCGCGGCCCGCAGCGTGTCGAGGCTCTTCGCACCGATGCCGCGGGTCGGCAGGTTCACCACGCGCTCGAACGACGCATCGTCGCGGCGATTGGCGATCAGACGCAGGTACGCCAGCGCATCCTTGATTTCAGCGCGCTCGAAGAAGCGCAGCCCGCCGTAGACGCGGTACGGCACGCGCGTGGAGAGAAAAGTCTCCTCGAAGACACGTGACTGCGCGTTCGAGCGATACAGGATCGCCACGTCGCGGTGCAGTCCACCGTGCGCGACGTGATCGCGTATGCGCTGGCAGACGAATTCCGCCTCGTCGCGCTCGTTGAACGCCGCATACAGGCGGATCGGCTCACCGTGCTCGCCGCTGGTCCAGAGCGTCTTGCCCAGCCGACCCGAGTTGTTGGCGATCAGACCGTTGGCGGCCGCCAGAATGGAGCCGGTGGACCGATAGTTCTGCTCCAGACGGAACAGCTTGACGCTGGGGAAATCACGGCCGAACTGCTGCAGATTCTCGACCCGGGCACCCCGCCACCCGTAGACCGAGTTGTGGGTGACGAGGCCGTTGGCAATGTAATTGTGCGTGCGATCGATGTTCAGATCATAGACTTCGAGGTCGGCCTGTTCGTTCTGGACCCGATCCACAACGTCGAAGCCAGCGGTCTCGCTGGCCATGACCATACCAGGTCGAACACCCGCGGCCCGGACGAAGGGCAACGGCTGCGTGAGAATCCTGGCCTGCAGGATATAGCGCGCCCCGAGCGCCTCGCGGATCCGTCTTGCGATCCTCATCAGCTCCCCGAAATCGCCGCGGACGGTCTCGAGCCGCCAGCTTCGCCGGCCGCTTTTGGCCGATCGCACGGAGAGCCCGAGGTCCTCCAGTGCGGCGCGATCCCCGGTGTCGGTCCCCCAGATGCGCATACAGTGCAGCGGATTTGATTCCCGGCGATCGCCGCACAGCGTGATGACGATGTTGCGGCGGCACGAGCCCCGGTTGCGCGGCACATGATGCGGACGCTCGCGTTCGAGCCCGCTGTCCGCGAGCAGCTGCGCGGCAGCCGTGTCGGTGTCTATGGAGCGGAATACCCGCCCAATGTACTCCGGATCATGCACCAGGCCGTTGCGCCCCTGCGCCTTTCGCGGGACGAACGGCAGTGTCGGCAGACCGTACCGCAGCGACGTCAGCATCTCGTCCAGGCGGGCTTCGTTCTCGCTGAAATGAGTGCGGATGACCCAGGCGGCATCAGCCTGCTCGGCCAAGGCTCGCCCCTTCAAGCCCACCATGGGTCTCGCCTGGCCGCTGGTGTAGACCTGGGATGTCCCCAGACGATACCCCACGCCCTCCTTGTGCAGCAGATAGAGGCAGTGGGTCTGAGGCGTCTCACCCCGAACGTAACCGGCAAGATGCGTGTGCTCGGGTGTACTGCAGATCACCCGGCCCGAACGCATGTGCAGACGAACCATGCTGCCCTGGCGGCGGGTAGCGAATTTGCGGGTGACCCGGGCTGGCCTGAAATCCCCGCTGCCGTAACTGGAGAGCACGGCCTCGCCCACTTCGATCGTCTCGATGGCCTTCTGCGAACCGTCGGCCATGGTGATCATCGTTCCCGCCGCGAGGCACTGATCGTCGTCGCCGACAACGAACGGGCAGCCATCCGCACCGGCAAGGAGCTTCAGCCACGCATACTGGATCGTGTTGGTATCCTGAAACTCATCGACCAGCACATGGCGGAAGCGCTGCCGATAATGCTCCAGCAGCGCCGGCTGGTCGCGCCACAGCTCGTAGGCGCGCAGCAGCAGTTCGGCAAAATCGACCACGCCGCTGCGCGCGCAGGCGTCCTCGTAGAGCGCATACAGTCGGATCATCTGTGCGCGGATCGGGTCGTTGCCCGCCTTGAGGTGCTTGCTGCGACGGCCTTCATCCTTGTTCGAATTGATGAACCACTGCACCTCGCGCGGCACCCAGCGCGTCTCATCGAGCTGCTGCGCCTTGAGCAGCTTCTTGATGAGCCGCTGCTGATCCTCCGAATCGATGATCTGGAAGCTCTCGATGAGTCCCGCCTCGTGCCAGTGACGGCGCAGCAGCCGATGGGCGATGCCGTGGAAGGTGCCGATCCACAGCACCCCGGGCGGCATGCCGAGCAGGCTCTCGACGCGCGCGCGCATCTCACCGGCCGCCTTGTTGGTGAAGGTGACGGCGAGGATGGCGTGCGGGGAGACGCCCTCGGCCTGGATCAGCCAGGCGATGCGGTGCGTGAGCACCCGTGTCTTGCCGCTGCCGGCACCCGCCAGCACCAGCACCGGGCCGAGCGGCGCGGTGACCGCGGCCCGCTGGGCCGCATTGAGCCGCTCAAGGATCGGTTCGAGACTCATGGCCGGCGCATTCTACTACCACCGGTTGCGCAGCTCGCGCAGTCGCAGGAACACCGTGCGCGCGTCGGGTCTGGGCTCAAGGGTGGGAAACGTCGCACGCAGCCGCTCGATCACAGCGGGGCTGTCCAAGCGCAGAAATGTGTTGATGCGCCGCTCGTCGGCCAGCGTCATGACAGGCGCACTGCCAGGCTCAGTCGCCCGGACGCTCGTGAGCACCGTCTCGGCGTCCGGGTTGCCCGGTTCCCGATCCAGCGTGAATTCCAGATTGCGCACGAGGTACTCGTGGCCTGGAAACACCCGGGTCGCATCCGGCAGGCGCGCGAGCAGCCGGCTGAAGGTCTCGTAGAGCCGCTCGGGGTCGCCGCCGTTGTGGCAGTTGCCCGCACCGGCATTGAACAAGGTATCACCGCTGAACAGCGCCGGGCGCTCACCATGCGCGAGCAGACACACGTGCGCGAGCGTATGGCCAGGCGTGTCCAGGCACTCCAGCTCGAGCCGCCCGACACGGATCACATCACCAGCGCCGA
This sequence comes from Pseudomonadota bacterium, assembly GCA_021805275.1. The sequence continues at coordinate 27,541 of JAJZFQ010000100.1, forward strand.
GCCCGCGGTCGACGCCGCCGATGCGGGCGGCGGCCCGCGCATGTGCCAGCACCTTCGCGCCGCTTGCCGCGACGAGCCCGGCGTTGCCCCCGGTGTGATCGGCGTGCTCATGGGTATTGAGGATCTGCGTGATCCGCCAGCCGCGCGTCCGGGCGGCCGCCCAGCACAAGTGCCATTCGAGCGGATCGATGGCGAGCGCCTCGCCGGTCTCGGGGCAGGCGACCAGGTAGTGGAAATTGCGGTAGGCGTTGCCCGTCCAGATGCGCTCGATCTGCATGCGTGCAGCATACCCGATCGGCCGCCCCCCGGCCGCCCCGGTGGGAGCCGGAGGCGGATCAAGCGTGCGCTGCAGGCGCCTGTGGTGTGTACCGGAGCGCGCGGGGCTCCTCGACACGCAGGGTACACAGGCCGGCGAGCGTCAGGCTCACCCCGCCCAGCACCAGTCCGAAAATGGCGTGGCCGTGGAAGAAAACCGCCAGCAGCACGCCGAGCACGCTCGCGGCCAGGAGCTGCGGAATGACGACGAAGAAGTTGAAGATCCCCATGTAGAGGCCCATCTTCTCTGCCGGAAGATGGTCGGCGAGCAGCGTGTAGGGCAGCGACAGGATCGAGGCCCACCCGAAACCGACACCGAGCATCGACAGCAGCAGCCAGCGCGGGTCGCGGATCCAGACGAATGAGATGAGGCCGGCGGCGGCAGCGGCGAGGTTGATCACATGCGTCCAGCGCAGCCCGACCCGGCGCACGATGCGTGGAATGATCAGCGCAGCGAGCACTGCAAAGCCGTTGTAGGCGCCAAAGAGCACATCGACCCAGTTGGCTCCGGCATTGTAGGCCTGCGACAGCGGATTGCTGCTGCCGAACTGAACGGCGGTCACCGCCGGGGTGGTGTAGATCCACAACGCAAACATGGCGAACCACGAGAAGAACTGCACCCAGGCCAGACGGCGCATGGCCTGCGGCATGCCGTAGAGGTCCGCCATGACCTGGCGGAGCATGCCGCGGCTGCGCGCGCGGCTGAGCCACAGAAACAGCGCGCCGCCGAGGAGCAGTCCGCCGGCCAACAGGTACAGCTGCCGGTCGAGCGTGAAGCGGCGGATCAGAACGGTGCCGACGATGCCGCCGGCGAGCAGCGCCACGCCTGGACGCCATGCGCGCGAGAACGCCGGCGGGGCGGCCTCAGGCGGTGGACGGGAGTCGGCAAAGCCGAGCAGACGCTCGGGCGGGTATTCGCCCGTAGTCAGCACCGTCCAGAGCACTGCGGCGAGCAGCACGACGGCGCCGCAGTCGAAGGCGATGCGCACGGTGGCAGGGATCTGCCCCGGGGGCGCCACATTGGCGACGCCCAAGCGCGCCAGGACCCAGGGCAGGGTCGAGGAGAGCACCGCGCCGACGCCGATGAACAGGGTTTGCAGTGCGAACCCGAGCGGCCGCTGCCCCGTCGGCAGCTGGTCGGCGACGAACGCGCGAAACGGCTCCATCGAGATATTGATCGAGGCGTCCATCAGCCACAGCAGCACCGCCGCAACCCACAGTGCCGGTGAATCCGGCATCGCGAGCAGCGCGGCGGTGGTGAGGATTGCGCCTGCGAGGAAGTACGGCCGGCGCCGTCCGAACCGGCCCCAGGTGTGATCGGAGGCGTAACCGACGATCGGCTGCACGAGCAACCCCGTCAGCGGAGCGGCGATCCACAGGGCGGGAATCTCCGCCAGGTGCGCGCCGAGCGTCTGGAAGATACGGCTGACGTTGGCGTTCTGCAGCCCGAAGGCGAACTGGATGCCGAGAAAGCCGGCCGACATGTTGAGGATCTGTCGGACCGACAGATCCGGCTTGTCGCTCACGGCGTGAGCGCCTGCGGAAGCGGCGCGATCCTCAGGGCGCCGATCTCCGCACGGTTGAGCGGGCCGGAGGCCCCGCCTTCCCCGCCGGTGTAATAGGCGAAGTGCGCTAGGTCGCTCATGTTGAAGCCGCCGGTGAGGCTGAACGCGCAGCGCGCACCCGCCGGGGCATGAAACCGGAGCACCGTCGAGGCCTGTACGCCACGGCTCTGCGGCATGACCAGCGCACCGTATTGAACGGCTGCGTTGCCGCAGCGGACCGCAATACGCCGCACCGCCGCGGTGATGCCGGTGCTGATCGGCCCGTGGTCATTGTCGTAGTCCACCCAGGCCAGGTACGTCCCGGCGCGAGGCGCCGTCCAGTGCCGCGGCCAATCCGACCCCACCGCACTCACCGGACCGACACACCGTGAGCGGCTGTGCAGCGAGGGCAGCCCCTCGGGCCCGCGCGCGGTGATGCTGAAGCATTGCAGCCCGTCGCGCTGCGGCACCGAGACGGTCCCGGACACCGGACCCCAACGCTTGCCATTGACGTAAAGCGTCCCCGCGACCGCGCTGCCCAGGCGCCAACGCGCGCCCTCGGCCGTCACCGTGGGCGCCGGCGGCGTAGCCGGCAGGTACATCGGCGCATTCAGCCGCAGCGCAGCGGCGGCGACGCTGCGGCTCACGAGCCGGACCCGCCTCACCCCGCCCTGCTGACGGACCGTCCCGGCCACGAGCAGATTGCCGCCGACCTGTGATGGCCGCACGAGCACGACGCGTTGGCCCTCAAGGGTGAGGCTGATGCTGCGACGGCCGCCGAAGAGCATCGGCACCAGTGCGACGGGCAGCTCGGGGTGAACGCTGCCGTCGTCCCGGACGCCGAACACGCCCCGGACCACCAGGTCGAGATATGCGGCCACCGACCACAGCTGGCGGCGCGAGTCGACCACCGGACCGCCGAGCGGCCCGGGCACGTGCGTCGATTGATCGAGCAGCGAGAAATTCTCCATGTTCGAGCCGCTGAGCGCCGCACCACGCATCAGCGAGCGCAGCTCGTGGGCGATCAGGGGCGCATCCTCGATGCGTCGCGCGGCGCGCAGCGTGTATTCGCTGACGAACGGCCAGATCGCCAGGTTGTGGTAGATGGGCTGGTCGCGCCGTTCCGGCCAGATGACCGGGCTGCCGGCCGGCCAGGTAGGGTAGTGCGCGAGCGCCCGCCGCGCACGCGCCGGGGGAGCCACGCCGCTCACAATCGCCAGGTCGAGACCGAGCAGATCGTAGGCGTCGTAGCGGGCTGGTCGTACGCGCCCGCCGATGTAACTCATGTACAAGCCCAGGGTGGGCCGCCAGAAGCGATGATTGATAGCCTGCTTCAGCTGTTCGGCCTGCGTCGCGTAGCGCCGGGCGAGCAACGTAAGCCCCCGCTGCCGCGCCAGCGTCGCGGCCAATTGCAGTGCCTGCTCATGCAGCACGTTCGTCGACAGGGAGAAGGACTGCGCGATGAACACCACGTTATGCGCCGTCCACTCCGGATAGGTTTGCTGGCGCCAGTCGAGGAACGACGTTTCGCCGCGGTACAGGCCGACGTGCCGCTCAAAGGTATAGCGACGATCTTGCCGCAGTGTATCGCGCAGGGCCTGGAACACGGTGCGGTCAAACTGCGGCTCCCCGAGCAGGTGCCGGACCCCGAGAAACCAGACGATCCGATCGGTGCTGATGGGCCAGCTGCCACCCGAGCCGGTATCCTGCATCACGTACAGCCCCGGCCGCACACCGCTCCGGCGTACCGGCGAGAGCTTGAACAGCAGCGACGTGCGGGCACGCCTCGGATCGAACCGCCACAGCGCGAGGTCCGTCGAATACGACAGATCGCGCGTCCAGGCAAACGGCCAGTCCTTGCCCGCAATGAAGCAGCGGCAGGCAATGGGTCGGCCGTGATTGAAGGCCGGATCCTGGATGGCACTCACCGAGTCCTTGCGCAAATCCGACTGCGCCATGGCGAACAACGCGTCGAACAACACACTCGCCGTGTGCGTGCGATCGCGCTGCGGGCCGATGAGGCGCGTGCCGGCCGGGGATTGCAGCGCGTAGCGGTCCGCGCCGCGACGAGTAACGCGTGCCACGTGGCCCTGCCAGCGCAACGTCGCATGCCAGTCACCAGCCGGCGCCGCGGCGGCTGAGGCTGGGCCGCGGGCCGCGCCGAGCACCCCGAGGCACAGCACGGCCGTCATGTGGCGCAAAATCGCTGCCGTTCGCATGTCGCGGTTCATTGCGCGAGTATCACCGCGGAGTCCGCGGGCACGGATACCGTCACATCGCCGTCGGCGATGAGATACGTGGCATCCGAGAGCAGATCTCTCACGGCCGAGCCGTCGATCATGCTCAGCTCGCCGACCGGCACCGTCACGCTGTGCGCACTCGAGCCCGCGTTCAGCACCACGGCGATGCGGTGCCGCGCATCGAATCGACCGTACGCATAGACATCGTCGGCATCGTCCGCGACCAGTGTCATGAACGAGCCGGTCTGCAACGCCGTGTATGCCCTGCGGATGCCGATCAGCTCATGCGCAAAGGCCACCGGCGGGTCGGCAAGCGTCGCCTTCGCCCAATCGAAGGTTCTCCGGTCGTCGGGATCGCGGCCGCCCTGCATGCCGTATTCATCCCCGTAATAGATCGTCGGCGTACCAATGTACGTGAACTGGAAGGCCATCGCCAGTTCGGTCTTGGCGAGACTGCCGCCGCAGCGCGTTGCGAAGCGCGGCGTGTCTTGCGAACCGAGCTCATTGGTCATCGCCTCCAGGGCATTCGTCGGGATGTCGGCACGCGCCGCGCGCAGCCACGCATCGAACTGCGTTACATCGAGCGCTGCGGTTCGGCCGCTCTCGGTGACACCGCACAGCCATTCGGACACCGGATCGGTGAACCCGTGATAGTTCATGGCGCTGTCCCACTGCTCGCCGTCGTCCAGCCACGGCGCCGGGTCGCGCCAGTATTCCCCGAGAATCTGCGCATCGGGATTGACCGACAGCACCGCTGCGCGCAGCTCCCGCATGATCCGGTGGTTCGTGGCATCGCTGCCGCCGTGACCATCGGCATCGAGCAGCTGCGCCGAATCCAGCCGCCATCCGTCGATTCCGTAGGGCGCCCGCAGGTAAGTCTGCACCACCGAGTGCGGGCCGGCGTAGATCTGCTCGCGCACCGGCGAGCCGTGCGCACCGTAGTTGAGTTTGGGCATGGTCGGCACGAGGTCGAGAAAGCTCGAGTAGTGCGTCGGCCAGCGTTGAAACGTGTACCAGGAGAAATACGGACTCGAGCGGGATCGGTAGGCCCCAGTCACCCGGCAACTGCGAGCGCCGTAGGTTTCTCTCCCGAACCAGCAATCGCTGTCTCCGGTGTGGTTAAAGACCCCGTCGAGAATGAGGTAGCCGCGCGGACCGTTCGCGCTGCGGTGCACATCCCGGATGAGCTTCTGCAAATCCGCGGTGGTGCCGAACGCCGGATCGACCTCGTAATAATCAGCCGTGTCGTACTTGTGGTTCGAGGGTGCCGCGAAGATCGGTGTCAGGTACACGATGTCCGCCCCGAGCGTCTGCTTGATGTAGCCGAGCTTCTGATCGATGCCGGCCAGATCACCGCCGAAGAACACCTCGGCGTTGCAGCCCCTGACCGTGGCGTAGGGGCTCTTGCCCCAGGCATGCCGCTCGGTCGCACATCCGGCGTAGGTGTAGGCGCCACTCGCGATGTCGTTGGCCGGATCGCCGTCGGCGAAGCGGTCGACGAATATCTCGTACATGGTGCCGTGTTTCATCCACTGCGGCGTCCTGAAGCCCGGTACGATGAAGAAATCGCCGCTCGATGGCTGCGTGGCGCTGACCCCCGCGGCGTTGTACCAGACGGTCTGCGTGCCGTTGCTGATCTCGAAGCGATAGCGCTTCTCGGCGGCACCGGCCGGGACCGCGCCGCGCCACTCGTCGAACCGACCGGTCGGATCGATCGCGGCGACCCGCATGGGCACGTAGTGATACGCTCCACCGGCGGTATCGTAGTATTCGATGTTGACGGACGTGACGTTGTCATGCGCCGTGCGCAGCGTGAGTGTGACGGCATCAGTCGCGTCCGGCTCCAGATTGCTGTCGTACAGCGGGCCCTGGTCGGCGAACAGGTCGGCTGTCTTGAGCAGCGCTGCGCCGCCGGCGGATGGCAACGGCGCAGCGCCACCCGCCCCGACACTGCACCCGGCGAGCGCCAGGACAAGGGCGATGAGCCCCAGTGCCGCGGCGTGACGCTTCAACCCGCTCGGCGCTGCGCCCCTGGGGCGCATGGGCTTTCTTGCGTCGGTCCGACCGCTGCGCACCGATGCGCTGTCGAGGCGCACTGGCGGCGCGAAGCGCTCAGAGGCGGTGTGGGCGCACGTCCGCGGAGTCGATCCGAACGTGCACGGCGCGGCCGGCTGCCACTTCGACATAGATGACCTCTCCGAATCGGTCGTGACCGGCAGCCCAGCACGCCCCGTGACACTTGCCCAGCGCGGCGCGGCCGGCGACCTCGCGCAGCGGTCGGCCGTCGAGCTCGACCCCCTGCGCCGGCGTACGGTGCATGGCGAAGATGAAGCGACGCAGCGCCGCTCGATACGAGCCTCGGGGTGCGCCGAGTGTCAGGTCGATCCCCGCAGGATTACGCCCGACCGTGATGCGCTGCAGGAAGTATTCGTTGTGCTCGTAGGCGTAGTTGCGCCCGTTGTCGTCGTAGTAGTCGAAGTGGGTCGGATGCCGGGCCGGGAAGACCTGCACGGTGACGGTGGTCACCGGGCGTTGACCGGTGTACTGGAGCAACGGCTGGGTCGGGATGATGGCGCCCGCACGGACGAACAGCGGAATGTCCGTCCAGTTCTTACTGTCGAGCTGCAGCGTCACGGTCGCACCGCCGCGATAGATCCTTCCGGTGAAGTAATTCGTCCACCGGCCGGGCGGCAGATACAGGTGCTTGACGCGTTGGTGGCGATGCACCACCGGCGAGACGAGCAGCCATCGGCCGAACATCCACGCGCTGTAATCATTACGCACGCGCGAGTCGTGCGGCCAGGAGAAGATCAGGGGCCGAACGAGCCCGATGCCGGAGACATGCTCGTGCCAGGCGTACGAATAGATGTAGGGCAGCAGCCGATAGCGCAGGTCGAGCGCCGCAGTCGCAGCGCGCGCAGCGGTCTGGCCGTAGATCCACGGCTGGCGCCGCTGCAGGTAGCTGCCGTGAACCCGGCAAATGGGCGCGAAGGCATCGAATTCAACCCAGCGCGCGTAGTTCTCCGCGGACGGATGGCCGTGGAAGCCGCCGCCATCCATGCCCCACCACATCTCCCCGACGTCCACCGCGCTCAGCATGCGCTGGCGCTGCGCGGCCATGCTGGCGAATCCGCTGTCGATGTCACCGGACCACAGGCCGTAGGCGTAGCGCTGCGCACCGAGCCAGAAGTTGCGGTTCAACGACCACACGCGCGCCTTGAAGTACTTGCGCTGGCCGTCGTAGAGCGCGCGCTCCATATTGAAGAACTGCTTGTCGTCCCCGGTCTCATCCGCCTCGTCGTTCCACCAGCCCACGATGCCGGTTGCAAAGCTGTGGCGCAGCACCGGATTGAAGAACCACCGGCGGGTCGCGGGATTGTCGAAGTCGAGCGTCTTGACCGGTCGATGCGAGAAATAGTCGATGCTGATCTTCTCGCCCGCAATCCACAGGTGATGGGCGGTCGCGTACTGGCCCTCGACGGTATCGACGTGGATGCGCGGCTTCATGATGCCGATCAGGTGGACACCGAGCGCCCGCAGCTCGCGGTCGAGCTTGCCGCTCGGGCCATCGGGAAATTTGCGAGTGTTCCAGCGAAACTCGCCGTAGTCGTTCCGACCCCAGGCCTTCCAGTCGAAGTCGAGCGAGAAGGCGTCGAGCGGAATGTGCAGCGCTCGGTAGCGGCGCACGATGTGCAGCAGCTCGCGCTCGTCGATGCCCCACTGACTGTTGATGAAGCCGAACGACCACTTCGGAAACAGCGGCGCGTGCCCGGTGAGGATGTCGAGCGCGGAGAAGATCTGCTTCGGCGAACCGATGATCACGTAATAATCGGGATCGGGACGCCTCTGGCGTAGGACACGGATGCGGCCCGGGGTGAGGTCGAAGAGCGTCTTCTGGCTATCGAGCAGCACGCCGAAGCCCGCGGTGCTCCAGACCAGCGGTGCGCCCGCATCGCCCTGCGCGCCGGCCGTTGCGAGCTGTCGCCCGGCGCGCAGCAGGCCTGAGTGCGCCGGCTGGAAGGCATCAAAGCCGTGCACGCCGTAGAGCGGCGCGCCGGCGGGCGAGAAACGCAGCGCCACGGCGTGTCGCGCAAAATTGCCGAGGTGCGCTTCGCTCACGATGGGCCGAGCCGCATGGCGACGAAAGACCTGTAGTTCCTCCGTCCCGACATCGAACACCACACGCAGGGCGCGGCTCTTGATCACCAGCTGCCGGCCACTCGCGCGGACGGTCACCCGCCCGGTCGCGCTGCTCGGTGCGCGAGGTGACATCACTAGGTCCGGCGGCGAGGCGCGGCCTTCCGGCAGAACATGAACATGCAGCACGTTGCGGCGCACCAGCACGATCTGCAGCGTTCCGCCGGCGAGCGTGACGTCACCCCCCGTCGGCAGCAGCGCGATGGCGCCACGCGCCGTCCCGCAAACGGCAAGCACGCTGGCGGCTGCGAGCGCGACGCATCGATGTTCAAACGTCATGACCGCCCAGTCCCCCGCACCACACCGTTCCGGTGAGTCTCGCCCCGCCGGCCGCGGCCCGCTTGCAGGCCGGTTTGCCGTCGCGGATCCCCGCCGAGGCGTTCACGCCAGCATGCGTCCGGCGCGCCGGAGCGCGCAATGTCCCGCATACGTATTCATGTCGACCGGCGTGCATCGAGCGGCTGCGCGGCGCCCTCAGTCTGCGGCGGCAGCGCAGTGCTCGGCGATGAATCGCTCGTGGCTGCCCATGCGCTCCGTGGCGCCGCGGACCAGTGCGGCGAGGTTGCCGAGGAACTCCCCGAGCTGTTCGGCCGGCAGGTTATCCGCGACCGGGTGATGGCGCCGCGGCACGATTCCCTGCCCCATCATGACCTGCAGCCACGACTGCTCGGTGAACAGCTCCTCGTTCTCGCGGAAGATCTGCCCGGTCGCCTCGAAGATGGCGAGCTTGCGCCTCAGCGCTTCGGGCACGGGCAGCGCCGCGCAGTGTCGCCAGAACGGGCTGTCCCGGCGCTCCGTGGCCCGGAAGTGCAGGACCAGGAAATCGCGCACTTGCGTGTACTCCTCGGACACCTTGCGGTTGTAGTCCTCGATGACCGCCGGATCGAACCCCCGGTCGGGAAACATCGCCAGCAGCCGGCTGACGGCCGATTGCGCGAGGTGGATGGCGGTCGATTCGAGCGGCTCGAGAAAGCCCGCCGCAAGCCCGATGGCCACGCAGTTGCGCACCCAGGAGCGGCGTCGCACGCCGGCAGCGAAGCGGATGAGCCGCGGCTCACTCAGCGCCTCGCCCTCGAGGTTCGCGAGCAGCAGTGCCGCGGCCTCATCGTCGCTCATGTACTCACTGCAGTAGACATGGCCGTTGCCGGTGCGGTGCTGCAGCGGGATGCGCCACTGCCAGCCGGCGGGACGCGCATTCGCCTGCGTATACGGCCGCAGCGGCCCGCTCGAGACGCTCTGCACGGCGAGCGCGCTGTCACACGGCAGCCACGCTCGCCAGTCCTCCAGCTCGCTGCCGAGTGCCTGCTCGATGAGCAGACCCCGGAACCCGCTGCAATCGATGAACAAATCCCCCTCGAGCCGCTCCCCGTTCTCGAGCACGATCGAGTCGATGAATCCATCGTCACCGCGCAGCCGCACGTCGACGATCCTGCCCTCGGTGCGCTTCGCGCCGCGCTGCTCGGCGTACTCGCGCAGCATCCGTCCGTAGCGCGCCGCATCGAAGTGGAAAGCGTATTTCGGCCCGGCCAGCGGGCTGTTGCCGATGCGCTCGATGCGCGCCATGCGGTTCGCTTTCGCGGCCACCGCGTTGAGCGAGTAAGTCCACAGGTCCGCCGCGGCCGGCTGCTCGCGGCTGCGCAGCCAATAGTGCTGAAAGGGCAACGGCCCGAGCGGCAGTCCCACCTCGCCGAAAGCATGCAGGTAGGAGTGCCCGACGCGCAGCCAGTCGTTGAATTCAATGGCCAGCTTGATCGTTCCGCTCGTGGCCCTGAGCATCGCGTCCTCGTCGATGCCGAGAAACGCGTTGACATTGCGGATCTGCGGGATGGTCGCCTCTCCGACGCCCACCGTGCCGATCGCCTCGGACTCCACGACGTGCACCTGCAGATTCCCCGCCATGGTGCGGGCGAACACGGCCGCCGCGAGCCAACCGGCGGTGCCACCGCCCACGACCACCACGCGCTTGATCGGCAAATGACTCATCGGTTTCCCAGGCGCGAGAACCGCCCGCATGTTACCACGCGGGAAAAGAGCGGCCCTGCCGGCTCGCGCCGGCAGGGCCGCAGGGGGAAGCGACCCGACCGCGCGGCGCTACTGGAAGTTGTAGGAGAAGCCGACCGAGTACACCCGGCCGTATTCCTCCCAGGTTTGCACCTGGCGCGGATCGTTGTTCTGGTAGGTCTGCATGCCCTGATTGGTGAGGTTCGATCCGGTCGCGATCAGCGTCAGACCATCGAACATCCCGCTGCCGAACGCGTAGCTGACCTGCGCATCGACCGTGGCCTGGCCGGCCACGATCTGCTCTACGCGCGTCGCGCTGATGCCGAACACACGCCCGAGGTAGCTCGAGCGGATGCTGTCGGACACGTTCGCCTGCAAGCCGCGGTACTGATAGTACAGCGTGAAGTTCTCATCCCACTTCGAGAGTCCTGCCACCGTCACCGGCTGCGTGTTGCCGGGGTAGTACACCGCGCTGTTCGTGCGGTCGACGCTCGCGAGCACGCCAAGCCCGTCCAGCCAGCGGCTGAAATCGCCGAGCGGCAGGTTGGTGGCGATCTGCTCGCCGTAAATGTGCCCGGTACCCTGATTATTCGGCACCGTCAGGATGCCGTAGGTCGTACCGAGCACCGCCTGCTGCGCCGGCGTCAGATAGCCCGCCGCGTACGGCGCGAAGTTCGCGAGCACCGCGGCATTTGGGTTGATGTAGTCGGTGAGATCGAGATAGTAACCGGACAGCTGTACGTAGCCGGCGCCGCCCGTGGCGCAGAGCGAGGAGTTCTTGGCCTGATTCCCGGTGCAGTTGTAGCCACCGCTGCCCGAGAAGTAGTGCTCCAGGCTGACGTTGTAGTTGGTGGACATGGTCGGCAGCAGGGCCGGATTGCCCCCCGTGCCGCTGAAGTACGCGAGGTTCGGATTGGGATTGGTCAGACCGCTGACGTTCGTAGAGACACCAAGACTGGCGCTCATCTCATCCATACGCGGACGCGACATCGTGCGCGCCACGCTCGCGCGGATGTCGTTGTCATGGGGCAGCGAGAAGACGAGGTTCAGACTTGGCAGGTAGCGCGTGTAGCTGGTTCCGCCCATGGTCGGCAGCAGCACCGTGGTCGCCGCACCACCGGTGCTCGAGCCGGGCGCAACGCGCTGCCCGGTGGAGGTCTGGCCGGTATGAGCCACCTGCAGGCCGAAATTGCCGCGCATGCCGACGGACTCCCCGAGATCGGCATGCAGGTTGAACTGCATGTATGCGGTCGTGTCGTTCTCGTTCACGATCCAGTTCGGCGGCACGGCGATCGAGGAGAGCGCCGTCGGATATTCGACCAGCTGTCCGTTCACGAGGAGGGAGAACGGGTTGTACATCACTTGCGGTCCGATACCCATGAAACCGAGCGCATCCGTGGTCGGCTCGAGCGCACTCGCCGGGATCTGGGCGGTCTGTGTCGGCGTGCACGTGCTGGTGATGACGACGCCGCAGCTGGCGCCCGGCAGGACCAGGAAGTCCTGGTTGATGGCGTAGCTCTTGTTTCGTCGGCGACGATCGACGCCAAACTCCATGCTCGAGATCGGCCCGCTCTGGAAGTAGTGGGTTGCGGCGAGCCGCACATTGGCGATGTAATCTTCGGTGTGCGGCTGGTTGATGAACCCGGCCTGCACCAGCTTGGCGCCGGCGCCCCACCCTTGGGGATCGGTCAGGACGATGTTGCTGCCACTGATGCCCTGGGAAGGGAACAGGTACAGCTCACCATTACCGCCTTCGGAGAAGTTGACGTTGGTGCCGGCAAGCGTGGCTTCATTCGCCGGACCATTGTAGCCGTATCCGGAGTACGACTCGAGGAACATGTCGTCGCGCTCGGCACGGCTGTAGCTGCCGTTGAGGCTCGCGACCCAGTTGTCGGCCAGGCGCAGGTGATTGTGCCAGATCAGGTTGTAGACGCGCGCCTGGTAGTGATTGTAGTCGTTGCGGATGACCGGATACACGCTGTCGAACGTTCCGGTCTTGTAGAAGCCGTTGACCAGCGTGCCGGGAACGATGGTTTCATGGCTGCCATAGCCAAGCGGCAGCTCCGCCCCCTTGGCCTGTTGCGTCTCGTTCGTGTTCTCGAAGGTGAGGTCGAGTGCGCTGGTGAATCCGCTCCAGGGGCGCCATTCGACGCCGCCGAGGAAGCCGTTGCGCACCAGCATGTCCGATATGTTGTAATTCTTGGATCCGCCGATGATGAGCGCGTTATTCGGCGTCGTTGTGGCGTAGCCCCACGGCGCCTGGTGCAGGATGTGGGAAGGATTGGCTTCCAGATCGACGCCTAATGTCACGCCCAGGGTGTGGTGCAGGAACTGGTCTGCGAACACGCCGTTGATGTCGTGGCCGGAGTCGCTGACACCCGGTCCCGGCATCACCTGGTTGGGCGTGATCCACTGATAGTTCGCGTTAATGGTCGCGACCGGCTTGGACTGCGACAGCGGTTGCATCGTCTTCATGTCGACGGTGCCGGCGATGCCCGGGTCGATCATGTCGGCGCTCGGGCTGAAGTGCACCACGACGGCGGTGAACCAGCTGGGCGGATACTGATCGAGCTGCACGTCGCGGTTGTTCGCGGTGCTCGGCTGAATCGTTCCATCGACCTGGGTGGAGATGAAATCGGAGCTCATGCCGTGGATGGTCAGCTCCTGCGGCCGGCCGTTGACCGTCTGCACGGCGAGGCCCGGCAGACGCCCCAGGGCGTCGGCGATGCTGGTGCCCGGCAGCTGTCCGATCTGCTGAGAGGAGATCGCCTCGACGATCGAGTTCGAATTCTTCTGAATTGCGATGGCGTTCTGCAGGCTGCTGATGAAGCCATTGACGACGACCTGGTGCAGCATGTCTTCGTGCAGGACCTGCTGCTTGGCGTTCTTGCCGTCGACCTTCTGGGTCTGGGCCGTGCTCTGCGCGCTGGCGTCCTGCGGCGCGGCGAAGGCGGTCGCCGGCATGGCCGCAGCGACGGCGGCGGCGCCGAAGCAGGCGGTTGCGACCGCCATTTCAAGAATAGTGCGCTTGCGTGTGGTAATCACGAGAACCCCCCCGAACGAATGATGATGCCCCACCCCGGTCCGGCGGCGGACCGACTCTGCGCCGCCCGCCGGCCGCGCCCATGCGGTACCACCCGGGTGTGCAGTAGAACTGTTTGGCATGATTCGTAACGGCCTTGCCTAAAGCAAGCGGCCGCATACGTATTCATATGCTGCGCGGCCGACGAGCCGGACGTTTGATCAGCTGCGGAGTGATGAATACGTATGCGAAACTGTTGCTGAATACGTATGCGGCGACGCCGCTCGCGGGCGAAGCCCCGGCGAGCTGTGTCACAGTAGGGCGACGGACACGCAGAACACGAGCATGACTGACAATCGATGGTGGCGGGGGGCGGTGATCTATCAGATCTATCCGCGCAGCTTTCAGGACAGCAACGGCGATGGGGTCGGGGATCTGCCGGGTATCATCGAACGGCTCGACTATGTCGCCGGACTGGGCGTGGACGCCATCTGGGTCTCGCCGTTCTTCAAATCGCCGATGGCCGATTTCGGCTACGACGTGTCGGATTTCCGCGCGGTCGACCCGATGTTCGGTACGCTCGCGGACTTCGATCGGCTGGTGCGCGAGGCTCACCAACGCGGACTGAAGGTGATGATCGACCAGGTGCTGAGCCACACCTCCGCGCAGCATCCGTGGTTTCTGCAGAGTCGCGAGAGCCGCGACAACCCAAAGGCCGACTGGTACGTGTGGGCCGATCCGCGTGCCGACGGATCGCCGCCGAACAACTGGCAGTCGATCTTCGGCGGCCCGGCCTGGCGCTGGGAGCCGCGCCGCCGGCAGTACTACCTGCACAACTTCCTTGAGTCGCAGCCTGATCTGAACTTCCACCACCGTGAGGTGCCGGCCGCGATGCTCGAGGGGCTGCGGTTCTGGCTGCAGCGCGGCGTCGACGGCGTTCGGCTCGATGCCATCAATTTCTGCTACCACGACCGGCTGTTGCGGGACAATCCGGCCAAGCCGCAGGGCGAGCGGACCGGGCGCGGCTTCAGCCCCGACAACCCGTACGCCTACCAGTACCACTGGTACAACAATACGCAGCCGGAGAATCTCGCGTTCCTGAAGCAGGTGCGTGCGGTGCTGGAGGATTATCCGCAGGCCGTGGCGCTCGGGGAGATTTCCTCCGAGGATTCTCTCGCGACGATGGCCGAATACGTGGGCGATGACCGGCTGCACATGGCCTACTCGTTCGAGCTGCTCACCGAGGAGTACACCGCCGGGCACATCCGCAACACCGTGGACACGCTCGAGCGGCGGATGCCGCACGGCTGGCCCTGCTGGACGATCTCCAACCACGATGTGGCCCGCGTGCTGACGCGCTGGGGCGGGGAACGCGCCGATCCGCGCATGGCGACGCTGCTGAGCGCGATGGTGTGTTCGTTGCGCGGCTCGGTGTGCGTGTACCAGGGCGAGGAGCTCGGCCTGCCCGAGGCGGGGATTCCCTACGAGGCCCTGCGCGATCCGTTCGGGATCGCGTTCTGGCCGAACTTCAAGGGCCGCGACGGCTGCCGGACCCCGATGCCCTGGCGGGACAGCGCCGGCGGCGGATTCAGCACGTCCACGCCCTGGCTACCGGTGCCGCCGGAGCACCTCGCGCTGGCCGTCTCTCGGCAGGAGGCCGATCCGCACTCGCCGCTCAACGGCTTCCGGCGATTCCTGCGCTGGCGCCACGGGCAAACCGCGTTGCGCTGGGGCGAGATCGACTTTCTGGCCGTCCCGGAGCCCGTGCTCGCCTTTACCCGGCGTCTCGGGGATCAGACGATCCTCGCCGTGTTCAATCTCGGCGGGGATTTGCGCCAGATCGAGCTGCCGCTCACCGGACAGTGGCGTGCGTTGCCGGGACACGGATTGACCGCGGGTCTTCTCGAGGAGCGGCAGGTGACCCTCCCCAGCCACGGTGTCCTGTTCGCCACAATTGCCTGAAGCGCGGACAGCCACGCGAGGCCAATCACCCCCGCTTTCGTTGCATTAAAGCAACAGATTGGATTTTGAGCAACACCCGATCATGACTTAGACTAGCCTGCGAGCCACCAGTATCTTCGGTGAGGGGGCGGCCGATGGGCCGTGCAGATCGAGGTGAGCGACGCACAGGCATTGCGATCGGCTTCGAGCGCCGAGGCAGATCAGGCGCACGCCGTGTCGCGGGCGGGAGCCGCGCGCGTGACTGAGAAGCGTCGCAAGACCAATTCGCTCGATATCGCGCACCTGGCGGGCGTGTCGCAATCGACCGTGTCACGGGCGCTGCGCGGCGACCCGATGGTCTCCGCGGCCACGCGCGAACGGATCCTCGGGTTTGCCCGTCAGCTCAACTACCACGTCGACAAGAACGCCTCGAGCCTGCGGCGTCAGCACACTGGAACGCTGGCGTTGCTGTTCTTCGAGGATCCCACCACCGACGACTCGGCGATCAACCCCTTCTTCCACTCGATGCTCGGCTCGATCATCCGGGCCTGCTCGGGGCAGGGGTACGATCTTCTGGTATCGTTCCAAGACCTGTTGCGCGACTGGCTGGCCGATTACGAGGACAGCCACAAGGCCGACGGCATCATTCTGCTCGGTTACGGCGACTACCTCGCCTACCGCGACCGCCTGGAGACACTGATTGCGCACGGTGCGCACCTGGTCCGCTGGGGGCAGGTACTGCCGGATCATCCGGGAATCTCGATCGGCTGCGACAACGTGGAGGGCGGCCGGCTCGCCGCCGAGCACCTGCTGCGCCTCGGGCGCCGCCGCATCGCCTTCATCGGGGAGATCGCGCCCTCCGCGCCGGAGATGGCAGACCGCTACCGCGGTTATCGCGAGGCACTGCTTGCGGCGGGATTGACGCCCGATCCGTCCCTGCAGGCGGGCGCAGTCTCCACCGAGGCTTCCGGACACAAGGCGCTACGCACGCTGCTCGAGCACGGGCGGGAATTTGACGCGGTGTTCGCCGCCAGCGACCTCATCGCCATCGGGGCGCTCGGGGCGCTCGCGGCCGCGGGCCGGCGCGTGCCGCAAGACGTGGCCGTGGTCGGATTCGACGGCATTCCGATGGGCGCGGTCACACGGCCCGCACTCACCACCGTTTCCCAGGGCACCAGGCGCGCCGGCGAGGCGCTGGTGCAAAGCCTGATCAGCCAGATCCAGGGCCGGCCGGCCGAGAGCATGATTCTCTTGCCGCAACTGGTGGTGCGCGAGTCGTGCGGCGGTGCGGCTGATCCAACGGCAGCGACAAAGCCCTCATGAACCACACCTACCTGTTCGAGCCCGGGATCTGGACCGGCACCGGGACCTTCTGGCGCGAGGACGGCGAGCCGTTGCCCGCGGAGTGTCGCACCGAGGTGGCTCACCAGAGCGACTGCTGGCTGATCGCCGGTTCGCTCAAGGTACTGGGCTCACCGCCGATCGAGTTCCGCAACGCCTACTCGATCGAGCCGCCGGCCCGCAAAGGCGGTTGTCTGCGCTGGACGGCGGAGAACGCCACGCTCGGCAAGGTCGATGGCACCTTCTCGGTGCTCGAGCGATGCATCCTGTCGTTGTACAGCTGCGGGCCGGCCGGGTATCACGGGACGGAGCACTACGGCCGCATCGACGCTGATCACTACCAAGCCTCTGGTGTGCTGCTGCTCGCCGCCCGGCGCCTGTCGGCCTGGGAGATTCTGCTTACCCGCGAGCCAGCGCCAGCAGCTGGGTGGTCGGCAAATAATGATCGACCAGCAGCGCCGCGAACAACCACATGAGATAACTGATCGAGTAGCGGAACAGCCGCATCGGCAGCTGCGGCTGCGGGGCGAACTGCAGCCGCGCGGCGTAGTACAGGAAGCGCGCCCCGAGTAACAGCGCGGAGCCGAGATAGATCAGGCCGCTCATGCCGGTGATAAACGGCAACAGCGTCACCACCAGCAGCAGCACCGAGTACAGCAGGATCTGCAGGCGCGTGTACTCGATCCCGTGCGTGACCGGCAGCATCGGGATCCCGGCACCGGCATATTCGTCCCGGCGTGCGATGGCAAGCGCCCAGAAATGTGGCGGTGTCCACACGAAGACGATCAGGAACAGCAGCAGCGCGTGCGGGTCCACCGAGTTGGTGACGGCGGCCCAGCCGAGCACCGGAGGAGCGGCGCCGGCGGCACCGCCGATGACGATGTTCTGCGGCGTCGCGCGCTTCAGCCAGGCAGTGTAGATCACCGCGTAGCCGACGAGCGAGACGAAGGTCAGCCCCGCCGTCAGCACGTTGACCAGGAACGAGAGGATCCCCATGGCGAGCACGCCGAGCGCCCCGGCGAACAACAGCGCGCCCCGCTCGGTCAGCTGCCCGCGCGGCAGCGGTCGCGAGCGCGTGCGCGACATCTGTTCATCAATCCGCCGATCGAGCACGTGATTGATGGCCGCCGCGCATGCCGCCGCGAGCGCGATGCCGAGCGTGCCCCACAGCACGGCCCGCAGCGGCGGCCAGCCGGGGCTCGCGAGCAGCGTCCCCACGAGCGCGGTGAAGGCGATGAGCGCCACGATGCGCGGCTTGGTCAGCTCGAGATAGCGCCGCCAGGAGACCGGGGCAACGCTCGCCATTTGCGACAGGCTGTTCACTGAGAGCCGCGCCGATCAGATCCGCGCCGCGCGCAGCGTGCGCAGCTTGTGGACAAGCGCCAGCACCGCCATGAACAGCAGCGCCGCGCCTGCCGTATGGGCGGTGGTGATGCCGAGCGGGAAACTCTCCAACACCATGGTGATGCCGATGGCGAGCTGCAGCACGAGCGCGGCGAGAACAGCGTACGCGTACGGCCGCGCCCCCGACAGCGCGCGCCGACCGATGATGTAGCCGCTCGCACCGACCAGGGCGATCGTCACGGCGAGTGCGCCGAGCCGATGCGTGAAGTGAATCGCCACCCGTGCCGCGTTCGGCAGGATGCCACCCTGGTAATCCACCCACAGCGACCGCCACAGGACGAACGCGTCGTGGAAGTCCATGTGCGGCGGCCACCAGTAGCCCTGGCACTTCGGGAAATCCGGGCAGGCGTACTGGGCGTAATTGGCGCTCGTCCAGGCGCCGAGGAAGAACTGCACCGCCAACACGGCCAACCCGAGCAGCGCGAGCCGATAGGCGAACTGCAGCGCCGCGGCGGCCGGCGCCGAGGGCGCGCGCGGGCTCGCCGGTTCGCCCTGCTGCAGTGCCAGCCACAGCCACCACAACAGGCCGAGCGTCGTCATGCCGAACAGCAGGTGCAGCGTCACGATGGGCGGCTTGAGCAGCCACGTGACGGTGAGCATTCCGAGCAGCGCCTGCGCAACGACTGTCGCGAACAGCACCAGGGCGTAGAGGCGCCCGACGATGCGCCCGCGCGAAACCACGGCCAGCGCCGTAATCACGGTGATGATCAGGCCGAGGCTGCCGGCCGCGTAACGGTGGATCATCTCGTGCCACGCGTCATCGACGTTGAGCGGCCGGCCGGGATAACGCGCCTGGGCGTTCGCGCTGTCGGCCGCACCGGTCGGCGTCAGATGTCCGTAGCATTCCGGCCAGTCCGGGCAGCTGATGCCCGAATTGGTCAGACGCGTGTAGGCCCCCAGCACGATGACCACCAGGCACAGCAGCACAGCGACCAGCGACAAGCCGCGGATCCAGCGCTCGACGGATGCGGGGATCAAACGGGGCGACTCCTCAGGAATTGGCGGTTATGGTATCGCATCCGTCCCAGGCTTTGGATCGTTCCGCCGCCCGGCTCGCGCGCCCTGCCCCGGCGCCGCGTGGCTCAGGGGCTTCGGCGCCGCAGGCTCAGGACCAGCCAGATCACCACCGCCGCGGCGGCGAGTCCCCACCATTGAATCGCGTAGCCCCAGTTTTCCCGTGCCGGCATGCCCGGCAGCTGCCAGCGGCGCACATAGCCCCCGGGAACGGCGGGATCGAGCAGCAGGATGCGCCGCTCCAGCGGCACTGCGAGCGCGGCGCGCAGCTCGGCCACGCGCGGGAAGCTGGTCACCTTGGGCCATTGCGGTCCGGGGGGCGGCGGGGCGCGCCCGAAGGACAGCCCTGCCGCCGGCAGCCGCCCGACCCGTCCGGTGAGCGTCAGCGGCGCGAGGGACTGCAGGGCGACATCGGGCAGTCGGGCACGACTGCCGGTGAAGGCTACCCAGCCGCGATCGACCAGAATCGTCCGTCCGCTGGCACGCCGCAAAGGCGTGAGCACCTGGTAGCCGTCCATCCCGTCCTGGATGCTGTTGTCGAGCAGGAACTGATGCGCACCGTCGTAGGTCCCGTGCACGCTGACCCGCTGATAGTCCGGCACCGAGGCGAGCGGCGCCCCCTCGAGAGCCACCACGCGGGCCGCTCCGCGCTGGAAGCGGACATACTGCGCCGCACTGGCTTCCCCAAGACGCCACTGCCAGCGGCCGAGCAGGCCGAACAGCCCCGCCAGCAGCGCCATCACGGCCGTCAGCGCCAGCGAGGGAGCAAAAGTACGCCGCCCGGAACTGTCTTTCTGCGTCATTCTGATCGCCACACCCGCCGCAACCGGTACAATGGTGCCATGCCACCGCTGTTCCGGCTGCTGGTCATCGTGTCACTCGGGGCGATCGTCGCGAGCCTCGGCTCGGCACTGTTTCACCTGGCGCGTGGCTCGGAGAATGACTCGGGCCGGATGGCGCGCGCGCTCACCGTGCGCATCGCGCTGTCGCTCGGGCTGTTCGCGCTGCTCATGGTCGCCTGGTACGCCGGGATCATCTCGCCCCACGCACCCCTTCCACGCTGAGCGGCCGGCGAGGGCGCGCCGCTCAGTCAGACGCGCCGGCGGCCCGAGCAAGGGTGCGGCCGGCTCACAGCCAGTACACGAAGATGTACAGGCACAGCCACACCACGTCGACGAAATGCCAGTACCACGCGACCGCCTCGAAGGCGAAGTGCTTGTCCGGGGTGAAGTGCCCGCGCAGCACGCGCAGCCAGATCACCAGCAGCATGATCGCGCCGATGGTTACGTGCAGGCCGTGAAAACCCGTGAGCATGAAGAACGTCGAGCCGTAGATGCCCGTCGTCAGGCGCAGGTTCAGGTGCGTGTAGGCCTCGCCGTACTCGTGGATCTGCATGCCGACGAAGGTGAAGCCGAGGATGAAGGTCAGCGCCAGAAACACCGTGAGCGTGCGCCGCTTGCCCGCCCGCAGCGCGTGGTGCGCGATGGTCACCGTCAATCCGCTGGTCAGCAGGATCATGGTGTTCAGCGCCGGGATGCCCATCGGGTTCATGACGCCGAAGCGCCCGCCCACGTGCCCCGGACCGTTGGTCGGCCAAGCCGCCTCGTAATGCGGCCAGAGGATCAGGTTGGTGAGTGCCTTGACGCCTTCGCCGCCGAGCCATGGGATCGCGAATGTGCGCACGTAGAACAGGGCGCCGAAGAACGCCGCGAAGAACATCACCTCCGAGAAGATGAACCACATCATGCCCAGACGGAACGAGCGGTCCTCGCGGAACTTGAACACGCCGTGTTGGTTCTCGCCGATCACCGTCGAGAACCAGCCGGCGAACATGAACGCCAGCAGCACCGGCCCGGGCAGCAGCACCCAGCCTCCGGCGGCGCCGTCGAGATACAGCACGGCACCGACCATGAGCACAAACAGCGACACGGCCGCGACGATGGGCCATGGACTGCCGTGCGGAACGTAGTAGTTGCTGCCGTCAGCGTGAGCGTCTGTCATAGTGCACTTTCCTGTCTGCGATCTACCGCGGCGCTCAACGGTGCGCGCGCATCACCGTCATGACGATGAATCCGACGTAAAACGCCGCCGCGATCAACGAGACCACCCAGGTGGTCAACCGCACCCTGCGCCGCTGGAGGGCGCTGAGGCCGCGGACGTCTGCGCGTTCGGCCGATGAGATATCGGGCACCGCTTTGCCCTCAGTGCTCGGCGCCATGCGCCAACATCGCGGCCGAGGGCGGCGTCGTCCATGAGTGGTACGGCGCGGGCGAAGGCAGCTCCCACTCCAGGCCGCGCGCACCCTCCCACGGCGAGTTGGCTCCAACCGGCTTCCCGGAGCGCACACACTTCCAGACGATGTAGGGGAACAACACCTGGGAGGCACCGAAGATGAATCCACCGATGGAGGAAACCATGTTCCAGTCGGTGAACTGCGGCGCGTAGTCCGGTATGCGGCGGGGCATCCCGGCGAGTCCCAGGAAGTGCTGTGGGAAGAACAGTACGTTGACGAAGATCACCGACAGCCAGAAGTGCCACTTGGCGAGCCGCATGTCGTACATGCGCCCGCTCCACTTCGGCAGCCAGTAATAAACCCCGCCGAAGATCGCGAACACCGCTCCGGGCACGAGCACGTAGTGGAAGTGCGCGACCACGAAATACGTGCCGTGATACTGGTAGTCGGACGGCACGAGCGCCAGCATGAGCCCCGAAAATCCGCCGATGCTGAACAGGAACAGGAAGGCGATCGCGAACAGCATCGGCGGCTCGAATGACAGTGAGCCGCGCCACATGGTCGCCACCCAGTTGAACACCTTCACCCCGGTGGGCACGGCGATCAGCATGGTCGAGAGCATGAAGAACAGCTGCGCCGCCACCGGCATGCCCACCGTGAACATGTGATGGCCCCAGACGATGAAGGACAGGAAGGCGATCGAGGCAGTCGCATAGACCATCGCCTCGTAGCCGAACAGCGGCTTGCGCGAGAACGTCGGGATGATCTCGGAGATGATGCCGAAGGCCGGGAGGATCAGGATGTAGACCTCCGGATGACCGAAGAACCAGAACACGTGCAGGAACAGCACCGGATCGCCGCCGCCGGCGGCGTTGAAGAAGCTGGTGCCGAAGAAATGATCGGTCAGCTGCATCGTCACCGCGCCGGCGAGCACCGGCATCACCGCGATCAGCAGGTAGGCGGTGATCAGCCAGGTCCACACGAACAGTGGCATGCGCAGCAGGTTCATGCCCGGAGCGCGCAGGTTCATGATGGTGACGATGACGTTGATCGCGCCGAGGATGGAGGAGATACCCATCAGGTGGATGGCGAAGATCAGCATCGGGAAGGCGGCGCCGAACTGCTGCATCAGCGGCGGGTACATGGTCCAGCCGCCGGCCACCGCCCCGCCCGGCACGAAGAACGAGCCGATCATCAGGCTGAAGGCGAACGGCAGGATCCAGAAGCTCAGGTTGTTCAGGCGCGGCAGCGCCATGTCCGGCGCGCCGATCTGCAGCGGGATCATCCAGTTCGCCAGGCCCACCCAGGCCGGCATGATGGCCCCGAAGATCATGATCAGGCCGTGCATGGTGGTAAGGGAGTTGAATATCGACGGATCGAACAGCTTCATGCCCGACTTGAACAGCTGCGCGCGGATGGCCATCGCCGCGAGGCCGCCGATGAGGAACATGGTCCCGGCGGCAATCAGGTACATCGTCCCGATGTCCTTGTGGTTGGTGGCGAACACCCAGCGCCGCCAGCCGTGCGGCTTGTGGTCGTGATCGGCATGTGCAGCGGTCTCGTGCGGCTCGGCCATGGGGCAACCTCGCTTGGAAAGGCGGAATGTCTCTAAGGGCTATGGGGTCGGAATCGCGGCGCTGCTCGGTTCAGCTCAGCTGCGGCTCGTGGGCTGGGCGGGGGCGCCGGCGGACGCCTCGCTCTGCAGAGCCGACTGCTGCTTCAACCACGCCTGGAAGGCCGCGGGACTGACTGCGTGCACGACGATGGGCATGTACGCATGGTCACGGCCGCAGAGCTCGGTGCACTGGCCGCGGTACGTGCCGGGCTTGTCGGCGGCGATGGTGAACGACGCCTGGTTGATGTAGCCCGGGATGGCGTCGCGCTTCACTCCGAGATCGGGCACCCACCACGAGTGGATCACGTCGACCGAGGTGATGAGCAGGCGGATCTTCTCCCCGACCGGCACGACCAGAGGGTGATCGACGCTGAGCAGGTAGTGCCGCACGCTGTTGGGGCCGAGGCCCGAGTGCAGCTGGCGAGCCCGGTTGCTGCTCTCGGACAGCTTGGAAATCAGGCTCACGTTCGAGCCCATGTACTGGTAGCGCCAGCCCCACTGGAAGCCGGTGACGCGGATGCTCACCTGCGAGTCGGTGTTGTTGTTGATCCTGATCAGCAGGCGCGCCGCCGGAACCGCCATGCCGACGAGAATCAGCACCGGCACGGTGGTCCATACGATCTCGACCTTCGTGCTGTGCGTCAGGGAGACATCGGGCACCGCGCCGCGGTCCTTGCGGTGGAAGATGAGCGACCAGATCATCACTCCGAACACGACCACCGCGATGCCGACACACACCCAGAACGCCATCATGTGCAGGGCGTAGATCCGGTTGCTGACGTTGGTCACGCCGTGCGGCATGTTCAATTCGTCCCATCCTGACCTGCCCCATGCTGGCATGCCGCCCCCGGCGAGCACGAGCGCCAGCGATCCGAGCAGTTTCCCGAGAGTTGCACGCTTCATCGTTATCATGCCCCTGTCCGCGCGCTCCGCACCATGCGGTTATTGCGCGCAATGCCAACCGAACCTGAATCCGCCGTACCGCTCACCCGTGACCCACAGCCAGAGGTGGGGACTCGTTGACCCGTCCGACCGCCCGCCGCAGTCGCAGCGCGAGCCCACGCCGCTCGTCGTCCGTGAGGAACTCCCCCAGCTCGCAGGCACGCCCGTGCGACTCGATGGTCAACCGGGTGGGATGCAGCCGCGAGGCGGGATGGCTCAATTTGATCTGCGCCCAGTGGCGCTGGAAGATGACGTGTCGACAGGCGTGACGGTCGCGCAGCTCTATGCTGACGTCGGAGTCGGTGATCGTGACGATCTCGGCCTGGAAGCGCCGCTGCAGGCTGTCGTTGAGCGCCCAGCCGAGCGCGAGCATCTCGGCCGAAGCGATCAGCAGGATCGGCCAGAGGCCGAAGGCGGTGAATACCGCGCCGATCCCGAGGGTGAATGCCCCAATAATCGTAAAAAAAACGAGGGCGCCCCGCAGTGATAGCGAGCAATTCGGACAAAGGACGATGCGCAGCGAAGGCATGTCTTAACTTGGAATTGGCCTGTTCAGTTGCTCTGATGGATCCGGCCTTGCGGCCGTCCCGGCAATCTCCCCCCGGCGATGTCCCTCGACCGCCGTGGCGTGTGCTGCGTTGCTTAAGGGCGAAGCACGACGCCGCGTCGGCATCCTATATTGACGAATGTCATGGTATTGCGCCCCGCAGGGCGATTCAAGACCAGTCGGCGAGCCGGGCGGCGGCGACAGCGAGGTCCGGCAGTCCCTGAGCGGGGCTCAGCGCTGGAATCTCGGCGAGCGGTGCCCCGCACAGCGCGCGCAGGGTGGCCAGGTTCTCGGCAGCGCGGTCCATGGCCGGATCGATGCCGTTCGCCACCCATCCGGCGAACTTCGCCCCATGGCTGCGAATGGATTCGCAGCTCAGCAGCGCGTGATTGAGGCAGCCCAGACGCAGGCCCACCACCAGGATCACCGGAAGCTCGAGGGCGCCGGCGATATCGGCCATGCCCTGCTGCGGTCCGATCGGCGCCAGCCATCCGCCGGCGCCCTCGACGATCACGTAGTCGGCACGCTCGGCGAGCACTGTATGGCACGCCCGGATGTGCTGCAGGTCGATGGCCACGCCGGCCTCGGCCGCGGCGATGTGCGGCGAGATGGGTGGATCGAAGCAGTACGGGTTGACGATTGCATACGGGGCCGGCGCGGATGCCTGCGCGATCAGCGTGAGCGCATCCTCGCTGCGCAACCCCTCAGGGGTATGCAGCGCGCCCGATGCGACCGGCTTCATGACCGCCACGCGCAGTCCCCGGCGCGCAAGGGCGCGGGTGAGCGCCGCGGAAAAAACCGTCTTGCCGACGCCCGTATCGGTACCGGTGACGAACACGCCGCGCGCGCTCACGGGCGTCTCCGCCGGCCGATCCGCCCCAGCGGGATGTGCACTTCGGCTCCCGATTCGCCGCTCGCCTCGGCCGGCCCCTGCAGCGCCTGCACGCGCTGCAGGCCGTCGCGGGTCGCCCAGGCCGCCGCGTAGATCACCTCGTACGTTGCCGGCAGCCGGCCCTCGCGGCGGTGCATCTCGTAACGCTCGGCCATGCGCCGCAGCCGTCCTTTGCCCGTCAGCGCACGCGACCGGCCCGCCGTCACATTACGCGCACCGATGGCCTGCAGGTCGCGCATCAGCCCCAACACAGTCTCGTACGTCACAGTCACGCGCTCCACATCGAGCACCGGCTCGCTGAACCCGGCCCGCATCAAGGCCTCGCCGATGTCGTGCACATCGAGGAAGCGGTTGACGTGCGGGCGCCCATCCTCGTCCCAGGCCTCGCGCAGCTCGCGCAGGGTGTCGGGACCGAAGGTGCTGAGCGTGAAGAATCCCTCCGGCTTGAGCACGCGCCGCACCTGCGCAAGCACCCCGTCCGGCGGGTCGCACCACTGTAGCATCAGGTTGCTGAACACCACGTCCACACCCCCCGGGCGCAGCGGCAGCCGGCCGGCATCAGCGCAGATGCGCTCGAACCGCCCGAACCAGCGCTGGTGCCGGGCCGCCTGGCGGAGCATCCCGGGGGCGAGATCAAGCGCCATCACCCGCGCGCGCCGGTAGCGACGCTTCAGCTGCGCGCTCAGGCGGCCCGTGCCAGCGCCGAGGTCCAGCACCACCGCGGGCGTGAAGGCAAACGGCTCGAGCCGTGCGAGCAGCTCCTCGCCGACACGCGCCTGCAGCAGCGCGGCGGTCTCGTAGCTCTCGCCCGCTCGGTCGAAGGTGTCGCGCACCGCGGCGCGCTCGAGTGCGAAGGGATCGGAACGGTTCATGCCGATGTCAGAAACTCCGCGAGCAGATCGGCCACTTCGGGGGTATGGGAGAGGAACGGAGCGTGGGCCGCGCGCCGGATCTCGGCAAAGCGGGCGTGCGGCAGCGCCGCCACGAGCGCGCGGGTTGCCGCCGGCAGCAGCACCCGGTCGTATTGACCGGCGATCGCCAGCGTCGGGGCGGTGATCGCGCCGAGCTCGCCGCGCAGATCCGCGGTGCGCAGCAGCTCCAGTCCTGCCGCGAGCGCTTCGGGCCGCGCCTCGCCATGCTCGAACAGCGCGGCGCGCAGCTGCTCGAGCACCGCCTGGCCGGCAGCGCTGCCGCGCACCTGCAGGTCGAGAAACTCGCTCACCGTGCGCCGGTAATCGCCCCGCAGGCCCTCGGCGAGCCGTACCAGGCGCGCCTCGGGGGTGCCGTGCGGCCAGTCGGACGCCGCTGTGAAGCGCGGCGTTGCGCCGATCAGCGCAAGGTGGGCGGGCGGCCCAAGTCCGGGCGGCGGCCGCGCGGCCCACCCGAGCGCGAGTTCGGCACCGAGCGACCAGCCGAGCAGGTCGTATCGCTCCGGGCCGATCAGATGCTCGACCGCCCGGGCGATCCGGTCGGTCTGGCCGCGCAGCGACGCGTGCGCGGCGTGCCACGGACTGCGGCCGTGCCCGGGGAGATCGACGGCGATCAGCCGGAAGCGCCCCTTAAGCGCCGCGCCGAGCGTGTCCCACACGCGCACGTTCAAACCCCAGCCGTGCAGCAGCACCAGCGCCGGACCCGTGCCGCGCTGCTCGACGTACAGCTCGCTCATGGCGGCTCCGCCGGCGCGTCTGCGCGCGCCTCGCGACAGACGCGCCCGAGTGCCTCGGCCAGCGCATCCACTTGTGCCTCGCTGTGTGCGGCTGTCAGCGTCACGCGCAGACGCTCCTCGCCGGCCGGCACGGTGGGCGCGCGGATCGCGACCACCCAAAAGCCCGCCTCACGCAGAGCCTGTTGGGCCCGCAGGACCGCCCGCGCACTGCCGAGCGGCACGGGCTGGATCGGCGTCGCCGACGCGCACAGCGGCACGCCGGCCGCCCGGGCGGCGGCCCGGAAGCGCCCCGTGAGCGCGAGCACCCGCTCGCGGCGCCACGGCTCGCGCTGCGCGATGGCGAGCGCGGCGCGCGTCGCGGCCGCGACCGGCTGGGGCAGCGCGGTGGTATAGACGTAGGGACGGGCCCTCTGGATCAACAGCTCGATCAACGCGGCGCTCCCGGCAACGAACGCGCCAGCGGAGCCGAATGCCTTGCCGAGCGTCCCGACCAGCACCGGCGCCTCCTCCGCCGACAGTCCAGCCTGTTCCAGAGCGCCGCGACCGGACGGTCCGAGCACACCGATGCCGTGTGCGTCATCGACGACCAGCCAGGCGGCGTGCGCGCCGGCGGCACGGGCGAGCGCACCGAGTGGCGCAACGTCGCCGTCCATGCTGAAGACCCCGTCGGTAGCGAGCACCGCGGTCGGCCGCGCGCTCGCCTCGAGCAGGCGGGTCGCGTGCCCGGCATCGGCGTGCGCATAGCGCCTGAAGCGCGCCCCCGAGAGCAGCGCGCCGTCGATCAGCGAGGCGTGACTCAGCCGATCGAGCAGCACCGCCTCGCCGCGCTGCGCCAGCGCGCTCACGACACCGAGATTGGCCATGTACCCGGTGGAGAAGAGCAGCGCGCGCTCACGGCCGGTGAACGCCGCGAGCG
This sequence comes from Pseudomonadota bacterium, assembly GCA_021805275.1. Next base: position 55,371 of record JAJZFQ010000100.1, read on the forward strand.
CCTCCTCCAGCGCCGCGTGTTCGGCGCCGTGCCCGCTGACCAGGTGCGATGCCCCGCTGCCGGCGCCCGAGCGCGCGGCGCAGGCGGCCATGGCCGCTGCGGGCTGCGGGTGACCGGCGAGCCCCAGGTAATCGTTGCTGCTGAAGTCGAGCAGCCGCTGACCCGCGATGATCAGCTCGGCGTGGCTGCCCGCAGCGGGATACGCCTCCACCGTATGGCGGCGGCGGCGCAGGTGTGCGCGCTCGAGCTGCGCGAGCAGCGGCTCAAGGGGCTGTCTCTGCATGGCATCCCGCGCGCGCGCAGGGGCGCTCCTCGCCTGCCGCGCCCGAGCTGTGCGCCTCGGTGTCCGCGGGACCCGCCTCGGTCTTCAGACCCAGCCGCTCGAACAACCGTCGATCGCGCGCGACGTCCGGATTGCCGGTCGTGAGCAGTTTCTCGCCGTAGAAAATCGAGTTGGCGCCCGCCATAAAGCACAGCGCCTGCATCTCGTCGCTCATCGTCTCGCGGCCGGCCGACAGCCGCACGTGCGAGCGCGGCATCAGCAGTCGCGCCGCACCGATTGCCCGGACGAACTCGAACGGATCAAGCGGCGCGCTGCCGGCGAGCGGCGTGCCAGCAACCGGCACCAGCTGGTTGATCGGCACGCTCTCGGGATGCTCGGGCAGGTTGGCGAGCGTGCGCAGCAGCTCGGCGCGGTCCGCCGGGGACTCGCCCATGCCGAGAATGCCGCCGCAGCAGACTTTCAGGTCCGCCGCGCGCACCGCCGCCAGCGTCTCGAGCCGGTCCCGGTAGGTGCGCGTGGTGATGATCTCGCCGTAGAACTCCTCGGAAGTGTCGAGATTGTGGTTGTAGTAGTCGAGGCCGGCGGCCTTCAGCTCGAGCGCCTGCTCGGGGGTGAGCATGCCGAGCGTGGCGCAGGTCTCCATCCCGAGCGCGCGCACTTCGCGCACCATCGCGCCGATCACCTGCAGCTCCTTGGCCTTGGGCGAGCGGTATGCCGCGCCCATGCAGAAGCGGGTGGCGCCGGCGGCCTTGGCGCGCTGCGCCCGCTCGCGCACGGTGGCGAGTTCCATCAGCGCCTCGCGCTCGAGCCCGGTCTCGTAGCGCACGCTCTGCGGACAGTAGGCGCAGTCCTCGGGACAGGCGCCGGTCTTGATCGACAGCAGCGTGCTCATCTGCACCGTGTTGGCAACATGATGCTCCCGGTGCACCCGCTGAGCCTGCAGCAGCAAGTCGAGCAACGGTAGGGCGAGGAGACCTTCGACTTCCGCGCGCGACCAGTCGTGGCGGATGGCGCCGAAAACGGCGGGAGGGCATGCAGTCATGGGCAGTCCGGGGTCGGCGGATTACGTTCCGCGCCGCGCATGTTCCGGGCGGTGGATGCGATTGTCAACGGATGAGCGTCCGTCGAGTCGACGATTGAGCGTTTCTTGTTCATCCGGGCGCCGCGTCGACCCAGGCAGCCGCGCACCGAATGGGCCGGAATTCCCGGTTCCACGACCGTGATCTTGACCGCGCCCGCGTCCGTAGCGCGGGCCCGCCAGCGCGCCTCAGACCCAGCGCTTGAGCCGCCTGCCCTCGATGTCGGTGAACGAGCCGGAGAGGATCATGATCAGGTCGATCAGCACCCACACCCCGAGGCCGCCGGCCGTCACCAGCATCAGGATACCCGTGCCGATCTTGCCGGCGTAGTAACGATGCGCGCCGAGGTAGCCGAAGAAGATGCACAGCAGAAACGCCGGCAGGACAAGCTTCTGCGACTCCCCGGCGAGCAGCTGGCGTGCGCCACAGCCCGGGCAGTTCGCGGCGCTCTCGTGGATCTGCCGGCCGCAGATGCGGCAGAAGACCATGCCTGCGTTGGCCGCAGTGTTCGGATCGGCATTCATGTTCATCGCTCACCCCTTTTGCCTCAGCGCCCCCCCCGGCGCGCCGTGCGCCGGTTCGGGCCGCCCGTGACGAAAACACCGCCGGCGCGCAAAAGTTGCGGGCCGCTCAGCGCGCGTACACGTAGTGCAGTGCCACGCCGATGAAGATCGCCATGCCCACGTAGTTGTTGTTGAGAAATGCCCGCAGGCAGGCAGCCGGTTCGCGCCGGCGAATCAGCCACTGCTGATAGACGAACAGCCCCGCCACGACGGCAAGCCCGGCCGTGTACCACGCGCCGAGCTTCAAGTCGTGCCCGCCGAGGGCGAGCGCGACGAGCATGATCGCCTGCAGCACCCCGATCAGCAGCCGGTCGAGATCCGCGAACAGCAGCGCGCTCGACTGGATGCCGACTCGGCGGTCATCGTCGCGGTCGACCATGGCGTACTGCGTGTCGTACACCACCGCCCAGATCACCGCCGCGATGTACAGCACCCAGGCCACCCGCGGCACCGCGCCGAGCTGGGCGGCGAAGGCCATCGGGATGCTCCAGCCCCCGAACGACAGGCCCAGGTACAGCTGCGGCAGCGGGAAGAAGCGCTTGACGAACGGATAGGAGGCGGTGAGCGCTGCACCGATCATGGCGAGTTCGATCGTCAGACGATTGAGGCGCATCACCAGCCACAGCGCCGCGACCATCAGCACCAGGAACAGGCCGAGAGCCTCGGCGGGCGAGACTCGGCGCGCGGCGAGCGGACGGTCACGCGTGCGTCTGACGTGCGAGTCGATGTTGCGATCGGCGAAGTCGTTGATGATGCAGCCGGCGGCGCGCATGACCACCACGCCGGCCACGAAGACGATGAGCACGCCCGGATCAGGCCGCCCGCGCCCGGCGATCCACAGTGCCCACAGCGTCGGCCACAGCAGCAGCCAGGTGCCGATGGGCCGGTCGAAGCGGGCGAGCCGACCGTACTCCTCGATTCGCCGCGCCAAGCGGTGCAGCAACGGCGCCTCGCCCAGTCCACGGTTCTGGTCGACTTGATCGATCGCGGCTGACATCGGTCCTACCCTACCCTCCCGTACTGCTCGCCGCCGGCGATCCAGCGGGCCGAGAGCGCCGCGATATTATCCGGATAGTCTGCCAGGAGCACCTCGGCGGCCGCCTGCACCCGCGGCAGCAGGTCGGCATCGCGCATCAGGTCCGCGACCCGCATCTGCGCAAGTCCGGTCTGCCGCGTGCCGAGCAGTTCACCGGGCCCGCGCAACTCCAGATCGCGGCGGGCGATCTCGAAACCGTCATTGGTCCGGCGCATCACCTCCAGTCGGCGGCTGGCGAGCGGCGAGAGCGGCGCGCGATACAGCAGCACGCAGCTGCTCGCCGCCGCGCCCCGACCCACGCGGCCACGCAGCTGATGCAACTGCGCGAGCCCCATGCGCTCGGCATTCTCGATCACCATCAGCGTCGCGTTCGGCACGTCGACGCCGACCTCGATGACCGTCGTCGCCACGAGCAACTGGATGCGGCCGGCCTGGAAGGCGAGCATCACCTCGTCCTTCTTCGGCGCGGACAGCCGGCCGTGCACCAGACCGACGCGGACCTCGGGCAGCGCCTCGGCCAGCACGGCGGCGGTCTCCTCCGCCGCCTGGGCGCGCAGCTCCTCGGACTCTTCGATCAACGGACAGACCCAATACACCTGCCGGCCCGTGCCGCTGGCCTGTGCGACGCGTGCCACGACCTGGTCGCGGCGCTGCTCCGGGACGACCACGGTCTGCACCGGGGTGCGCCCGGGCGGCAGCTCGTCGATCACCGAGACGTCGAGATCGGCATAAGCGGTCATGGCGAGCGTGCGTGGAATGGGCGTGGCCGTCATGATGAGCTGGTGGGGGAAGCGGCCGCTGCTGCGGCCCTTCTCCTGCAGGCGCAGGCGCTGCTGCACGCCGAAGCGGTGCTGCTCATCGACGATCACCAGCGCGAGGCCGGCGAACTCGATGCCCTCCTGGAACAGCGCGTGCGTGCCGACCACTACGCGCACCTCTCCGGAGGCGACCGCCTCGAGCGCGCTGCGCCGGGTCCGCGCCGGCTGGGCGCCCGAGAGCAGCGCCACCGGCAACCCGAGCGGCTCGAACCAGGCGCGGAAGTTGCGCGCGTGCTGTTCGGCGAGCAGTTCGGTCGGCGCCATCAGGGCGGCCTGCAGGCCGCTACCGGCGGTTCGCGCCGCCGCGAGCGCCGCCACCACGGTCTTACCGCAGCCGACGTCGCCCTGCACCAGACGCACCATCGGCCGCTCGGCGCGCAGGTCAGTCTCGACTTCCGCCAGTGCGCGCGCCTGTGCGCCGGTCAGCTGGAAAGGCAGCGAGGCCAGCAGTCGCGCGGCGAGCCCCGCGGCATCCTCGAGCGAGCGCGCCGGATCGGTCCGGGTGGTGCGTTTCAACAGCCGCAGGTTCGCCTGGTGCGCGAGCAGCTCCTCGAACGCCAGGCGACGCTGTGCCGGGTGGCGGCCGGCGGAGAGTTCCTCGAGCCGGGCGTTCTTCGGCGGTCGGTGCACGTAGTGCAGCGCCTCGCGCAGCGACGGCAGGCGCAGATCCTCCAGCAGCTCGCGCGGCACCCAGTCCCGCACGCCGGCCGCGTCGAGCTCGCGCAGCGCCTGGGCGATCAGCATACGCAGGCGCCCCTGCGTGACCCCTTCGGTGAGCGGATACAGCGGCGTCAACGTATCCTCCACCGGCTCGGAGCGCTCGGTGACCCGCCGGTACTCCGGGTGGACCATCTCCAGGCCCTGCGGACCGCGCCGTACTTCCCCGAAACAGCGCAGGCGTGCGCCGCGTACCAGGCCTTCCTGCTGGCTGGCCGAGAAGTGGAAAAACCTGAGCGTCAGAAATCCGGTGCCATCGGACAGCCGTGTCAGCAGCTGGCGCCGGCGGCGGAATACGACCTCGGTCAGCTGCACCTCGCCTTCGACGAGCGAGCGCATGCCGGGGTAGAGCTCACCGATACGCCGGCACTCGGTGCGGTCGTCGTAATCGACGGGCAGGACGAACAGCAGATCCTGCACCTGCGCGATGCCGAGGCGGCGCAGCCGCTCGGCGAGCGCGGCCCCGACGCCGCGCAGCGCGGTCACCGGCCGCTGTTCGTTCGACCCGGTCGTGCGCGCCCCCTCAGCCAAGGTGCACGATGCACTCCGCCTCGACGCGCGCCCCGCGCGGCAGCTGCGCCACGCCGACGGCGGCGCGCGCCGGATACGGCTGCGGGAAGTACTGGGCCATGATCTCGTTGACCTTGGCGAAGTGCGCCAGATCGGTGAGATAGATGTTGACCTTCACCGCTTGCGCCAGCGTGCCCCCGGCTGCGCGGGCGACCGCATCGAGGTTGTCGAATACCCGACGGATCTCGGCCTCGATGCCCCCCGTCACCAGCTCCTTGGTGGCCGGATCGAGCGGAATCTGGCCCGACAGATACACCGTGTCCCCGGCGCGCACGGCCTGGGAATACGTGCCGATGGCCGGCGGCGCCTTGTCGGTATTGATGATCGTGCGGCTCATGCTTGTCCTCATGCGGTGTGGGAATTGGAGTCCGTCTCCTCGAGCTCCTCGCTGTCGGCGCGATCGCCGCGCGCGTGCGCGGCGATCGTCCGGCTGACGCGCGTCACGTCCGGCAGACGGCGGATCACGCGCATCACGCGCGCCAGCTGCTTGCGGTCGTGCACCTTCAGCTCGAAGGTCAGAATCGAGGCATCCCCTTCCTGCTCCTCGATCGAGACGTGATGAATGTTGGTATCGGCGCTGGCGATGGCCGCGGCCACCCCGGCGAGCACGCCGGTGCGGTTGACTACATCGACGCGGATCTCCGAGTTGAACAGCCGCTCGGGCGCGGCCTGCCAGCTGACCGGCAGCCACTTCTCCGGATGCTTGCGGTAGTCCTCGACGTTCACGCATCTGTCGCGATGAATGACAACGCCGCGGCCGGCGGAGAGAAAGGCGAATACCGGGTCGTTGGGCAGCGGGAAGCAGCAGCGCGCGTACGTCACCAGCAGTCCCTCGGTGCCGGCGATGGCGAGCGGCACGGCCATGGGCGCGCCGTGCTCCGGGGTGCCTGCCGGCAGCAGCCGGCGCGCCACCAGAGGCGCGAGGCGCTCGCCGAGCCCGATCTTCTCGTACAGCTCGTCCAGGTCCTTCATGCCGAGTTCCCCGAGCATGACCTCGCGGGTCGTGGCCGGCACGCTCTCGAGGAGCAGGCCGAATTCCGTGAGCGACTGCGTCAGCAGCCGCTGGCCGAGCGCGATCGCCTCGCTGCGGCGCAGGCTCTTCAGGTAGTGTCGGATGGCGCTGCGCGCCTTGGCGGTCACCACGAAGCTCACCCAGGCAGGATTCGGCACCGCGCCCTTGGCCGTGATGATCTCGACGGTCTGGCCGTTGCGCAGCACCGTGCGCAGCGGCGTCAGACGCCGGTCCACCTTGGCGGCGACGCAGCGGTTGCCCACGTCCGTGTGCACGGCGTAGGCGAAGTCCACCACGGTCGCGCCGCTCGGCAGACGCAGGATCTTGCCCTTCGGGGTGAACACGTAGACCTTGTCGGGATACAGGTCGACCTTGACGCTCTCGAGGAACTCCTCCGAGCTTCCGTCCTCCTGCAGTTCGACCAGTCCCGAGAGCCACTCTCTGGCTCGCGCCTGCTCCATCGAGCCGGCGTCCTCGCCCGACTTGTATTTCCAGTGCGCGGCGATGCCGGACTCGGCCACGCGGTGCATGTCCTCGGTGCGGATCTGCACCTCGATCGGCACCGCGTTGGGGCCGAACAGCGTAGTGTGCAGCGACTGGTAGCCGTTCACGCGCGGGATGGCGATGTAATCCTTGAACCGGCCGGGCATCGGCTTGAACACCGAATGCACCGCACCGATGGCCCGATAACAGGTATCGAGCTCATCAACGACGATGCGCAGGCCGTAGACGTCCACGATCTCCGCGAGCGAGGTGCGCTTGCGCAGCATCTTCTTGTAGATGCTGTAGATGTGCTTCTCGCGCGTCTCCACCCGCGCCTCGATGCCGTGCTTCGCCAGGGCCGCGGACATCTGCTCGTCGATTTTCTTCAGGAACTCCTTCTGGTTGCCACGCGCCTTGCGCAGCGCGTGCTCGAGCACCCGGTAGCGCTGCGGATACAGCGCGCGGAAGCCGAGCTCCTCGAGCTCCAACTTCAGGTTGTACAGGCCACAACGCTCGGCGATCGGCGCGTAGATGTCGAGCGTCTCACGGGCGATGGCCCGGCGCCGGTGCGGCGGCATCGCCTGGATCGTACGCATGTTGTGCGTACGGTCGGCGAGCTTGACCAGGATGACGCGCAGGTCGCGCACCATCGCGAGCAGCATCTTGCGGAACGACTCCGCCTGCGCCTCCTCGCGATTCTTGAATTGGATGGCATCGAGCTTGGTCACCCCGTCGACCAGCTCCGCCACGTCGGCCCCGAAGCGCTCGACGAGCTGGTCCTTGGGCGTCGGGGTGTCCTCGATGACGTCGTGCAGGATCGCCGCGATCAGGGTATCGGCATCGAGGCGCAGGTCGGCGAGAATGGCCGCGGTCGCGACCGGGTGGGCGATGTACGGCTCCCCGGAGAGGCGCTTTTGCCCCTCGTGCGCCGAGGCACCGAATTCCGCCGCCGCGCGCACGCGGGCAACCTGGTCGGCCGGCAGATAGCTGCCGACGTTCGCCAGCAGCTCCTTCAGTCCCGGAGTACGCCTTCCACCGGGAAGCAGCCCGAGGAGGGAAGACGCATAGTCCATAGCTCAGGGGTCAGCCGTGACACTGCGCCGCGCCGCCGCCGACCGCTCGCCGGGCGTTACTCGCCCAGTCCGAACTGGGGAGCGCGGAATGCGGACTGCATGTCCAGTTCCGACACGTCCGGGGCGGGCGGCTCGGCCGGCGGCGGCTCCGGCTCGCGCAGCATCTCGACCGTGACGTTGCCCGCGGCGATCTCGCGCAGCGCAACCACCGTCGGCTTGTCATTCTCGACGGCGATGGTCGGCTCGGCCCCGTTGGCCAGACGCCGGGCGCGCTGCGCCGCCAGGATCACCAGCTGGAACAGGTTATCGACGTTTTGCAGGCAGTCTTCGACGGTAATGCGGGCCATGGCGACACTTGAATATGAATGATTGGGTGGGCGCGGCTCGCGCCCAGGGGTCCCCTACTATACGGCAAGAGCGGCTGTTCAGGCCAGCAGC
>JAJZFQ010000051.1 GCA_021805275.1 Pseudomonadota bacterium
CCGTGTGACACACCCCGCTCGCCTTGATCTCCACCAGCACCTCCCCAGCCTTCGGGCCTTCCAGGTCCAGCATCACCACCTCCAGCGGCTTGCCGGCCTCAAATGCAATCGCGGCTTTGGTCTTCATATCTCTCCCGATACATCTGTACAACAAGGCTTGAGTCTACCGGCTTCCGGCCTCCCGGCTCCACCGTGGCGCTCGGTCGAGACCGGCGAGCGGACCGCCGGGGACGGCCGGGCGACGGACAGAGTGCCCGCGCCGGCCGGCGGCTGGAGTCTACGCGGCACTCCGCGATGCATTGCCGCGCGGCGCCCGGGCGACATCGAGCCTGCGGTACTGTCCCGATTCGGAACACATTTGGGGGCCGTTGTGCCGAACTTGGGCCTGCCGGGTTGCCAGGATGCCCTCGAGGCGCATAATCGTTCATTCGAGGATCAGAGGGGGACGCCATGCTAGGGGTAACTGATGGTCGCCAGCGCCAGGGGCTGGCGGCGGCGCACGCGACCTCGCGGCATGAGGATCCGGTAACCCCGGAGTACATCCGGCGCTCCTGGCTGCGCTGTCTCAATCAATACCACCTCGACCCGAAATCCGAGCACGAACCGTACGTCCTGCCCCGCCAGGAGCGCCTGCGGCGCAAGGAGGAGAACCGGGACCTGCTGGCACTGGCCGACGCGGAAATGGCGCACCTGTACCACCAGCTGGCCGGCTCGGGCCACTCCATCATCCTCACTGATCGCGACGGCGTGCTGCTCGATTACTACGGCGACTTCAGCTTCCGCAACGCCGCCTTCCGCACCGGACTGGTGCTCGGGGCAATGTGGGACGAGGAACACGGGGGCACCAACGGCATGGGCACCTGCCTGGTCGAGCGCACGCCGATCATCGTGCACCGCGAGCAGCATTTTTTCGCTCGCAACAACGGCCTGACCTGCTGCGCCGCACCGATCTTCGACCATCGCGGCGAGCTGATCGCCGTGCTCGATGCCTCGGGGGAATCTGACCGCGCCCAGCAGCACACCCTGGTGCTGGTCAACATGGCCGCGCAGATGATCGAGAACCGGCTGTTCCTGCACCACTTCCGCGATGCCAACGTGGTGCGTTTCCACAGCCGCCCGGAGCTGCTCGGCACCTGGGGCGAGGGCATCATCGCCCTCGATGCGGCCGGCACGATCAGCGCGCTCGACCGCAATGCGCTGTTCCAGCTCGGTCTGAAGTCGACCGCCGAGCTGCTCGGAGCGCCACTCGAGCGGGTGTTCACCGTGTCGCTGAGTGCGCTGCTCGCGCGCAGCCAACGCAAGTCCTTCCACCCGCTCACGCTGTACGACGCCCGACACGGCGGGCGCGTGTTCGGCATCGCGCAGGCCCCACAGTCCAAGCGCGCCGGCCGCTCGCGCGGGGCACCGAGCGCGGAGCCTGCCCCGCTCGATCCGGACCGCGGGCCGCTCGAGGCGCTCGACCTCGGCGATCCGGTGATGGCCCGCAATATCCAGGCCGCGCGCCGTACGCTCTCGCGTGACATCCCGATCCTGCTCATCGGGGAATCCGGCACCGGCAAGGAATGCTTCGCCCGCGCACTGCACGCCTCGAGCGAGCGGGCCGAGCGGCCCTTCGTCACGCTGCATTGCGGCTCCCTCGCCGAAGCGCCCAGTGCGAGCGGCGCCGCCTCGCTGCCGACGGCAGCGATCGGCTCGCGCGCCGAGCCGTTCATCGGGCGCATCGTCCAGGCCAACGGTGGCACCCTGTTTCTCGATGATGTCGGGGAAATGCCGACGACGCTGCAGACGCAGCTGCTGCAAATACTCGAGGAGCGTGCGCTGCCCGCGTGCGCGGCGAGCGAAGCGCTGCGCGTCGACATTCAGCTCGTCAGCGCCACGCGCCGCGACCTGCACGAGAAAGTCCTGCACGGCCAGCTGCGCGAAGACCTCTTCTACCGGCTGCAGGGACTTGTCCTCAGCCTGCCGCCGCTGCGCGAGCGCAAGGACAAGGCGGCCATCATCCGCCACATCTTCGCCCAGGAAAGCGCCGCCTCGCCGGCGGTCAGCATGGGCGAGGACATGGTCGATGCGCTCAAGGCCTACAGCTGGCCGGGCAATATCCGCCAGCTGCGCAACGTGCTGCGCGGCATGATCGCCATGCGTTCCTCCAACCAGCTCGACGCCGGTTGCCTGCCGGCAGAGTATGGCGCCGGGGAGGTGCGCGGGGAGGAGACGCTGCCCGAGGAGGCCAAGTGCCTGAACCCTCTGGAGCGGGCCGAGCGCAGCGCGCTGCTGCACGAGATCGAGCTGTACCAGGGCAATCTCAGCCGCGTCGCGCACTCCCTCGGCATCGGCCGCAACACGCTGTATCGTAATCTGCGGCGGCTGCGGATCACGCTGCCGGTCCGACGCTGAGCGATCCCCCGGGGGCGCGGGCTAGCCTAACCCGGCGGCGCGACAGGCCTGCGGCGCGATGCCGTGCCGCTTCATCTTGCGGTACAGCGTGTTGCGGCTGACGCCAAGATCGGCCGCCGCCCGGCTGACGTTGCCGCGGTTGACGTCGATGACCCGCAGCAGCGTCGCACGCTCCAGGGTGCGCAGCAGATCCTTGCGGTACGCCGGTGGTGGCGATGGCACCGCCGCGGCCACCCTGTCCGGTGCGCCGATCTGACCGGGCAGATCGGCAAGGCGGATAACCCCGCCGTCGCAGATCGCCAGCGCCGTGCGCACCACATTGCGCAGCTCGCGAACGTTGCCGGGCCAGGAATAGTCAAGCAGCCGCGCGAGCGCCTCCGGTTCGATGCGCACCGCCCCGGCACGGCGCACCTGAGCGGCGAGCGTCAGGCGAATCACCCGCTCCTTGTCAGCCCGCTCGCACAGCGCCGGCAGCTCGAGCGTCAACCCGTTCAGCCGATAGTACAGATCCTCGCGGAACGAGCCTTGGGCGATCATTTCGCGCAAATCTCGGTGCGAGGCCGCCAGCACGTGCAGGTCCACCGGGCAGGGTGTGTCGCTGCCGAGTGGGACGATCTGGTGCTCCTCGAGCACGCGCAGCAGCCGGCTCTGCAGTGCGTGCGGCATGTCGCCGATCTCATCGAGAAACAGCGTGCCACCCGAGGAGTGCGCGATACGCCCACGCAGGCCCTCGCGTCGCGCCCCGGTGAATGCGCCAGGACGGTAGCCGAACAGCTCGCTTTCGATCAGCGTCTCCGGAATCGCCGCGCAGTTCACGGCGATGAACGGCCGCGCGCCGCGGCGACTGATGGCGTGCATGGCGCGCGCGAACGCCTCCTTGCCCGAGCCGGTCGGCCCCTGGATCAGCACCGGGATGTCCGTATCGGCGATGCGATACGCGCGCTCGACGTTGCGCCGCATCTGCGGATCCTCGCCGGCCAATTCCTCCAGCGTCAGGGACGGCACCGCGATCGCCGGCTCGGCGCCGACGCCGAACTCGGGCGGATCGGCCACACCCGCAGCGGTCAGAGCGGCTGTTGCGTTGATCATACATTTCCCCCTCCGGCCCCCCGGCACGGCATCACCTGTGTCATGTCCGGGGGTGACAGTGTCACCAATCGGGACGATCTGTCCCGCTCCCGGCCGCCTCCCCCGCGTGCAGTTTGCCGGGGTTCGGCGCTCGCCGCCCGCAGGAAACGCCGGCGAGGCGCTTTCGGGGCCGTGCAATGTTCCGGAACCGTGACACAGTGTGTCGTACTCCGACGGGGTGGCGCGTGGACGCCATCCATTGTGCGCGGCGCGCAACGACCCGCCCCCCGCGCCCGGATGGCACAAGGATTGCTCTGACACAGGTCACCAACACACAGAAACGCAGGGGGCCTTTCATGAGATTCCGTACAGCCACCGCCGTCCTCGCCGTCGTGGGAGCAGCGCTCGGCGCGCCCGCCGCGCATGCCATCACGGTCAAGGCAGGCAAATGGGATTTGACCTTCAACGGCAACGTCAACGCGCACTACATCTACTCCGAGTGCGAGAAGCACCCGAGCATCGTCGCCGGGGGGCTGGCCTGCGTAGCGAGCAGCAGCTCCTCCGCGGTAAGCAACGGTCTGCTGCCGGCCGCGCTCACCATCGGCGGCTCCACGGTGCAGAGCGGCTACGACATCGGCTTCACATTCGGCCTGTACCCGGGCATCAGCACCAACGACGGCGGCAGCCCGAACCTGCAGAGCATCAACAGCATCGACTACGGCCATACGGCCCTCGGCACCGCCGGTCTCGATGTCCGCCAGGCCTTTCTCACGGTCGGCAACAAGACCATGGGGACCATCATGGCTGGCCGCAACATCGGCCTGTTCGCCTCCGACGCGATCTTGAACGACATGACCCTGCTCGGGGTCGGGGCGGGCAACGGCAACTACGCCTCGCCGGCGAATACCTCGCTCGGATCGATCGGCCTCGGCTACATCTATACCGACTGGCTCTCGCAGATCGATTACACGACCCCCACGGTGCACGGAGCCAACGCCACCGTCGGCATCTTCGATCCGCTGAACACCCTCGGGCAGGTGCCGGCGAATCACTCCAGTCCGGGCCTGCAGGGCAAGGTGACGTACACGAACGGTCCGTTGTATCTGTCGGCGAGCGGCCTGTACCAGAAGCAGCGTCTCGGCTGCTCAGACCCCTCGCTCAGCTTCGGCGCCTGCGGCCTGAGCCAGACCAACCTGCAATACAGCAGCGCCGCGTTCGACATCGGCGGCAAGTACACCTCGGGACCCTTCCAGGTCATGGGCTGGTACTACCGCGGCAGCGGCGTGGGCACGACCGGGCTGTTCGTCCTGTCGAACGACTCGCTCGGGCATCCGCGCGATTCGGAGGGCTTCATCGCGCAGGCGACCTACACGGTCGGCAAGACGAAATTCGGCCTGAATTACGGCGAGAGCAAGCTCGATCCAACCACACTGGATCGGGCCAACGGCTTACTCGTCGAGATGAATAACAAGTGGACCGCGGGCATCTATCATCACCTCACCCCCCTGCTGATGCTCGTCGGTGAGTTCAGCCGGATTCAATCGACCAATGACGCCGGTCAGAAGAATTCGAGCTGGAACGTCAACGCCGGTCTGTTTTTGAGCTTCTGAACGGACTGAGGCGTTTGAGGCCGGTGGTCCGCGCCCACGGACCACCGGCCGCATTTTCCGACCTGCCGCCCCCGACCCAGCCCCTCAGGGCTCGATCAGGCCGTGGCGAATCGCCAGCAGCGTCAGCTCGGATTGATTGGAGACCCCGAGCTTCTGTTTGACGTTGTACAGGTGCGTGCCGATCGTCGAGGCCGCGAGACTGAGATCTTCCGCGATGCGCGCCACCGTCTCACCGCGCGCCAGACGCGTGAACACCTCGAATTCCCGTTCCGAGAGCCGCTCCGCCGGTGAATCGGCGCCGCCGATCGCTCCGAGCGCGAGCTGCTGCGCCACGGCAGGATCGAGGTATTGGCGGCCCGCGGCGATGACGGTGATCGCCTCGAGCAGAGTCTCCGGGGCACTGCGCTTGGAGAGGAATCCGCACGCCCCTTCGCGTAGCGCGCGGCGCGCATGCACCGGATCGTCGTGCGCGGACAGCGCCAGCACCCGCGCCCGCGGATCACTTGCGCGGATGCGGCGCAGCGCCTCGATTCCGCCCATCCCGGGCATCGCGATGTCCATGACGGTGACCTCCGGCGCGAGCTCGCGGTAGCGCTGGCAGGCACTCTCGCCGGAATCGGCCTCCCCGACCACCTCGACGCCGGCGCTCGAGTGCAGCAGCAGCCGGAATCCCGTGCGCACCACCGCGTGGTCGTCGACCAGCAGCACGCGGATCATGTCGGCTCCGGGGCGCCCTCGAGCGGAATAATCGCCTCGAGCGACACCCCGCCCGCTCGACCGCTGCCGACGCGCAGGTGCCCGCCGAGCTGCTCGATCCGCTCGCGCAGCCCGCGTAGACCGAACCGCCCCGGGCGGGCCCACTCGCTGGCAAGGCCCCGGCCGTCGTCGCTCACCCGCAGCAGCAGGCCGCTGGGGTCGGTGCGCAGCTCCGCCTCGATCCTCGAGGCGCTTGCATGGCGCAGCGCGTTGATGAATCCCTCCTGCACGAACCGGTAGGCCGCGAGCGTCACGCTCGGTCCGAGATTCACGGGCAGATCGTGCCGCAGCGACAGTGTGACCGTGCCGTGGCGCCGCTGCAGGTCGCGTGCCAGTCCCTCGAGCGTGCCGGCGAGACCCAGGGTGTCGAGCGTCAGAGGCGAGAGGCGCGGAATCAGTCCGTGCATCGCCTCGTACAGGCGGCCGGCCTCCTGCGAGATCAGCTGCGCCGCCTCCTGCAGCGCCGGCTCGCCCGTGCGCGCGCTGATCGCCTGTGCCAGGCTGCGAATGGCGGTGACGGACTGACCAAACTCATCGTGCAGCTCGTGCGCGATCAGCCGACGCTCCTCCTCCAGGCGCTGCTCGACCAAGCGGGACATCTCACGCCGCTCCTCCAGTCGCGCCTCGGCCTCGCGCGCCTTGCGTTCGGTCGCGACATTGCCTTCGATCGCCTGCGCCATGCGGTTGAAGGCCGTGCCAATCGCCCCGGCCTCCACTCCGGCGAACACCGGTAGCCGGTGGGCGAGTTCGCCTCTCTTGAGCCGATTGAGCCCCTCCACGATGACTGGAAAGGGGGACAGCGCACGCTCGATGATCCAGAAGGCCACCAGATTCGCCCCGATCAGCAACACCGCCGTCACCGCCAGCAGTCGGGTGATGGCGTCCCAGCCATCGAGAATTGCGCGCGAGACCTCGGCGCGCACGTCGAGCTCGAGGTCGCCAGGCAGCTCGAACCGGTAGCGTGGAATGCGCGGCGCGAGCAGGTGCGAGAACCACGCCGGGGCGAATTGCCCGGCTTTGTAGGTCGAGGGAGGCGAGTGGTAGATCACCGCGCCGTGCGCGTCTTGCAGGATGATGTCGCTCGAGCGCACGTGTCCGAGCTGCTCGAGAAAACCGAGCACCACCTGCGGCCCGCCGAAGTTCCAGTACAGGTGCACCAGGCGGCCGAGAAACTGCGAGGTGACCTGCTGGGAGCCCTCGATGTCCTCGCGCACCCGCGCCCGCGTGGCCAGCATCTGCGTGCTGACCAGCAGGATCACGAACACAGCCATCAGGCCCGTCACCACCAGATGCAGACGCGTGCGCAGCTTCATGGATCCCCCTCGGACGATGCCCTGGCGAGACGAGACCGGTCCATCGTAACAGCCTCGGCGCCGGGTGAGACTCATGATAATCATGAGGCGAAATTCATGAGCGATGGGCTTCCCGGGCGCCGTCGGCCCCGGCCACGATGGGTCGGACACCGGGGGGTGCCGGCTGCGCGCGATCCGAAATGCGCTGGCCTGAGTCACGGGCCGGTGCCCAGTGAGTACAATCCGCGCCGGCCCGTCGGGGTGCCGTCGGACCGAAGGGGCCGGCCGTCCCCGGGCGAACGGAGAACAGACACCATCATGCACTGCACGCCGAAACCGACTGCCCTCCCCCGGCCGCCCGCCGCACCGCTGCTGCTGCTCGCCGGGCTGCTGCTCGCCGGGGCAACCGCGCCGGCCAGTGCTGCATCCGACCCGCCGCTCTCGGATATCGTGATCACGGCCACGCGCATCGCGATGCCCGCCTTCGACGTGCCCGCCTCGATCACGAGCGTCGCCGGACCGGAGCTGCGCGAGGACAACCTTGGGATCAATCTTGCCGAGAGCATGAGCTCGGTGCCGGGGCTGCTGGTGCGCAACCAGTACGACTACGCCCAGGATCAGCAGGTGTCCATCCGCGGCGTCGGCGCCGGCTCGGCGTTCGGCGTGCGCGGCGTACGCATCTACCAGGACGGCATCCCGCAGAGCGGCCCGGACGGCCAGGGACAGGTCTCCGAGTTCAATTTCGGCTCCGCCGAGCGGGTGGAGGTGCTCGAGGGTCCGTTCTCAGCGCTGTATGGCAATTCCTCCGGTGGCGTCATCCAGATCTTCACCGCCGACGGGCGCGCCCCCGGAACCGTGCGCTTCGATCTGAGCGCCGGCAGCTTCGGCACTGTGCGGGCCGGGGTCGACGCCAGCGATGCGGTCGGCAAGCTCCGTTACAACCTCGACTTCACCCACTTCTCCTGGCAGGGCTTCCGGCCCCAGCAGCGGGCCCGCAGCGAGTCATTCAACGGCAAGGTGAGCTACGCCCTCGATGCAGCCACGTCGCTGACTTTCGTCGGCAACGTGCTCTCGCGGCCGGACTCGCAGGACGCGCAGGGACTCACCGCCGCCGCACTCGCCGCCGATCCGAACCAGACCGCCGCCACGGCGCTTGCGTTCAACACGCGCAAGACTCTGGATCAGGAGGAAGGTGGCCTGATCCTGCAGCATAGCCTCACCGACCATCAGCAACTGCGCCTGATGGGCTACTACGGCCACCGCGCCGTGCTGCAGTTTCTGTCCATCCCGGTCGGCGCACAGTTCGCCCCGGCGAGCTCCGGCGGGGTGATCGACCTGCACCGCGATTTCGGTGGTGCCGATGTGCGCTGGAGCCTGCAGACCGACCTGGGCGGTCACGCGTTCACCTGGGTCGTCGGAACGAGCTACGACACCCAGAACGAGCAGCGCCGCGGCTACAACAATTTTCTCGCCGGCACCCTCGGCATCGAAGGTACGCTGCGGCGCAACGAGAACGACATCGCCCGCAATTTCGACCAGTACACGCAGGCGAGCTTCGCGCTCTCGCGGCGCTGGAGTGTGATGGCGGGGTTGCGCCACAGCGAGGTGAAGATCATCACCCGGGACCATCTCATCACGCCGGGCAACGGCAACGACAGCGGTGGGGTGACCTACACGGCGAGCACGCCGGTCGCCGGCGTGCTGTACAAGGCATGGCACTGGCTGCATCTGTACGCCGCATTCGGACAAGGCTTTCGTACGCCGATCTCCTCCGAACTCGCCTACCGTCCCGATGGCGGACCGGGTCTGAATCTCGCGTTACGCCCGGCGCGCAGCAACAACGGCGAGATCGGCGCGAAGCTGCGCATCGGCCGGCGGCTCTCGGCGGACGTGGCGGCCTTTGACACCCACACCAACGATGAGATCACCGTGGTGTCGAGCTTCGGCGGACGCACGACCTACGAGAACGCCGGGCGGACCCGCCGCAGCGGCGCACAGGCCTCCCTCGAATACCGCTTCCTGCCGCTGTGGCGGCTGCGCCTCGCCTACACCTACGTCGATGCGATCTACATCGATGCCTTCCACACCTGCGCTGCGGTCGTATGTGTGCACCCGACGAAGCTCGTCCCCGCGGGCAATCGCCTGCCCGGCGTGCCGCGCGAGGATGCCTACGCCAAGATCGCCTGGGGCGCGCCGCTCGGCTGGCACGCCAGCCTCAGCGGCCAATATCTGGGGGCGATCGCCGCCAACCAGATCAACAACGCGTTTGCCTCGGCCTACGCCGTGTTCAACGCTACCGGCGGCTACCGCACGACCTTCGGCACACAGCGGCTCGAGCTGTTCGTGCGGGTCAACAACCTGCTGAACCGCCACTACGTCGCTGCGGTCATCGTCGAGCAGTCCAGCGGCGCCTACTACGAGCCGGCGCCGGGCCTGAATGTGCTGGCAGGCGTGACGCTGACGCTACGCTGAGCCGGCGGGGCGCATGGCGCGATACACCGTATTGCGTGACACCCCGAGTGCGCGGGCCGTGGCCGAGACGTTCCCGGCGTTGCGCTGCAGCGCCGCGGCCACCGCATCCGCGCGCATCGCCCTGAGGCCCGTCGCGCTAGCGCGCGCCGCGCCCGGCGCCTGGCGATCCGGGCCGCGCTCGAGGTCCTGGAGAAAATCCTCGGGCAGCTGCTCGCGGTCGATGCGCCCCACCTCCCCGGCCAGCACGCACGCGGTCCGCAGCACGTTGGTCAGCTGGCGCAGATTGCCCGGCCAGCGGTAAGCCTGAAAGGCGGCCAGCAGCGGCGCCGCCACGCGCGCCGACCGTCCGCCCTGAGCCTGCAAGATCCGCTCGATGAGCACGAGCAGGTCGCGTCGCTCGCGCAGCCCCGGCAGGCGCACGGCGAGCCCGTTCAGGCGGTAATACAGATCTTCACGGAACGTCCCCTCCCGCATCATCTCGCGCAGGTCCCGGTGGGTGGCGCAGATGACGGCGATGTCCACCGGACGCTCGCGGCGTCCCCCGAGCGGCAGGACCGCCCGCTCCTGCAGCACGCGCAGCAGCCGTGCCTGCAGGGCGAGCGGCATGTCGCCGATCTCGTCCAGAAACAGCGTGCCGCCGTCAGCGTGCAGGATCTTGCCCGGACTGCCGTGCCGCCGCGCGCCGGTGAAGGCGCCCTCCTCGTAGCCGAACAGCTCTGCCTCGATCAGCGACTCCGGCAGCGAGGCGCAGTCCACGGCCACGAACGGTCCGCGGCGCCGCTCGGACTCCTGATGGATGGCGCGCGCCAGGAGCTCCTTGCCCGTCCCGGTCTCCCCGTGAATGAGAATTGAAATGCCGTGGCCCTGCACCCGGCGCACCCGTTCGATCACCGCGGCGACGGCCGGATCCCCGGTGTCCAGATCGGCGAGCGTTGCCATGCTGACAGCGGCCTCGCCCGCACGCGCCGGCACGCTCGGACGCGCCGCAGTGCGCCCCCCGCCCGCGGGCGGGGCGATCCGCGCCGTCACCACGGTGCCAGCGCCGAGGCTCAGTCGCACCGGCGCCGCAGCCGCGGCGCGCCGCTCCAGCAGCGTCGGCAGGTCGATGGCGAACAGCGAGGCGAGCGAGTGGCCATGCAGCTCCCCGGCGCGCAGACCGAGCAGCGCACGCGCGTGGGCGTTGGCGGCGAGCAGGCCGCCCGACTCGTCGAACGCCACAACCCCCTCGAGCAGGGTACCGAGGCGCTCGGGGCGGGCATGGAAGTGGATGCGCAGCGCCTTGCCGAACGCTTCGATGAACAGCTGTTTCTCGATCATGTGAGTCGAGAGGCGCACCAGCCCCATGGTGTGCGCGTGGTAGCCCTCCTGCGGCCCGGACACGTCCAGCGCGCCGATCAGCTCGCCGCGCGGTCCGCGGATCGGCGCGCATGAGCAGGTCAGAAAGCGGTTGACGGTGAGGAAGTGCTCATTGCCGTGCACGAGCGTCGTGCGCCGCTCGGCGAGCGCCGTGCCGATGGCATTGGTGCCCTTGCTGTCCTCCGACCACAGCACCCCGGGCTTGAGGGCCACCTGCTCGGCCTTGGCGAGGAAGTCCCCATCGCCGAGCGCGTGCATGATCAGGCCGCGCTGGTCGGTGAGCAGCACCATGCTGTGGGTGTTGAGGATCTGCTGGTGCAGCAGCTCCATCACCGGCAGCGCATGCGTGTAGAGCGCCCGGTGCTGCTCGGCAAGCTCCCCGAGCGCCCGAGCACTCAACGCACTGAAATCCGGACGCACCCGCTCGCTCAGGCCGAGCCGTCGGGCCCGTTCGTGCCAGAGCGATACTACCTGCGTCCGCGCGCCCGCCGTGGCGGCATCTCCCGGGCTCTGCACGGACGGTTCCGCAGTCGATTCGCGTTTCATCGTGCCCCTCGCGGCCTGTCGCAGGTATTTTCACGGATTGTTTCATGAGCTGCATCTGGCTGTCAGGACGGTCAGTACTTATTCGGCCGAGGGCATCGGGGTGCGGCCCGGATCAAGCCCGCGTCAGGTCCGGGCAGCCGCGACCCGATGTTCACAGTTGTTCCGTTTCGGAACGGAATTGCACGCAACGGTACAACCGGCGCAGCGTCGCTGTGTCCCAGATACCGCAATTTCCCGCTGAATCGCAATGGCATGAGCCTTGCAGCTGGCAGAGGCAGCCGAATGCACAACGAGGGGTCTTTCATGTCCATTTCACCCAGCAACCACGGGCGCGTGAAGATTGCGCTCAAGCCGCGCTACGAGAACTTCATCGGCGGCAAGTGGGTTCCGCCGGTCAAGGGCGAGTACTTCACCAACCTCACCCCGGTGACGGGCGCCGCCCTGTGTGAGATCCCCCGCTCGAGCGCCGAGGACATCGAACTGGCGCTGAATGCGGCGCACGGCGCCAAGGCCGCCTGGGGCAAGAGCGCCCCGGCCGAGCGGGCCCTGCTGATGCACCGCATCGCCGACCGGATGCAGGAGAAGCTCGAGTATCTCGCCACCATCGAGACCTGGGACAACGGTAAGCCGATCCGCGAGACCCTTGCGGCGGACCTGCCCCTCGCCATCGATCACTGGCGCTACTTCGCCGGCTGCATCCGCGCGCAGGAAGGGGCCGTCAGCCAGATCGACGACGACACCGTCGCCTACCACTTCCATGAGCCGCTCGGGGTCGTCGGGCAGATCATCCCGTGGAACTTCCCGCTGCTGATGGCGACCTGGAAGCTCGCCCCGGCGCTCGCGGCCGGCAACTGCGTGGTGCTCAAGCCCGCCGAGCAGACCCCGCTGTCGATCCTCCTGCTGTTGGAGCTCATCGGCGACCTGCTGCCCCCCGGGGTGCTGAACGTCGTGAACGGCTTCGGCGTGGAGGCCGGCAAGCCGCTGGCTTCCAGCCCGCGCATCGCCAAGATCGCCTTCACCGGGGAGACCACCACCGGCCGGCTGATCATGCAGTACGCCGCGCAGAACCTCATTCCGGTCACGCTGGAGCTCGGCGGCAAGTCGCCCAACGTCTTCTTCGAGGATGTGTGCCGCCAGGACGACGATTTCTTCGACAAGGCACTCGAGGGCTTCACCATGTTCGCGCTCAACCAGGGCGAGGTGTGCACCTGTCCCTCGCGGGCGCTCATCCAGGAATCGGTCTACGAGCGCTTCATGGAGCGCGCGCTGAGGCGCGTGCGGGCGATCAAGCAGGGCGACCCGCTCGACCCGGCGACCATGGTCGGCGCGCAGGCCTCGCAGGAGCAGCTGGAGAAGATCCTCACCTACCTCGACCTCGGTAAGAAGGAAGGCGCCGAGTGCCTCACCGGCGGGGAGCGCAACCGGATGGGCGGGGAGTTCAAGGACGGGTACTACATTCAGCCGACCGTGTTCAAGGGACACAATCGCATGCGCATCTTCCAGGAGGAGATCTTCGGGCCGGTGGTGTCGGTCACGACCTTCAAGAACCTGGACGAGGCGCTCTCGATCGCCAACGACACGCTCTACGGACTCGGCGCCGGTGTGTGGTCGCGCGAGGCCAACATCTGCTATCGCATGGGGCGGGCGATCCAGGCCGGACGCGTCTGGACCAACTGCTACCACGCCTATCCGGCGCACGCCGCCTTTGGCGGCTACAAGCAGTCGGGCATCGGCCGCGAGACGCACCGGATGATGCTCGATCACTACCAGCAGACCAAGAACCTGCTGGTGAGCTACTCGCCGAAGAAGCTCGGGTTCTTCTGAGGGAGCCCCGTGACAGCCGGCCGTGTCAGCGTCACGGGGGCGGCGCTCGAGCTGATCGCCACGCTCGTGGCACGGCACGGCCCGCTGATGTTCCACCAGTCCGGCGGCTGCTGCGACGGCAGCGCGCCGATGTGCCTGGCGCGCGGGGAGTTGCAGGTCGGTGCACAGGACGTGTACCTGGGTGAGATCGGCGGGCAGCCGTTTTACATCGGCGCGGCGCAGTTCGAGTACTGGCAGCACACGCACCTGATCATCGACGTCGTGCCGGGCCGGGGCGGAATGTTCTCGCTCGAAGGCCCGCTCGGGCTGCGCTTCATCACCCGCTCGCGGCTGTACAGCCCCGAGGAGGAGGTCGCGCTGCCACCGGTGCGGCACGGACCGGTCGCCTGAGCGGCAACGGGCCACGACGCCGATCTGCGATAATCCCGGCCCATGCATGCCTGGACCGCACTGTTCGTGCTGCTCGTCGTCGCCGGCGCCGCCGTGGAGCTGTGGCTCGCCACGCGGCAGATCGCCGCCGTGCGCGAGCACCGCGAGCAGGTGCCGCCGCCGTTCGCGGCCGCCGTCTCCGGCGAGGAGCACCGCAAGGCGGCCGCGTACACCGAGGCGAAGGCGCGGGCGGGCCGGATCGCCGCGCTGCTCGATGCGCTCGTCGTACTCGCGCTGACCGTGGGCGGCGGCATCGCGGCTCTCGACGGACTGTGGCGGCGCAGCGGCGCGAGTGAACTGTGGCTCGGCCTCGCGGTGATCGGCTCGGTGGCCATCGCGGTAGGGCTAGCGAATCTGCCGCTGTCCCTGTGGCGCACGTTCGTGCTCGAGGCACGCTTCGGCTTCAACCGCACGACGCTGCCGCTGTACCTCGCCGATCTCGCCAAGGGCACCGCCCTCGGCGCGCTGCTCGGCGGGCCGGTGGTGCTCGGCGCGCTGTGGCTCATGCAGCGGGCGGGCCGGCAATGGTGGCTGTGGGCCTTCGGCGGCTGGGTCGTGCTCACTCTCTCGATCAGCTGGGCCTGGCCGGTGCTGATCGCCCCGCTGTTCAACCGCTTCACGCCCCTCCCCGACGTCGATCTCAAGGCGCGCATCGAGGCGCTGCTCAGGCGCTGCGGCTTCGCCTCCAGCGGGGTGTTCGTGATCGACGGCTCGCGCCGCTCGGCGCACGGCAACGCGTACTTCACCGGCTTCGGCCGCAACAAGCGCATCGTGTTCTTCGACACGCTGCTCGCGCAGCTCGAGCCGCCCGAGATCGAGGCGGTGCTCGCCCACGAGCTCGGACACTTCCGCCTGCACCACATCCGCGCCCGACTCGCCGTGTCGATCGGTGTGATGTTCATCGGCTTCGCCGTGCTCGGGGCGCTCGCACGCGAGCGCGCCTTCTACACCGCTCTTGGCGTCGCCCATCCCTCCCCGCACGCCGCGCTGCTGCTGTTCGCTTTCCTCGCGCCGGCGGTGCTCTACTTCACCACCCCGCTGAGCGCCCTGTGGTCACGGCGGCACGAGTTTGCGGCCGATCGCTTCGCGGCCGCCCAGGTCGCCTCCGGGCCGCTCGTCTCGGCGTTGGTCAAGCTATACCGCGGCAACGCCAGCACGCTCACCCCCGACCGTCTCTACAGCGCGTTTCACGACACGCACCCCCCGGCCCTCGAGCGTATCACCGAGCTGTCGCGCCACTGAGGCGGCGCGCACCGGCTGCACCTGTGACTGGCCGGTGACCTCGAAATGCCGCGTCTCGCCGGTTTCCAGCGCCGCGAACGCGCTCGCCTGCACCCCATGCGCGAGCCGCGCCGCCGCCAGCTCCCGCAACGGTTCATCGATACCCTCCTCGCTGAGGCGGAAGCAGCCGAAGTGGGTGGCGACCGAGAAGCGCGCCCCCAACTCCAGGTGCGCCCGCACCGCCTCCTCCGGATTCATGTGATTCGCTGCCTCGTACCAGCGCGGCGCGTAGGCGCCGATCGGCAGCAGCGCCACGTCGATCGGCGCGAGGCGACGGCGGATATCCTGGAAGTGCCGGCAATACCCGGTGTCGCCGGCGAAATAGACCGCGGCATCATCGGCGCGCACGTGAAAGCCGCCCCACAGCGTTCGATTGCAGCGCAGCAGGCCGCGTCCCGACCAGTGCTGCGCCGGCGTGAACGTCACAGTCGCCGAGGGCAGCGCGGTCTGCTGCCACCAGTCGCTCTCATGCACATCACGCAGGCCGATGCGCCGCAGCAGCGCCCCGTTGCCAAGCCCCGTGAGAAAGCGCGGATGATGCCCCGCTTCCAGTCGGCGCAGCGTCTCGACGTCGAGATGATCGTAGTGATCGTGGGAGACGAGCACCACATCGATGCGCGGCAGCGCGGCGAAGGGCAAACCCGGCAGGCGCACCCGGCGCGGCCCGAGGTGACGCAGCGGACTGACGCGCTCGGCATAGACCGGATCGGTCAGGATGTTCAACCCGCGCAGCTGGATCAGGAAGGTGATGTGGTTGATGAACGTCAGCACGACGCTTCCGACCGACACCTCCGCCACCGGCGCGGCCCGCGCGGC
>JAJZFQ010000194.1 GCA_021805275.1 Pseudomonadota bacterium
CAGCAGTGAACCGGCCAGCGGTCCCAGTCGTCGGAGCAAGCGCATTCAATACCCTTTTTTGCCAGTGCCCAGCACCGCACGGCCGGCCCCCCGGATATCCGCGGTAAGCCCGAGCTGATGAGTCCCGACCGGTCCGTGCTAAAAGGCGGATTGTAGCGGGGTAGACCGGCCAGGGGGAGCGGAATTGCCCGGTACAGAGCGCCCCGCGGCGCGGATCGACCCGTCACTGCAGCGATAGGCGCTCGCACAGGTCTCGAGCGAGCGCGAGCGCCGCGGTGAGTCCGGGGGACTCGATGCCGAAGAGATTCACCAACCCGGGGATGCCGTGCTCCCTAGGCCCCTGCACGCAGAAATCCGCACCCGGGGCACCTGGCCCGACCAACTTCGGCCGGATCCCGGCGTACGCCGGTTGCAGCGCACCGTCGGGCAACTCGGGCCAATAGCGACGGATGGCTGCCGAGAAGCGGCCGGTCCGCATCGGGTCGACCTCGAAGTCGAGGTGCTGCACCCACTCGACGTCCGGGCCGAAGCGCGCGCGGCCGGCCCGATCGAGTGTCAGATGCACACCCAATCCACCAGGCTCAGGAACAGGATAGATGAGGCGCGCGAAGGGGCATGCGCCCTTCAGAGCGAAATAGCTGCCCTTCGCGTAGCGCAGCGGCGGAATGCTCGCCTCAGCAACCCCTAGTCTGCGCGCCAGGTCCTGGGCACCGAGTCCCGCACAGTTGATGACATGGGAGGCGATGAGCGGGCGGCTGTGCGCATCGGGGCCGATACGCAGCTGCAGGAATCCCGCGCGGCACTGCCCGTCCAACACCGGCGTCCGACAGACGACGAACCCGCCTGCCCGCTCGATGTCGCCCCGCAACGACAGCATCAGGCCATGACTGTCGACGATGCCCGTGGAGGGCGAATGAAGCGCCGCCGCGCAGCGCAGGGCCGGCTCCAGCGCGGTGGCCTCGGCGGCCTCGAGCCGCCGCAGGTCAGTGACGCCGTTGGCCCGTGCGGACGCCTCGATGTGATCCAGCTGCGCGCGCTGGGCCGGATCCGTGGCCACGATCAATTTCCCGCATCGGCGATGTTCCACGCCGTGCTCGGCGCAGTAGGCGTACAGCCGCTCCCGACCTTCCACGCACCATTGCGCCTTCAGTGACCCCTGCGGGTAGTAAAGTCCGGCGTGAATCACCTCGCTGCTGCGGGCGCTGATCCCGGTTCCGATGGCCGCTTCGGCCTCGAGCACCAGCACTTCATGGCCGGACTCGGCCAACGCGCGGGCCACGGCGAGGCCCACGACGCCCGCGCCGATCACGACGCACTCGGCATGATCACTCATTGGGGAACGTCCGGGCCCCTCGGTCACTCGGGTGCTGCAGGGAGTCCGCCCACGCCGTCACTGCCGGCTCGCGGCGCTCAGCGGTAGTGTGTCTCGATCCAGCGCTGGTCACTGCCATCCATCACCCTGCGCCACCACCACTGATGATCCAGATACCAGGCGAAGGTGTCCTGGAGGCCTCGCTCGAGCGTCACTTCGGCTTTGTAGCCGAGCTCCCGCTCTGCCTTGGTGCAATCGATCGCGTCGCTCGTGGCCCGGCCGCCCACCGCACAAAGCGCTTCCACGAGCGCGTGATTTTCGCTCTCCACTCCCCCGCTGCGCGCCGATGCGGGATGAGCTTTGCCGCAACGTGAAACGGTCCGGAGGTGTTCGAGCACTGGCCGTGGGTCGTCGAGAGGACGTGCCCGATGCCCCTCGGATGTGGCCATTATCCGCTCGCCAGTCGCTCACCAGGGCCGCGGATGAGTGTCCTGCTCGAGCATCGCCATCGCCCGCTCGCACGCGGCATCGAGTCGATCCAAGTCGGACACGGCCCGCTCCACCGCCCTGAGATCCATCTCGTCGTACGCGTGGCGAAGGTGATTGCCGAATCCGCGGATGGCGCTCCACGGTATCTGCGGCTCGTGCATCTCGGCGAGCGCGCCCAGCTTGATCGCGGCCTCGGATATCTCAAGGAAGCACATTCGAACGGCATCGTAGACGACACCTTGGTCCGTCAAGACGCGCTCCAGCCCTCCGCCATACGCCATACGCCAGGTATTCCCTGATCTTGGCGATGTTATGCCGGATGTCGCGGTACCGAACCGCAGGTCTTGAGCTCGTCACGTTCAGAACACCGCAATGGCGTCGCGGCCGAGCGCTTCCCTCAACTCCCGGCGCCGCGCTGGCAATATCACGACATCCACACTGCGACTCAGTGCCAGCGCAAGCATCTGCTGCAAGCGTTCGATGAACAGGATGAATTGAAAGCCCTCAGGCGCGGCGCCGGGCGCCAGATCAAGCGCCAGATCCACGTCCGAACTTGCGGTATCTTCTCCCCGCGCCACCGAGCCGAACACAGAAACATGAGCGACGCCGGCGGCATGCAACTGCGGCTGAAGCGCGCGCAGTGTGCACAGGATCGGATGGCGCTCATCGAAAACGTTCGGGCCCATGCGTCCGATCCTATCATGCCCGCACAGGGCGGGCGCTGCTCGGGCAGTGCGTGATGGCGCGGCTCGGCGGGCCTCAGAACACACTATTGGTAGTGCGTCTCGATCCAGCGCTGGTAACTGCCATCCATCACCCCGCGCCACCACCACTGATGATCCAGATACCAGGCGAAGGTGTCCTGGAGGCCCCGCTCGAGCGTCACTTCGGCTTGGTAGCCGAGCTCCCGCTCTGCCTTGCTGCAATCAATCGCGTAGCGGCGGTCGTGCCCCGGCCGATCCTTCACGAACTGGATCAGGCTCGCGCTGCGCTCGCCCCGCGCCGCCGGCGAGGACCCAAAGGCCTCGATCAGCTCCGGTCGCTTCAGAAAGGCCCGGTCGGCCACCGCACAGAGCGTCTCCACCAGCGCGAGATTCTCGCTCTCCGCCCCGCCGCCGATGTTGTAGACCTCACCCGGCGTGCCCCGCTCGAGGACACGCTCGATGCCGCGGCAATGATCCGACACGTGCAGCCAGTCGCGCACATTGCGCCCATCGCCATAGATCGGCAGTGCCCGCCCGTGCAGGAGATTCACGATCATGAGCGGAATGAGCTTCTCGGGAAAATGAAACGGCCCGTAGTTATTCGAGCAGTTGCTGATCGTGGTGCTGAGGCCATAGGTGTGATGGTAGGCCCGCACCAGATGATCGGAGGCCGCCTTGCTCGCCGAGTACGGGGAGTTCGGCGCATAGCGCGTCTCTTCGGTGAAGGCCGGATCATCCGGTCCCAGTGAGCCGTACACCTCGTCCGTGGACACATGATGGAAGCGGTGCTCGCTGACGGAGCGCTCGGTGAGCCACACGGTACGCGCCGCTTTGAGCATCGAGTGCGTGCCTTGCACATTAGTCTCGATGAAGGCGTCGGGGCCGTGGATCGAGCGATCGACGTGCGACTCTGCCGCGAAATGCACAATCGTATCGAGACGCTCCTCGCGCAGGAGCTGCTCGACCCGCGCGGTGTCGCGGATATCCGCGCGCACGAATTTCAGCTCCGGTCGGTCCTTGACCGACTCGAGATTGGCCAGATTGCCGGCATAGGTCAGGGCATCCAGCACCACCACCCGATCCGCAGGATGAGTGCCGAGCCAGTGATGCACGAAATTCGCGCCGATGAAGCCGGCACCGCCGGTGACGAGGAGCCTAGCCATGAGCGATCTCTTTCAACGTGTCGCGCAGCCGCTGCCGCCAGTGCGCAGGGTGGAACCCGAGGGTCATCAGCGAGCGCTTGTCGAGCACGCTGTACGCCGGACGACGCGCAGGGGTCCGATAGTCTTCGGTCGCGATCGGCGTGACCTCCACGCCCGAGGGCAGCAACCCGAGTGCCGCGCCCTCCTCCGCAATCGCCACGGCGAAGTCGTACCAGCTGGCGACGCCCGCGTCGGTCCAGTGATG
>JAJZFQ010000166.1 GCA_021805275.1 Pseudomonadota bacterium
CCCGCGGCAAGCCCCCTCGAGAGGACCGCCGAGCGTAACGCGCAGCCGAGTCGGACGCCGCGTGTGCCTGCGGTGCGCGACCCTGATCCGCTACGCACCGGCTCAGGTGCCGAACAGCCGCTCCGCTTCGGCCGGACGCCCGAACAGGTACCCCTGGTAGCGGTCGCATCCGCACTCGCGCAGCACGTCGAGCTGCGCCTGTGTCTCGACGCCCTCGGCGATGACATCCAGACCCAAATGCCCGGCGATGGCGATGATCGTGGCGACAATGGCCCGATCGTTCGGGTCCGTCACGATGTCACGCACGAACGTCTGGTCGATCTTCAGCTGATCGAGCGGCAGCTGCTTCAGATACTGCAGCGAGGAGTAGCCGGTGCCGAAATCATCGAGCGAGAACTGCACGCCCTCCTCTTTCAGCCGGCGCATGGTCATGACCGTCTTCTGCACATCCCCCTGCAGCATCGTCTCGGTCAGCTCGAGCTTCAGCCGCCGGGCCTCGATGCCGTGCCGGGCGATGGCGTTGCGCACCTGCTCGGCGAACTGCGGCTGCTGGAACTGCAGCGGACTGACGTTGACCGCGAGTGTCAGTGCCCGAGTGGATGGCGCCTCGCTCCAGGCGGCGAGCTGCGCGCAGGCGGTGTCGATCACCCACTCGCCGATCGGCAGGATCATCTGCGTCTCCTCGGCAAGTCCGATGTACTCCCCCGGCGGCACCAGACCCCGCACCGGATGATTCCAGCGCAACAGCGCCTCGGCCCCGATGACGCGGCGCACCGCATCGACCTGGGGCTGGTAGTGCAGCATGAACTGCCCGGCGCCGACCGCCTTGCGCAGCTCGCCCTCGAGCGCGGCCCGGGAACTGACCATCCTCTGCATGTGCGGGTCGAAGAAGCGCAGCGCGCCGCGCCCGGTGCTCTTGGCCTGGTTCAGCGCGATGTCGGCCTGCTGGATCAGATCGTGCGCACCCATCTGGTGACCGGGCAGCAGCGTCGCTCCCACGCTGCAGCTGACGTGAACGTGATCTCCGAACGGCCCGTACGGCAAGGCCAACATGCGCATGATCTTCAGGCCGAACGCCTCGGCATGCGCCGCCGCCGCCCAGGGCTGTGACCCGAGATCCTCCAGCAGCACCATGAACTCATCGTCGCCCATGCGCGCAACCGTATCGCCGTCGCGAACCTCCCCGGCGAGCCGCGTTGCGACCTGCTGCAGCAGTGCATCACCGGCGGCGTGACCCATCGTCTCGTTGACGCTCTTGAAATTATCCAGGCCGAACAGCAGCAGCGCCCCGTGCCTGCCGGTGCGCGCACCGGCGGAGATCGCCTGGCGCAGTCGATCCTGCAGCAACTCGCGGTTCGGCAGACGAGTGAGCTGATCGAAGAAGGCGAGCTGGCGGATCCGATCCTCGAATTGCTTGCGCTCGGTGAAGTCCAACATGCACGCCACCGTGAGCGCGCCGTCCTCGAGCACGATCCGCCGCGCACTGACCAGCAGCGGGAACTCGCTGCCGTCACGACGCAGACCGACGGTCTCGTACTCATTCGGCGCATCGCCATCACCGCGGCGCTGCTCGATGATCTCTCTCACCGCCGGACGTGCCCGCGGCGCGATGCGCTCCAAGTAGGGCGTCGCCAGCGTCGCCGCCGCCGTGCCGTAGCCGAACATCTCCACGTACCGGGCGTTGACGTCCACCGTCACGCCGTCGCGGCTGAATGAAATGCCGACCGGCGACTGTTCGAACAGCGAGCGCAGCCGCAGTTCGCTCTCGCGCAGGCGCGTCTCGGCCAGCTTGCGCGCCGTGACGTCGCGCGAGGAATTAAAGAGCACCGGGACGTCCTGCAGAGACATCGCCACCGAGCTGACCTCGACCTCGATGACCGTGCCGTCGCGGCGCCGGTGGCGGGTCTCGAGCACCCTGCGGCGCGGCGACTCGAACCGATCGCGTAAGATGCCCGAGAGCTGCTCGGGCGTGTACAGCGCGTCCCACTGCGACACGTGCAGGCCGATCATCTGGGCGCGCTCGTAGCCGAGCATCTCGCAGAACGAATCGCTCGCCTCGATGACGTAACCCTCGGGATTGAGGATGTGGATGCCGTCGCTCGCGTTGCGCAGGATGGCGAGGTTCTTGTCGCTCTCGCGCTGCAGCGCCGTCTCGATGCGCTTGCGCTCGGTGACATCGATCAGACACGCCATGAGCGTCGAGATCCGTCCCCCCGCATCGCGCTGCAGCGACACGGCGCAGTCCGTGACGTGCAACGCCCCGCGCCGGTCGCGCAGGTTCCACTCCAGACGTTGCTCCTCGAGCGCCCCGGCGCACAGCGCCGCGAATCGCTCGCGCGTCTGCGGCGGCTGAGTCGCATCGCTCAGTTCGTCCACCGTCTTGCCGATCAGTTCGCGCGCCTCGTAACCGCTGAGCGCGCAGGCCACCGTGTTCGACTG
Source organism: Pseudomonadota bacterium (assembly GCA_021805275.1). Next base: position 2,440 of record JAJZFQ010000166.1, read on the forward strand.
AACGATGCGCCCGCTGCCGACCTCGACCGCCAGCATCGCCGCCGGGGCGCGCTCGAACAGGACTCGATAGCGCTCCTCGGACAGCTGCAGCGCATGCTGGCGCTCCCACATGAGCGCCGCGCTCATCGCCGCGACCATCAGCAGAAAGCCGAGCGGACCGGGCTCGACGCCGCGCAGCAGCGACAGGCGCATCAACAGTCCAAGGACCGCCAGCGGCACGAAGCACGCCTGTGCGATGAACAGCCACCGCGCCCCGGGCGTGCGGGTGCGGCGGTAGTGACGCCACAGCGCCGTGAGCGCATACCCCATCACGCCATAGAGCAGCAGCACACCGAGGAGCGTCGGCAGGCCGCTCTGCCCGGTGCCACGCGTGAGTGTCTCGCCCCAGGGCAATCGCAAGGTGGCGATCCCGCGAAAGCGCCGGTATTGGATGCCGTACGGGAGCACCTCGTTGGCGACGAGCAGCAACGCGCTCGCCGCCCCATAGGCGCCGAGCAGCACGCGGGCGCGCCGCCCGCGATCACCGACATACAGCGCCACGAACACCGCGACCCACCAGGTGGCCGCGATGTTGCAATCGATGTTCAGTTTCAGGGCGCGCAGGAACTGCGCGTCGTTGACGGCCTGCAGGCTCTGGGCGCTGAAGATCGCCGCGAACGCACCGAACAGCCCCATGGCGGCGAACGCGAGCAGCGCCGAGCGGTCCGGGCGCCGGGTCGCAGCGGCCGCCAGTACATGCAGCATGGCGCAGACGATTGCGCCTGCCAGAATGTACAGCGTGGGTACGACGAGCGCGATCACCACGGTATCTTTATCCCGGCCCGCAGCAGCTTCAGTCGAGGAGGATCATCCCGTCCACCCTGCGCTTACGATGTGTCCGATGTCACAGGATCGGACATCTGCGCCGGGCCGGCGCAAAGGCGCGCCCACCGTCTCGAGCGCCCCCCGACCTCCCGCGCCGCTCGCCGCGGCGCGAGTCTGCGCGGGGCACGGGTCGCCCTCGGCCGCAACGGTGCCGGGGCCGCGCGTCGCGGCCCCGGCAGGCGGGCGGGAACCGCGGCCCGATCAGTGTGCGCGCAGCGCCACCGCGGCACTGCGATAGTCAACCGGCCAGCGGGCCGAGTGCTGCCACGCCGGCAGGCGGATGCGCACCGTCTGCACCAGGTGCTCGGCGGAATCCCCGAGCCACAGCTGGTACGTGCCGGCCGTGCGCACCCAGCGCTGCTGCTTCGTGTCGAACAGCGCGAGCAGGCGCGGATCGACGCTTACCGTCAGCGTCCGCGAGGCCCCCGGAGCGAGCCGCACCTTGCGCCAGCCGGCGAGCCGGCGCGGCACCGAGCCGTTCGCCGGCGCGACATACACCTGCGGCACCGCGGCGCCGACGCGGTGGCCGACGTTGCGGACCGTGAAGTGCACGATCAGACGGCCGTGCTCGAGGGCCGCCTGAAGTCCCTGGTAGGCAAAGCGCGTGTAGGACAGCCCGAACCCGAACGGAAACAGCGGCTGACGATGCTTCAGCTGATACCAGCGGTAGCCGACGGCCGCGCCCTGACGGCGGTAGTCGACCGAGAACGCAGTGCCCGGCGCCAGACCCGCACCCGGCAGATGCGGGAACGCGAGCTCGGCCACCGAGGCCGGGAAGCTCACCGGCAGATGCCCGGACGGATCGACCGCGCCAAAGAGCACCCGCGCGATCGAGGTGCCCCCGCCGGTGCCCGGGAACCAGGTCTCGAGGACGCCCGCGACCTGGCCGAGCCACGGCATCAGCACCGGCCCGCCACTTTCGATCACCACCACGGTGTGCGGATTGGCGCGGGCCACGGCCGCCACCAGGCGGTTCTGCGTGCGCAGGTTCAGCGGCACATCGATACTCTCCGCCGCCCACTGCGTCACGAACACCACCACCCGGTTGGCCCACTTCGCCACCTGCTGCGCGTGCGCGAGGTTGCGGCCCGAGGCGTAGCGGAAACGCGCCTGCGGCGCCTCGCCCATCATCGCCCCGAGCGGAGCGGAAGGCAGATACACCTCGGGTCCGGGGAAGCCCTTCGGTCCGAGACCGCGCACGGCGCTGCCCCCGACCGGGAAGACCGTGGAGGAACCCCCGCCATCGATCACGCCGCGGTCGGCGTAGCCGCCGATCACCGCGATCCGCCGCACGGTGCTCGCCAGCGGCAGCACGCCTGCGGCGTTCTTCAGCAGCACGATGCCCTGCTCCTCGTCCGCCTCGGCCACCGCCTGGTCGGCCGCGAAATCGATGTGCGCCTGGCGCCGGATCGGGTGATCGACCACTCCGACGGCGAACATCGAGCGCAGGATGCGCACGTCCATCTGATCGAGCACGCGCTGCGGCACCCGGCCGTCCTTCACCGCCTGCGCCAGCGCCGCTCCGTAGTACGGGTGCTGATCGAACACGCTCGAGGCCGAGTCCTGGTCGAGCCCGGCGAGCGCCGAGCGCACCGTGCTGTGCGTGGCGCCCCAGTCGCTCATCACGTAGCCGCGAAAGCCCCAGTCCCGATCGAGCACATGGCGCAGCAGCCAGCGGTTCTGGCAGTTGTAGTGCCCGCGCGTGCGGTTGTAGGCGCACATCAGCGCCCCGGGATGCCCGCGCTCGATGGCGAGCTCGAAGCCGAGCAGGTCCGACTCGCGCGCCGCGGCGCGTCCGATCTGCGCGTCGTACACCGTGCGGCCGGTTTCCTGGTCGTTCATGGCGAAATGCTTCAGCACCGCGATGACGTGCTGGGACTGGATGCCGCGGATCTCTGCCCCCGCGATCACCCCGGTGAGCAGCGGATCCTCACTCACGTATTCAAAGTCGCGCCCGCCGCGCACCTCGCGCACCAGGTCCGCCCCGGGCCCGAGCAGCACGTTGAATCCCGAGGCACGCGCCTCGGCGCCGATCATCGCCCCACCGCGCTCGGCGAGGCGGGGGTTCCAGCTCGCCGCGGTCGCGAGCCCCGAGGGCAGCGAGGTTCTCTGGCGGAACACGTCGCTCGAGGCGCGCTGCGTGGCGACGCCGAGCCCGGCATCGCTCTCCCACTGCGGCGGGATCCCGAGCCGCGGCACCCCCGGCACGTAACCCGCCGAGCCCATGCGCACCGCGCGCGGCGGCCGGTAGGCGGTGCCGGGCATGACCGACCCGAAGTAGCCGAACACCAGGCGCAGCTTCTCGCGCTCGGTCATGGCCCGCACCGCGAGCACGGCGCGCGCATCGGGCGAGAGCTTCGGGTTCAACCACGGCCGCGCCGTGCCGGCCCACGCGCCGTGTGCGAGAAGCGCACCGAGCAGCAGCACTGCAGGCGCAAAGGATCCCCTGATTCGATGCATCACTCTTTGAACTCCAGAGGACCCCCGGCGCTCGGGGCCTCGATCGATTCGAGCGGCGCGGCGCACCCCTCGCGGATTTCCCCCCAATGCGCACGCCGCCGGCGCTGCTCGCACCGTGCGGCGGGCCGGACGGCGCACCCCGCAGGACCTCTCCGGGACCGGGCGGCACACGGCGACCCGGCCTATTTGGAAACGTTTCCAGTCAATTCTAAGTATCGTGCACCGCGGCGGCACTGTCAATCCGCGCGTACGCCGCGCGCGGCGCGACTCGACAACCGAGCGGCGGATGTTATTCACTGCGCGGATCGCGCACCGCACCGGCGCGCACCGCGAGGTCGTTGGCGTTGAGATTCACCGATGGGGCCGTGGTCGTCGCCTACCTCGCCTGCGTGCTCGTGATCGGCCTCAGCGGCGCGCGCCGTCGCGTGTCGAGCAACGAGTTCTTCCTCGCCTCGCAACGCGCGTCCTGGCCGATGATCGGCCTGTCGGTGATCGGCTCGAATTTCTCCCCGAGCGCCCTGATCGGCATCACCGGCTCGGCGTTCGCGCTCGGCATCTCGGTGTACAACTATGACTGGGTGGCCACCGTCACGCTGGTGGTGTTCGCGCTGTGGCTGCTGCCCCGCCTGCTCGCCGAGCGCATCTACACCGTGCCGGAGTACTTCGAGCGGCGCTTCGACCGGCGCGCGCGGGTGTGGCTCGCCGCGCTCTCGATCCTGCTCTACATCCTGCTCGATGCGGCCGGCTCACTCTACTGCGCCGCATTGGTCGTGCACGCGCTGCTGCCCCATCTGCCGTTCATCGCCACGGTGCCGCCGCTCGCGCTCTTCGCCGCCCTCTACGCCCTCACCGGTGGACTGCGCGCGGTGATGCGCACCCAGGCCCTGCAGGGGGTGGTCATGATTGGCACGGCGGGTCTGCTCGCCGGCTATGCGATCCACGCCGCCGGCGGCTGGCACGCCGTGCTCGCGGCCAATCCTGCGCAGCACCTGCACCTGGTGCTGCCGGCCCGCGACCCGTACATGCCCTGGACCGGACTCGCCTTCGGGATGCCGGTGCTCGCGCTCTATTACTGGTGCACCAACCAGGCGGTCGTGCAGCGCACCCTCGCCGCCCGCTCGGTGGCCGACGGCCAGCGCGGCGCGCTCCTCACCGGGGCACTGAAGCTCACCTCGCTGCTGCTCATCGTCGCCCCCGGGCTCGCCGGCCGGGCCTTGTTTGCGCATCTGCACCGCGATGACGATGTGTACATCCGCCTGGCGCTGACGCTCCTGCCGCCCGGGGTGCTCGGCGTGTTCCTCGCAGCGTTCCTCGGTGCGCTGATGGCCTCGCTGTCGGCGACCTACAACAGCGCCGCCACCGTGATCTCGATCGACTTCATCCGCCGCGCCCGTCCACACCTCGATGAGCGCAGCACGGTGCGCGCCGCGCGCATCGCGACCGCCCTCGCCATGCTGCTCTCGGCCGCCTGGGTGCCGCAGATCGCGCGCTTCCCCTCGCTCTGGCAGTACCTGCAGGCGGTGCTCGCGTATTTCACCCCGCCGGTGGCCGCCGTGTTCCTCGCCGGCGTGCTCTGGCCGCGCGCCAATGCCCGCGGCGCCTTCGCCGGCCTCATCGCCGGGACTGCCCTCGGCGCGCTGCTGTATGCACTGGCCATCCTCGGCATCGCGCACGTCCAGTTCCTCAACGTCGCCGGACTCGGCTTCGCCGTCTCGCTCGTGGCGCTCGTGCTGGCGAGCCTGACGCTACCGGGCGTCGCGGCGGCGCCCGCCCGCCCTGAGCGTCCGGGAACCCCGCGCAGCGTGACGCTCTTCGGGGCCGGACTGCTGGTGCTCACCGCGCTGATCGTGGCCACCTTCTGGTGAGCCCTCGCGCCGCCGTCCCTGGCGGCGCCGCGGCGCTCAGTAGTGGAACTGATAGCGCAGCTGAGCGTAGATCTGGAACGGATTGTTCCAGTGCACTCCACCAAAGGTCAGGCTGTTGTCGGTCATCAGGTGCTTGTTGGTGAGGTTCAGCGCCGTCACCGAGACCTGCAGGTCTCGACTGAAGTTGCGCCCCACCGTCAGATCGATGATCGCGTAGCTCGGCAGGTGGCTCGGCTGATAGCTCGGCGGGCCGGCAAATCCGTTCGAGAGTCCCGAGTTGACCGAAACGTTCGTCCCGACGAAATAGTGCTCGGGCAGATCGAGGTTGTAGCCGACGTTGAGCGTGTTGCGCTGATCGTGATCGAGCGCGGTGTAATTACCGCAGGCGGTGCCGGCGACGAGCAGGCCGCCGCTGATCGACCCGAAGCACTGTGCGGTCTGGTTCGAGTACGCCAGGTGCACCTGGCCGTAGCGCCAGAACGCCGGTGAGCGCACCGTGAGCTCGGTGCCGCGGATGAGCGCCCCCTGGTCGGTGACCGGCAGGTAGATGTCGGAGCTGCCGATCGGGTTGTGGTCGAAGAAGTTCTGCGCCTGAGTGACAAAATAATCCGCCCCGATGGTCCACCCCTTCACCGGGATGGTCACGCCGAACTGGCGCTCCTTGTCGCGCTCCCCATGCAGCGGCAGGAACTGGCTGCTCTGGGTCGAGGCGTACGCGGCGAGGTTTCCGGTGAGCGCCTCGAGCGGCGGCGCCTGGTAGTACTTGCCCCAGAACGCGCTTAAGACCCAGTTGAGCACCGGCAGACGCACCGTCATGCCGTAGCGCGGGTCGGTCGCGTTCTCGGTGACAAGTCCGGCAAAGTGCGATTCGCGCACCCCGGCCGACAGGTGCACCCAGTGCGAGACGTCATAGGTATCCTGCACCCACGCATCGATCAGCTGGCCGGTCGGGTTCTGCAGTTCCTGCAGCGACGCCGGGCTGCCGCCCGGGAAGGCGAGATTGAAGTCCGCGTGATCCTGCTGCGCAAAGCCGTACACCCCGACGTCCACGTGATTGTGGCTGAAGTGCATGCGCAGGTTTTCCTCCCCGCCCTCGTACTGCGAGCTGTGGTGGAAGGTGGTGATGACCGGGAAGTCGCTCGGCGAGCCATCGTACGCGGCGCGCTCGAAGTGATACATCAGGGAGCTGGTGAGCACGATGTTGCTGGTGAACGTATGGACCCAGGAGAGCAGCGCGAAGTTGTCCGCTTCCTTCTGCACGTCGCCGAGCTGCCCGACGCACTGCGGGTCGTTCGGCAGCGGCGTGATGCAATTGGGGATCTGGTAGGTATCCTGGCGCAACTGCGCGACGAAGCGCAGCTCGTTATTGGCGCTGGGGTTGTACTGCAGGTTGGTGAACAGCCCATAGCCCTGCGACTGGTCGTGGATGACCTCGGCGACCGGGGTCTGCAGACCGAGATTGCTGCGGTTGCCCTCGGCGCTGACGTAATAGGCGAAGTTGCCCTTGTGGCTCGCCGCGCTCAGGTAGTCGTCGGTCTGACCGAAATTGCCCGCCGAGACCGACAGCGTGCCCTGATTGCGCACGCCGAACCCGGTCTTCGGGATGACGTTGAACACCCCGTAGGTGCGATCCCCCTCATCGGCGTTATAGCTGCCGCGCTCGACGCCGAGCGTCTGGATGTCCTCGGGGTCGATCGCCGGCCCGAGGCTCTCGGCGATATTGGTGTCCGGGATCTCCACCCCGTCGATCAGCCAGGAGGTCTGGTGACCGCCGCGGATGTGCAGCATGTCATGCGCCTCGTAGGCGCCCGGCACGTAGTCGGTAATCATCGAGAGGCTGTTGGCGTTGATCGCCCCCGGCGTCGAGAGGATGTCCTGCTGGCTGACCAGCGTGATCGGGGTGACCGAGGCGACCACCGGCACTCGGTTGCCGTGTACGACCACCCGATGGAACGTCGAGACCGGCAGCAGGTGCAGGATCGGCGCGGGGAAATAGCCCGCCTCCACCGTCACCGGCTCGCTCTGGGATTCGAAGCCCTTGCGGCGCACCGTGACTCGGTACGTCCCGATCGACACCGTCGGAAAATTGAACCGGCCGTGCGCATCGGTGCGCGTCGTCTCGACGCTGCCGGATGCGGCCGAACGCAACGTCACGCGCACGCCGGCCATGGGCTGGTTGTGCGCGCCTTGCACCTGGCCGCGCACCCCGCCGTAGGAGGCCGCCCAGGCGGTGAGCGGCATCAGCCCGAGCGCGGCCAGCACGCCGAGTCCCGCGGCCCTCGAATGAGCGGACAGCCGGCGGCGCTGGCGCGCTGCTCGGCACGAGGAATGGTCTATCACAGTGAATCTCCCGCGGCGCCGCCTCCGGTGCGGGGCCGCCGTCTGAATCGCAATCACAGGACGCCGCGCCGCGGCGCTCCCCGCAGGGACGCCGAGGCGGCGGCAGATCGGACCGATCAGACGACAGTCGGGGGGGCACGCGCCTGGGGCGTGTGCGCCAGCGGAACGCTCAGGATCGAGGTCGGCTCAAGCTCGCGCAGCGCGACCGCGTACGGGGCCCGCAGGGTGAGCCCGGCGAATGCATAGGCAGACACCGGGGTGGTGCCATTGCAGAACGCGCAGTGCGTGACCGTATGGCCCGCGGGCGCACCCTGGCGGGGGGCACCGTGGGCGAAGAAGCCTGCCGGAAAGCCCTCGTGGCAGATCTCGATCGAGAGCGCCCGTGCGTCCGGCTCGAAGCCGAGCGGGACCAGCGCGCGCAATCCAAAGGCGAGCAGCGCGAGCCACCCGGCCCAACCGGGCAGCCATCGCCGCGGTGCATGCCGCGCCGCTGTGCGCCTGTGACGGTGGTAGGGTACTGCGCTCACTGACTGGTGCTGTCCGCGCCCGCCCTCGCGGGGCCGGCGCGCATTGTATGACAATGCTCAGACGCGCGCGTCCGCCGGCGGCGCCGCGGCGGCGAACCGAGCCCGCCGCGCGCCGGAGCGTTGCCCCGGGGGCGCGGCGGGCGCTATCGGCTCAGAACGAATACCCGACCGACACCACCACGGCGTTCGGCCAGAAATGCACCTTGGAGCTGCGCAACACCCCGGCGGTGTCGGTGGTGAGCTCGCTGTTGACCTGCGCCACCGAGTAGGACGCCACGATGTGCCAGCGGCTGTTCAAGCGGTACTTGAAGCCCGCGGTCACCGCCGGGCCCACCGAGGACGGCAGCGAGATCGAGGTCGGTCCGCCGCTCACGGCCGCTCCCGCCGCGGTGACCTGCCGGTCGTAGAAGTACGTGTAGTTGACTCCGACGCCCACGAACGGCCGCCAGCGCGAGTCCGGGGCGAAGAAGTTGTACTCCAGCAGCGCCGTCGGCGACAGCCAGCGGATGTTGGCGATGGTCTGCCCGTTGTACGGCACCGATCCGACCGCCGCGGGGCCGCGGGCCACCGCGTGCGTCAGCGGCGGCCAGCCGAAGGCGAACTCCACGGCGAAGTGGCTCGAGAGCGTGCGCACGTAGCCGAGGTAGAGCGTAGCGGTGTTGTTCACGCTCGTGTTCAACCCCGGCACGGTGTACGGGCCGGTGATGTCACTGGCGCTGGTGTCGAAGTGAACGAAGTACCCGCCGATGCGGATGTCGTTCGGGTGAGCGTTGTCGGCGTGCGCCCCGGTGGCGGCCGCGAGGGCGAGAGCGGTGCCGAGCGCGAGTGTTGCGATCTTGTACTGCATGGTCGTCTCTCGTGTCAGGGCCTAGGGAACTTGCGCGAAGAAGTCACGCGCAGCCACCATACAGAACGGCGCCTCGGTCGCGTGGTAGGACTGGATCGCGGTACTCGCACCCTCGGCGGCGACCATGGCCGCGTAGGTGCTCTGGAACGCACCCTGCAGGGGGGCGAAGGCCCCACCCGGGGTGCCGTTGAGGTCGAGCACCTGCACCAGTCCGGCCGAGACCAGCGGACTCCACTCGGCGGCCATCACCCCGGTGTTCACCTGGAAGAACACCGTCGGGTCCTGGTCCCCGCCGCACATCAGCATCGGCTCCTTCGGCGACCAGCCGCCGTTGCGCATGTCGTTGAGCTTGAAGTCCTGGCGCAGACCGACCGCCGGCTGCGCCGCGAGCGCCACGTCGCTCGAGGTGAGCGTGCCGCCATTGAGCAGCGTCATCTCGGCCTGATCGGGGTTGGTGAGCGCATCGGCGGCGTACTCGGCCCGGTAGGTGTTGTTCACCAGCGAGGGACTGCCGAACCCGGCATCGAACAGCGCCGCCTGCGAGGCGCTGTAGGGCGGGCTCGTCGGTACCGCCAGCAGCTGATCGAGCTGCGTGTTGCCGGTCACCGGGGTGGTGCTGTCGAACAACGCCGCCTCGGGCAGCTTGCCCGCTTGGAACAGCTGGGTGAGGGAGTCCGGCGAGGGCAGCAGCGTGGCGATCCCGCTCGCGTACGTCGAGCTGTAGACGTCGGTGGTCGCGCTGTAGACGTTGCTGTAGGCGTTCTGGTAGCTCGTGGTCACCAGCGGGGAGAAGATCGTCGAGCCGATGTCCACCTGACCGAAGAAGATCGCATCGCCGAACGCCTCCAGCGCATAGGGCCCGGACGCCGGCGCCGAGGCGGTCACCGTGTCACCGGCGGCCTGCATCGCCTTGACGGTGGCCATGGCGACGTAGCCGCCCTCGGAGTAGCCCGTCACGTAGAGCTGACCGCTGTCGGTGGTGCCCGGGGTGAACGAGTGCGGCAGCGCCGTGCGCGCCGCGGTGAGCGCGTCCATCATGTCGTCGGCATTCTCGGTCGCATCGAGGTACGGGTGGTAGCCGAGGTTCGAGATGTCGTAACCCTCGAAGTTCGGTGCCACCACGATGTAGCCCTGCGCCGCGAACACCGCGGCGATCATCGCCGACTCGGAGTTCGCCGCGTTGGTGGGATCGGTGATGTCGGCGATGTTGTACGTCGATACCGACGTCGTGCCGTGTGCGTACAGCACGATCGGTCGCGCGCCGGAGCACTGGGCGCCGGCGCCGGTCGGCACCATGAGGGCGCCGGAGACCTCGGTCGGCTGGCCGTTCGGCGCCGTGGTCCAGTATTTCAGGTAGTAGAAATCCACCCCGCACGCAGGCGTACCCGCCAGTTGCAGCAACTGCTGCCCCGACGTGTTGGCACCGAGCTGGGCGGCGAACGCCGAAGCGCTCAGCGAGGCGACCCGCAGCGGCGGATCGACCGCCAGCGTGCCGGCTTGCGTCGAGGTGGCGACGGTCGCGGTCGGGCTGTTGCTCCCGCAGCCCGCCAGGGCGAACAGGGTGAGGCCAGCGCAAACCAAGCCCCGAGTCTTCTTCAACATGCAATCCCCCCCTGACCCGCCGCAGAATTAAAACAAGCGTTCGTTTGCGAGTCGTTGCGGGAGGATACCTGCTCACGCAGACGCTGGGTAGCCCCGCCCCGGAGTGTTGTAATTAAGCAACGGAGGTGGGAGCCCCGGCGGGACCCGGTCCGTCGCAGACCGGATCCCGCCACAGGGTGTCGATCAGTGTCCGGCCGGAACGCTGAAGCCGTGATAGCGCAGCAGCGGCCCGATGCGGGGATTGCCGCCGTAGAAGCTGCGGAACATCTTCCAATACCCTTCCGTGTGGCCGCGCGCGAGCACCCGGTCGCGGAACCGCAGGCCGTTGGCCCGGGTCGGTCCACCGTGCTTCAGGAACCAGTCGTAGGCGTCATCGGCGAGCATCTCGGTCCAGAAGTACGCGTAGTACCCGGCGGCATATCCACCGCCCCAGATGTGCGGGAAGAAGCTCGAGCGGTACCGCGGAGGCACGTCGGGGAGCGCCATCCCGGTGCGCTTCAGGGCGGCGCGCTCGAACGTATCGGCATTCTGCAGCGGTGCATTCCAGGGCAGCGTGTGCCACTGCATGTCGAGCTCGGCGGCGGCGAGTTCCTCCCCGACGCTGTAGCCGGCATTGAAGTTGCCCGCCCGCTGGATCTTGCGCATCAGCGATTGGGGCATCGGCTTACCGGTGCGGTCGTTCAGCGCGTAGTGACGCAGCACGGCCGGATAGACCGCCCAACGCTCATCGAACTGCGAGGGAAACTCGACGAAGTCCCGCGCCGTGTTCGTCCCGGAGAGGCTCGGATAGACCTCATCGGCGAGCAGGCTGTTCAGTCCATGCCCGAACTCGTGGAACATGGTGACCGCATCATCGATGCTGATCAGCGCCGGGTGTCCGGGGGCGGGCTTGGTGAAGTTCGCCACGTTGTAGACCACCGGGGCATGCCCGAGCAGGCTCGACTGGACGACGAAGTTGTCCATCCATGCGCCACCGGACTTGTTGGCGCGCCGGAAGTAGTCGAAGTAGATCAGCCCGAGCGGCTTGCCCGTGACGTCGTACACCTCGTACACCTGCACGTCCTTCTGATAGACCGGCAGGTCCTTGCGCGCCTTGAAGGTGAGTCCGTACAGGCGGTGCGCGAGGTAAAAGAGGCCGCGGTGGATGACGTTGTTCAGGACCAGGTAGGGGCGCACCTGGGCATTGGTCAGGTGGTAGCGGGCCGCCTTGGCGCGGTTGACGTAGTACTCCCAGTCCCAGGGACGCAGCGTGAAGTGCCCGCCGTCGTGCACGATCTGCGCCTGCAGGATGTGCGCCTCGCGGTGCACGGCGGCCACCGTCGGGGGCACCAGCTGGCGAAGGAAATGCTCGACCGTCGCCGGGGTGTGGGCCATCTGGCTCTGCAGCCGATAGGCGGCGAAGTTCGGGTAGCCGAGCAGGTGCGCCTTCTGCGCGCGCAGCTGAGCGATCTCCTCGATGGTCTTGCGGGTGTCGTCGGGCCCGCCCCGCTCGGTGCGGTTCCAGGAGCGCTCGAACAGCTCATGGCGCACGGCGCGGTTCGACAGGTAGGCGAGCGCCGGCTGCTGGGTGGTGCTCTGCAGCGTGATCACCCACTTGCCCGGCAGGCCGCGCGCGGCGGCCGCATGTGCCGCCGCGGCGATCATCCCGGGCGTCAGTCCGGCCAGATCGCGCTGATCGGTGATGACGAGCGCGCCGGCATCGGTGGCCTTGAGCAGCTTCTGCTGGAACTCGGTGGTCAGCTTCGCCAGCCGCTCGTTCATCGCGGCCAGTCGGCGCTTGTCGGCCGGGGCGAGCAGCGCCCCGTTCATGACGAAGCGGCGGTAGTACAGCCGCAGCAGCGCCCGCGCCTCGGGGAGCGAATTCAACGCGGCGCGGTGCGCGTACACCGTCTTGACGCGTTGGAACAGCCGGCCGTTGAGGTACAGATCATCACTGAGGGCCGCGAGCGGTCCGGCCTCCTCGGCCTGTACCTTCTGCAGCGTCGGGTCGGTGTTCGCCGAGGTCAGCGCACCGAACACGCCCATGACCCGGTTCAGGAGCCGCCCGGAGCGCTCGAGCGCCACCAGCGTGTTCTGGAACGTCGGCGGCGCCGGATCGGCGGCGATGTGCTGGATCTCGGCGCGCTCGCGGCGGATGCCCGCATCGATCGCCGGCTTGAAATCCGCATCCTGGATCAGATTGAACTCGGGCGCCTCAAACGGCAGCGGGCTCGGGTGCATGAGCGGATTGGCGGCGGCGTGCGCCGTGGCGCTCAGCGCACAGGCGAGCAGCGCGGCACAGGTCGTGCCGGTACGGAACGTCCCCCTCATCTTGATGACTCCTCATTGTTAGGGCGGCGCCGCGCGAACGGTCGTTCGGGCCGCGCGGCGCGTGCAAGCGCCGGAGTCTACACCACAGCCCGCGGGCCGCTCAGGAGCCGCTCACCAGGCGCGGCGAGCGGTTCCGATCGAACGGCGCGGCCCTGCGCTGACGGTGCGCTTCCCTCGCGTTTGATACGCCCCACCGCCCCCGCGCCCCGACCCTCTGCCACGCGAGGATCTTGGCCGGAGTGCGCAACGTGCCCCCTGCGCGCACTCGATGGGGTCCCTCCCACGACGAGACGTGCCGCGCACTCGCGGCGCGAGATCGCTACGCCAGAGCCGCCCCGCGGGTCATGGCCCAGTCGAACAGCCGGCTCGGCCAGCCGCCCCCAAGGCTCGAGCCGGTGACCGACTCCAGACGGTACGGTGCGCCCGTCAGGATCGAATCGGCCGCAGCGAGTCCGCTGCGCACCGCCGGGCCAATGCCCTCGGCCATGTCGCGCGTGGCAAGTCCCGCAGCATCCCCCGCGATGAAGGCATTGCCGCGGTGCACCACGTCGACCCGCCCGCGCAGGTAGTAGCTGTAGC
>JAJZFQ010000146.1 GCA_021805275.1 Pseudomonadota bacterium
GTGTCCCGCGGAGAACGTCGGTCGCGTTCAAGACAGAATTTTTTAGTTGCGAAGCACGCAGTGCCCGACATCCGTGCTGCGAATGGCCGGCATTGCAGCGCGGCGTCACTGCCGAAGTCGTCCCCGAGGAATCTTCAAGAGTGGCTTTGGTTCTTCACAGAATCGGCGTCGTCGCGACGCAAACGTCCGGCAGCCGGCAGATGCCAGCCGTGCTCGATCGCCATGTACCGCAGCGCAAAGCAGAGCAGCCCGCCAATGATTGCCGTGGGCACCGGCGCAAGCGCGAGCCTCTGGCCTCCGACCGCCACCGCTGCTCCGGCGAGCGCCGCCAGCGCATAAAGATCGGCACGCAATACCGCAGGGATCTGGTTCACCAACACATCGCGCACCATGCCGCCCCCGATACCCGTCAGCATGCCGAGCAGGGCCGCCATCACGGGATTCAGGCCGTACACCAGCGCCTTCTGCGCGCCTGCCACTGCAAAAGAAGCCAGACCGATCGCGTCAAACCAGAGCACCGGATTACGGAGGCGCGCAAGGAGTGGATACCAGAAGAACACCACGAACCCGGCGAGCACGGACACTCCGAGGTACTTCCAATCAGCGACTGCTGCCGGTGGTGTTGCTCCGATGAGCAGATCGCGGGTAATGCCGCCCGCATTGCCCGCGGCGAACGCCAGCACCATGATGCCGAAAATATCGAGCCTGTGCTTAACCGCGGCGACTGCGCCACTGATGGCAAATACGAACGTACCCCCAAGATCCAGAACCATCAGCAGAACATGTGTCACGCCCATACGCCCCCCTTCGCGTTCCTCGCCGACCCTATGATGCGCCGTCCGGCGCTCGTAGCCTTCAGGCCGGCAACCACGCCAGTGTAGCGACCACCAGAGCCTCTACACCCGTGTCGAGCGTCGGATGGATCACCGGCAGAAATCGGGGATTGTGGTTCGTCGGGATTTCATTGATCCGATTCGCCGCCTTGGCCTTGGCGTAAGTTTCGGGATCGGTGCCGCCGACGAACCAGAAGACCGAAGGCGCCTTCCATTCAGCCCCGAATGACCCGAAGTCTTCGCTGGCCATGGCCGGGCCGGTTTCCCTGACGCGGTTGGAGGAAAAATGCCGTCGGAAGGCCGCTGCGACCCGCTGACTTGCGTCCGGATCATTGACAGCGAGTGGGTACCGATCGAGCAAGGTGATCTCAGGGGGCCGCGGCGCGCCGGAGGCCGCCGCCTCGGCGTTGACGATCCGTTCGATGGCGGCAAGCACGCGCTTGCGCACATTTTCATCATAGGTGCGTACGTTGAGCTTGATGATGGCCTCATCGGGAATGACATTTTCCTTCACCCCAGCCTGAAGGGCACCAATCGTGACTACCGCCGCCTCGGTAGCAGCCACCTCGCGCGACACAATGGTCTGGAGCCGCATAACCGTCGCGGCCGCCATCACGACGGGGTCAATGGCTGCCTGGGGCATTGAACCGTGGGCACCGCGGCCAAAGAGCCTGATTTGCAGACTGTCCGCGGCGGAGGTAATCGGCCCGGCACGACTCGCAACCGTACCCGCAGGGCCCACCATCACGTGCTGGCCGAGGACCACATCGGGCTTGGGAAATCTCACGAAGAGACCATCGTCGATCATCGCTTGCGCACCCTGCGCGGTCTCCTCCGCCGGTTGAAATACCACGAGCACCGTTCCGCGCCAGAATCTTCGCCCTTCGCCGAGCAGCGTCGCCGCCCCCACCAGCCACGCCACGTGCATGTCATGACCGCAGGCATGCATCACCGGGACATCGTTTCCATCTGCGTCCTTCGCCCTGCCGGTGCTGGCATACGGAGCGCCCGTCATCTCTTCGACGGGCAACGCATCCATGTCCGCGCGCAGCATGACCGTCGGCCCATCGCCATTTCGCAGGAGCCCCACGACTCCGGTCTTCCCGACTGCGCTCGTGACTTCGTAGCCACTGGCGCGCAGGTGTTTCGCCGCCAGCGCCGCCGTGCGGGTCTCCTGCATCGAGAGCTCGGGGTGCGCATGTACGTCCATGTAGAGGGCCTCGAGGTCCGGAAGCAGATGCTCCAGATTTTCCAGCACTGCCCTGGACCGGTCGGGAGATTCAACGCTCATGAGCTTCCTCCTATACTGGGGCCGCGAAGTCTGGCCTCTAGGCGTGGCACGTGTGCCACGGCATGTGAGATAGTTTAGTCCCGTTCGCGCGACGCCGGCCGGTAAAACGCAGTTCACGTGGGCCCATAGTGTCTGCACCGCACTCAACGAAGCGTCGGGGGCGCTGCAACTTCCCGCCACGTCGTCAAATGATGCGATTCTGTCCATACTTTGACCATTGCGCCGACACGATTGGCATTTTCGCCGCGCCAACCCAACGAGTTCGGGGAGGCTATCAATGGGTTCCTCCAGGCTGCGACGCGAAATTCCCTTGGAATCCTCTGGTTCCGTACCCTCCGCCTTGTCATCTTGATAGTTGCAGGCAAACTCGACATCTCGCGCATCGACCTAAATGTCACCGAATAGCGAAATCACGTCGATTCACTCAGCAGAGAAGCGGGGGCCCGATGAGATAAAGGACCCACTACGGCAAGGCGTACCAGGTCGAGCGACCTCCCCCATGCCGCACCAGCAGCCCCTTCCCGACCAAGCTGCTGAATGTCGCCTTGAGCGTGTTCGCACTGGCGCCGTATTCGCGCACCATGTCACGCGTCGCCACCCTTCCTTGAGCACGGACGTAGTCCAGTATCTTCGTCGCCAGATCGGACAACGCAACCGCAGACCTCTCCCGTTCAATCTTGATCGCAAGATGATTCTTCTGCTTCTGCAATGCCCGCAGCAAGAAGAGCAGCCAGGGCTGCCAGTTGGGGGTCGTGCCGTTCAGCGTGCTTTGCGTCTGTCGCAGCGCAAGGCAGTAGGCGTCCTTGCTGTTCTCGATCACGCTCTCCAGGGAACTGTACGGCACATAGGCGTAGCCCGCCTGCAGCAGGAGCAGCGTCGTCAGAATCCGGCTCAGTCGGCCGTTCCCGTCCTGAAAAGGATGAATCGCCAGGAATACGACCGTGAACATGGCGACGATCAGCAGTGGATGTTGCCGCTTGTTCGATCTCACATCCTCGAGCCAAGCCAGCAACTCCGTCATGCGCCGCGGCGTGTCGAACGGCGTCGCCGTCTCGAACACGACACCGACCATCTTGCCTTCGGCGTCAAAAGCCGCGACGTCATTGCGCAAGGTCTTGTATTCGCCGCGGTGGCGCTCGTCCTTCTCGCTGTAACGGAGCAGGTCACGGTGCAGTTGCTTGAGGTGGCCTTCGTTCACGGGGATGTCTGCCCAGGACTGGAAGACCGTCTCCATGACCTCGGCATAACCTGCCACCTCCTGCTCGTCGCGGGTGGCAAAGGACTAGATGTTCAGTCGACCCAGCAGCGCTTCCACCTCGCGGTCGGACAGCCGGCTGCCTTCGATGCGCGTGGAAGACCCGATACTTTCGATGGTGGCAATGCGCCGCAGGGCACTTAGCCGTTCGGGCGCAACGACGCCCAGCGCCCGCCAGGCGCCTTTGAACTCGTCCAGCTCCGATAGCAGTGCCAGGAGCTGGGGTGTGATCTCGCCGGTATCGATTTTGAACATACCCATTTATAGACCGGATTACACCGGTTTATCTACCGGATGTACCACCGGAATATGCCGGAACGACCGCGGGGCTAGCAGATCCCCCCGCTCCTAAGGGGGCAACAGATCAGCTCGAATGGGGCTATCGGGCGTTCTTTACCCCATTAGCGCCCTTATCCGGCCGTGTTGCGTTATGACAATCCCGCGTGCGGCCTACGCATCACCAAGAAGGTTCGGCCGGTCATCGATCCGTTCAGCATCCAGTCCCACTCACCGAGTTCGCTCATGCCTT
>JAJZFQ010000028.1 GCA_021805275.1 Pseudomonadota bacterium
TAGCGCCCTTATCCGGCCGTGTTGCGTTATGACAATCCCGCGTGCGGCCTACGCATCACCAAGAAGGTTCGGCCGGTCATCGATCCGTTCAGCATCCAGTCCCACTCACCGAGTTCGCTCATGCCTTACCCCCGCAGTGTCGGTCGATAAGCCTCACCGCCCAACGACCGCGCCGCGGTAGCGCAGCGCATCAACCAGCAGTGAGAACGCCGGTGTCGCGTGCCGTCGGCTCGGGTAGTAGAGATGGTAGCCGGGAAACGGTGCACACCAGTCGGTCAGGACGCGCACGAGACGGCCAGCATTATCGCCGAGTCAATGCGCGCCGCTTCCCTGCCCCTGTACATCTGGGCGGTCGCGCGTGCGGCTGGCCCGTCGCTGCAATTCAGGACTGGATACGCGACCCAGAGAGCTATTGCGCCCCGGCCACCGAGGACGCGGCCGTCCGAGAAAACGCTCCTACACCTAAGCATCCTTCGTCGCGACTCGTCATCCGGCACATTGGCATGTGCCCGGTTGGGTCAGCGCCAGGGACCTCCCGGCGGCCAGGTACCCGGCTTGCCGGCGGGCATCCGAAGATCCTCCAGCAGGGGCGCCACGAATTGACCAAGTCTCCGTGAACATTTCACGGCGAAGTCGTCCGGAACCTCCACTCCCGTGCGCCGAGAGAATGCTCGACACTGTGCGGGCCGAGTCGCATTTTCCCAATACGCCGCAGTCAGGGCGATCGGGACGTCCGTAGGCACGGGCGTCCCTCTGCGCGCAAACGTCTGGCGGAGCGCCTGACCCAGGATCTCGCGATCAAATTCGAAGTGCCCGGCGAGGTAATAGATATCGAAGAAATCCTTGATGCGACTGTTGCGCTCACCGAGAACGACCATGGCCTCAAACTTCTCGGCAATCACCGCCTCCTTCGGATAGGCCAGTATGCGTGGCGCCGGGAAGTCGAGCAGCGTCGGAAAGGCGCACAGTGCGGGAGCTGGCGAGACGGCATCGCCGACACCCATGTCGATCTGCAGAACGAGTCGTGCCGTTCCTAGTTGCGCGGGCAGCGTTGCACGAATGCCCGCGTACTCGTCCTCCGCTCGGATGGCTTCAACCTGGATCTTGTCGGCATCGAAGCTGACCGCATCCGGAGGGACGGGCGCCGCGAGGATCGCGCGCAGATCGGCGCGCACGGCCTCGAACTCGCTATCCCCTCGACGCAGCAGATCCAGATCCCGTGTGGCGCGATAGGGCTGATCCGCCCACAGGCGCAGGAGCATCGCCCCCTTTGAGTACGAAGCGATTGCGAAGGTCCGACGCACCGAGCCGGTACAGAAAAGCGCTCCAGGCAATACGAGGTCAGAAGCGTCTGGTAGTCCGCGCCAGACTGTCTGGCCTGATTGAGCAGGCGCGTCGATACCGATGCACCGAGATTGGTCCTTTCCTTCACCCGATAGCATCCAGATAGGGCTGCATCACCCGGGCAACCCGGCAAATCCGGGCGTGACGTGCGAGCTCGTTGGCGCCGCCCCGATGTTTTCGCGTGAAGTCCCTCAGCGCCTCAACTGCCACGTCGATGCCGACCTTGTTGCGGTACTTGAAGCAATCCGCGACCGTCTTGGCGGCTGAGTACACGTGAATCGTCACACCCTCCACCCGGTGCTGCTCCACGCCGGCGGCCAGAGCCGCTTTGGAAAACCGGGCCACGCGCAGCTTTGGGTAGTCGAGGCTGGGCTTGCGCGCGTTCTCCGCCAGCGCAATCCAGACCTCATGGGGTGACTGTGTGGTCAGTTCGTGGAATCGAAGCGCCGTGAGCAGACAAAAGACCGCGTTCGGTACGCGCTTGGCCACTTGAACCAGCGAATGGTGTTCCGAAGGGGCATGGTCTGCCGTGGCGTAGAGCCCCCTTCCCACCCGGACGAGGACCCCGTCCTCGACGCAGCGCGCGAGGTCCACGCGCGTGATGCCGCGAGACTCCAGCTCGCGGGAGCGCAGCACGCTCTGTTTGGCGAAGAGGCGCCGTACTTGCTGTTTGCCCGCGAGGTTCATGGAGATAGATGATACAGAATGCCTGGCGTTATACGCAACTCCGGACGTTTTGTATGCCCTCGAAAGACGGTGCGCCGCTGGACTCGGGTCATTTTCACGCCGTGCCATGGTTCGGACCACCGGAGTTCTTGCCGGTTTTGGCCAAAAACCCGGGCTGACCTTCTTGCCTTCTTGGGCCGTATTTCTCTATTCCAGATGCCCATCCGGATCCATGCTCCCGTGCAGGACTCGGATGATATGAACCGTATCGGGCATCACCGTGTAGTAGACAGCGTGACTGCCTACGAACAACACGCGGTATCCGTCACGCACGTGGTCGCGCTTCACCCCAGTCTCGGGATTATCCGCGAGCTTCTTTATGCCGCTGTCCAACTCATCGAGGTACTTGTCCGCCTGGAGCTCGCCCCACTGCTCGAAGGAGTATCGCCAGATATCGATAAGATCGCTCTCAGCTGATCCATGAACATGGATCGTACGCATCACGAGCCGGATTTAGCGCCGCGCCGGGCCTTCGACTTGATTTTGCGCATATCCAGTTCGCCGGCATCCCCGCTGCGCTCGCCGTCGAGCAAGGCCTTTCGAAGGCCCTCGATTTTTTGTTCGCGCTCCTCAAGAAGGCGCAGACTCGCGCGGATCACCTCGCTCGCAGACCCGAAGCGCCCGCTCGCGAGCTGCTGGTCGATAAAGCTCTCGAAGTGATCGCCGAGATTGATACTGGTGGTCTTGCTCATCTGGGCCTCCGACTGCTTACTATTTTATAGCAATTCTTGGTAGTCGGCCAAATGCCTCCGCAACCGCGGAGGCCGGCGGCCAGTCCGCCGCTACGCACCCTATGCGTAGGGTGTAAGGCCAGATTTCTCGCTAGTAACCGAAATTCCGTACGGCGATCTACGCTCAAAGGGCAGCGGGATGCCGGTAATCTTTGCGTCGAGACCAGGAAGGCTTAGGGCAACCAACAGCAGATTTCGCTTTGGTTTTCGTACGAGCGAATGTCTTCCTGTTGATTGAGTCGACGCAAGTGATTGATTCTGGCGGGAGAGAGGGATTCACGTCACCTTATAGGTCATTGACTGCAAAGAGGAATGCCGTCCTTCCGAATTTCCATACCCACTCAAGTCCCCTCGACGGTGTAGGGCAAGAATCGGGTGGGCGAGCACGGAATTCGAAATTGCAAAACAGTATCGATGATGCCATATTGCGTCGCATTATGGCATTTACGCCTCGATTTCTCTCGGCCGGCCGAGATCATTTTTTCCTGCTGGGACCGCGCGGCACGGGCAAAACGTTGTGGTGCAACCATGAGTTCCCAAATGCCCTGCGAATTGATCTGCTCGATCCCGCTACGTTACGCGAGCTGTCCGCCCGGCCCGAACAATTGCGTGAGCTGGTGGACGCCAATCCGCATGCCAAGCAGATCTTCATCGACGAAATCCAGAAGCTGCCGGAGCTACTTGAGGTCGTCCACTTTCTGATCGAAAGAAAGACGGGGCACCAGTTCGTCCTGACCGGATCGAGCGCCCGTAAGTTACGCCACGGAGGGATTAATCTGCTAGGCGGCCGCGCAGCAGAAAAGCACTTGCACCCGTACATGGCTGCAGAACTCGGCCGCGACTTTACGCTGAACTCTGCTTTGCAATACGGAATGCTCCCGGTCATCCGGGCCGCACACGATCCCAATGCGCTTCTGCGTGCCTATAACGGTCTTTACTTGCGTGAGGAAGTCCAGATGGAGGGACTGGTCCGCAATATCGGATCTTTTGCTCGCTTTCTCGAAGCGATGAGCTACTCGCACGGCTCGGTGTTAAACCTCGCATCGGTAGCGCGCGACTGCCACGTGAACAGAAAGACTGCCGAA
>JAJZFQ010000263.1 GCA_021805275.1 Pseudomonadota bacterium
ATATTTAACATAATATACATTATGCGAACTATAAGTACGACCTAAAGCTCGATCGGCTGTGCTGAAGGATTGCTGCCCGAAATGGCCTAATGGGCTCGTTTGCGCTCTATTGAGCACGATATCTACTTTCTCGCCGGCGGCACCTGGGCAATGACTCGTCCGCTTGCCCCGAGCAGATCGATCACGGGGTTCCCGTGTGGCCCAACCTTGAGGGCGATCCGTGTACGACCCTGTTTGTCCTTCAGTGCGAGGAAGACTGCACCATCAGCAGCACGCTCCATCGTCAAACGCGGCTTGCCGCCGGGATGGGTCTTCAGAAACTGCTGCCACTGACTGTGTGGCAGTTTGAGGATCTCGGTCATGGGCCATTTCGGTTGGTCAATGAACGCGAGCCGAGTCATTTGCCCAGCTGCGGATTGTTCGTCATCGAGACTGAAGGTCTGATCCTGATCGTACCGGTCAAAACTGAGGTGTCCATAGCTGGACACCGTACCATTGGAATGCTTTTGACCGCCGAAGATCAGCCCACCATTCTCGGAACCTTCGTTGTTGTAAAAAAGCATCCCGGCCGTGTGCCGGTTGAACGGATATTGTTTTCCTTTGACGATGGCTCCTGGGAAGCGCGTCTGGTCGGAAATCACCATCCGCAGCGTACCGTTCGGCTCCACCACGTTGATGCGTTGAACGTCGATCGTCCCGAATGTGTGTCTCTCGCGGGCGATCGAGATTGCCGAAATGGCTATGATGACAAATGCGAGCGCGGAAACTGCACCATAGATTCGCCACGCGCGGAGTTCTTTTCCCATCTTCTGTCCTCCCGTTTTTCACACGCCGCGAGCGGGTGTCGCGCCATCGTCGCCGCCCTGCGCGTTCAGTCAATTCAGCTGCCAATGCACCGATTTGAGTAACTTACTTCTGAGCTTCAGAAAAACCCACTTCAGCGCATCCTGAGCATTTTTTTTTGCACGGTAGATGGACGCCCTCAACATGTCAAGTCGGCAACGCCACCGTGCCGCGGCGTCGGAATTTCTTAGTGCCGCATCAAATTGATGCCATTCCGGCTCTGCTTCCGCTGGATCCACTGGGAATCAAGAAGCGCTCTGATTTGCAGTCCTCGATCATCTTGCACGGGGGCGTTGATTCAATTACGACACCAGTGCGTGGGTGGCGAGCGGTGCCACCCTGGACGACTTCAATGCGGCCTCCGAGCAATGGCGCAGCCGCCGATCAGCTTCGTGAGAAATTCCCCGTGCCTGCGCAGCGGATGGACGAATCGGAGAAAGAGGGGCAGATTAGGTGACTCCGTTGCAGCGGCGTGGAAGGCCACCGCCCTGCACCGCCGGATTTACCGAAAGCGCGTTCCGGTAATTGCGACTCACCGTCCTGCCGTCCGGCGCGAGCAGACCGCGTTCTCAGCGTACCGTCGATTCAGTCTCGAAAATCCAGTCAATCTGCGCCAGGCGTCGTGCTAATACAGGCTCTGCGGTGAGCGCAGCCCCCGCGATCACCACTGAGACGGGCAACAGCCAGAACTGCAGCCCGTGGGCCGCGAATCCCGTTGCCAGCAGCAGGGCGGCAGACAGTGCAGCGAGGAAATTCAATGCGAGATTCATTCCCCGGCCTCCGATCTCTTTCCAGACCAGCGGAACCGCCACCAGGTAGCTGAGTCCGAAGATCAGCGCCCCGATAGACACGCTGACGGCAAGGGTGGCCCCGTGGGAGTTCTTCATGAACCCGGCAAGAACAAGGAACGTTATGAGCGCAGTGCTTCCAGCAAGTTGCAACGCGTTACGTCGATGGGCGCGAAACAGTGCCCGGGAGAATCCGACGCGCGTTCCGTGACGCCCCGCCAGATATAGGAACGGCCAGTCGCTGCGAATCATCAGCCACTTGCCGGTGGCGATGACGGCCACGAGCGGTAATTGCGTCAGAGCCATCAGAACGCTTTGATGAACCGCGCGCGCGAGCGGTTCGTGAAATGCCCTGACGAGGATTCCAAGACCGAGCAAAAACGCCATGGCTGCTGTGAAGTACAGTATCCATCCTACCGGTCCGAACGGAGTGATCAGCGTACGGGGAAGCGCATCTTCCTGCCAGCGCCTCGGCTGCCAGCGCATGCAGCGCCAGACGGCGCGCAACTTCCCGGCTCGGGGGAGACGGGACGCCTGCCCTGCCCTCTGGTCACTCCGATGTTCCGAGGAGTCGATGTGCAGCAGCGCTCGCGCCGGAAAATAGCGCAGTTTAGCCGCCACGACTCCCGCCGTGGTGAGCAGGAGCGGCAGCGTGACCCACAACGGAGCGAACAGCAACCGCGCCATGCTGCTGGGGACCAGAAAGAACAGCGACAGCGGCAGCAGCGGGAGCGTGAGCATCACGCGCGTGCGGCGCGATTGTCCGGTGGTTTGCGGATGTGCCATCCCCCCGATCATGGGGAGCGTAGCGAGCGAGAGGCTACTGATGAGCGGCCCTCCCAGCGCGATCAGTGGCGTCGCGAGCGCAATTCCGACGAGTAGCAGTGCGATCAACACCGCGCCGTATTCCGCTTCCAGCAACCCGGGTATGGCCATCGAAATCTCGGTCATGACTTGCCGCCAGTAGTGCCGGGCGATGCACGAGGGCAGGAACAGCGCGAGCATCCACCACGTCATCACGAAGCCGGAGACGCCGTGATCGAATGCCGCAGCCAGTCCGTGAGCGTGCACGAAAGCGCGTTCGTGCGGGATCCGCAGGCCGACCAGCAGGATGAACAGCGCACAGGAGATGGCGAGCGGATTTTCACGAGCCAGTACCGCTCGGAAGTAATTGCCCAGCGCCGCGCGCGCCAGCCGCAGATTCACCGGGTCATCTCCAGGAACGCGGCCTCCAGATCCGGCTGCCGCACGACGACGGGCGCCCCTGCATGTTGGGCCGCGTGTGCAGCGGCCCTGTCGTTCCAGCCATCGACCAGCAGTTCGCCGCGTACCCGGTCATCGGCCAGAACGGTGAGCCCCTCCGGCAGAGCTTCGCGCGCAGCCTGGACCCAGCGCATTGCAGTGCGAAACCGTTCCATGGGAGTGTCGTGCACGATCACGCCCCGGCGCATGAAAATCGCTCGGGTGGCGATTTTTTCCAGATCGGAGAGGATGTGGGAAGAAATCAGTGCGCTGCGGCCGTTCTCCCTGCAAAAGCGGCTGATCAGTGCGATGAATTCGAGCCGGGCCTGCGGATCTAAGCTCGCCACCGGCTCGTCGAACACCAGAAAGTCCGGCTCATGCCGCATGGCGAGCAGGATGGCCAGGCGCTGCTTCTGCCCGCCGGAGAGCGCTCTGACCCGCTGTGTCATGTCGAGCGCAGCCCATTCTAGGAGCCACGGCGGGACCGGACCCGGCGCGCGAGCATAGAACCGGCCGAGATATTCGATCAGCTCGCCAACCTTGAACCATGTGAAGCCGTTCAGTGCCTGGGGAACAAACCCAATTCGGCCGAGCGTCGCTGGACGCAGCTCCTCGGTCTGCTCGCCGAAGAGCCGCACGGTCCCGGCGCTCGGCAGCAGGAATCCGAGCAGACAGCCGATCAGCGTCGTCTTGCCGGCACCATTGGGTCCCAGGAGTCCGACCACCTCCCCCGCGCCAATGGCGAACGACACTCCCGCCAGCGCTTCATGGGCTCCGTAGTTCTTACGCAGTCCCTGAACATCCACAAATGTCGTCATTCGCCTCTCCGGTATCCCATGCTTGACGTTCTGCGCCATCATCGGCTCGGGGATGTTCGATACGATAAAATATCCCCCTGTCGTCCTGCGACATTTTTTTCGACCGGCCGCGACATGCCCGGTACGCGGGCACACCCTCGCGGCTCCGGACCACGCGGCTTACCCGGGCTGATAGACGGCAGCAAAAATTCCGGAGGAAACCGATGATGCGCTGATGAGGCGCAACTCGACGGGGCTTGCGAGGTCTCTGCACAGTGGCAGCCCGCGACCCAGGACTACCGGGTCAACCACCAGCCGAGAGTCGTCGACCAGGCCGGAAGCCACCAGGCTTTGGGCAAATTGGGCGCCACCATCGATGATGAATGACGCGGGCACAGGTCACCACCGTCTGGGTCCCGGAGGTGTCTGACGCCAGATCGGATGCTACGCCGCTGCGGGCTGGCCGCCGGTAGATCGCCGTCCGTCCCGACGAATATGCCGCCTCGCCAGACGCCGGCGGAATGAATCGCATCGCCCGATCGACTTCACGGTGCTGCCGCCATCACCGCTCACGCCGCATATCACCTCAGCGTCCAAAGACCTACAATCGGCGTCACCGACACCAGACCACGCGAGGCCGATGTGGGTACCGAGCGAATAGAAGCCTTCAGCGATGGCGTAATTGCCATTTTGATCACCATCATGGTGCTCGATCTGAAAATCCCGCGGGACGTGGATTTACGAGCGCTGATTCCGGTGGCGCCCGTGCTGCTGACCTATGTGCTGAGCTTCATCTACCTCGGCATCTACTGGAACAACCACCACCATCTGCTGCGAGCGACACATCGCGTGAGCGGGGGCATTCTCTGGGCGAATCTGCATCTGCTGTTCTGGCTCTCGCTCATTCCGTTCACCACCGGTTGGATGGGTGAGAACCATTTTGCATCCGTTCCGACTGCCGCATACGGTCTGGTTCTCCTGATGGCGGCCGTGGCATGGTGGATACTCCAGCAGCGGATCATGGCCACCCAGGGCGATGAATCGATTCTGCGGCGGGCGATCGGTGCCGACTGGAAGGGCAGAGTCTCTCCCCTGCTCTATCTGCTCGCCATCGTACTGGCCGCCGAGGCGCGATGGGTCTCCCTCGGGTTGTACACGCTGGTGGCGCTGCTGTGGCTCATTCCGGACCGGCGGATCGAGCGAGTGTTGGAGGCGTGATGGGTCCGGATCGACCGGCCGCCGCCGCTCTGCGTGCGATCAGAGTCGCGCGCCCGCGGCGAGCGACCCTCGCGGGGTGAAATGCCCGACTGCCCGCACGAGCTCCGGATCGTCGCAGTGAAGGGAGTTGATGCGCGGGCTGACCGCGTGGCTGGCCAGCAGCTCCTCAGGAGCCGTTCGCAGCAGCGCTTTCGCCTCGACCGGGGTTCCCCGCAGCCAGGTGTCGACGTCCTCGGCCGCAATGATCGCCGGCATCTCGCGCGTCGCGCTCTGAATGGACTCGATCGGTGCACAGGCCGGCACCGTCAGGATCGTACATCCCTCGATCACATCACCGTCCTCGGTCTCGGTACGATCCCAGATGCCCGCCACTGAGAACACGTCGCGGTCGTGGGCATGGACGAAGTACGGCTGTCGGTATCCTGCCGGGGTCAAACGCCAGGTGTAGAACCCGGCGAACGGTAGAATGCAGCGTTGGCTGTTGAGCCAGGGTCCGCGAAAGAGCGGGCTGTCTTCGAGCGAGCCGACCGCGAGGCGCAGCCACAGTCCCGCCGACGTGTCGCCGTTGGCCCACGCCGGGGTCAGTCCCCAACGCATCATCACGGCCTCGGACTGACCGGCATGGAGCCGCACCGCGGGGACATAGCGCGTCGGCGCCACGTTGAAGCTGGCTGCGAAGCGCCACCACCTGCACTGGGGTGCAAGTTCGCGCTCCGCCAGACCCTGATCCGGGACCACATATCGCTCGCACATGGACGAACCATAGTCCATGCCGACCGCAGCGCCTGTGACGCATTGCACGAGTTGACTCACGGAGGCTTGCAGCGCGACATCCGACGCCCCCGGACCGCACCAATCTGTCGGCAAACAGCGTCAATCTTCGATTGATCTGATCTCGACCGACTGACGTCTCGGCTGCCCCGTGCGCGTGACCCTCCGCCCGCCCTCGGCGCGCGTCCCGCCGGGGGCGGGTGCGGGCTCGACCCGATCCACACTCCGACCATCCGGACAGGATGCGAGCCGAAGCCATGGCGGCCGAGGCGTAGCCGCAGGGCTCGTTCGCATACGCACTCGGCGCAGTGGGCCGGTGCACCGCGGCCATCAGGTGTTCCGCGCGCACCGGTTGTGCAGCGTACGGGACGCGACCTCTCTGCCGCGGGGCCCAGGCCGCTCGCGCGGAGGGTACGCTATCCGCACGGGCTTCCGGAGGCGCGGCACCCCAGCCGAGCTCGGTTTTTGAGCGAAACGTAAGGCCGCTCTCTATAATTTTGGGCCGTCCGTTGCACCCTCGCGCGAACCGTTCACGCCAACGACTCTGGGTGCGGTCAGTCGGACACCCAGCACGACCCGGGGTCTTCATCATGCCGCACGTTTCGCATGCACCCGCCGATCACTACAGTCCCCAACGCTCGGCCGTCACGGACCTCAATATCCGCCTGATCGCACTGCGCCAGACCACACCGTTGCTGCGACGGCTGGCCGCGGGTGCGCATCTCGGCATCATCTCCGCCTGCACGGCGCTCATCGCCTACCTTCCGGCCCGGGCCCTCGGTCTGAGCGAGAGCTTCTGGAGTGCCATTACGGCGATCGCGGTCGTTCAGACGGAATTCCGGGCCACCCAGTCGACCGCGCGCGATCAGTTCGTCGGGGCGGCGATTGGCGGCCTCTGCGCCATCGGCGCGCTGCTTGCCCTGGGCCATGATCTGGGCACGTACTCGATTGCCGTGATCCTCTCGGTGACCGTCTGCTGGCTGCTCAATATGGCCTCCGCGAGCCGCCTGGCGGGCATCACGGCGACGATCATTCTCCTGGTACCCCACGGCGGAACTGCCGAGCAAATGCTGATCGCACGCATCAGCGAGGTCGGCTGGGGCGTGTGCACCGGCGTCGGCACGGTCTGGCTGGCGGCCCGGTTCCCCGCCGAGCGCCTGTTGCGATTGCGCGAGCGCCGCTGATGAGCCCCCCCTTCGAGCGGGCGCCTCTTAAATTAGGCTCTGCACATGCCGTATACCGATGCATCCCGCCGACTGATTGAACGGCTCGGGATCGACTGGCCGATCATTCAGGCGCCGATGGCGGGAGTCTCCACGCCACAGATGGCCGCCGCGGTCTCGAACGCCGGCGGTCTCGGTTCGATCGGGGTCGGCGCGATGACCGCCGCGGCCGCCGCGCAAGCGATCGACGCCTTTCGCGCACGCTCGAGGCGCTCGCTCAACGTCAACGTCTTCTGTCACCGTCCCGCGCAGTCCGATCCGCCCCGGGAATCGGCGTGGCTCGATCGACTGCGACCACAGTTCACCGCGCTTCAGGCGCAGCCACCGACTGCGCTCGCCGAGATCTACACCAGCTTCACCGTCCATGAAGCGATGTTCACCACCCTGCTCGCCGCACGTCCAACAGTCGTGAGCTTTCATTTTGGGCTGCCACGCCCCGAGTGGATCCGCGCATTGCGTGCGGCCGGGATCGTGTTGTTCGCAACCGCCACCAGCCTCGCGGAGGCCAAGGCCAGCGTCGAGGCGGGTATCCAAGTCATCGTCGCCCAGGGTTACGAGGCGGGCGGCCATCGAGGCATCGTCGATCCCGACGGCCTCGATGATCAGCTCGGCACGGTGGCATTGACCCGACTCCTCACGAGCGCACTCACCGTTCCAATCATTGCCGCCGGGGGCATCATGGACGGCCGGGGCATTGCCGCGGTGCTACAGCTCGGCGCCGCCGCGGCACAAATGGGGACCGCGTTCTTGGCGACGGACGAGTCGGCGGCAGACGCCGCCTACCGCAGCGCACTGTGCAGCGATGCCGCCTACCATACCGTCATGACGCGGGCGATTTCCGGCCGGCCGGCGCGCGCCCTCGCCAACCGGTTCACGGCCTGGGGGATGCAGGTTCGTGCCGACGAAGTGCCGGCGTATCCGATCGCCTACGATGCAGGCAAGGCCTTGCACGCGGCGGCACAGGCGGCTGGTGAGTCCGGGTTCGCCGCTCAATGGGCCGGTCAGGGTGCGCCGCTGGCGCGAAGGCTGAGCGCCGGGGCGCTCGTCGCCGAATGGGTCCACGAACTGTCAGACCGCTGAGCGCGGCCCACCGCGGCGGTTACTGCAGATGAAACTGCGTACACCACTGCGAGAGCACGTGGGCGAAGCAGTCTGATTTCACTTGACTCGCCCAGGCCGGCACGCTGCCGCTCGGGATCGGCAGGATCAGATCGAGCAGAACGTCGCCGGTCTGCTGCAGTGCCGGCAGAAGACGTGCGGACAGCGCGGACTGGTGCACCCGGGGATTCTTCGCGGCCACGGCCTGCGGTTCCGGTGGACCGTGCACCGGGGTGTCACTCAGCGGCGGGGGATGGCTCGTCGTCCGCGGCGGCGTAGCACATCCGCTCAGGCCGCCGAGCAACAGTCCGGCCACGAGCAGTGCGAGCAGCCGGCGACCCGCCGTTTCTTGCCTGTTGATGCGCATCCGTTCACCTCCGGCAGCCTTCTGCCCGCCGACACCGGCAGTTCCACCCCACCCGTGCGGCACCCAAGCTCCAGCATCAGCCACACCGCGGCGCAACCGCTGCGGTTCGCTCCGATAGTACACCCGCGAGGGGGTGCCGAGACACCGCGGACGGGCTCGGGACTGCCCTTCCCGCGTCCATCGCCTCAGGTATCATCCGCAGGGTGGTCACATTCACGGCAACCCCGGAGGATCCTGTCATGACGCCGATGACGATGGCCCTCACGCCCGCGACGCAGTTGGCACAGTCCCAACCGCTGCATTTTCCCAATGAGAGTGCCGAATATCGTGCTCAGCGCACCGCGCTGTTGGCCGAGGAGATCGAGCTGCGCCGGCACATCGAGCGTGTCGCGGCGATGCGCCGGGCGCTTCCCCCGGGAGGGATCGTGCGCGGCGATTACCGCTTTCAGGGTGAGGAGGGACCGACGGATTTCGCCGGCCTGTTCCGCGGCCAGCAAACCCTGGTCGCCTACAGCTACATGTTCGGCCCGCAGCGCGAACGGCCCTGCCCGATGTGCACCAACCTCCTCGGTGCCTGGGAGGGCAACGCGGCAGACATCGCTCAGCAGGTCGCACTCGTCGTGATTGCACGTTCGCCGATCGAGCGCCTGGTGGCCTGGAAGCAGGCCCGTGGCTGGCGAAATCTGCGTCTGTACTCGGATCTCACCGGCGCCTACTCACGGGACTACTTCGCCGTACGGCCCGACGGAGAGGAGGTTCCGGCGTTGAACGTCTTCACCCGCCGAGATGGCACCCTGCGCCACTTCTGGTCCGCTGAGATGACCTCCGCCACTGCCGATGCGGGCCAGGATTCGCGCGGTGCGCCAGACCCCGCGCCGCTGTGGATGGTGCTCGACTGCACGCCGGAGGGCCGCCCGGCCCACTGGTATCCCAAACTCGATTACGCGTGACCCGCGCGGAGGATGCCGATCCGCACCGGAAGGGACGCGCCGGCCCCGGACGGCTGGACGCGTCCCCTCAAGCTCAGCGCCGCAGCGCCGCCAGATCGTTCTTCGGCGATGGCGCGACCTCCCAGCCGCCACCGAGCGCCTGGTAGACCGCGACCAGACTGGTGGCGGTCTCCATCCGATCTGCGGCGAGCGCGTCCTCGGCCTGCAGCTCGGTGCGCTCGGCATCGAGCACCGCCAGGAACCCGACCATGCCGCCGCGGTAGCGCACGGTCGCCAGGTGCGCCGCGAGCGCGCTGGCGTTGGCCGCATCGGCGGCGTTGCGCTGCTGGGCCAGATCGCGCGCATGCGTCACCAGCGCATCCTCGCTCTGCTCGAGCGCGTGCAGCACGGTGCGCCGGTACTCATCGAGCGCCACGGCCTCCCCGGCCCGCGCACGGGCGATCTCCTCGTGCACGCGCCCGAGATCGAATGCCGCCCAGCTAATCCCCGGTCCGATGGCGTACGCCCGGGCCGCGGAGGCGCCCAGACCCGACAAGGACACCGCGCTGTAGCCGATGCTGCCGGTGAAGGTCACCTTCGGGAACAAGTCGGCGATCGCCACGCCCACCAGATCCGTGGATTCCTCCAGGTTCAACTCCGCCGCCCGAATGTCCGGCCGCCGGCGCAGCATCTGCGCCGGGCTGCCCACCGGCACGATGTGCGGCAGACGCGGCAGCGGGTGGGGCGCGCGCAGCAGCGCATCGAGCGCATCGGGCGGACGCCCGAGGAGCACGCTCAGACGGTGCATCGAGCGACTCACGGTCGCCTGCAGCGGCGAGATGCTCGCCAGCGTCGTGCTCAGCTGTGCCTGCGCTCGCGCCACGTCCAGTTCGGTGCCACTGCCGGCGTTCAGCTGCGCCCGCGTCAGTGCGAGCGCCTGCTGTTCGATGCGCACGTTGGCGCGGGCCACCGCGAGCTCGCTCTGCTCGCCCCTGAGCTCGAAATAATTGCGTGCCACGGCCGCAATCACCGACACCTGTGCATCGTGCAGATTTGCGACCCTGCGCTCGAGCGCCGCGTTGCGCGCCTCGATGCCGCGACGGACACCGCCAAAGAAGTCGAGCTCCCAGACGGCATCGAAGCCTGCATTGTAGGCGCTGGTCGAATACGCCGTACCGAAGGGATTGGACGCTGCGGCCACCCGCTGCTTCGTGTAACCGCCGGCCGCCGTCACGGTCGGTGCCAGCTGAAAGAGCGACTCGTCGCGCAACGCGCGCGACTGCATCAGCCGGCCGAGCGCGATGCGCAAGCTGTAGTTGGTACGCAGCGAGGTCCGGACCAGCCGATCGAGAGTCGGGTCCTGGAACTGCCTCCAGAACGCAACCTCGATGTGCTGGTTCGAATACGGGCCGGACGCCGCCGCCGTGAACCGAGCGGCGAGCGCCGTCTTCGGGCGCACGTAGTTCGGTCCCACCATGCAGCCCGACAGCAGCGCCAGTGCAAGGCCGAACGGCAGCAACATCCTCACGCTGCGCCCGACCGAAGTCCGTAGAACATGATCACGCATGATGGGGCTCCTGGGCGAGCAGCTTCGCGCCTGCTCTTCCTCTATCGGTGATTCGTCGCACCAGCACATAAAACACCGGCGTCAGCAGCAGCCCGAAGAAAGTCACGCCGAGCATGCCGGAAAACACCACGATGCCGAGCGCATGGCGAATTTCAGCGCCCGCACCGCTCGCCAGCACCAGCGGTACGACGCCCATGATGAAGGCAAACGAGGTCATGAGTATCGGGCGCAGCCGCAGGTGCGCCGCCTCGAGCACCGCGGTGACCGTATCGCGTCCATGCTCCTCTTGCAGGTGTTTGGCGAACTCCACGATCAGGATGGCGTTCTTGCAAGCGAGCCCCACCAGCACCACCAACCCCACCTGCGTGAAGATGTTGTTCGTGCCGTGATCGAGCCACACGCCGGTGATGGCTGCGAGCAGACACATCGGCACGATCAGGATGATCGCCAGCGGCAGACTCAGACTCTCATACTGCGCGGCGAGCACCAGAAACACGAACAGCGCACACAACGGGAAGACGATCTCCCCGGTATGGCCGGAGATCAGTTGCTGGTAGGACAGACCCGTCCACTCGAAATGCATGCCGCGCGGCAGCGTCCGGTGGAGAATCTGCGTCATCGCCGCCTGCGCCTGTCCGGAGCTGTATCCGGGCGCCGGCCCGCCGTTGATGTCGGCGGATCGGTAGCCGTTGTAGCGCTGCACGATGTCCGGGCCGAACGTGCGCTGCACGGTGAGGACCGAGCCGAGCGGCACCATCTGACCGGCGGCATTTCGCGTCTGCAACATCGAAATATCGCTGATGTGCGAGCGATACGGCGCATCAGCTTGCGCCAGCACCTCGTAAGTTCTGCCGAACCTGTTGAAATCGTTGATGTAATCCGAGCCCAAATAGACCTGTAGGGTGCGGAAGACATCCTCGAGGTTCACGTGCTCCTGCATCACTTTGGTGCGGTCGACGTTCACCTTCAGCTGCGGCACGTTGATCTGGTAGGTGCTGAACAGCCCGGCGAGCGCCGGATTCCGATAGCCCTGCTGCAGCGCCTTCTGCACCGCGTCGTAGAGCGCGGTCGAGCCCAGATCGCCACGGTCCTCGACGTTCAGCTGAAAGCCGCCGAGCGTGCCGAGTCCGAGGATCGGCGGCGGCGGGAACACCACCACCATACCGCCCTGGATCGCGGCGAGCTTGCGGTTCAGCGCCGCGGCGATCGCCGGGGCGGACAACGCCGGCGAGTTCCGTTGGCTGAAGGGCTTCAACGGGAAGAACACCAGACCGGCGCTCGAGCTCGGCACGAAGCCGTTCACCGACATGCCGGCAAACTGCACGGCATGGGCCACGCCCGGCTGACGCAGACCGATCGCGCCGATCTCCTTGATCACGCGCGCGGTGCGCCGCAGCGACGAGGCCGGCGGCAGCTGGGCCACCGCGACCAGGTACTGCTTGTCCTGCTGCGGGATGAAGCCATTCGGCACGGCGCGAAAACCCACCACCGTCAGCACAATCAGCCCGGCATAGAGTGCAAGCGCCAGTCCAATCCGCCGGACCGAGCCGTTGATCACCCACTGGTAGCGCTGACCGGCGCGGGTGAAGCCCTGGTTGAAGCGCCGGAAGAACCCGCCGAGCAGCCGGTCCATCCGCCGCGAGAGGCGGTCCGGCGGTGCGCCGTGCGGCTTCAAGAGCACCGCGGCGAGCGCCGGAGAGAGCGTCAGGGAATTGAACGCCGAGATCACCGTCGAGATCGCAATGGTGAGCGCGAACTGCCGGTAGAACTCGCCCGTGAGGCCGCTGACGAAGGCGACCGGCACGAACACCGCGCACAGCACCAGCGTGATGGCGATGATCGGTCGGCTGACCTCGCTCATGGCCGCCTTGGCCGCCTGACGAGGACTCTGCCCGTTCGCGATGTGCCGCTCGACGTTCTCCACGACCACGATCGCATCATCCACCACGATCCCGATCGCCAGCACCAGCCCGAACAGCGACAGCGTGTTGATCGAGAAGCCGCAAGCGAGCAGCACCGCGAAGGTGCCGATGATCGAGACGGGCACGGCAATCAGCGGAATCAGTGAGGCCCGCCAGGTCTGCAGGAAGAGAATGACGACCAGCACCACGAGCAGCACCGCCTCGAGCAGCGTGTGCACGACCGCGTCGATCGACTGGCGGACGAATACGGTCGGGTCGTAGACGATCGCGTAGCGCATGCCGCGTGGGAAGTCCTTCGCGAGGTGCGCCATCGTGGTGCGTACTTCGGTGGACAGCTGCAGCGCATTCGAACCGGGTGCCTGGAAGATCGGAATGGCCACCGCACTCTGGTTGTCGAGGTAACTGCGGATCCCGTAGGACTGGGCGCCCATGTCGATGCGTGCGACGTCCCCCAGTCGGACCACCTGCCCGTCCGCCCCGGCTTTCAGCACGATATTGCGGAACTGCGCGGGCGTCTTCAGGCGCCCGACGGCATTCAGCGCCAGCTGGAAGGCTGAGCGCGGGTCCGGCGGTGCGCCGATCTGACCGGCAGCCACCTGGATGTTCTGCGCCCGCACCGCATTGACCACATCGCTGGCGGTGAGCCCGAGTGCCGCGAG
Organism: Pseudomonadota bacterium; assembly: GCA_021805275.1. Next base: position 13,425 of record JAJZFQ010000263.1, read on the forward strand.
TTTCTGCGGATCGAGCCAGATGCGCATGGCGTAATTGCCGCCTCCGAAGATCTGCACGTCACCCATTCCGGGCAGGCGCTTCAACACGTCGCGCACGTTACGCACCGCGTAGTTGCGCAGGAACAGCGTGTTGTAGCGGTTGTTCGGGGAATACAGGTGGACCACCATCGTCAGGTTCGGGGAACTCTTGGTGGTGGTGACCCCCAGTGCCCGGACCTCGGACGGCAGCCTCGGCAGCGCCTGGGAGACGCGGTTCTGGACCAGCACCTGCGCTCGGTCGATGTCGGTTCCGACCCGGAACGTCACGGTGAGTGTGAGCGAGCCGTCCATCGCGGACGTCGAGGACATGTACAGCATGTTCTTGACGCCGACGATGGCCTGCTCGAGCGGCTCGGCGACGGTCTGGGCAATCACCTTGGGATTGGCGCCGGGGTAGGAGGCGCGCACGATGACCGACGGCGGTACCACCTGCGGATACTCGCTGATCGGCAGCTCGAACAGCGCGATGATGCCGGCGATCAAAATGAACGTCGAGAGAACCGCCGCAAAGATCGGTCGGTCGATGAAATAATGCGAAAGCTTCACCGTCCCTCCCCCGCCTGACCCGCCACGCCGTGGTGCGAGGGCCGCTCGACGCTGCGCGCGACCAGGGTGTGCGGTCGAGCGTGGCCAAGACGCATGGCGACTCGCTGCGGGGTGATGTGCATCCCCGGCTGTACCCGCATCAATCCGTTGACCACGATGACGTCACCCGGCTTCAGTCCCGCGCGTACCACGCGCAGACCGTCAACCAGCGGGCCGAGGTGGACCGAGCGATAGTGCAGCTGATCGTGCGGTCCGACCACGAGGACGAACTGCGCGGTTTGATGGGTGCCCACCGCGCTGTCGCGGATCAGCGTGGCCTGATAGTGCTCATTGCCGATGAGCTTCACGCGCGCGAACAGCCCGGGCACGAACCGATCGCCGGGGTTGGCGAGCAGCGCTCTGGCCCGGATGGTGCCCGTGTCGGCATTCAGCGCATTGTTCATGAACACGAGGTGACCCTGGTGTGGATACCCGTGCTCGTCCTCGAGTCCGACGAAGACCGGATTTCCGAGGACCTGCGCACGCTGCTCGGCCGTGCCACCGTGTCCGTCCCGTCGGGCATATTTTTCGAACTTCAGATAGGCCTGCTCGTCGGCATTGAAGGTCACGTAGATCGGGTTCAGCGACACGATCGTCGTGAGCAGCGTCTGACCGCTGCGCACCAGGTTGCCGACGGTGACGATGGCGCGGCTGACGCGACCGGAAATCGGCGCACGCACCTGCGTGAAGCGCAGGTTCAGCGCCGCCGTATCGAGCGCCGCTGCGGCGGCCTCGACGTCCGCGTGGGCCTGGCGGGCCGCTGCCGTGCGCTGATCGAATTCGTCCTGCGAGATGGCCCGCGCCGCGTACAGCGTGACCGCGCGCTGCGCTTCCTCGTGGGCAAGGACGTTCGCGGCTTTCGCCTGATCGAGCTGCGCTCTGGCGCGCAGATACTGTGCGCGATATGGACGCGGATCAATCACGAACAGCAGCTGTCCTTTGCGCACGGTGCTGCCGTCAACGAAGTCGACCGCCGAGATGTATCCATTGACGCGCGGTCGCACATTCACATGGTGAACGGCATCGAAGTGCCCGGTGAATGTCTGGGAGTCGGTGACCTGCCGCGAAATGACCTGCGCGACTTGGACCGACGGTGGCGCCATGGCACTCACGGCCGCCTGATTCTGGCCGCATCCGGCGAGCAAGCCGGTCACGGCGAGCGCAGCGGACAGAGTGAGGGCGTGTTTTGGCTTAAAGAGCATGGGGCCTTCCTGGGTTTTCGTTGGATCGACACGCCCGTGCTCATCGAGCCGCGCGTCGGCAGTATCTATGTGCGCACCACGGGTAACCCCATGGATCATTCGGATGAACATCACTACTCCTACAGTCCTATGGCGCCCTCTCTCGAAATCGGCAGATTCGGTCGTCCTCGGGATGAACTCCGCGGCCCGCGCGCCGATTGACGTCGAACGCGGCGGTCTCGACTCATACAGTGTCGGGGTCGTCTCCGACCTGTGTTGCCCGTCGCCGTGTGGGACACCGGGGGTTTCGAACGGGCGCCGTCGGGGGCATCGGGATTCGGACGCCACCGCTCCATGGCCCACACAGCGCTCACACGCCGCCCAAGGCGCGTGCGCGCCATTCGGCGCCCGCCGTGTCAGATGGAAATTATCGTAGTCCCGCCCTAGACTGTGGCGGAACCTACGCGCGATTGGATCGGCCGGGAGGCAACATGTTACGAGGGA
>JAJZFQ010000199.1 GCA_021805275.1 Pseudomonadota bacterium
CGCGACAAATATGCTCGCCAACCCCAATAACGGTAAATAACGTGTTTTCATACTGTACTCTTAGGCTCTGAACCGCAGGGCCACAGGGCGGCCCTGCAGAAGGCGCGGGAAGCTCAGTTCTGCTTCAGTCCACGCACAGATCGTCTCGGATCAACCGAGCGCAAAGTGACCTGACGTCACCGCACACCCGCCGAATGCTCTCCTTTGTTGAAGGCGCCCTTGCGTACATTCGTCCCGCCATCGCGCGACTTGCCCTGCTCGTGAGATTCGTGCTTATCGCTTTTGCCCGGCTCGGTCCGCGCGCCTTCGCGCTTCTTATCCGACTCCGTTGTGGATTTGTTCGCATCATTCGAATGCTGTGTGTTCATAAAATGACTTCCATCGAATTTCGTGTGTGGGAATTTCAGAGTGATTCTCAGCGCGCACTGCCCATCTTCCTGAGCGTCGCCCGATCGATACCGCTCGTTGCATCGGAGGGAATTCTTCCCCGAAGAGCCGAAACGAACTCTTCCTGAGTTCGCTTCGACGCGCCGATCCGGCGCCATTCACGCTGTGCTCCTGCGCTGCGCGAATTCCGGTCGCCTCTCCTTGCATGACCGATTGCGCGGGCCGAGAGACCCGGGGAATGATTCCGTCGTCATCTGCCAAGCTGCATAGTACCTACGTGATGCGACCTCGTCCGTGCGCTAACGTACCAAGATCGCGCCCACGCTCCGCAGGGCATGCGCGCGTCGACTCGTGTATTGCGACAGGTTGCCTCGTGTTGGCACACGGACTTGATGACTATCACGGCGATTTTGGATCGTGGCGCACTGAACAGGCGCCTGGATTTTCTATGAATCCATTGCGACACCTTGGAGCGCGCCCAATTCACCGTATTACGGCACGCTCTCATTCCTCCTCTCGGTGCGCCATCGATGTTTTACGCAGGACGCGCTTCCGCGGACGACCTTGAGGCGAGCGTCATCACAGGCACCTGTCGCCGGAGCGCACCTGGCGCAAATCTGCGGCAGAGACGCCGCGGGGAGGACGGACGAGGTGTGTGGAACTACCTCCGCGGCGCGCTCGCGTTTCCAATCGAAAGGCGTGATTCACACCGGGGCGAGACGCTGATCGTCCGAACGACCGGACAGCGCCTCTCGCCGAACCTCAGATCCGTGTCCCGCCAGACAGGAGCGCGGCCCGTGTGGGTCCCGAGGGTACATTCGGGCTCCGCGCGATCAGATTCCATGTGTCCGCGCGAGCGACAGGCGCCCCGAGCACGCAGGCCAGCAATGCGAGCGCAGTGACTTTCCGACGGATCGGCGTGGTGTGCGCTCCCGGTTTTGTTGGCCGGACAGATGATGCGACACAGCCGTCCGGCGCACCTTTCGTGCGCCCGTCAGGCAGTCGTCTCGCGCATTGGTGCAATCTTCGGGCGGCGTTTCTTTTCGGCGTGCCACAGATCATAGGCGGTCTGCATATTGAGCCACGATTCCGCCGATCCGCCGAATGCGATAGCAAGCCGGATTGCAAGCTCTGCGCTCACCGCAGCGCGTCCGTTGACCACGCGCGAGAGCGCAACACGAGATACGCGCAGCCGCTTAGCGAATTCAGCCACGGTGATACCGCCATCCTTGCGCAACACGGTATCCGCCAGGACCGCGCCGGGATGCGGTGGGTTGTACATGCGAGTCATAAGTGTCTCCGTCAGTGAGAGTCCTGATCATCGACCAGCACGGCATCCTTGCCCTCGAACTTGACCGTGAGCCGCCAATTGCCGCTCACCGAAACCGCGTAGTGCACGGCAAGGTCCCCGTGCAGGCCGTGGAAGCGCCAGCCGGGCATGTTCATATCGTCTGAGCACGTCGCGCCGTCGAGGCGGCCAACCTGCACAGCGAGCCGCTGAGCGTGCTCGGGCCGGATGCCGGATTTCGAGCCGGTCTCGAAGAATCGCTCAAGGCCGTCCTGCCGGAAGCTCTTGATCACGTCTTAGCGTGTCGCGTAACGCTACGCGATGCAATGGTACGCACGCAAATGATTCACGCTGTGCCGCCGGATCGACGGAACGGCACCACGTTTGCCCCGGTACGCAGCGCGTCCAGGTAGTCGCTTGTTGGCGGGGATGAGGAACCGCGTAATTCTGGAGGTGAGAGGCGGGTTCCTGCAGGAGCGCCAGCAGCCGGCCGTGAGGTCGGCCCTGTGGGCCCACGACCGCAGCTAGACCCAGCGGCCGTGGAATCAAGAAGTTGTTTGGCGAGTGCAAGAGACAGATCCGCGGAACAAGCAAGTGCCATGCCTGAAAATCGCGAAAACGCGTCGATCACCAGAAAGAGGTGGATTTCGATCCCCGTCAACACCTCCTGCCTCACGACGGTCAGCCGTGCGCCTGATATCCTCTACCGCACCGAAACGCGTAACGCTGCGGGGCCACAGATATAATTTGTGCGGCCTTGCCATTTCGGCATTACGAGCTGCGATTATCGGTCGCTCTCCATAGGGGAACAATTGATGGTAAAACGCCCTACATTTTTTTTCGCAGCGATCGTTGTCGCCGCAATTGCTGCGGAACTTTATGTGACGGCGAGGCAATCACATGCGCCAGCGGAGCATGTTCCGGCGTCGCGCTCACGTGCGGATGGATCCACCGACAGCGTCAAACACAAGAAAGGACCAGCAGTTACGACCAATGGAGCGTCCATATCTAAATATTCGGAGAGAACATACAATCTTCTTCGTACGAAATACCCGTCAAATATGCCTCAAGCGTCGGGCCCTCTGTCGCCAGGCCGTTTGAATTTGCTCACAAAAGCCATTGAGGGCTCCGCACCTCCCGGGCAGCAAGACTGGCCGGCATTCAAAGAGGTCATTTCGGGAAACGCCGTAGCCCTAAGACATAGACTGGAGTCTGGACTTAGTGCAAATGCAACGCTGTCAACTGTTGGGCCTTACAGCGCACAAATATCACTGCTGGATATGGCGATAAAGGCGGGACACAGAGATATCATAAAAATGCTTCTTCGGCATGGCGCGAACGTAAACCCACAACCTCTGATTGCACTCAACGGAATTACATTCAAAGTAGAGGCGCCGCTTCCGATCGCCGCAGGCAATGGGGAGGATGACGTAGTGAGGTTATTACTGAAGAGGGGCGCGGACATTGAGCAGAGACGCGGCGCGTCGACCAATAATCAGACCGCGCTCGATGCTGCCGTATATTCCGAGAATGTGGCGACAGTTTACTTGCTATTGTCGCACGGAGCGGATGTTAACTCAGAGTTAGGCCCAGACGGATCGATGCCGCCATTGCTTTCAACACCGTATCCAGATGCACGTATTGATGAACTTCGTAATCTACTTATCAAATATCGAGCGAAGGCACTCTCCGGACAATAAGTTCGGCTCTATCGAGTTTCGAGTGTGAAATGCGGCCTGAGGCGGCACGGCTTTCCCGGTAGTCCACGGCGTCGTAGCCAGGCGAGCGCAGCGGGCGCCTGTGGAACCACCGGGGAGGCCCGCGAGCCGTTCGCTGGGATAACAGTTGCACTCCCAGCAGACGGATCGATCGCGATGGTGACCGAGACGATCTTCGAGACGGCCCTCGGCATCAGCAGCCCCTGGTTCATCGCCGGGATGAACTTCGACCTAAGCCGAGGACGCTCAATAGCCGGGTCGATTCCGAGGTCGGCAGCCGCCTTGCCGTACCCAGGCAGGCAGGGATGCATCCGGTGCACGACACCGTCACCAAGACCTACCGGCATCTGAACTTCTTCCAGCACGAGTGCGAGCTCGAGGTGCGCCTTCCGCGGCTGAAGCGGCCCGACGGCAAGGTCATGCCGATCACCCCGCCCTGGAGTGGCAAGCTCTCCGGCTTCACGCCGCGGTTCGAGGC
>JAJZFQ010000259.1:0-211900 GCA_021805275.1 Pseudomonadota bacterium
TCCGCCAAGGCGAAGGCTTCGCAGGCGACGCCGAGCGGACCCTGAGCTGCGCAGGGGCGCAACCGAGCGGGCATTCGGGGTGCCCCCGGGGTGGGGGCAAGTGAGCCCCCGGGAGGCGGCCGGGGCGGAGGCGAACACGGCGCGATGCGTGGGACGGTGGGTCACGCGCGCCTGCGACCGCGGCCCGGCGCGCGACGCCGGGTGCTGGAGGCGGACTCGGCCGCGCGGGGCGGCCTCGGCGGGGTGGTCGGCTCATCCGGCCGTATTTCGTCCAGCAGCGAGCCGATCCGCGCCACATCGCGCGGGGTCGCCGGGCTGTAGACCACCAGGCTGAGGTCCGTTCGCCCGTCGACCGCGAAGGTCGAGTACTCGAAGGCGATCGGTCCGAGCAGCGGATGGCGAATGCGCTTGATGGCCTCGCCGTGGGCGCCGTGCACCTCGTTGTCCTGCCACATGGTCTTGAACTCCGGACTCGCCCGGCAGAGCTCATCGATGAGCGGTTCGACTTCCGCCGCGGCGCCTGCGCGGGCAGACTCGAGCCGGAACGTGCCCAGTACGGAACGTGCAACACTCTCCCAGTCGTATTGGGTGCGCCGAGCGCGCGGGTCGAGAAAGATCCAGCGCAGGATGTTGCGCCGCTCGAGCGGCAGCGCACCGTAATCCATCAACACCACCGTTGCCGCCCGATTCCACGCGACCACGTCCCAGGTCGCGGTCCGGACCACCGCCGGGCTCGGATCCAACGAATCCAGAACGCGTTGCAGCCGGGGCGTGACGTCCTCGCTCCTGCGGTAGCGCGCCTCGGGCGGACGGCCGAGCGCGAGCAGAAACAGATGCTCGCGCTCCGCGTCCGTCAGCATCAGGGCGCGCGCAATCCGCTCGAGCACCTCGGCCGACGGCGCCCCGCCGCGGCCCTGCTCGAGCCACGTGTACCAGGTCGGGCTGATGCTCGCCCGCTGGGCCACCTCTTCGCGGCGCAGGCCGGGCGTCCGGCGGCGCACCGTGCTTAGCCCGAAGGCGGCCGGCTCGAGCCGTGTGCGGCGTTGCTTGAGGTAGGCCCCGAGTCGATTCCCGGGGGCGGATCCGTTCACCATGGTGCGCATTATACCCGGATAACATCACTACTTTACCCGGATGACGGACTGCGCCACATTCGCGCTCGAGGCAACGGGAGAGATCGTTCATGAAGATATTCGTCACCGGAGCCACCGGGTTCATCGGATCGGCGCTGGTCGGGGAGTTGATTGCGGCAGGGCACCAGGTGCTCGGGCTGTGCCGCTCCCCGGAGCGCGCGCAGGCGCTGGCGGCCGCCGGGGCCGAGGTCCATCGGGGATCGATCGAGGACCTGGACTGCCTGCGCGAGGCTGCGGAGCGCTCGGACGGGGTGATCCATCTGGCCTTCAACCACGACTTCTCGCAGTTTCAATCAAACTGCGAAGCGGACCGGCGAGTCATCACGGTGCTCGGCACCGCGCTTGCCGGTTCTCTACGACCGTTCATCGTGACGTCGGGAACTGCCATGGCCAACACCGTGCCGGGCCAGCCGGCGAGGGAGGACGGTGCCGTCATCAGCGCCGCGGTGTTTCCGCGCGCGGCCTCGGAAGAGGCGGCTTGGTCCATGGCGGAGGCCGGCGCCAACGTCTCAGTCGTTCGGCTCCCGCAGGTGCACGATACCGTCAAGCAGGGTCTGATCAATCCGGCGATCGCCATCGCGCGCGAGAAGGGCGTGTTCGCGTACATCGGCGAGGGCAGCAACCGCTGGCCGGCGGCCCACGTGTCGGATGTTGTCCGCCTCTACAGGCTTGCATTCGAAAGAGCGCAGGCCGGTGCGCGGTATCACGCGGTTGCCGAAGAGGGCATTTCGATGCGGGACATCGCGCACACCGTCGGGCGGCGCCTGGGACTGCCGCTGCGCTCCATCGCGGCGCAGGAGGCGCAGGAGCATTTCGGCTGGTTCGCGCGGTTTGCGACGCTCGATGCGCCGGCCTCGAGCGAGCAGACGAGGCAGCAACTCGCCTGGCAGCCGGTCGGGCCCGGCCTGATCGCCGACCTCGAGCGGCTCGCGCTCACCGGCGGCTGACCAGCGTCTCGGGCGCCGCTTCGAGGGGTCGTTGCGACGGTCGCGGCGGCGCTCGCCCGGCGCCGTCTGCGGCGTGGCGTGTTGGATTACTGGGACAGAGGACGGCTTGCCGTGGCGCGCCGAGCGGCAGCGATCACTGCGGCTTCGGCAGGCCGGCGAGCTCGTGGATCTTGTCGTCGAGATACTCCAGCACATGCTCGTCGCGCTCGGTCTCCTTGTGCGTGAGCAGGCTGATCGCCATCCCTTCCAGGACGTAGCGGACCAGGTCGAGCGCGACGTCGAACTTCACGCCACGGCCCTCCCACTCCGGGAAGACCTCGACGGCCGCCTGGTACCATTCCCGCTCGAACGACTCCTGCGCCGGGCGCAGAATCGCTGCGAGTTCCTTGTCGGTGCGCGCCGCAACGGCGAGCTCGAAGAAGGCGACAAACATCGGGTGGCGCACCTGCGCCCAGTAGGCGTCCAGGCTCTGGCGCAGATGATCACGGACCACGGGCGGCTTGCTCACCGCCTTGCGGAAGGCGCGCAGCCGTTTGGCGTGCAGGTATTCAACCGCTGCGCTCACGACCGCGAGCTTCGAGGGGAAATGGTGCAACATCGCGCCGCGCGACAGGCCGGCCTTCTCCGCGATGAGGGTGGTGGTCGTCTGCGAGTAGCCGTGCTCAATGAAGCAGCGAATGGTTGCTTCGATGATCTGCGTGCGGGTGAGCGCGCTCTTCTGCGCCTGCCAGCTCGCCTCTTCGGTGTTCTCGCGACCGGCTCTGGCGAGCGACAGGGCGCGATCCGTACTGGCGGTGTTCTTCTTGATCATATTTAGGATGCGCGCATTTCGAAAAAAAGTCAAAGCTGACTGAAATAGTCAAAGCTGATTAAAATCAGCAAACGTGACTGATTCAGTCAGCGCCAGCGGGTCTTGGCCAAGCGAGTAATCTAATACCATGAAACGACTAGCCGACAAAGTGGCTTTGGTGACTGGCGCGGCGTCCGGTCTCGGACGTGCTGACGCCGAGGCGCTGGTGCGCGAAGGCGCGCGCGTACTGCTGACGGACCTCAACGAGACCGCCGGCGTTCAGTTGGCTGAGGAACTGAATGCGCGCGCGCCCGGCTGCGCGGCGTTCCTCGCCCACGATGTGCGCGACGAGCAGCGCTGGGGTGAGGTTATCGCCGAGTGCGGACGGCGCTTCGGCGCGCTGCACGTGCTCGTCAACAACGCCGGCGTGGTCGTCATCGCGACGCCGGAGAGCACCACGCTCGAGCAGTTCCGCTTTGCCAACGCGGTTATGTCAGAGGGCGTCTTTCTCGGCTGCAAGGCGGCCATTCCACTGATGCGCACCTCGGGCGGCGGCTCGATCATCAACATGTCGTCGGTGGCCTCGCACATCGGGTACCCCGTCTTCTTCGCCTACAGCGCCGCCAAGGGCGCGGTGCGGGCGATGACCAAGTCGATCGCCGTGCACTGCCAGATGAACAAGTACGGGATCCGCTGCAACTCCGTTCACGCCGGAGCGATCGAAACACCCATGGTCCAGCAGGCGAACGCGGCGCTCGGCATGAAGATGCAGGATTACGCGGCGGCTCCCTGGGGTCTTGGCAAGCCGGAGGATGTCGCCAACCTCGTCGTCTATCTGGCATCCGACGAGTCGCGCTTCGTCAACGGTGCGGAAATCGTGATCGACAACGCCCTGACGGTGCAGTGACGGGGACGGAATGAGCGCGAGCGTGGCGAGTCGGCGTTACTTCGAGGACCTCGTCGAGGGCGAGGAACGCGAGTCGGATGCGCTCGGGGTCACTGAGGCGGAACTGCTGGCATTCGCGCGCCAGTACGACCCACAGTACTTTCACGCCGATCCACTGGCGGCGGCGCGCTCGATTTTCGGCGGCGTCGTCGCCTCGGGCATCTTTACCATGGCCATATGGCGTCAGCTCGATCACCGGATCTGCGGCGACATCGCCTGGATCTGCGGCGTCGCCTGGGACGAGGTGCGCTTCCCGCAGGCCGTGCGGGCGGGGGATATGTTGCGCGCCCACGCCCGATGCCTGAGCAAGCGGCCCTCGCGCAAGGATCCGCGTCGCGGTGTGACCGTCTATCAGTACACGCTGCTCAACCAGCGTGACGAGACGGTGTTCACCTGTCGCAGCACGAATCTGGTCGAGCGGCGGGCGAGCGAGGCTTGATCAATCCTCGTCGTGGTAGCGTCGCCAGCTCGCCAGGCCCTCCGGATAGTCTGCCGGGCGGTGATCGCCATAGGCGCGCATGCGCAGGCGGCTGCCGAGCCCTGCAGCGTATTCGACGACCGGCAGATAGTACAGGAACGACAGGGTGCGCCCGGCGAAGCGCCAGCGGCCCTCGTGGCGACGATACTGGTCGCGGTAGCGCAACGCGGCGATGAGCGCCTGGCCATTGCGCCAGACCTCGGCGTGGGAGGACACCAGTCCGCTCGCGCGGTCCGGGTCGACCGGGTCCAGATCGAGGATCTGGTCGTGCGCGACGTGGTTGGTGGCCTTGAGCGCGGCGAACCGGCCATGGAACTGCTCGATGATCGCCGCCCGTCCCTGGGCGTTCATCACGCCGTCCTGCGAGCGGAAGACGGCGTCCGGCGTGAACAGCGATTCGAGCGTCTCGATGTCGCGGTCGTCTACGGCGATACCGTAGCGGGCGACCAGCTCGCGCAGGGCGAGTCGATCCTCGAGCGCCCCGATGCGACGGGTCAGTGTCGACAGATCAGAAGTCATGCGGGTCACACCTCTTGGGCCGAGCGTTGTGGAGGGGGAAGGATCATGAAGAGTCTTGCGAACAAGGTGGCGGTCGTGCTCGGCGCGGCCGCGAAGGACAACATCGGACAGGCGGTCGCGCGGCGGTTCGCCGCGGAGGGCGCGCGGGTGGTCGTGGCTGGACGCAATGAGCAGCCACTGCGCGAGTTCGCGGCGCAGGTCGACGGCCGCTTCGCGCTGTGTGACATCACCTCCAAGGCGCAGCTGCGCGCGCTGGCGCAGGTGGCGCTCGATGCGTTCGGGCGGATCGACATCGCCGTGAACTGCACCGGGCTCGGGCTCATCGCCAAGCTGCTCGAGACCACCGAGGAGCAGATCGACCAGCTGATGGATCTGCACTTCAAGGGATCGTTCTTCTTCCTGCAGGTGTTTTGCGATGCCATAGCCGCGAGCGGCGGTGGCTCGGTGATTCTCACCTCCTCGGCGTCGGTCCACGCCCTGCTGTTCCACCATGCGGCGTACATCGGCACGAAGGCCGGGACCGAGTCGCTGGCGCGCTGCTTCGCAAACGAGTTCGGCGCGCGCGGCGTGCGGGTCAATTCCCTCGCGCCGGGCTTGACGGCGACGCCGATGACGGCCCGGGAGATGCAGATGCCGGGACTGGAGTCGGTCTTCGTCAAGGAGTACCCGCTCGGGCGCATTGGCACGGTCGCAGACGTGGCCAATGGCGCGCTGTGGCTGGCAGGGGATGAGTGTTTCATGACCGGGCAGGTGCTGCAGATCAACGGCGGTCTGACGCTGCGGCGCAATCCGTTGCCGCGCGAAATCAACGCAAGTCTGGCCGCGGCCCGCGGTCCGGCCGGGTAGGCGGCGGCGCTGCGGGCCCGCGGCCAGTGTGCCCGAAGCGCGCTCTAAAAAAAACAGTCATGACTGATTGTATTTGGACCCGCACCGCCTATAATCGGGCCGTTGGAGCCTGCACGGCTCACCGCCTCGGGGGGCGCTGCGCACATCGGGTACCGACCCTGCGGTGCCGCCCGTCCGTACTGTCACTCGGAGGAATGCGCGATGGATCTGGGTCTCAGGGGCAAGAAGGCCATTGTCACAGGTGCGACCAAAGGCATCGGGCGCGCCATCGTCGAGCTGCTCGCCGGTGAGGGCGTGGATGTTGCGCTGTGTTCGCGCACCCAGGAGGAGGTCGACGCGACAGTACAGGCCCTGAAGCGCCAGGGTGTTAATGCCTGCGGCGAGGCGGTGAACGTCCGTGACGGTGAGGCTTACAAGGCCTGGCTCGAGCGGGCGGTCGCCGCTCTCGGCGGCTGCGACATCTTCGTCCCCAACGTGAGTGCAGGCGGGGGCTTCGACAGCGAGAAGAACTGGACGCGCAACTTCGAAGTCGACGTCATGCACACGGTGCGCGGTTGCGAGACGCTGATGCCGCACCTGGAAAAATCCGGCGCCGGCTCCATCGTCATCATCGCATCGACGAATGCGCTGGAAACGTTCGGCGTGCCGCAGGCCTTCAATGCGATGAAGGCGGCACTCATCACGTACTCCAAGCAGCTCGCGCAGCACGTCGGCAAGAAGGGCGTGCGCGTCAATACCGTCTCGCCGGGACCGATCTACTTCGACGGCGGCAGCTGGGAGCTTATCAAGGGCACCATGCCGAAGCTCTATGACTACGCGCTGCGGCAGATCCCCTGCGGGCGCATGGGAACCCCGGAGGAGGTCGCACGCGTGGTGGCGTTCGTCGCAAGCCCGGCCGGCAGTCTCATGACCGGATCGAACGTCGTGGCGGACAACGGCTTCACCAAGCGCGTCCAGTTCTGATGGACGAGTTCTGGCAGCGGTCCAAGGCTCCGGCTTATGCGCCGGTGCCGCGTTCCCGGCCCGAGGACAGTCCGGAAACGCCGCTCGAGAAGGCGCCGACCCCCGAGCTCGACTGGGGCGTCGTGGATCAGCGGCGCTACTACTCGGGCGAGTTCATGCGGCTCGAGTGGGAGCGGATGTGGAGCAAGGTCTGGTTGCTCGGCGGCCGCGAGGTCGACATACCGGAGGCTGGCGATTACCTCGTCACGGAAATCGGGCCGGAGTCGATTCTCATCGTGCGTCAGCGCGATGGCCGGGTGCGCGCGTTCTACAACGTCTGCCAGCACCGCGGCAGCCGCCTGCGCGGTTGCGGCATCGGTACGACGGGGGCATCGCTGACGTTCAAATGCCCATACCATCACTGGGAGTACGAGCTGGACGGCTCGTATCACCGGATTCCCGACATCGACACCTTTCCCCAGGGCAAGCCGGCCCATGCGCTCAGCGAGATCCGCTGCGACACCTGGGGTGGACTCGTGTGGTACTCGCTGAACGACTCACCGCCGCCGCTGCTGGAGTTCCTCGATCCGTTGCCACGCCATCTCGAGGCGTACAACCTGCACAAGATGGTGCAGACCCGCGACATCACCGTCGAGTGGGACTGCAACTGGAAGGCCTCGGTCGATGCGTTCAACGAGACGTACCACGTCCAGGGCATTCACCCGCAGCTCCTGTGGTATCTGCACGACCTCGATGTGCAGATCGACTGCTACGAGCGCCATAACCGGTACCTGATCCCGTTCGGGACGCTTTCCCCGCGCGTGCGCAAACCGCCGTCGATTCCCGAGCCGATCAAGACGATCATGAAGGCGGCGGGAATAGACCCGGCGGACTACGACCGGCCGATCAGTGAGATTCGCCGCGACGTGCAGAAGCACAAGCGGGCCTTCGGCGCCACCCAGGGGAAGGACTACTCGCGGCTGAACGACGATCAGCTCACCGACGACTACCACTACCTCATCTTTCCCAACCTGTCGCTGAACGTTCATGCGGACGATTTCTGGATCTTCCGCCAGCGGCCCCATCCACATGACCCGGATCGCATGTTCTACGACATCATGACCTTCGAACTCGTCCCTGATGGCCAGGAGTGGCCGCAGCGGGCCGAGCACAAGCAGTGGAAGCACGGCGACAAGTCGATCGGACTGGTGCTCGACCAGGACGCGGCGAATCTGCCGGGCGTGCAGGCCGGCATGCACTCGAAGGGCTTCAAGGGACTGTGGATCGGCGCCCAGGAGTTGCGCATCCGACACTTCCACAAGGTGCTCGACGAGTACATCTACGGTCCGCAGGGCAAGCCTGCGGGCGCGCTGTAGGGAGGCACCGGCAATGGGGCTCGATCACACCACGCTGTTGGATGTCTATCGGCGGATGAAGACGATCCGCGAGTTCGAGGAGCGGCTGCACGTGGAAATCGCCACCGGCGAGATTCCGGGCTTTACGCACCTGTACGCCGGACAGGAGGCCGTGGCGGTGGGCGTGTGCGCGGCATTGACGGACGAGGATTACATCGTCAGCACGCATCGCGGTCACGGCCACTGCATCGCCAAGGGCTGCGACGTTACCGGCATGATGAAGGAGATCTACGGACGTCGCGATGGACTGTGCAAAGGCAAGGGCGGCTCGATGCACATCGCGGATTTCGACAAGGGCATGCTCGGTGCCAACGCTATCGTCGGCGGTGGGCCGCCGCTCGCCGTGGGCGCCGCCATCGCCTGCCAACTGCGCCGCCCCGCCTCGGGCGAAGGGCGGGTGAGCGTCGCCTTCGGCGGTGACGGCAGTTGCAACCAGGGCACGGTGTTCGAGGCCATGAATCTGGCGGTGGTGCTCGGCGTGCCAACCATTTTCGTCTTCGAGAACAACGGCTACAGCGAGCACACCGGGGCGGACTATGCGGTCGGCTCGAAGGACATCAGCGCGCGCAGCGCGGCGTTCGGCATGCCGGCCGAGCGGGTCGACGGAAGTGATTTCTTCGCCGTGCATGCGGCCATGCAGCGCGCGGTGGCTCGCGCGCGCACCGGCGGCGGCCCGAGCACGATCGAGGCCACGACGACGCGCTTCTACGGGCATTTCGAAGGCGATCCGCAGAACTACCGCGCCAAGGGTGAAATCGAGCATCAGCGCGCCACGATGGATTGTCTGACTCGCTTTCGCGCCACGGTGGCGGCCGACGGATCGATTGCGGCCACGGAGCTCGATGCCATCGACCGCGCGGTGCTCCTGGAGATCGATGCGGCGGTGAGCGCCGCCCGCGCAGCGCCCATGCCGTCGGAGGCCGAGCTGACGACCGACGTGTACATCAGCTACTGAAGCGCCCGATTCGCCAGGACGACAGCCATGCCACAGCTTTCGATGCGCGATGCCATCAATCAGGCACTGCACCAGGAAATGGAACGGGATCCACGCGTCATCGTGCTCGGGGAGGATGTCTCTGGCGGGGCGGGCGGAACCGCAGGACAGCGCGAAGCCTCGGGTGGGATCTTCGGCGTCACCAAGGGGCTGCTGCCGCGATTCGGTGCCGGGCGGGTCATCGACACGCCGATCAGCGAATCGGCCATCGTGGGGGCCGCCGCCGGCGCGGCGCTCGCCGGCCTGCGTCCGGTCGCCGAGCTGATGTTCGCCGATTTCGTCGGCGTGTGCATGGATCAGATCTACAACCAGGTGGCGAAGTTTCGCTACATGTTCGGCGGCAAGAGCCTCTGCCCGGTCGTCATCCGCATGGCCATGGGCGCGGGAATGAACATGGGCGCGCAGCACTCCCAGGCCATCTACGGGCTGCTCACGGCGATACCGGGCCTGAAGATCGTGGTGCCCTCGAATGCCCGTGACGCGAAAGGGCTGCTCATCGAGTCGATCCGCGACGACGATCCGGTCGTGTTCTTCGAGCATAAGGCGCTCTATCCGCGCAAGTGCGAGGTGCCCGAGGAGCCGTTTCGCGTGCGCTTCGGGGAGGCGAATCTGTTGCGCGAAGGCACCGATGCGACGGTCGTGGCGATCGGCCGCATGGTGGTGTTCGCGGAGAAGGCGCTCGATGCGCTTGCCAAGGAGGGGGTCAGCTGTGACCTGATCGATCCGCGCACCACCTCGCCGCTCGATGAGGAGACCATTCTGGAGAGCCTGCAGAACACCGGGCGGCTCGTGGTCGTCGACGAATCGCCGCCGCGCTGCAGCGTCGCCGCCGACATCGCGGCTCTGGCGGCCGGGCGCGGCTTCGGGTCGCTCAAGGCGCCGGTCGTGCTGGTCACCGCACCGCATACGCCGGTGCCGTTTTCCCCGGCCCTCGAGCGCGCCTACGTGCCCGGTCCGCAGCGTATTGAGGGCGCCATCCGCCAAGTGTTGGGAAAGAATCGATGAGCGAGCAGATCCACGCGGTCACGATGCCCAAGTGGGGCATCGAGATGACCGAAGGTACCGTGATTCGTTGGAATGCGTCCGCCGGGCAGCGCATCGACAAGGGTGAGCCGCTGCTCGAGGTCGAGACCGAGAAGATCGTGAACACGGTCGACTCGCCCTTCAGCGGGACGCTGCGCCGAATCGTCGCCGAGTCCGGCGAGGTTCGCCCGGTCGGCGCGTTGCTCGCCGTGCTCGCGGAAGACGACGTGAGCGAACGGGCGCTCGGGCGATTCATCGAGGAGTTCAAGGGCGCACAGGTATCCTTCGAGCCCGAGGGCACGGCAGGGACGAGTGCATCCGCCGCTGTCCATGAGGCGGCGCCCGAGACGGAGGCGGCAGACGAGGAGCCGCGCGTCAGCCCGCACGCGAAGCGTCTCGCGCAACGCCTGGGCATTGATCTGGCACGCGTCCGCGGCAGCGGCCGCAACGGCCGGATCACGCGCGAGGACGTCGAGGCGCTTGCGGCGCAGTCGGGCGCGGCTGCCTCGGTAGCGGCTGGCGGGGAGGACAACACGGCGGTACGCGTGCGACTCTCGCCCACCCGCATCACCATCGCGCGCCGATTGCTCGAGTCCAAACAGACGATCCCGCATTACCGCCTGAGTATCGACGTGCGGGCCGCAGCGCTGGTGCAGCGAGCGGCGCAGGTGACACGGGAAGCGGGCCGGCGGATCACGGTGAACGATCTGCTGGTGCGCAGCTGCGCGCTCGCGCTCGGGCGCCATCCGGAACTCAATGCCTGGCTCGAAGGCGAGGAGATGGTGCGTTTCGCCCGGGCCGACGTGGCCGTCGCCGTGGCCACGGCCAACGGACTGATCACTCCGGTGGTGCGCGGGGCTGATGCGAAGAGTCCGGCCGAGATCGCCGCGGTGACCTCCGAGCTGTTCGAGCGCGCGCGCCGCGGGGAGCTCACCCGCGAAGAGATCAGCGGCGCAACGTTCACGATTTCCAATCTGGGCATGTTCGGGCTGCCCCGCTTCGATGCGATCATCAACCCGCCGCAGGTGGCGATTCTCGCAGTGGGCGCGGCGGAGGATCGGGTCGTCGCGCTCGAGGGGGTTGCGGCAGTCGCGAGGATCATGACCCTGACCCTCTCGGCCGATCACCGGGTGATCGACGGAGCGGTGGGTGCGGCCTTCCTCGGCACGCTGCGCGCGCTGATCGAGGAGCCTCAGCGGCTGTAACGGTCAGGCACTGGACAATCGGTTTCTTCTTGGAGGGACAACGATGCGTCGAGTCAGCTTAGCGGTGCTCATCGGATGCGTGTGGGGTATCGTGCCGGCACTGGCGAGTCCGGTGCCGAGCGGACCGGAGCCGGCGCGCGGCGCGCCGCATTTCGCCTCGGCCGCTCACGCCACCGATCCGCAGCACTGGCCCGGCGCGCAGGTGTTCGCGCAGCACTGCGCGGCCTGTCATTTGGGCGAAGTGCCGGCGGCGCCGGAGAAGTTCTTCCTGCAGATGATGACGCCGGGGGCGATCCTCGCGGCGCTCACTCACGGCATGATGATCGAGGAAGCCAAGCCGCTGACCCTGCTGCAGAAGCGCGAGGTCGCCGAATACCTTTCCGGCCAGCGGCTGAGCGCGAAGCGCAAACAATATCCGCTGCCGCTGTGCACCGGAGCCGCCGCCCGATTTGATCTCGCTCAGCGACCGGTGCCCTACGGCTGGGGGCTTGATAACTCGCGGTTCATCCCCGGCTCGGTCGCCCAGCTCCCGCCGGCCGAGGTCCCTCGTTTGAAGCTCAAGTGGGCTTTCGCCTTTCCGCGCGCCCTGCGTGCCCGATCCCAACCGGCGATCGCCTACGGGGCGGTCTATGTCGGCAGCCAGAACGGCACGATCTATGCCCTCGATCTGTCGAGCGGCTGCGTGCGCTGGACTTACCGGGCCAGCGCCGAGGTGCGTACCGCAATGGTGCTGGCGCCGCCCGGCGGCCACGACCACGGGGCGCACCTGTATTTCGGCGACATCATCGGCAACGTCTACGCGGTCGATCCGCTCACCGGCCGGTTGCAGTGGCGCAGGAAAGTCACCGCCCATCCCGATGCCACGCTGACCGGCACACCGGCCCTGTACGACGGCACGCTGTACGTGCCGGTCTCCTCCCTCGAGGAGGCGACCGCGGCGGCCATTCACAAGCCGTGCTGCTCGTTCCGCGGTTCCGTCGTCGCCCTGGATGCCCGGACCGGGCAGGTTCGCTGGCGGACCTACACCATCCCGACCCGGCCGCGGGTCGTCGGCAAGACGCGTGCGGGGGTGGACATTCTCGCACCGTCGGGCGTACCGGTCTGGAACAGCCCGACCATCGATTCGCGGCGCGGCCTGCTCTATGTCGCCACCGGGGACAACTACACTTCGCCGGCCGACGACATGAGCGATGCCGTGGTCGCGATGCGGCTCGCGGACGGCAAGATCGTTTGGCACCGCCAACTGCTCGCGGGTGACGCGTGGAACGTGGCCTGCATGTTCAAGGGCAACCCCAATTGCCCGCGCCAGGACGGGCCGGACGCCGATTTCGGCGCCTCGGTGATCCTAACGAGGCTGCCCAATGGCCATCAGGTTCTGCTCGCCGGGCAGAAGAGCGGCGTCGTATACGCGCTGGACCCGGATGCGCGCGGGCGAATCCTGTGGAGGCGTAGCGTCGGGCGCGGCGGGGTGCAGGGCGGCATCGAATTCGGCATGACGGCCTACGACGGGCGGGTGTTCGTACCGATCTCCGACATGAAGAACGGCCACGACGGGCGCACGTATCCCTCGCCGCCCCGTCCCGGGCTGTACGCGCTCGACGCCGCGACTGGGCGTATCCTCTGGTCCCATCCCGCGACCGATTTCTGTCATGGCCGGCCGTTCTGCGATCCCGGCATCGTGGCGGCCATCACGTCGATTCCCGGGGTGATCATCGCCGGTCACATGGATGGCATGCTCAGCGCCTACGCGGCCAGCACCGGTAAGCTGCTGTGGCGATACAACACCCTGCGCGCGTTCAAGACGGCCTCCGGTGCGCCCGGCCGAGGTGGATCCTTCGATGGCCCCGGGGCCGTGGTGCGTGACGGCTACGTGGTGATCAACTCAGGCTACGGCCTGTATTTCCACATGCCCGGGAACGTGCTGCTGGCGTTCAAGGCCGCCCGGCACTGAGGGCGGCGGCGCGCCGGACATGCCCCGCACCGGCGGGGCGTGGGCGGCCGCCCGGGAGCATACCAGTCGCGGCGCGGTGCCGGCGGGCGTAGGGCGCGCGCCGAGGATCTGGACGAGCCGCAGGGTGTCAGGCTACCCAGTCGAACATCTGCAGGTCCATCTCCTGCGCCAGGCAGGCGAGGATCGGCGGCACGAGACGATCGTGGAATGACGATTTCTGGTGGGTTTGAAACGCCGCGTCGTCCTTGAAGCGGCCGTAGACGATGTAGGTCGAGGCCTTGGTGCGGTGTCGGATCACGTCGTAGACCAGCGTGTCCGGCTCGCTCTGGTGAGTCAGCTGCGACAGTTCGCGCTGCAGCTCCTCGAAGCGCTTTTCCATGCCTGGCTTGACGACGAGCGTGGCGACGAAGGTAGTGGACATGTGGCGTTACCCCTGCTGAGTGACGCGCTCGAGCTCCGCCAGGAGCTCATCGCGCAGCCGGAACTTCTGGATCTTGCTGGTCGACATCGGCCAGGCGCTGACGAACCGGACGTGGCGCGGCACCTTGAAGCTCGCGATCTCGCGGCGGCAGAAATCGATCAGCTCCTGCGCCTCCACAGTGGCGTTCTCATGGCATTCGACGAAGGCGGCCGCCACTTCCATCAGCCGTGCATCGGGCACGCCGACCACCTGGGCAAGCTTCACCGCGGGGTGGCGCTGCAGGCAGCTCTCGATTTCGGCCGCAGCGACATTCTCGCCGCCGACCTTGAGCATATCTTTGACGCGACCGTGGAACATCATGGTCCCGGCGGCATCGAGGGAGCCGATGTCGCCGGTGTGAAACCAGCCCTGCGCATCGAGCGCCTGAGCCGTCTTGTGCGGATCCTTGTAATAGCCCTCGAGCGTGCTGTAGCCGCGCACCAGGACCTCGCCTCGCGTGCCGGCGGGCACGTCGGCGCCGCTCTGCGGGTCGACGATGCGCACCTGCAGGCCGGGTAACGGCCGGCCCAGCCGACCGATGCGCTCGGCGAGCGGGTCGTCGAGGCGGCTGGTGGTTACGGTTCCGGCCGTTTCGGTCATGCCGAACGTGCCGACGTACAGCGCATCCGGCATCGCCTTGAGCATCGCCTCGGCGATCGCCGGCGGCTGGACGGCGAAATTGGAATTCATCAGCTTGATGCGCGAGAGATCCGTCTTCGGGAAGTCAGGATGATGAATCAGGTCCGACATGATGGTGACGAAGCACGGGTAGGTCGCCGTGACGCGTTCGTCCTCGAGCATGTGCAGGGCTTTGCCGGCATCGAAATGCGTCATGGTGGCGTAGACGCCCCCCACATCGAAGATGGCGCACAGCGGCAGGATCGCCGCGATGTGGAACATCGGCAGGGGCGACCAGAACACATCGTCGTGGGTGAGCGAATAGCGATGGCGCCCGAGCGCGATCGAATTGCGCACCATGGCCTCGTGCGAGAGCAGGCAGCCCTTGGGGTTCGAGGTGGTGCCGGAGGTGTAGAGCATGATCGCCACGTCGCGCAGGCGCACCTGCAGGCGCGACTCGTGCACGTGATCCTCGCTCCACTGCGCGGCCAGAGCGTCGAATTCGTGCTCGGGAAGGAAGCCGTGGGGCTTCGAGGCGCCGAGCAGCACCAGATTGCGCAGATGTGGCGCCGCGGCGAGCGACAGGCGGCGCGGATCGCTGGCGTCCTTCAACTCCGGCAGCGCGTTCGTCAGCCGCTCGACGAAATTCACCTGCTCGGCGATCCGGTCGGTGGTGAACACCGCGACCAGGTCGCCGTTCTCGATGACGTAGGCGAGCTCGTTGTGCCGGTAACGCGCATTCATCGGTACTGCGACCGCGCCGCACAGCGCGATGGCGAAGAGCATCTCGACGAATTCGAAGGAGGTCGGCAGCAGCAGCCCCACGTGCTCGTGCGGCTGCACGCCGAGGGCCTGCAGGCTGCGGGCGCGCCGCAGCGCGTTCGCGGCGAGTTCGCCGTAGGTCATCCGCTGGCCGGGCAGGATGAGCGCCGGGGAGTCCGGATAGCGGTCAGCGGCCGTCAGCAGCAAATCGCCGAGCGTGGTGACCTGAATCCGCACCGAACGCAGCGACTCGCTGCGTGGAGAGTTCTTAAGCGGTGACATCGCGGCGGCTTACAGGGAATCGAAGAATTCTCGAACCCACGTGCCCTCGAGGCACGCGCCGATCTGCGGAGCGATCTGCGCGAGCATCGCCGAGCTCATGTGGTGGTGCTCGGCCTGCTCGTCCCGAAAGGACTCGAGCACCGCGAAGCGGTTTGGCTCGCGCAGCCGGTAGAATTCGTAGGCCAGGGTGTCGGGCTCGTTAGCGCGCACGTACTGCTCGAGCGTCTGGCAGTGCGCGATGAATTCCCGCTCGCACTCCGGCTTGACGGTCATTCTCGCGATGAACGTGATTTTCGTCATGGACTTCCCCCTCGCATGACGCGACATCATAGCCCAGGCGTCCCGTAAAAGAAACAGTCACGCCTGTTTGTTTTTGGACGTCTGCGGTACAGTAGCATCTTCGGCCCGCTGGGGTCCGTGAGTGGCAGCGAACGTTGAGCGACGAGAATTTTCACCCGGTTGTCACCCTCGAGGAACTCCCGGAAGGCGCCATGCGCTGTCTGACCGTGGCCGGTCGCGAGGTGCTGGTCTGCCGTACGCGCCAGGGTGTGTTCGCCCTCGACAATATCTGCACGCATGCCTACGCGCGCATGCACGAGGGACGGTTGCGCGGCGTGCGGCTGATCTGCCCGTTGCATGGCGCCTCGTTCGACGTGCGCGACGGCCGGGTGCTCGGTGCGCCCGCGACCCAGCCGCTGGCGCGGCACGCCGTGCGGGTGCTCGATGGCAGGGTCGAGATCGCCCTCGCACCGGCGGACACCGCGCAGTCCGAGCACTCCTAGCGGCGTTGATCGAAGCGTCGCCCGATCATGGCCGAGGCAATGTTGACCTTCTGGATGTCGATCGCGCCGCCGGCGATGCCCCACCCCCACGCGTCACGCAGGCGGCGCTCCATGGGGAATTCGCGCGAATAGCCGTAACCGCCCATCAGCTGCACCGCATGGCCGCAAACCTCTCGCGCCGTCTCATTGGCGAAGCATTTAGCGACCGAGGAATCGAGCGCGTTCGGCAGGCCGTCGCTGGCACTGGCGACCGCCCGCCAGATCAGCAGTCGCGCGGCCTCCACCTTCATCTGCATCTCAGCGAGCTTCAGCTGCACGGCCTGAAAGTCGACCAGGGGCTTGCCGAACTGCTTGCGCTCCTGGACATAGGCGATGACGTCCTCGAGTGCGCCGCTCGCCTGCGAGAGCGCCATGGTGGCATTGCCGCAGCGCTCCAGATCGAACGTCTCCATCAGCTTCTTGAAGCCGCCGGCCGGTACGATTACGTTCTCGACGGGCACCGCACACTCGTCGAAATACAGGTCGCTGCTCGGCACACCGCGAAATCCCATGAGGCTCTCGCGTGCGCCGAAGGTCAATCCGGGCGTGTCCTTTTCCACCAGGACCGCCCCGATGCCCTTGGCGCCGGGATCGGCGCTCATGCGGCAGTAGACCACGTAAGCGTCCGCGTGGCCTCCGCCGGAGCACCAGCGCTTCGTCCCGTTCAGCACCACGCGGTCGGCACGCACTTCGGCGCGCGTGGTCAGATCGCTGAGCGCCGAGCCGGCCTGCGGCTCGGACATCGAGACGGCCACGATCATCTCGCCGTTGCAGACACGCGGAATGACGCGCCGGCGCAGGGCCTCGCCGGCGAAGTGCTCGACCGAGCGCACCGGTCCGACGCACGACTCGAACACCGGAAAGGCAAGTGCGGAGGAGCACTTGCCGAATTCCTCGAGCACGATCAGCGCATCGAGATTGCTCAGGCCGAGGCCGCCGTACTCGGGGCTCACGTTCAGGCCGAGGAAACCCATTTCGGCGTATTCGCGCACCAGGGTGTGCGGCGGCGGGCTGTCCTGTCGATCGATCTCCGCTGCGAGCGGCATCAGCCGCTCGCGCACATACTGGCGGGCCGCAGCCTGCAAAGCGGTCTGTTCGTCGGTCAATCGAAAGTCCATGGGGGCTCCTGTAGGCAATATGCTACTGAATAACGTTCGAGTACTCGATTTCGGGCGGTACGTCGCCGGACCCTACTGCGCGACGCTGCTCGGCTATCTCGGCGCGGACGTGATCCGCATCGAGCGGCGCGGCGGCGGCGAAGACCGGTTCATCGCCCCGATCACGGCCGGTGGAGAAGGCGCGGTGCTGTTTCAGACCGCCTGTAACAAGCGATCGCTCGCGCTCGAGCTCACGCATCCGGCCGCCCGGCAGATCATCGCCCGTCTCGTCGCCACCGCGGACGTGGTGGTGGTCAATCTGCCGGTGGATGCGCGCACGAAGCTGGGACTGGACTATCCTTCGCTGTGCGCCCTCCGGCAGGACATCATCCTTGTCAGCCAAAGCGCCTTCGGCGATGCCGGTCCCTACCGCCAGCGCGGCGGCTTCGATGGGGTCGGCCAGGCGATGTCCGGTGCCATGTACATCACCGGCACGCCCGGCGCGCCGGTGAAGGCGGCTGCCCCCTACGTGGACTACACGACTGCCGTGCTCAGCGCGTTCGCAACGCTGGCCGCACTGATGCACCGCCAGCAGACCGGGGAGGGCCAGGAGGTGCAGGCGACGCTGCTCGGCACGGCGCTCGCGGTCTTCGGCTCGCATCTGATCGAACAGGGCGCGACCGGCATCAACCGGGTCGGCACCGGCAATCGGGTCCAGACGTCGGCACCGTCGGACGTATTCGCCACCCGCGATGGTCATATCCTCACCCATGTGGTGGGCGATGGCCTGTTCTGCCGCTGGGCCCGCCTCATGGGCGAGGCGCAGCGCTGGATGAGCGATCCTCGCTTTGCAACCGATCAATCGAGGGCCGATCACAGCGAGCCGATCCTCGAGCGCATGCGTGCCTGGTGCCGCGAGCGGACCTGCGCCGAGGCACTCGCCTCGCTGCAGCACGCCGGCATCCCGGCCGGTCCGATTCTGACCCCGCAACAGGCACTCGAGGATCCCCAGGTGGCCGCGATGCACATGCTCCGCGATGTCGCGGACTATCCGGGACTCGCCTCGGCGGTGCCGGTTCCTGACCTGCCGGTCAGGCTGTCCCGCTGTGGCGGCGGCATTGAACGGCCGCCGCCACAGACCGGTGAGCACACGCAGGAGATTCTGCGCAGTCTCGGCTACTCGGCCAGCGACATCGCCGCGTTGCGCGCGGACGATGTCGTCTAAGGCCGAGCCCTCTAGCGCCGGCTGAACTTGTAGCCGACCTCGACGCCGAGGTAGCGCGGCTCACCGTAGAAGCCCCAGACCCACAGCGGGTCGACGTTCTGCGCCGATTCCAGGTACTTGCGGTCGGCCAGGTTGCGCCCGATGAGGCGCACGGTGATCCGGTCGTCGGGAGTCCTGTAGGTCACGGCAGCATCGAGCAGGGCGCGCGCCTGGGCATACGTCTGCGTGAACGGCGCATACGGCAGGGCGAGCGAGTACGTGTCCAGGTTCTTTGACACGTAGTTCTCGGACAGATCGACGTCCAAGCTGCCCAGCGAGTCGCGCATTGGCACGGTGTAGTTCAGGTCGGCCGTCGCGGTCCATTCCGGACAGCGGTCGACGGGCAGATTGGTCAAGTTGACGGTCGAGCTGCCGACCCCACTATAAAATCCCGTGTACTCGCAGTGCTGGTAGCTGACCGGAACGTGCAGGATCAGGTTCTCAGTCAGCAGCGCGGTGAGCTCGTTCTCGATGCCGTACGCCTTCATCGATGCGGCATTGCGGAACAGCGTCTCCTCGCCGGGCTGCCCGTTGAGGTTGGTGACCGGCACGACCACCTGGCGGATCACGTTCGAGTACTTGACGTAGAACGCTGCCTCGTTGAGGCGCACCCGATGATCGAACAGCTCGCTCTTCATGCCGAGCTCGAAGGAGTCGGCCATCTCCGGGTTGGTCGGCTTTCGTTCCGCCGGTGTGATCGGATTGCCGCTCGTGCCGACCTGGTCATTGTAGCCGCCGGCCTGGAAGCCGTGCGAATACGTACCGTAGACGAACAGGTTGCGGGAGAATTTGTGCGACAAGGAGACGTTGTAGGTCGGGTCGGTCCAGGTGTGGCTGTCGGTCACCACGCCGAACGGATAGGCCGCGAAATTGCCCGCATTCATGAGGTTGCCGAGCTGCTGCCAGGTGAAGCTCGGTGTGAACTGACCGGTCGGGGAGGGCAACTGCTGCACGAAAACCTGCTGCCGGCCGATCCAGTTCTTGGTGATGTGCGAGTAGCGTGCGCCCACGGTCAGTGTGGTCCTCGACGTGAAGCGCCAGTTTCCCTGGGCGTAAACCGCCGAGGACTTCTCCGACTGCGCGTTGCACAGGACCTGCGGGTTGTTGTTGTAGCCGCCGGGCTGCGCCCCCGGAGGAGTCGGCACCCCGAACAGATCGTAGATGCCGAGGATCTGCGCCACGCAGAAGGCGTCGTGATCGTTGTAGTAGAACAGGCCGGCGACGTAGTTCAGAGGACCCATCTGCTTCGAGGCGAAGCGCACCTCCTCCTGCCACGTCCGACGGTCATCCGAGCGGTTGGCATCGAACACCGACAGCGGGCCGACCACGCCGGTGTAGTTCGACGGCAGGCTCGTGTTCTGAGTCCGGTAGCCCTGCACCCAGGTGATCGTGCCCGGCTCGAGATAGAAGTCCGTGTTGAGGTGATAGCCCTCTGCCGTGACGTGCTGGCCGGACTGCGTGTCGATCAGATAGCCATTGCGGTTGGTCAGGCCTGCCTGGTAGAGGGGATTGCCGGTGAAGTGCCCGGGCAGTCCCAGCTGCGCAAACACGAAGTACGGGACGTTCGTGCCCGGCGTGACGTTGCTGGGCGTGAGATTGACCGCCGCCGGACTGGCCGACACGTCGTTCAGGCCCTCGTACTCGAACTCCGTGCGCATGAGGGACGAGGGTACCCACAGCAGCTTGGCCCGATACGTGTAGACGTCGGTTCCGCCCACGCGCTTGCCGTTGCCGGTGTAGGTCACCCCGTTGATGGTGTCGCTGGCGCCGTTGTGCATCCAGCCCTGCTCGCGGTCGCGGCTGGCAACCAAGCGCAGCGCCAGATGGTGGCTGATCAGCGGAATGTTGAGCGCGCCCTGCAGGATGGTCGTGTTGTAGCTGCCGGTCTGACCCTGCACATCGACGCTGGTCTTATCGAGCACGGGCGCCTTGGTACGCACGACGACTGCGCCGCCGATGGTGTTGGCGCCGAACAGCGTTCCCTGCGGGCCGCGCAGAACCTGGATCGACTGCACGTCGAACGGATCGAGCAGCTGAGTCTCTGTGCTCGGCATCACGAAGCCGTCGAGCAACACCGCGACCGGCGGCGAGTTGTAGACGATGATCGAGGTGTTGCCGACGCCGCGCATGGCGAAGGATGCGGCATTGAAGCCGTTGATCTTGTTCACCGAGAAGTTCGGCACCAGCTGCGCCAGGTCGGCGATCGTGCGCGGCGCCATCGCCTGGATCGCGTGCGAATCGATCGCCGTGACTGCGACCGGTGTGGTCTGCAGGTTCGTCCGGCGCCGCTCGGCGGTGACGGTGATTTCCCGCAGCTGCAGCGCCGCTCCGGACGCCGCGCTGCTTGCGGGAGCGGCTGCCTTGCCGGGTGCCGCTGCGGCTTGGCCTTGCGCGGGCAGAAGCGCGGCCATGGCGGCCGCAGTGAGCAAATAATGGACAGTGTGGCGGACGCGGCCATGCCGCGCGTCGTGCCTGATCGTTCTCATACGCGTCGAACCCCCCAGATGGAACGCCGTGCATCAGTTACCTGTGCCGTCTCGATATCGACGGCACATCAGAGGCGCGAAGCTACGCGTGCCCGAGACAAAAAACAAGCAGTCCGGTTTTTTTTACATCTATCAGGGCCGGTCGCCAAGGCAAAGCGTTCCGCCGGTGAGGGGTGTGACGGACCGGCGGAATGGCTGGTTCACCTGGTTTCCAGCCTTCTAAAAAAAACAGTCACGCCTGTTTCTTATTGATTCGCGGATGCCTATAATTGCTCGGGCGCCGTCCGGGGTCCGGGCGGCAGCCCGAAGGGGGTAGTCGGTGGACACGGCAACCGTAAAGCGATTTCTGGATGGCATGAAGTACGAGGCGGAGCGTACTGCGCCGCCGGATGGCTTCCCTCGCCTGCCGGACATTCCGGCCGGACGCTACGTGGATCCGGCATTTCTCGCGCTGGAGCGGGAGTTTCTCTGGCGGCGCAGCTGGCTGTACGCCTGTCACATCGACGAGTT
Organism: Pseudomonadota bacterium; assembly: GCA_021805275.1. Next base: position 21,490 of record JAJZFQ010000259.1, read on the forward strand.
GCCCGAGCCGGGCTCCTTTCTGCTGTCGCGCAAGAGCGGGGCGCCGATCGTGATCGTGCGCGGCAAGGACGACCTCGTGCGCGCCTTCTACAACACCTGCCAGCACCGCGGCGCCCCGGTGGTCAAGGGCGAGAAGGGGTGCGTCCCGGGTTTCGTCTGCGGCTACCACGGCTGGACGTACGCACTCGACGGCAGTCTGATCAACCTGCGCGACAAGCGCGATTTCGTGGGTCTCGATCCGTGTGCCCGCGGCCTGAAGGCGGTGCGCTGCGAGCGGTTCTACAATTGGATTTTCATCAACGAGGATCCGAACGCCGAACCCCTTGAGCGGCACTTTGCGCCGTTCGTGGAGTATTTCCAGCAGTTCCAGCCGCTCGAGTGGCGGCTGATATCGCAGCAGAGCTTCGAGGTGAAATGCAACGTCAAGGTGCTGCTCGATGCGTTTCTGGAGGTCTACCACCTCAAATCGATTCATCAGAACACGGTGGACCGGTTTCTCGATCACCGTGGCACCTCGATTGCTCTGTATCGCCACGGACACTCGCTCATGGTGACGCCGAACCGCCGTGCGGACTGGGTCGATCCCGGTACGCGCGGCATGCGCCGTATCGAAACCGCCACCGTGATCTCGACGAACAACAATCCGTCGTTTAATTTCTATCCGAATCTGGTGGTTCCGGTCGATCCGACCGGCTGTCCGTTCCTGCTGTTCTGGCCGACCTCAGACACGACCATGAGGATCGAGTGTCATTGGTTCGCGCCCGACTGGGGCGATGGGCCGCCGCCGGAGCTGTGGAAGGTTCGCATCGCCAACTTCGACCGCATTTTGGATGAGGACCTGCAGTTCGCGGCGGCGATTCAGGAGTCCGTCATGTCACCGGGGTTCCACGGGATTCCGCTGAACTACCAGGAGCGCAGGATCTACCATTGGCACGCCGAGCTCGATCGGCGCATCGGGACAGAGCGCGTGCCGGAGGCGCTGCGCGTTCCGCCGTTGCTCGATCCGCTGTTCGAGAATTGATCGGCCGATGCGCGCGCTGTCGAGCATCGTCTCCTGCGGCATTTACGTGCCCTCCCTGCGGCTCGAACGCGAGCGCATCGCACAGGCACTGCAGTGGCTCGGGCCGCCGGGTCCCACGCCGCCCTCAGGCGCCCGCGCGATATGCAACTGGGACGAGGATGCGCTGACGATGGCCGTGGAGGCCGGACGGCGCTGCCTGAACGGCGCGGCGGGGCTGGTGGGCACTGCGGCTGCTGTGACGCTTGCCTCGACGACCTTGCCGTTCGCCGATCGCAGCAACGCCACTGTAGTGGCCGGCGCGCTCGATCTGCCGGAGACGATCCGCACGAGCGACTGCGGCGGGAGTCTGCGCGCTGCGACTTCCGCGCTCGCCGCCCTGGCGCGCCAGGACGAGACGGGCGCGGAGCTGCTCATTGCGAGTGATGCGCGCCTGGCACGGCCGGGAAGCCCCCAGGAGCTGCAGTTCGGGGCCGCAGCCGCGGCGCTGCTGATTGTGCGCGATCCGCAGGCGGCCGGGATTGTACCGAGCGCGGCGATCGTCGCCGCCGAGAGCCTCTCGGCAGACTTCGTGGATCACTATCGCATGGGCGATGAGCGCTTCGAGTATGCGCTCGAGGAGCGGTGGGTCCGCGACGAGGGCGTCATGAAGCTCGTCGTGGCCGCGATTGCGCGCACGCTCGCAGCCGCCGGGCTCGGCGCGGAACAGATCGACCAGCTGGTGATGCACGGACCGACCGGCGCGGCTCGGCGGGTGGCCCAGGCGGCGGGTCTCGCGAACGCCCGGCTGCAGGACGATCTGCGCCAGAGCTGCGGCGACACGGGCGCCGCGCACCCGCTGCTGATGCTTACCGCCGCCCTCGAGACGGCTCGTCCCGGGCAGCGGATCGTGCTCGTCGGATTTGGGCAGGGCGTCGATGTGCTGGTGCTCATCGCCGCGGACCGTGCTGGCGCAGTGGCACGGCCGACGCTCGCCGAGACGCTCGGGCAAGCGAAGCTGGAGCCGTACTACACGCGCTACCTGGCCCACAGCGGGCTGCTCGAGCCGCACTTCGGCATGCGTGCGGAGCGGGACAACCGCACCGCCCATACCGTCGCCTGGCGCAAGCGCCGGCAGACGACGGCCTTCGTGGGGGGGCGCTGCCGTTCGTGCGGCACCGTGCAGTTCCCCAAGAGCCGTGTCTGCGTCAACCCCGAGTGCCGGCACCCGGACTCGCAGCAAGACCATCGGCTGGCCGACACCCTGGGCCGCGTGAAGTCCTTTACCGAGGATTGGCAAGCCTACTGCCCGCGGCCTCCCTACGTGTACGGCAACGTCGAGCTCGAGGCGGGAGGAAACCTGCTGATGGAGTTCGCCGATCTCGATCCAGGCGAGCTGCAGGTCGGCGATGCGGTGAACTTCGTGTTTCGCATCAAGGATTTCGATCGGATGCGCGCCTACCGGCGCTATTTCTGGAAGGCAAAGAAGGTCTGAGCGTGGCTATGGCCGACGGCATCCGAAACAAGGTCGCGATCATCGGTATGGGCTGCTCGCGCTTCGGCGAGCGCTGGGACTGCGGGCCGGATGACCTGATGCTCGAAGCATTCGCCGAGGCAAGTGCGGACGCAGGCGTGGAGCGCGATCGGATCGAGGCGGCCTGGCTCGGGATCTTCTTCGACGAGCAGAGCACGGGAAAGTCATCGCTGCCGCTGGCGATGGGTCTGCGCCTGGCGAATATCCCGGTGACTCGCGTGGAAAATCTCTGCGCCACGGGCACCGAGGCGCTGCGCGGCGCCGTTCATGCGGTCGCGGCGGGGGCGTGCGACATCGCGCTCGCCATGGGAGTGGAGAAGCTCAAGGACACCGGCTATGCGGGACTGCCGGAACGCACCAAGGGTACCTTCGAGGACCTGTATCTGCCCTCGAGCACCGCGCCCGGGGCGTTCGCGCAGCTCGCCAGCGCCTATGCGGCCCGCCACGGATACTCCATTGCGCAGCTGCGCCGGGCCATGGCGCACATCTCCTGCAAGAGCCACGACAACGGCGCCGGCAATCCCAAGGCGCACCTGCGCAATCGCATCACCGTTGATCAGGTGCTCGGCGCGCCGATGGTCTCCTCTCCGCTCGGCGTGCTCGACTGCTGCGGCGTGAGCGACGGGGCCGCCTGCGCGATCGTGACCACACCGCAGGTCGCCCGCTCGCTCGGCAAGCGCGATTTCGTCACGGTCCAGGCGCTGCAGCTCGCGACCAGCAATGGGGTCGAGATGGGCCACCGCTCGTGGGACGGCAGCCACACCCTCACGACGCGCATCGCCGCCGCGCGTGCGTATCGGGAGGCAGGCATCACCCGGCCGCGCGAGCAGATCGATCTGCTCGAGGTGCACGACTGCTTTTCGATCACGGAGCTCGTGCTCATGGAGGATCTGGGGTTCTCGGACGAGGGCCGCGCGCCGCACGATGTGCTCGACGGCCGCTACGATCGCGGCGGTGCGATCCCCTGTCAGATCGACGGCGGCCTGAAATGTTTCGGCCATCCGATTGGCGCGACTGGCCTGCGCATGGCCTACGAGGTCTATCTGCAGCTGCTCGGCCGTGCCGGGCAGCGCCAGCTCGATACGCCGGCGGTCGGGTTGACCCACAATCTCGGCGGTATTCCGAACCGCAACGTTGCCAGTATCGCGATCTTTGGATTGGGGACATGATGTCTGAACATGCAGGCGCAGAATGAAAGCATCACCAATGTCATCACTAACTCGAGCCGACGCGTCCCCGGAACCCTGGGGTTTGTCCGATGAGGCTCTCGCGACACACGCGCTCGTGTACCGCGATGGGCTGCTCGACGGCCAGACCGTGCTCATCTCCGGAGGCGGCAGCGGGATCGGGCGCGCCATCGCCTACGTATGCGCCCGACTCGGCGCGAACGTGGTGATCTGCGGCCGCCGTCAGGAGAAACTGCAGGAAACGATAGACGGCATCCGCCGCCACCTGGATCGCGACGTGCTCGGGGTTCCGATGACCATTCGCGATCCGGAGGCCGTCGGTCGGCTCATGGATGAGATCTACACGCGCCTCGGTCGCCTGGACACCCTGGTCAATAACGGCGGCGGGCAGTTTCCGCAGGCCGCGATCGATTTCAGCGTGAAGGGCTGGATGGCCGTCGTCGACACGAACCTGAACGGCACGTGGTACATGATGCAGGCCGCAGCGCAGCGCTGGGCCGACCGCCAGCAGTCCGGGAACATCGTCAATATAGTGGCGAACGTCTGGCGCGGCATGCCGCAGGTGGCGCACACCTGTGCGGCGCGCGCCGGGGTGATCTACCTGTCGAAGACGCTCTCGACCGAGTGGGCGCCGCTGCACATCCGGGTCAACTGCGTCTCTCCGGGGTCGATCAATACCGAGGGGCTGAACGTTTACGAGCGCCCGGCGGCGGAAACGTTCCGTTACTCCAATCCGATGCACGAGCTCGGCGACCCCGTCGATGTCGCCCAGGCCGTGGTGTATCTGGCGACACCGGCGGCGAAGTTCATCAACGGCGAGGTGATGGTCATCGACGGCGGGAACAACCAGATGGGCGAGGTATGGCCCGGGGGCATGCCCGAATACTTCAGTGTACCGCAAGCGCGGTGACCGTCTGACTGAGGAGTGCGAGCAATGGCTGTGAATTACAAGGTCGAATGGCCGATGAGCCTCGGGGCGCCGTCGGACTCACTGGAGGCCAAGCAACCGCCGGTCGACGATGGACTGGACGTGCCCGATCCGTCGCGCTACTACACGCGCGAGTTCATGGATCTGGAATGGCGGCAGCTGTGGCCGCGGGTCTGGCTGCTTGCCGGAGTCACCAGCGACATCCCTGAGGACGGGGACTACGTCGTGTTCGAGGCCGGCAGCGAGGAGTTCATCATCGCGCGCCAGAGCGACGGCTCCGTCAAGGCCTTCTACAACGTCTGCCCGCATCGTGGCAACCGTGTCTGCATGAACGAGCGCGGCAGCGTCGCGCGCTTCACTTGCGCGTTCCACGGCTGGCAGTTCGGCTGTGACGGGCAGCTGCAGCGCATTACCGATGAGGAGACGTTCAATCCGCGCCTCATCGCGCACCGTCCGGGTCTGACCGAGGTGCGCTGCCAGACGCATGCCGGACTGGTGTTCATCAACATGGATGGCAAGGCGCCGCCGCTGGCGGAGTATCTCGGCCTGCCCGCGGGGTACCTCGAGAACTACGAGATCGACCGGATGCACGTGGTGCATCACGTGCGCAGCGCGTGGCATGCGAACTGGAAGACCGGTGTCGATGCGTTCTACGAGACTTATCACCTGCCCTGGGTCCACCCGCAGACGCAGGGCGTGATGGAGGATTTCAGTCAGTACGACCTGTATCCGAACGGGGCAAGCCGCATGATCGTGCCGATCTGCGTCAAGTCGCACCGGGTCAGCGATCAGGACAGCGTCGAGCCGTATCTGCAGTTCATGCTCAAGGAGGCTGGCATCGACCCGGCGTCCTTCCGGGGTAGTGCCCGCGAGGTGCGCGAGGCCGTCCAGAAGGCCAAGCGCACGCGCGCCCGGCGGGTGGGACTGAAGCATTACGAGCGTTTCACGGACGGACAGCTGACCGACAGCTGGGCGACGGGACTGTTTCCGAACGTGCAGATGGGCATGCATCCCGAGGGCGTGTTCATCATGCGCTTCCTGCCGCACCCGAGCGATCCGGAGAAGTTTTACTACGACACCATGATCCTCTACCGGTGCGTCGATGATCCGGACTATACGGTTCCGGCCTGGATGGGGTTGCCCGAGGGAATCGACGTGACGGGTGCCACGCGGCCGAACGTGGTGCACGTCCCGCTCGGTGAGAAGCCGAATCTCGGCGAGGTGCTCGATCAGGACTCAGAGCTGCTGCCGATCCAGCAGCGGGGCATCCGCTCGCGCGGGTTCCGCGGACCGCTGTGGGGCGAGCAGGAGCAGCGGGTGCGCCACTTCCATCGCGAGCTGGATCGATACATCCGGGGCGAGAAGTAGGCGTCCGGCGCAGTACGGGTGCAGCGTGGCGGGACAGAGGATCGATGTGTACTTCGTGGTCGGCGGCCGCTACCACGACTTCGATTTCGCGCGTCTGCAGATCCTCGGCCTGCTGCACGAACACGAGCGCATCCGGGTAAGAGTCGCGGAGGATTACACCGACGTCGAGGCGATCGGAGCCGCCGATGCGCTGCTGTCCTATACCTGCGACGTGCGCCCGAGCGCGGCCGAGCAGGAGGCGCTCGCAGGCTTTCTCGCCAGGGGCCGGCGGTGGTTCGCGCTGCACGGCACGAACTCCATTCTGCAGTGGACCGACGGCGGGAAGGTTGAGGCGCCGGACACCATGCCGGTGCTCGCACGGCTGCTCGGCAGCCAATTCGTCGCGCATCCACCGTTGATGGAATTCGAGGTGCGCGTGAGCGATCCGGCCCATCCGCTGGTCAAGGGCATCGAGAGCTTCAGGGTGACCGACGAGATTTACCTGTCGGACCTGTATGGGCCCAATCACGTGCTGCTCGAGACCCGCTACAACGGCAAGGCGCGCGGTGAGTTCGTGCGCCGGGAATGGTTTTCTGACGAGCCGCGTCCGGTACTTTACCTGCACGAGCACGGCGCCGGCGCGGTGCTGTATCTGACGCTCGGGCATTGCCGCGGCCGATATGACATGCAGCCGCTTCTCGAGGAGTATCCGCAGGTCGAGCGGTGCAGCTGGGAGTCGCCCGTCTACCACGAGCTGCTGCGCCGCGGCATCCGCTGGGCGGCGCGCCTCGCCGAGCATGGCGAGGCTGCCGGGCGGACGGCATGAAGCGTTTGCTCGGACCGGTCATGCAGAACGCATTCGTGGTCGATGACCTCGAGCGGGCTATCGAGCACTGGACGCAGGTGATGGGTGTCGGGCCGTTCTTCCTGTTCGAGCACATCGGCTTTCGGGATCTGCTGTTCCGTGGCCGGCCCGCCGGGCCGCTGGACCTGACCGTGGCCATCGCCTATTGGGGCGATCTACAGATAGAGCTCATCCGGCAGCACGACGACACCCCATCGATTTACACCGAATTCGCCGCGGCTCGCGGTACTGGCATGCACCACATGGGCGTGATGAGCAACGCGCTCGATGCCGATCTTGCCGAGCTCGCCCGACGGGGGGTGCGGCCGGTGCAGCGCGGCTGCGCCGCGGGCATGCGCTTCGCGTACGTCGAAACAGACCATCACCCGGGCGGAATGATCGAGCTGATCGAGGCGAGTGCGGGCGCACGGGCGTTTTTTTCGCGCATGAGCGAGGCGGCACGCGAATGGGATGGCCGGGAGCCGATTCGCCGGCCGTCGTGACGGATCAGACGACCGCGCTCACCGGTTCGGCGGCGAAGGGGCAGTACTCTTCGCGATCGACGACGTCCAGAACGAATGACAGCTTGGCCATTCCGGCGATCACCGCCATCACGGTGCCGAGCTCGAGAATCTGCTCCTGGGTGAAGTGCGCGCGCAGCTCTGCCAGCAGCGGCTCGGAGAGCTTCCCTTCCATGTGCGTCAGCGCCACCTGCTCGGCGTAGGTGATCACGGCTCGCTCCGCTGGCGTGAACGGCGTGGAGTCGGCGAAGATCAGGGCGTCGAGCTGCTGCTGCGTGAATCCCGCGGCGAGCGCTCCCGGGATGTTCTGCCGGTTGCAGGTCTGGCAACCGTGCAGCAGCGAGAGCTTCAAGCGGGCCAGCTGCTTGTAGCGCTGTGCCACCGTGCCACCGAAGAATAGGCCCGCGTAGAACTTGTCGAGCACGAAATCGAGGACCTGCGGTGCCTGCGAGAATACCTCGATGAAGGTTCCCGAGCCGGTCAGCTGACTTAGTGTGTCCCAGGCCTGTTGCCAGCGCGGTTCAAGTCGTTCTCGCGGAACGCGATCGAGCAACGTCTCGGACATGCGCCGGTCTCCTCGAGCGGTGGATCCGCCGGATTTTTCCATGATACTATAAAAAACAATCAGGCCGGTTTGTTTTTTAGGCGCGGACCGCTGCGGGGCGAGCGGGCCAGACGGTGCAACACTCCGGACGGCGTCAGCCGCGGCTCATGCGCGGCGGCGTACCGGGCGCGGCGCCGGGACGGGCGGGCCGAACTGCTCCATGCGTACTGACCACGAGAATTCGGAACTACGATGATGTTCACCGGTGAGTCGATCCGTCTGAGTCTGCTCGAGCCTGAAATCGCCGAGCTCACCTTCGATCGCCAGGGCGATTCGATCAACAAGCTCGACGTGCGCACGGTCGAGGAGCTGCGGGCCGCGACGACCGAGCTGCGGGCGCGGCGCGATGTGCGCGGCCTGCTCGTCACCAGTGCCAAGACCGTATTCATCGTCGGCGCCGACATTTTCGAGTTCGCCGAGTTGTTCGCTCGTCCCGAGGAGCAGATCGCCGCGCACATCGGGGCGCAGAGCGCGGTGTTTCGCAGCTTCGAGGATCTCGACATGCCGGTGGTCACCGCCATCAACGGCGTCGCCTTCGGTGGCGGGCTCGAGATGGCTCTGGCGAGCGACTACCGTGTCGCGGTGCGGACCGCCCAGCTCGGGCTGCCGGAAGTCAAGCTCGGCCTGTTCCCCGGCTACGGCGGGACCGTCCGTCTGCCGCGGCTCGCCGGCTCGACCGTCGCGATCGACTGGATCACGACCGGCCGCGCCCGATCGGCCGGCGAAAGTGCGGCGGACCGCGTGATCGACGCGTTGGTCGAGCCGGAGCGCTTGCGTGCCGCCGCGCTCGAGCATCTGAAGTCCGCGCTCGCCTCGGGGGCCTGGCGTGAGCGGCGCGTTGCGCGCCACGGGCCGTTCTCGCTAGACACTCAAGCGGTCGAGAAGACCCGGGCGCATCTGCGGGGCGGCGCTGCCCGAGAGCCGGCCGCGCTGAGCGCCCTGGAGCTGCTGGTCGCCTGTGCTGCCATGGATCGTGATGCGGCGCTGAGACAGGAGAGTCTCGCCTTCGGGCGGATTGCACGCACGCAGGCAGCGGCCTCGCTGGTGCAGCTGTTCGTCAATGAGCAGCGCGTCAAAGGCAAGGCGAAGGCCCATACCCGGCGAGCACGGCCCGTGCGGCGCGTCGGGGTGGTCGGCGCGGGCATCATGGGCGGCGGTATCGCCTACAGCTCGGCGATGAGCGGCGCGGAGGTATTGCTGCAGGATATCGCCCCGCAGGCGCTCGAGCAGGGCGTCGCCGAGGCGCGCAAGCAGTTGGACAAGCAGGTGCGCACCACCCGTATCACCGAGCAGCGCGCCGCGCAGGTGCTGAGCGCCATTCGACCGCAGGCCGACTATGCGCGGTTCGAGGAGCTGGACCTCGTGATCGAGGCGGTCGTGGAGAATCTCAGGATCAAGCGCGGTGTGCTCACCGGCGTGGAACAGAGCACGGCCGCTGCCGCGATCGTCGCGACCAACACGTCATCGCTGTCGCTCGTGGAGCTATCCGAGGATTTGCACCGGCCCGAAAACTTCCTCGGCATGCACTTCTTCAACCCGGTGCCGGTGATGCCACTCCTCGAGATCGTCCGCGGTCCGGACTCGGCGATGCAGACTGTCGATACGGCCGTCGGCTTCGCCACCGCGCTCGGCAAGACGCCCATCGTCGTGCGGGACTGCCCGGGCTTCCTGGTCAACCGGATCCTCACCGCCTATCTGCTCGGCTACTACTTCGCGCTGCGTGACGGCGCGGATCTGCACGCGACGGACCGTATCATGGAGGAGTTCGGCTGGCCGATGGGTCCGGCTTATCTCCAGGACGTCATCGGACTGGATACGATGCTGCATGTCATCGAGGTGATCGGCGCGGGGTATCCGCAGCGCATGGCGTACGGCTTCGCGCTTCCGCTCGAGCCGTTGCTCAAGCAGAATCGCCTCGGTCAGAAGAGCGGTTCCGGCTACTACCGCTACGCGGCCGATTCCCGGGGCAAACCCGTCAAGCTCGCCGATCCGCAGATTGCGCCGCTGCTGGCGACTCTGCGCGTCGACGGCGCGCGATCCCTGTCGGATCAGGAAACGGTCGAGCGGCTGATGCTGCCCATGATGATCGAGGCGGCCCTGTGCCTCGAGGAAGGCGTGGCCGACTCGCCGGAGGAAATCGACCTTGCCCTAGTGCTTGGGCTGGGATTCCCCCGCTACGCAGGCGGTCCGTTGAAGTACGCCGACTGGCTCGGGTTGCCGCATGTCGTGGAGCGTTGCGATGCGCATGCGGCGCTCGGCGCTCTATACCGGCCAACGCAGCAGATGCGCGACATGGCACGTCGCGGCGAACGCTATTTCAGCGGGGAGAAGCGGCAATGACACCCACCGACACTCTGAGGCTGCAGTGCATCGACGGCGTGGCGCGCCTGACGTTGAATCGGCCGGCGGCGGGCAACTCGATCGACGTTGCGCTCGCCCGGGGATTGATGGAAGCGGCCATTCAATGCGACGAGGATGACGCAATCCGCGCCGTGCTGCTGACGGCAGAGGGCCGACTGTTCTGCGCGGGCGGCGACATCCAGGCCTTTACTGCCGCGGGCGAGTCGGCCCCGGCGCTGCTGAAGGAGCTCACCGGCTACCTGCATGTGGCGCTCGCCCGGTTCGCACGCATGGACAAGCCCCTCGTCTGCGCGGTGAATGGGCCGGCCGCCGGGGCCGGTGTGGGATTGGCGGTGCTGGCCGATGTGGTGCTCGCGGCCCGATCGGCACACTTCACGCTCGCCTACTCCAGCATCGGTCTTTCGCCGGACGGCGGGGCCACGTGGTTGCTGCCGCGGTTGCTCGGCCTGCGGCGCGCCCAGGAACTGGTGCTGGCCAACCGGCGCGTGAGCGCGGAGGAGGCCGAGCGGCTTGGCTTGATCACGCGCGCGGTGGACGATACGCTGCTGGCCGCGGAGGCACAGCGGCAGGCCGAGCTGATGGCCGCTGCGGCGACTCGTGCGCTCGGACATGCCCGACGGCTGCTGCTGGCGAGTTTCGATACCAGCTTCGAGACGCACCTGGAGGCCGAAGCGCGTGCCATTGCGGAGCTCGGGCGCAGCCGCCACTTCCGCGAAGGCATCGCGGCCTTTGCGGCCAGGCGCAAACCGGACTTCTCCGGCCCTTGTTGAGGCGTCCGCCGGGCCTGCCGGAGCGGGACGGACGGGTCGGCCGCTGCGGCCCGGCGGCGTGACGGTGCTGACCTGGAGGTTCACGCAATGTACGACTCGCTCGTGATCGTGGGGGCCGGCCAGGCGGCCGTCCAGGCCATCGATACGCTGCGCCGGAGGAATTTCGCGGGGCAGATCACCTTGGTCGGCGCCGAGCCGTGGTTTCCCTACCAGCGCCCTCCGCTCTCGAAGAAGTACCTTGCTGGCGCCCTGGAGCGTGAACGGCTGCTCGTGCGGCCGGCGGCGTTCTACGAATCCCACTCGGTGCAGGTCCGCACCGGCCGGCGCGCGGTGGAGATCTCGCGCGGCGATCAACGACTCCGATTGGATGACGGAGCGAGCCTCGCGTATGACGCGCTGCTGCTGGCAACCGGCAGCCACCCGCGGCGGCTGAACGTGCCGGGCGATGATCTTGGCGGGGTGCATTACCTGCGCACCATCGCGGATGCCGACCGAATCCGCCCGGCGCTCTGCTCGGGAAGGCGACTGGTCGTGGTCGGCGGCGGCTACATCGGGCTGGAGGTGGCCGCGACCGCGCGGCAGCTGGGCTGCGAGGTCACCGTGCTCGAGATGACCGAGCGGGTCATCAACCGGGTGGTGTGTCCGCAGATCTCCGCGTTCTATGAGTCTGAGCACCTCCGGCACGGCGTACGGATCATCTGCAATGCGCGGGTGCGCGAACTGGAGCCGGACCCGGCCGTGGGGTGCGTCCGCGCGGTGCTGGCCGACGATGGCGCGCGCCATCCCGCCGACCTGGTGGTGGTCGGGGTCGGCGTGCTGCCATCGGATGAGCTGGCAGTCTCCTGCGGACTCGTCTGCGACAACGGGATCGTCGTCGATGAAACCTGCCGGACCTCGGACGAGCGCATCTACGCGGCCGGAGACTGCGCCAATCACCCCAGTCCGCATTATCGGCGCCGCCTGCGACTCGAATCGGTCGACAATGCGTTCGAGCAAGGCACCAGCGCGGCGTTGAATCTGGCCGGCGTGCCGACTGTGCACGACAAGGTTCCGTGGTTCTGGTCGGACCAGTACGACCTCAAGCTGGTGATCACCGGGCTTTCACAGGGTTATGACTCGCTGGTGGTGCGCGGCGCACCGGCGGCACGCTCCTTCAGCGTGTGTTACCTGCGCGACGGGGAGTTGATCGCCGTCGATGCCCTTAACAGTCCGAAAGACCAGCTGGCTGCACGCAAGCTGATTGCCGTGCGGGCCCGTCCCGACCCGCACAAGCTCGCCGATCCGGCGCGGCCCCTGAAGGAAACCGTCTGATCTCACCCGTCGCCGCGGCGCACTGCGGGCCTGGTCGTCGCCTCAGTTGGAACGGGGGCTAGCGCCGGTCTGCAGCAGCGCCTCGTTCAGTGCCAGTTCCCGGGTGCGGATGATCTGCAGGAACGCCTGCGGATCGCGCAGGTGACGGAACGCATCGAAACCCCGCTCCAGAAAATCCTGCAGTGCACCGAATCCGCCGACATGCGCCGGGACGTGCGTCGAGCGCAGCGCGAGGCCGATCAGCGGCCGGGTAACTGCCTGCGCCAGGCGCTCGCCGATCCGCACGGTCAGTTCGATCTGTCGGCGGCGCTGCGCCGCTCGACCGACCGCCCGGTACGCGCGCGCGTAGTTCTCGGCCGTCAGCGTGTCGGTGCCGAGCTCGCCGGCGATCGCCTGGTCGAGCTCCGCGGACAATAGGTACAGCTCAATCGCCTCGAAGAGCACGCTCAGCGCGCTGCGCGGCAGGGCGCGGCGCAGCACAGGCAGGGCTCGCGCCAGGTCGCGGTCGCGGCGGCTGAAGTCCTGCGGCCCGTACAGATCGCTCAGGAAGAAGCGTACCGCGGGAGCCTGATCCGGATCGCGAGCCAGGTCTTCGTACGTGCGTGCCAGACGCGCCGCCTGCCAGGCACGCAGCCGCCGCAGGCGCTCGGCGAAGGCTGCGTCCTGCCCCTCAAGAACCCGCAGCGCGGCGCTGCGCGCCATCAGCCGTACGAGATCGCTCGCCTGTCGCTGCGCCGCCATGTGTGGCTACGACCCAAGGCCCAGCTCCTCGAGCACCCGGGCGAGCGCGCGGGGGGAGCAGGCGAGCTGCACATGGCCGAGATGCTCCAGAGGCAGCTGGCGCGCGCCCTTCAGCACTGCACTGCCCGGTGGCACGACCAGCGTGTCGTCCTGGCTGTACAGACACGTCACGGGTCGCACTAGCCGACCCTCCTGCTCGGCGTTGAGATCCTTCAGCCACTGGGAATCGGGGCACATCTGTCGCATCGACGCGAAAGGCAGGTGGCAGGCTATGGCGGTGCCGTGATGCGGCGTGCCGAGCGTGATGATTCGCGCGATCAGCGGCTGTCCGCCTGCACGGAGCGCCGCCCGGGCCACCAGACCGCCCATGCTGTGTGCAACGATGACGATGCGCTTGCCGCCGCTGCTGCGGTGCATCGCCTCCAGGGCCTGCACGAGGTGGAGCGCAAACATCTCGATGTCGGCCCAGAGCGGCTGCAGATCAATCCGCTCGACGCGCTCACATCCGGCCGCGCGCAACCGGTGGCGCAGAGGACCCCAGATAGCGCCGTTGCAGAGAATGCCGTGCACGAGCAACACGGGCGGCGCCGGGTGGCCCGAGGTTGCACTGCGGTTCGGTGAGCAACCGGGCGGATCTGCCCGCTGCCACCAGACGCTCATGCGCACGGCCGAAACCAGTAGCGCACCGGCTTCCGCGAAAACGGTGCGCACGCGCACCGGCCGATGTGGCCCAGGCACCGCCCAGCGGCTCAGCGCCGTCGCACCCAGCACCCACAGGGGCTGCAGCAGGAGAAATGCGCCGAGCCACACTGCGGCGAGCAAAATGACGTTGTCGCCGAGCAGTCGCGCTAGCGGTCCGGCGATCGCCGCGGCAAGTAGCGCTTCGAGGAGCAGAGTGACCTGCCAGAATGCGGCCGCCATGGCCGCCTCAGCCGGCTGCGGTACGCGCGAGGAACGCCTCGAGTCGTCCGAGCGCCTGCGTCAGCCGCTGCGCCACGCGCTGCGCATGCGCGGATCGCTCGTGTGCGGCCGTGGCAAACGTCCGTCGCGGATCGTTCAGCAACTTGCGGTCGAGGTCGAGGCCATGGCGCTGCAGGAGCGCAGCGAGCGGCCTCGCCCGAGTCCGGATATCGCGCCGCGTCTGCTGGTAGGCGTGCTCGGCGAGGCGATGGCGGCCGCTGTAGCGAAAGACGTTGCTGAAGAACATCAGCTCGTCGTGCCGGTCCGGCTCGAACAGAATCGTGTCGGCATGCGGAAAGCGACTGCGGAAGCTGGCGAAGCCGAGCTGCATGCGCGAATGGATCAGGGTGCGGAACGTCTGGCCGAGCACGGTGTCGAGTCCCTCGTTGCTCAACGCTCGGCGTCTCCGCCCGGCCGAGCCGTCGAACGGCACGAGAGGGTTGATGCAGATCACGAAGTCACAGCCCCACTCCAGGGCCAGCGAGGCGTACATCGTGCGCACCAGGGCGCCGTCCACGTAGTCGCGCCCGCCGATCGAGACCGGTGCGTACAGCCCCGGCAGCGCGGCGCTCGCGACCACGGCCCGCGAGATGCGCACGTTCCGGTGCATGGCGTCACCAAACACCACCGATCGACCCGTATCGAGTTCGGTAGCCACCACCCGCAGTTGCGTGCGCAGAGAGCGGAACTGATCCGAATGCCCGCAAGTGCTGAACAGCTCATGCAGATAGCGCTCGATGGGCCTGCTGTCGAACACCGCGAGCGGCATGATCCTGCTCAGCGTGCCGAGCACGGCGGGACACAATCCCCCCAGCGCCTCATCGGACCACTGTCGTGCGCCGGCGCGCAGCGCGTGGGGCAGACGGGCAAATCGCCGGGCGTACTCGCCGAGCGCCGGCTGCAGTAGCAGCCGGGGCGAGAACGGCGCGAGCGTCGACTCGCCGTGGATCAGGCTTGCCCCGATGCGCGTGCTGTCGAAGCGGTTGGCTAGCGCGGCCGCGAGCAGCGACCCCGAACTGACGCCAACGTACATGTCGTAGTCGGTGAGTTCGCGGCCGACGATCACCTCCTCGAGTGCATGCAGCACGCCGAGCTCGTAAAACGCCCCGAGCGGACCGCCCCCCGCGAGCGCGAGCCCGATCTTCCCCGCGCTCGAGCGGCGACGCAGCGCGGGCTCGAGCGTCAGCATGTGCTACGGCGCGCGCTTGGCCGGGGTGCGTCGGCGCGGCGCCGAGCGCGAGCGCGCCAGCTTGCCGATGTTCGCGTTGAGCGTATCCACGCGCCGGCTGAGCGCCTCGATGTCCTGTCCGCTCGGTACGCCGAGCTGCGTGAGTGCCCGCCGGACGCGAGTGCGGAACATCTTCTCCAGGCCATCGACCGCATCGCTGGCTTGGCCTCGAGCACTCCTCACGCCGGCGTCGAGTTTGCTCCGCACGTTGCCGAGCACGCTGCGCAGTGTGTCGCTCGTCGCTCCGCGCACCTGCGCATCGACCCGCGTGCCCTCGGAAATCAACTCCTCGAGAATATGGGGCGTACCGTGCTGCCCCTTGGAGACCGCACCAAGGCCGGCGAGCCAGATCTGGTGAACGGTCTCAGTCAGACGGGAATGGGCATCGCTCGGGCTGGAGCGGGCGGGTCGACGGGGCTTTCTCTTCGCGGCCATGATGTATCCCTCTGGAGGGGGCAGCAGCGCAGGTGTGGGAATGCGTATTTGCCCTACTGGGTGTTGACAACCACTGCGCTACTCTAATCACCCATGCTTGGCATCTGGATGCGTACTTCCCGCACCAATCGATCATGACGCGCAAGTCCACAGACAGACCGTCCCGGCGGGCGTATCGCTATACGCCCGAGAAGCTCAAGGCACTTTGGGCGAAACTGCACCTGACCGACCGCGAGCCGTGGCCGGGACACACCGAGATCGCCCGCGCCGCGCACGGAATGCCGGAATTCACTGCATGGCTGCGTGAGTACGGCGGTGCGCAGAAGCTGGCGGACGCGCTGCAGGTGGCCTGGTCGGTGTTCCACGCCGGTGATTTTTCGCACGCCGTGGAGCTCGGCGCACAGCTCGGTGCGCTCGGTGCGTGCGTGGCGAACCGGGCGGCGGCGGTGGAGTCACTCTACACGCGCCGCGGACCGCAGGCGATCGCCAAGGAGTTGCTCGCTGCCATGCAGCGTGGTGCGGAGGCGGTGGCGGTGCTGCCGCATCATCCCAATGCCCATTACACGCTGGCGCTTGTGCTCGGGCGGTACAGCCAGCGCATCTCCATCCTGAAGGCGATTTCCGAGGGCATCGCGGCGCGCGTCAAGTCCCATCTTGATCAGGCGCTGGCGCTCGAGCCGCGTCATGCCGAGGTACACGTGGCGCTCGGGTTGTATCATGCCGAGATCGTGCACAAGCTCGGCGGGATCGCCGCGTCCTTCGCCTACGGAGTGTCGGCACGCGCGGCGATCGAGCACCTGCAGCGCGCCGTCGAGCTGGCGCCGCGCTCGCCGATCGTGCACATGGAATATGCCTACGCGCTGCAGCTGCTCGACGCACAACGCCACCGCGCCGAGGCCGAGAGGCTGTATCGCGAGGCGGCAGCCTGTGAGCCGCTGGATGCGATGGAAGCGCTGGACGTCGATCGGGCGAAGCGGGGGCTTGCGGCCTGAGCGCCCGGCACGGCCACCGCCGATCAGTTGCGAAGCGCGCCCCCTCCGAGCAGCACCAGCAGCACCAGCTGCTCGAACGCGGCCTTGATGCCGCCGATCAGCTCTGCCGGGTGCGGCAGCAGTTCCCGGTCGGCGATGACGCCGAAGTGAACCCGCCCGTGGTAACTCAACATGCTCACTCCCGTGCCGATACTGCCCGACTGCGGGACCCAGAACAGCATTTGCCGGATTGGCGAGGCGCCGATGAACAGCATCTCCTCCGGTCCGCGCAGGTTGGAGGCCACAAGGCTCGCTTTCGCACTGAACAGATCTATGACCCAGTCCTCGACGCCGCGCGGCAGACTGCCGATCGCCGCGAGCAGACCGTAGGTGAGCAGGGACTGTTCGGACCCCTTGAGCGACTGCATTGCGGCGCGCACCCCGTAGAGGCGCTCCAGGGGATGGCGGACCCCCACAGGCAGATCAACGAGCATCAGTCCGAAGCGATTGCCGAGCGGCTCGCCGGGGCGCTCGGCGGCGCGCAGGTCGACCGGGACCGCAGCGCGCAGCGTCAGTGCGCTGAGTTCATCCCCATGTGCCTGGAGATACTGGCCGAGCGCGCCGGCCAGCGTCGCAATGAGCACGTCGTTCACCGTGCATCCGAGCACCCGCCCGATGGTCTTGATCTCCTCGAGCGACAGCGACGATCCCCATGCGACTCGCCGCGTGCCGCACAATGAGCGCTTCAGGCTGGAGGGCGGATCGTCAGGGAGCAGCGAGAAGCGGGTCAGCTCGGCGAGCAGTGCCCCCGCCTGGGTCACGGCCGCCGCGGCCGCTTCTGGATGGCGCGCGAGGCCGATGCCCGCCGAGCCGAGCCGGCCCCCTTCGCGCAGCGTACTCCAGAGCCACTGGGTCACGGTGGCACTCGGGCTCGCCGACGGGTTGCACTCGACCGCTGCGAGTGCAGCGGAACCGGCGCGCCGTTTACCCGCAGGCCGGCGGTCAGTCAGATCGAGTAGCACCCGTACCAGAGCGACTCCGTCGGCATAACAATGATGAATGCGGGCAATGACCGCGCTGCCACGCCCGAATCGCTCGACGATGTGAAAGCTCCAAAGAGGGCGGCCCGAGGGAAGCGGCTCACTGGCCAGCTCTCCGACCAGCGTCTCCAACTCACTCCGTCGGGCGGGTGCGGGCAGCGCAGCGCTGAGCACGTGATCGTCGATGTTGAATTGACGGTCGGCCTCCCAGACCGCCTGGTAGAGCCCATCGCGCGGCACACTGCGGAAACGGCTGCTCGAGGCGAATCGCCGCCCGATCAGATCGCGCAGGCGGCGGCGCTTCAACGGGGTGCCGAGGATGATGAGCGCAACGATCACCATCGGGTTGGTCGGGCGCTCCATGTTGAGGAACGCCCGGTCGACGCGCGACAGCGGTGTGCGCGCAGCGTCCGGCGCGCTCAGCTCGGGACGTCGGTTCGGGCCCATGCGCACAGTGTCGCGCGAGGCAGCCGTTCGCGAAGCTTCGGTTTGTCACGATGCGGCTCCACGGGGTGGCGCGTAGGGTCAATTCGAGTGGCGCCCTCCTCGGAAGCGGGACAATGGCATACTTCGTCACCGGAGGAACTGGCTTCATCGGCCGACACCTGCTCGAGCGGCTCGCCGCGCGCGGCGAACCGCTGTATGTGCTGGCCCGGTCCGGCTCTCATGCCCGGGTCGGGCGTCTTGCGCGGGACTGCGCCAGTTTTGGCACGCCGCTGTCGTTCGTTGAGGGAAACCTGCAAGCGCCGCTGCTCGGCATCGCGGCGGCCGATCGCAAACGACTCTCCGGTGCCATCACGCATTTCTTTCATCTCGGGGCACTGTATGACCTGAATGCCTCGGATGCCGAGCTGTCCCGCAGCAACGTCTCGGGTACGCAGCATGCGTTGGATTTTGCCCATGAGATGGGGGCGGGGCGATTTCATTTCATGAGTTCCATCGCCTCCGCCGGGCGGTATAGGGGCGAGTTCACCGAAGACATGTTCGAGCAGGCCGGGGCGCTCGAACATCCGTACTACCGGACCAAGCATGAGGCCGAAGCGCTGGTGCGCGCGACCTGCAGGATGCCGTGGCGCATATACCGTCCCGGCATGGTTGTCGGACACTCGGTCACCGGGGAGATGGACAAGATCGATGGTCCCTATTACCTGTTCAAGCTGATTCAAAAGGCCCGGGACGTCCTGCCGCGCTGGGTACCGTTGGTGGGCATCGAGGGCGGTTACGTCAACATCGTGCCCGTGGACTTCGTCGCCGCGGCGCTCGACTACCTGGCCCACGTGCAGGGCGAGGACGGACATTGCTTTCATCTGACCGATCCGCGCGACTACCGGGTGGGCGAGGCTGTCAACGTGTTCGCAACCGCCGCGCATGCCCCGACACTGCGGCTGCGCGTGGACTCAGCGCTCAGTGAGTCGCTGCGCGCGGCCGTACACCTGCCACGCGAAGCGGCCGAGCCGCTGCGCCGCATGCTTGAGGAGTGGCTGCTCGAGGCGGGGGTGCCGCCCGCAGTGCTGGGACTGCTTGATCAGCCGACGACATTTTCGGCGAACCGTGCGCAGCGGCTGCTGGCGACAGCAGGCATTGCGGTGCCGCCGTTGGCCGACTACGCGTGGCGGTTGTGGGACTTCTGGGAGCGCCGGCTCGATCCGGATCTGGACCCCGCCGGGCGCCTGCGGCAGGCCGTCGCCGGCAAGGTGGTCCTGCTGAGCGGCGGGTCCTCCGGCATCGGGCGTGCTACTGCGCTGAAGCTGGGCGCGGCGGGCGCACGAGTGATACTCGTCGCACGCAACCGGGAAAAGCTCGAGCAGGCGCGTGCGCAGATCGTCGCGGGCGGCGGCGAGGCAAGCATCTATGCCTGCGATCTGGTCGATCCGCCGGCCTGCGCCACCCTGCTCAAACAGCTCGCCGCGGAGCAGCCGCCGATCGACATTCTGATCAACAACGCGGGCCGCTCGATTCGCCGCGGCATCGATGCGACCTACGAGCGTCTGCACGATTACGAACGGCTCATGCAGATCAACTATTTCGCCGCCGTTCGCCTGACGCTCGGCGTGCTGCCGAGCATGGTGGCGCGGCGCGCCGGCCACGTGATCAGCATCTCCTCGCTCGGGGTGCTCACCAACGCCAGCCGCTTCGCGGCATACAATGCCTCCAAGGCCGCGCTCGAGGCGTTCACCCGGTGCGCCTCGGGGGAATTCGCCGACCGCGGAGTACGCTTCACCGTGGTGGATCTGCCCTTGGTGCGAACACCGATGAGCGCGCCGACGAAGCTGTACGAACACTTCAGGCTCCTGGAGCCTGAACAGGCCGCCGAGTTCGTCTGCGCGGCGATCGTGCGCCGGCCGGAGCGCGCGACCATCGGTGTCGGAACGTTCGCGCAGGTCGTGGAGGCGCTCGCACCGCGACTGAACCGTGTTGTCATGAGCGAGAGCTATCGGATGTATCCTGACTCGCAGGCCGCGGGAGGCGCGGGCGCACCGGCCGAGTCGCTCTCGCGTGAGGCGCGGACATTCGCAGCCATGCTGCGCGCTCTGCACTTCTGAGCTCGGCCCGCCGACGAACTGAGCGGTAGCCGCGATCGCGACCGCCCGCGACACTCGTCGATCGTCATTCCGCAGGCGCGTTGCGGCCCGTGCGGCGGTGTTCGCCGGCGAGGGATGAGGGCCTTTGCCCCACGCGGCGGGCGGACCGGCGCCGAATTCGTGCTTGAGATCGTTCCGCCACCGCAGGCAATATGGCGTCGGCGGCCAGAGCGTGTTCCGCAGGGCGAGCCGTACGGGCACCGAGGCCCGCTCGTTTTCCGCTTTCCAGTCTCGGAGGGACCGACGTTGAACAAATGGAACGGCCTGATCTGCCTGGCCCTCGCGGCGACGAGCGCATATTTTCCGGCGCGCGCCGATACGCCGGCTCCGCCCTGCAGCGGCTCGTCCGCCCTCCTGGGGCTGCTCGATCGGCCGACCGTGGGGGATTCCAGCTGCGTGGTGCCGCAGGGCATGACCGTGCTCGAGGCGGGCGCGACGGCCGGCAGCCTGTACGGCGCGCCGGGCGGACAGCTCGACACGCTGCCCAATATGGAGCTGCGCTGGGGTCTGTCGGGGAACTCGGAACTCGTCTGGCTGCCCCCGAGCTTCCAGTACCAGTCGGTCAATGCCGGGCCGGGTGGCCCGCCGCAGACGCTGCGCGGATTCGGCCCGACGACGGTCGGCATCAAGCATGAGCTCGGCTACAACGCGCACTGGCAGTGGACCGCGGAGGCGCTCGCCACGCTCCCCTCCGGCGATACGACTTTCGGCAGCCACGGTCTCGGCGGAGCGCTCAACGCCATTGTCAGTTACGGCAGCGGTCCGCTCGGAGTCTCGCTGATGGTCGGACTCACCTCGCAGACCGAGCCCACCGCGGTGGGCGGGCAGCGCTTTCAGAGCTTCAATCCCGATCTGGTGGTGACGTGGCAGTCGAGCGCGCGGCTGCAGTTCTACGGGGAGATCTACGGTCAGTCGAACAGCGGCTACCACCAGGGCTGGGGAAGCGATGCCGACGGCGGATTGCAGTACCTGGTCACGTCGGACTTCGAGGTGGACCTGGAGGAGGGCGTGCGCCTGCAGGGCAATCTCGGTGGATTCTCCAATTACACGGGCGTGGGGCTCGGTCTGCTTTTCTGACCGACGCTGGCCACGGATTGGTCGGGCGAGAGCCGCTACTGCATCTTCAGGTGCGCGCCGATCGCCGCCTTCAGTGCATCGAGCACGAAGGCGAACACGATCGTGGCGGCGAGCACCGCGCCGATCACGCCGAGCGGTATCGCACGCATGAGAATTCCGCCGGCCGCGAGCGCCGTGAAGATCGCCACGTTCGCCAGCATCGAGACGATGATCCAGACGCTCGGGAGCGAACTCCACAGGCGTCGCCGCTCACGGACGACGTAGAACAGCCCCTGGCTGGCGAACGAGAGAGTCACCGCTGCCAGCGTTTGCAGCCGCGCCTGATCGAGTCCGAGGTGGTAACGGCCGAACGCGACGACGCTGCCGCAGAACAGGACGCTGCACAGCGCCAGGGCGACTCCGAGCATCGTGATGCTGTCGACGTGCCAGGCATTGGGCTTCGGCGAGGGGCGCACGTTGTCGGTGGTCGCGGACATCGCAAGGAAATCGCCCGTGATCATCAGCAGCGCCATGAGGCGTGGCGTCAGGATGGCGTGCCCGGTCATGACCAGACCGGCGACCAGCAGCAGCATCTGGCTCAGCTTCTGCGTCAGTGAGCGCATGGTGTAGGTCAGGATGCGCTGGAATGCGATCCGTCCCTCGCGTACCGCGCTGACGATGCCGGACAGTCCCGGCTCGGTGAGCACGATTCCGGCGGCGGATTTGGCCACATCGGTCGCGCTCGACACGGCGATGCCCATCTGCGCCTGGCGCAGGGCCGGGGCATCGTTGGCGCCGTCGCCGCACATCCCGACCGTGTGCCCGCTCGCCTGGAATGCCCGCACGATGTGGAATTTGTCCTCCGGGAAGACTCCGGCAAACACCGCGTAGTCCTGCGGACGGACGCGCTCGGGTATCGGTCCGGGCGGGCAGACCGGGCCATCTAGGCCGACCAAGTGCGCCACGACCCGCGCGGTCACCGGGGCGTCACCGGTGACCATGACCGTGGCGACGCCCATGGCGCGCAACTGTTCGATCAGCGCGGCCGCATCCTCCCGCGGCGGATCGCTGAGCGCGACGAAGCCGATCACCTGCGGCACCGCATCCACCGGGCCATACGCTACGGCCAGCACTCGGTATCCCTCGGCGGCGAGCGCGTTGGCGATCGCCGCCGCTTCCGCAGGCACAGTGCCGATCGTCTGCAGCGTCGCAAAGGCGCCCTTGACGATGCGCAGCGCATGGCCGGCCTCATCGGTGACAATTGCCTCGGCGCGCTTGCGCGCCGGATCGAAGGGTGTGAAGGATCGCAGCTGCACCGGCTCGCCGTGCGCTGAACGGGCCGCCGAGGCGCGACGGATGGCCTCGTCGACCGGATCTGCCCCCCCTTCTGAACTCGCGAGCGCAGCGAGGGCGAGAATGCGCGGTTCGTCGTAGCCGGCCATCGGGCGCACCGCCGTGACGGCAAGGGCGTTCTGGGTGATGGTGCCGGTCTTGTCCGAGCACAGCACGTCGAGTGTGGCGGCTTCCTCCACGGCGGACAGCCGGGTGGGCAGTACGCCGCGGGCAGCGAGCGCGCGAGCGCCGAGCGCGCTCGCGAGCGTGAACGTCGCGGGCAGCGCCACGGGGATTGCGGCCAGGATCGCAGTGAGGGTGAGGGAGATCACCTCGTGCGTCGGCAGACCGAGTACCGCGGCGTAGGCGACCTGGGCGATGACTACCCCGCCGTTGAAGATGGCCAGATTGCGCACCACGCGCAGCACGGTCGTCTGTTGCGTGCTGACACCGTGTGCCGTGCGCACCAGTTCTGCCGTGCGGCCGAACCGCGTCCGCGTGCCGGTCGCGGTCACTTCGGCGAGTGCCTCGCCGCGGCGCACCAGTGCGCCCGCGTAGGTGATCCGGCCTGCCGCGCCTTCCACCGGGAGTGACTCGCCGGTGAGCGTCGATTGGTCGAGTAGCACGTCCCCGTAGATCAGGCGGACGTCGGCGGGCACGATGGCGCCGAGGGACAACTTGATCAGGTCTCCCGGAACGAGCTCGGCAGCCGGTACGCTCCGCCAGGTGCCGTCGCGCCGCACCGAGGCCATCAGGGCGAGGCGAGCCTTCAGCGCCTGAAGCGTCGCCTGTGCGCGGCTCTCCTGAACGAAGCCGAGCAGCGCATTGAACAGCACCAGCACGGCGATGACCACCGCCTCGACATACTTGTCGAGCGCGAGCTGCAGGACGATCGCCGCCTCGAGCATCCACGGGATGGGCGCCCAGAACTTCTCCGCCAGGCGTCGCCACGCCGGCCGCTCCTGCTCGGCCACGGCGTTCGGACCGAACTGCGCCAGGCGCTGCTGCGCCTCGACCGCGCTCAGCCCCTCAGCCGACGTCGCGGGCATCGCCGCCGCGGCGCCGAGAGGCGCGGGGGGCGGTGGCGTCGGGTTAAAGTCGCGTGGGGCCATGATGCGCAGATTCCGCTGGTGGGCAAGTCTACCCGAGACGCCGCGGTGTGTGCCCGCAGCGTCCGCCGGGCGTGGCTCGACAGCCCGTCGGCGGCATTGCACACTGCGGGACGTCGGATCCGGCCGGTGCCGGGTCGCAGCCGAGGCGGCGAAGTTCACCCCATGTCCAAGCAGCGCAGCGCGTCCGGCCCGGCCGCGCGACCGGTCATCGTCTGGTTTCGCAGCGATCTGCGCCTCGCAGACAGCCCGGCGCTCACGGCGGCAGCCGCCTGCGGTGCCCCGGTCATCCCGCTGTTCATCCTCGATGAGCGCGCCAGTGGGGGACGAGCCTTCGGCGGCGCGGCTCGCTGGTGGTTGCACCACAGCCTCGCGGCGCTCGATGCGTCGCTGCGCGCGCTGCAGAGCGGGCCACTCAACGGCGTGAAGTTGTGCTTGCGGCGCGGCGCGGTGCCGCAGGTGCTGCGCGAGCTGCTCGAGACGAGCGGCGCCTCGCGCGTGCTGTGCAATCGGACCTACGATCCGGTGGTCGATGCGCTCGACGATACGGTGCAGCAGAGCCTGGGCAGCGGCGGCGTCACGTTCGAGAGCTTCCCCGGTGCGCTGCTCGCCGAGCCCGGTGCACTGCGCACCGGCGGCGGAGGTCCCTTCCGCGTGTTCACCCCGTTCTGGAACCGACTGAGCTCGCTCGAGATCGCCGAGCCCCTGCCGGCGCCGCGCGCGCTGATGGGCAGCGAGCACGTGCCGCACGGCATGCGGCTCGAGGACCTGGGCCTGCTGCCTCGTCGCGGCTGGGATGCTGGTTTCCCCGCGGAGTGGAGTCCGGGGGAACGGGGCGCGCGCAGCCGCGCCCGCACGTTCCTCACCAGCCGCTTCGCGCACTATCGTACGGCCCGCGACCTGCCGGGGCTCGAGGGAACCTCGCGTCTCTCGCCGCATCTGTGCTTCGGAGAAGTCACTGCGCGACAGCTGTGGCGTGCCGTGCTGCGCTCGCCGAGCGGCGGGCGCAGCGAGCTGACCGGCAACGGCTTTCTGCGCGAGCTCGGCTGGCGCGAGTTCGCGCACTACACGCTGCATCAATTTCCCAGCCTGCCGCTGCGACCGCTGCGGAGCGAATTCGAGGCGTTCCGGTGGCGCGATGATGCGGACGGATTCCAGGCATGGTGCCGCGGGAGTACCGGTTACCCGATCGTCGATGCCGGCATGCGTCAGCTGTGGCACACGGGCTGGATGCACAACCGGGTGCGCATGATCGTCGGCTCATTCCTGGTGAAGGATCTGCTCGTGCCCTGGCAGCGCGGCGAGCAATGGTTCTGGGACACGCTGCTCGACGCGGACCGGGCCAACAACGCGCTCAACTGGCAGTGGGTGAGTGGCTGCGGGGTCGATGCGGCCCCATATTTTCGCATCTTCAATCCCGTGGCGCAGAGCGAGCGGTTCGATCCCGAAGGTGCGTATCTGCGCCGTTGGCTGCCCGAGCTGCGCGCGCTGCCGGCGTCGGCCATTCATGCGCCCTGGACTGCCGCGCCCGAGGTGCTCGCGCGGGCGGGCGTCAGGCTAGGGGAGACGTATGCGCGTCCCATCGTGGAACACGACGTGGCGCGCAAGCGCGCGCTGGCGCGGTTCGAGGCGCTCAGACAGCGTGACTGAGGAGGCGAGCGCGGATTCGCCAAACGGCGGGCGGTCTGTCGCGCGCCGTGGCGCGTTGGTCGAGGAGGGTGTATGGCGGTCGTGGGATTCATTGGCCTCGGGCGCATGGGCATCGGGATGGCGAGGCGCTTGCAGACCTGCGGGCACGCACTGCAGGTCTTCAATCGCACCCCCGCGCGCACCGCGGCACTGGTGGCGGGCGGTGCACGCGCGTGCACCACGCCGCGCGAGGCCTGCGAGGGCGCCACCGCCGTGCTCGTCATGGTGGCCGACGATCTCGCCTCGCGCGCCGTCTGGCTGGGTTCGCACGGCGCACTGGCCGGGCTCGAGGCCGGCGCGTTCGCGATCGAATGCTCCACGCTATCGCATGACTGGGTGCTCGATTTGAGTGCACGGGCCGACCAGCTCGGCCTGCGCTATCTCGATGCGCCGGTGACGGGCCTGGCGGAGCAGGCGGCCGGCGGCGAGCTGACGCTGCTCGTCGGGGCGCGGCCGGACGACCTCGCTGCGGCGCGGCCGCTGCTCGGTGCGGTGAGCCGGCAGATCGTGCATTTCGGGCCGGCCGGCGCCGGGACGGCCTACAAGCTGCTGGTCAACCTGCTGGGCGCCGTTCAGATTGCATCGGCTGCAGAGGCGATGGCGCTTGCCGAGCGGGCCGGGCTCGATCCGGCGCAGGCGGCAGCGGCGATCGGCAGTGGCCAGGCAGCCAGTCCGCAGGTGATCCGCAACACGCGCCGCATGGCGCAAAATCAACACGCACATCCGGTGGACTTCTCGCCGCAGCTGCGTCTGAAGGACATCCGGTACGCACTCGCGCTGGCGCGCAAGCTCGGCCTGAGTGTGCCCTTCGGCACGCTCGCGGCGACCTGGTTCGATGCGCTGTGCGTCCAGGCGCCGGCGGGCATCAACGAGAGCGCGATCATCGATGTCGCTCGCAGTCAGCGCGCCGCGCAGCCGGACACATTGCCTTGCCGGGGTGACTGAGATCATCCTGGCGACGCCACGGCGCGTGGGCGCGCCCCGGACGCTCTGGCAACATAGGAGCATCGAGATGCAAAAAAAGCGCTGCCTGGAAACACCCGCCTTGGGGGTCGGCCGGCGCATCCGCGGTGCCATGACTTGCACCGCTGATAAAGGCCGGAGGGCCGCGGCTCGCAGGGTGGTGCGGGCGGCGCCCCCGCGCGCGGCACTGCGCTCTTCGGCGAACGTGCTCACACGGTGAGGATCTTGTCCGATCGCGAACCGTCCTGGCTCGATGCGCGACCCTCGGTGCGAGGCGCCTGGCTGCAGTGGCGCAACCTCTGGCGCCGCTGGCCGCTCGGTGCGACCGCTGTCGTGGCAGCGTTCCTGGCGCTCGGGCTGCTCGGCCGCCTCACGGTCGTGAGTCAGGGCCTTGTTCGGGCTGCCGGCTCCCCACGGCTGGTATCGGCCGTGACGCTGGTGCTGGCCGTGCTCCTTGCGCTGCGGCGGCGCCGGGATCTCCTGAACGAGCGGCACCGCGACTGGGTAGGAGCGTTGCCCACTGATGCCTCAATCGCGGCTCGCTCCGCCGCCGCGGTCCTCGCGGCCGGAGTGATTGCGGCGCTGTTGAGCGCGTCGCTGGCGATCGCGGCGCGGCTGCCGGGTTGGGTGCTCGCGCGGCTGCTTGGGTGCCTCACCGTCGGCGTCCTGCTTGGTGCGGTCGCGGCCTGCGCAGCGTCATGGCGTGCGGCGCACGGTGGACCTGCGTCCCGTCATGCGCCGCCGCGTTCCCGCTACACGCCGGTCCCCGGGGTGCGCTCCCGGTCGGCTCGGGCATCACTCCTGCCGCTCGGCAACTGGGCACGAGTCGAGACGCGCTTCGGTGATCGGCCGACGATCCGTGCGCGCAGCCTACTGCTGCTGTTGCTCGCCGTGCCGATGGGTACTTCCGCCGGCACGGGGCTCGCTGTGGCGCTCGTCTGGGTGCTGATTTTGCATCTGGTCAATCTTCTGCTCGCGCTGGTCCGTTCGGCGTTCGGCGCGTCCTGGTGGCTCGCGCCCACCCCTGTGAGTCCCGGGCGCTTCGCAGTGTCGCTCGCGTGGCGATCGCTCGGCGCCCAGATTGCCGCGAGCGCGGCGCTGCTTGCCATTGCCGCCGCTGCGCTCGGGGCGACATCGGTGCGTCTGATCGGCGAGGTCATGGGAGCCTGGCTGGGCGTAGTCGCCCTGGTTGGCGCGATGGTGTCCGTGGCCGCGCTGCAGACCCGCTCGATCGCAGCCTCAGTGCTGCATCGGTGGCGCGGATGAGCGAGGCAGCCGCTTCGAGAGGCACCGCGGCGCTGCGCATCAGGGGGCTCGACGCCGGCTACGGCGGGCACCAGGTGCTGCGCCAGGTCGATCTCGAGGTGTCTCTCGGGCAGTGGTGCGCGCTGCTCGGCCCCAATGCGAGCGGCAAATCGACCCTGTTGTACTGCATCGCCGGTCTGCTGCGACCGCGCGGCGGGCAGATCGAGCTGGCGGGGGTTTCGCTGGCGACCTCACCAGCGCAAGCCAAGCGAGCGTTGGGCTACGCCTGCGCGCCCGATCGGATGCCGGGTCTGCTCACCGGGCGGCAGTGCCTGCAGGTGTATGCCGCGGCCAAAGGCCTGCAGTCGATCGACGCCGAGGTGCTCGCGCTCGCCGAGGCACTCTCGTTCACGGCGCAGCTTGAGCGTTTCGTCGACACGTATTCGCTCGGGACGCGCCAGAAGCTGGCGGTGCTGCTTGCGCTGCTCGGCGCGCCTCGTCTGATCGTGCTGGATGAGGCGTTCAACGGACTTGATCCGGCAAGTGCGGGGATTCTCAAGCGTCATCTGCGGCGACTGGTGGACGAGCGGCGCGCGGCGGTGCTGCTGGCGACACATGCCCTTGACATCGCGGAGCATCACGCCGACCGCGTCGCGCTGATGCTGGCCGGCTGCATCGTGCGCGTGTGGAGTGCCGAGGAGATTGCGGCACGGCGCAGCACCGGGCAGAGCCTGGAGGAATTGCTCGCGGGCGCCGCTGCCGAGCACGCTGGCTCGGCAGCGTGACCGGCGCGAGGCAGGCTGGCGGGCCCGGTGCGCCGTGGCGCAGGCGCCGGATCAGCCCCAGGGCCAGGGCCGCAGCGCGAAGTGGGCGGGCGGTATGTTGCCGGCGAGGTGGCGCACGAAATAGTCCCAGCGCCGTACCGTTATGTAGGGCGTCGCATAGCCGTAGTCGTGGCGCACGTTGGGTATGGCGATCATGTCGAAGTCCCGGTTGGCCTTGATCAGCGCCTGGATGAGGATCTCGGTGTTCTCCGGCGGCACGTTGTCGTCGAGCGTGCCGTAGGTGAGCATCAGGTGGCCGCGCAGCTGCGCGGCGAGCAGCTCGTTGGCCTGGTTGTCGTAGTTGGTCCGGTCACCGGCCGCACGGACCAGCAGTCCCTGGTATTTCTCTCCCCAGTCGTTCTCGTAGTCGCGGTTGTCCTGGTTGCCGCTCTCGGCCCAGCCCACCTTGAAGAAATCCGGATAGCGGAGCAGCGCATCGGCGGTGGCATCGCCGCCGCCCGAGTGACCCCAGATGCCGACGCGGCCGAGATCGATCCATGGATATCTGCGGGCAAGCTCGCGGATCGCGGCGACTTGATCCGGCAGTGTGTTGTCGCCCATGTCGCCGTACCAGAGGTGATGGAAGCGAGCGGAGCGGTATGGCGTGCCCATGCCGTCGATCGCCACGACGATGAAGCCGAGCTCGGCGAGCGATTGGTCATCGGAGCGCGAGGGCTCGAAGCGAAACGTGGACACCGAGCCGGCCTGCGGCCCTGGATAGATGTAGTCGATGAGCGGGTATTGTTTGTGCGGGTCGAAATCGGTGGGCTTGAAGAGCAGGCCGTAGAGGTCGGTCCGGCCGTCGCGTGCCTTGAGGACGATCTGCTGCGGGGGGCGCCAGCCGATCGCGCGCAGGCGTTTGAGGCGGGCACGGGCCACCGTGGCTATGATCCGGCCGGTATCGGCGTCGCGCAGGGTCGTGACGGGCGCGCGGCGAGGCGTGGAGCAGCTGTCGACGAAGTAATTGCCGTCCGGTGACATCGTAACGACGTTGTCGCAGTCCTGGGGTGTCAGGAGCGTCGGTGTGCCGCCCTGGAGGTTCACCTTCCAGAGCTGCTCGTAGTACGGATTGATGCCGGGTGTCCGCCCGACCGCGCGGAACCAGACCTCGCCGGAGGCTCGGTTGATATGCAGCACCTGCGTCACGTCGCCCTTGCCCGTCGTGACGGGATGCTCGAGTCGGCCGCTCGCCAGGCTGTAGAGGTAGAGGTTGCCCCAGTTGTTGCGTTCGCTGTACCACAATGCCTGGTCGGAGTTCGCCAGATAGCGCCAGTCGACCGCGCCGATGCCGCTGTGATAGTACGTGGTGACACTCTCCTCGAACACCGTGCGGACCGCTCCGGTGCGTGCGTCGGCGAGGCGGAACCATTCGTGGCGGCGATCGCGCGAGGTGCTCACCAGCGCCAGCGTGCGACTGTCGCCGGACCACTGCAGGTCGTCCCAGTGGCCGGTGTTGCCGCAACTGAGCTCATCGCACAGGCTCGAGAGACGCTGCTCGGGCGGTAGATGCAAGCGCACGACGGTGCGCGAGGCGACATGGATCACCACCGGCTCGATCAGGAAGACGTGCCGGTCGCCCGGCAGGGGGTATTTCCATTTCTCGAGGCGGGGGTGCCCGACGACGGCGCTCACCAGGTACATATCGCCGACCTTGCGCTGGTCCTGCTGGTACGTCGCGATTTCCCGCGAATTTGGCGACCAGTTGAGCACCGGTCGGGCGCCGTGGATCCAGCCTGCGTTGTGGGTGGCGTAGCCGAAGTTCTTGACCCCATCGAAGGTCAGTTGCCTCTCCCGGCCGCTCGCCACAGTGCGCACCCACAGGTTCCAGCCGCGGATGAAGGCGAGCAGCTTGCCGTTCGGGGAGACAATGCCCGGCTCCCGGCCGCTGCCGCGGGGCTGTGGCGCCGGGACGCAGCGGCCGACGCCGCTGAGCTCGCAGGTGAAATGCTTGCCACCGCGCGTCAGAGCAAGGTGGCCGTGCGAAATCTGGATCGCGGTGATGCCGAGCCGGGCGGGGTCGAGGACGGTATTGATCGCGTTGCCGAGCGCGGCGGCGAGTTTCGCCCGGTTGAATGCTGCGCCAGAATGCCCGGTACGCGCATCCATGATGCGGTAGTGATCCCCGCGCGCGTCGTGCTCGAGGTACCAGAACCGATCGCCGGGCAGCCAGTGAACGGAATCCACCTCGTCATCGACGAGAGGCACGGTGTCGTAGGGCATGAACTGCTCGGCGCGTGCATAGTCGCCGGCGGTGAGTTGTCGGGGGTGGGCGGTGGCGCACAAGACCGGCAGCGCCACGACGCATGCGGCCGAGATCGACAGCCTCAGCGCGCGCCAACTCGACTTCATGTGGCCCCCGATCCGGATTGCGGCGTCCGTGTGCCGTCCACGACGCGCAGATTACGCTCCAGTTCGGGTTGCGGATACTCCGTGGCGCTCAGCGCAGCTGGCTGTCCTTGCTGCCACGGCGATTGTAGCCACTGAACACCTCGTTCTCGTGGTCCTCATGGGCTTGGCAGGGAAGACACAGCCGCACGCCGGGTATGGCCCGCTGTCGCTCCGCGGGGATGGGCTCGCCGCACTCCGCGCAATGGGTTCGCCCCGGGCCCTGCGGCAGGCGGCTCTGTGCCCGCCGGATGCCGTCGGTGACGGTTGCATCGATTTGTTCCTGCACGGCGCCATCGCCGGCCCACCCGGTGGCCATCGTCGCAGACTCCAGTAAGAGGGTCTATTTAAGAATAGCAACGCTGATTTTACCCGCATCCCGGCGGCGGCGCGCCGGGGGGATTGCCGCATATAATATCAAGTGATATTATAATCTAAGATATTATATATGTGCTTATGACTCCCGACCGCTTCCGCCAGCTCGGATTCCTGTTCAAGGACGTCAGCCGACGCTATACGCGCCGTTTCGAGGAGCGCGCGCAGCGGCTTACGCTCACGCTGCCACAGTGCCGCACGCTGTTCCATCTTCAAAGCAACGAAGGCGTCAGCCAGAAGCGCCTCGCCGAGCTCGCCGATGTCGACCCGATGACGCTGGTGCGGATTCTCGATCGGATGGAAGCCGACGGTTGGGTGCAGCGACGGTTCGATCCGGCCGACCGGCGCGCCCATACCCTCTGGCTCACCGCCGAGGCGGCCCCGGTGCTCGAGCAGGTCTGGCAGCTCATCACCGAGACGCGGGCCGAGATGCTCCAGGGGCTCTCGAGCGAGGAACGTACGGTGCTGGTGACGCTGCTCGAGCGGGTGCACGCCAATCTCACTGCATTGCCGCCGTTGCCGGCCGAGCAATCTCCCGCGTCCGAGCTCGGGCGCAGGTCCACGAGGTCCAACCGATGAATGATTCCGGGCATGACGCCGACGGCGCACGAGTATCGTCCGGCGCGACGCGACCATTGCGCGAACGGCTGCGAATGCCGCTCATGTGGGGTGTGCCCGCGGTGGTCGGCGTCGTTGCGCTGTACTTCTATCTGACGAGCGGGCGCTATCAGTCGACCGAAGACGCCTATCTGCGCGCCGCGCAGGTGCAAATCAGCGCCAATGTCTCCGGCCGCGTCCGCCAGGTCGACGTGCACGACAACGAGCAGGTGCATCGCGGTGAGGTGCTCTTCCGGCTCGACAACCGACCGTTCCGCATTGCGGTCGCGGCAGCTCGCGCGCGACTGGCGGCCGCCGAGCTCACGGTCGAATCTCTCAAGGCCGATTACCGCGCGGACGTCGCGGCGCTGCGTTCCGCGGACAGTCAGGCAGCGTACGCAGCGCGCGAGTTCCGCCGCCAGCAGCGGCTGCTCTCGATCGGCGTTGCGTCACGTTCCGCGCTCGACCGCGCCCAGCTGGCTCTGCAGCAGGCTCGCGCCGCCGATACGGCGGCGCGGCAGCGGATCCAGGGCGTGTTGGCGCGACTCGGCGGCAAGCCCGACCTGCCGGTGGAGCAGCATCCGCAGATCGCGGCGGCCCAGGCGGCTCTCGATCATGCGCTGCTTGAGCTGTCCTACACCACGGTGTACGCCCCTAGCGACGGAATCGTCGCGGAGGTGGAGCACTTGCAGGTCGGTGCGTACCTGCCGCTAGCGATGCCGGCGTTCCTGCTCGTCTCGACCCGCGACGTGTGGGTCGAGGCGGACTACAAGGAAGATCAACTTGATCACATCCGTCCCGGTCAGCCCGCGACGGTCAGCATCGATGCGTATCCCGACGAGACGTTCCATGCGGTGGTCGCGAGCATCACCCCGGGCACCGGCGCGCAGTTCTCTATCCTGCCGCCGCAGAATGCGACCGGAAACTGGGTGAAGGTCGTGCAGCGCGTGGGCGTGCGTCTGCGCCTGGTCGGCAATCTGCCCCCGGTGCGATCCGGTCTCAGCGCCACGGTGACCATCGATACCCGCTCGCAGGCCCACAAGGCCCCCGGCAGCGGCAGGAACTAGCCGGGACCGGCGAGCACCGCGCGAGCATGGATCATACCCACGTCCATCGAGTGCCGATCACCATTGCGGTGACGTTGGCGACCGTGCTGCAGGCGGTCGACATGACCATCGCGAACGTCGCCCTGCCGCACATCGGCGGCAGCATGTCGGCGACGCTCGAGCAGATGGACTGGGTTCTCACCTCCTACATCGTGGCCGCAGCCATCATGACGCCGCTGTCCGGGTGGCTGGCCGGGCGATTCGGCCGCAAACGCGTGCTGCTGCTGTCGGTGATCGGGTTCACCGTGAGCTCGATGCTCTGCGGGCTCGCCCAGTCGCTTGATCAGATCGTGCTGTTCCGCCTCTTGCAAGGCGCTTCGGGCGCCGGCCTCGTGCCGCTGTCACAGGCGGTGCTGCTCGACATCAACCCGCCGGAGCGGCACGGGCGAGCCATGGCGCTGTGGGGGCAGGGCGTGGTGCTCGGACCGATGCTCGCACCGGTGCTGGGCGGATGGCTCACGGATAATTACAGCTGGCGCTGGGTGTTCTATATCAACGTGCCCTTCGGCGTGCTCGCGGCCATCGGGCTGATGGTGTATCTGCGCGAGACCAAGCCGCGCAAGAGCTCATTCGACTTCCTCGGCTTCGGCGCGCTCAGCATCGCGGTCGGCGTGCTGCAGCTGCTGCTCGACCGAGGGGAGTTGAAGGACTGGTTCGCCTCGCCTGAGATCTGGGTCGAGCTGGGCATTACGGCACTGGCCTTGTGGGTGTTCATCGTGCACACGCTGACGGCGCGCGAGCCGTTCGTCAGTCCCGGTCTATTCCGCGACCGGAACTTCGCGATCGGAAACATCCTCATTTTCGTCGTCGGCGTGGTGCTGTTCGCCACGCTGGCATTGCTCCCCCCGCTGCTCGAGGACCTGCTCGGCTACCCGGTGACGACCGCGGGCATCGCCATGGCCCCGCGTGGCTTCGGCAGCTTCGTGGCGATGGCGATCGCCGGGCGCCTCATCGGCCGGGTGGATACCCGTGCGCTGATCGGAGCGGGGCTCCTGACGACGGCCGCTTCGCTCTTGCTGATGTGCTCCTACTCGACCCAGATGCCGCAGGGATTGATCTGGTCGACGACATTTCTGCAGGGACTGGGGACCGGCTTCGCGTACGTCGCGCTGACGACGGTGAGCTTCTCGACGCTCGCCACGCAGCACCGCTCCGAGGGCACCTCGATGTTCAACCTGCTGCGCAACATCGGCAGCAGCATTGGCATCGCGGCCACCAGCGCGCTGCTGACGCGCAACACCCAGGTCATTCACGAGCGGCTGGCTTCGCATATCGTGCCGTACGGCGGACAGATCCGGTTGCACGCCCCCTACAGCTTCACTTCGATCGCCGGGCTCAGCGCGCTCAACGAGGAAGTGACGCGCCAAGCGCGGATGATCGCCTACAACGACGACTTCAAGCTGATGTTCGTGATGACCTTGTCGCTGCTGCCACTGCTGTTGCTGCTCAGACCGCAGCGTAGTCGCAGCGAAGAGCCGTTGGTCATGGAGTAACATGATGCCGCGCGGTGGAAATCTCTTTCGCAACTGGCGTTGGTGCCCGGCCGCGGTGGCGGTGCTCGGGATCGGCGGCTGCGCAGTTGGCCCAACATTCCACCGGCCGCCGCTCGCCGTGCCTGCGCATTACCGGCCGGCCGGAGAACGCGTTCGCGGTGAGCGGCCTGCGCCGATGTCGTATCGTCAGCACGCGACGGCCGGTCGGGGCGAGCGCGGCTCGTGGTGGCGGCTGTTCCGCTCGTCACAGCTCGATGCCTTGGTGCGCCAGGCGCTCGCGGATAATCACGATGTGGCCGCCGCGCAGGCGGCGCTGTCGCGCGCCCGCGAGTTGCAGACCGTCGGGGCAGCGGCACGCTATCCGCAGATCGGCCTGAATGCCGCGACGGGGCGGCAGAAGTACGGCGCGGAGTTTCTCGGTCCGGACGTCTTTCCCCCATTCAGCTTCGTCGGTGCCGGTGTCGGCGTCGACTATGTGCTCGATTACCTGGGCCGCACGCGCCGCACGATCGAGGAGTCCCGCGCGCTCGAGCAGTACCAGCGCAGCAAACTCGAGGCCGCGCGGCTCGAGCTGACCGGGGAGGTGGCCGCGCAGTTCGTGACCGCCGCGACGGCGCGCGAGCAGATCCGCGCAGTCCGCGATCTGCTGGCGCAGGACCGGCGGAACGTCGCGTTGGTGAGCGGGGCGGTGGCGGCCGGCTCGCAGCCGCGTCTCGATGTGCTCACCGCCCAGACCGAGCTCGCCGGCGACGAGACGCTGCTCTCGCCGCTGTATCAGAAGCTCACCACGGCGCGGCACGCACTCGCGGTGCTGCTCGGGCAGGCGCCAGCGTCGTGGCATTCGCCTGAGCCGGTGTTGACAGAACTGACGCTGCCGCAGCAAGTTCCGGTGAGTCTGCCCTCACGACTGCTGAGGAGACGGCCGGACATCCGTGCCGCCGAGGCTCAGCTGCACGCGGCGAGCGCGGCGGTGGGCATCGCAACGGCGAACCTGTATCCGCAGATCACGCTGAGCGGCTCGCTCAGCCAGGAGGCGCTGCGGCCGCAGCATCTGTTCGATGCGAGCTCCCTCGCCTGGTCGCTGATCGGCGGGTTGACCGCTCCATTGTTCGAGGGCGGCAAACTCCAGGCGCAGCGTCGCGCGGCTTTGGACGTACTGCATGAGCGCGCGGATCTGTATCAGCAGGTGGTCATCGTCGCTTTCGGTCAGGTCGCCGACGCCCTCGATGGACTGCGCCACGATGCCGAACTGCGCGCCGCACAAGCACGCGCACTCGAGCTGTCGCGCCGCCGCCTGACGCTTGAGCGGGAGAGCTATCGCGCCGGCAACAGTGGCCTGCTGCCGGTGCTCGACGCGCAGCGGCAACGTGCGCGCGCCGAACTCGGCCTGCTCGGCGCCGAGGAGCGCCAGTACCTGGACACGATCCGGCTGCTGCTGGCCGCCGGAGGCCGGGTGGGGCCGCCGGACAGCGCCGTCGCGGTGCCGAGGGCGCTCAAACCCCCGAAAGCGTCAGGCCGCCGGCTTTCGCCCGGACTTTGACCACCGAGCAACTCTGACGCGCTTTGCGCAGCTGTGCGCAGGCGGCGAGTGCCGCGGCGCGGCTCATCTGCTGCGAGCGCAGCGTCGTGAGCTTCTCGGTGCCGGAGGGCGCGATGACCTGCACGGCCCTCAGCACGCCGGCAAATCCCGACCGCAGCCGCTGGGCGGCGGCCGTGGCGGCTGCCGCCGTGCGATAGCGTCCGAGTTCGATCTGATAGCCGGCCAGCTTGTCGATTTCCGCCTGGGCCTGCGCTGCCTGCGGCGCATTCGGGAACATCCCGACAAACGCCTCGTAGGCGGTGGCCGTGCCCGCGGTCTGGGCGCTCTGCCACGCCGCGCTCTGGTGCAGGGCGGTGAGTGCGCCTTGGGCCTGCGTGGTGAAGGCGCCGTTGGGCTGGTCGGTCAAGTACTGTCGGTAGGCCTGCTGCGTGGCGGTGCGGCGGGCCGTCTTCCAGGCCTGCTGATCCTCGAGCGATTCAATGCGGTTGCGCGCCTGCTGGACCCGTGGGTCGCCAGGGTGATGCTTGATGAAGCTGCGATACGCGCCGACCGTGCCCCGGGTCGAGGCCTTCTGCCAATCGGCGTTCGGCGAGCTGCAAGCGGTGAGTGTGCCCGCGACGAGCACGCACAGGATCAGGGTCGCATGGGAAGTCTTGATCACGGCATACCCCGCGCACGCTGGTGGGGCGCCTAAACTACCGCAGGTGCCGCAATTGTTCCAGGTGCCTGCCCGCGTGCATCGACCTTAACGGCACAGGGCCGTATCCGCCGGACGCGGGCCTTGCGGTTCGGGCCAGTGTTGCGGGCTGTTGCGCAGTTTGCGCACGTCGTAGCCCATCCGGGCCACCCGGGCGACCATGTCGGCGTATTCGCGAGGCGAAATCCGGGGCGTGCGCGCCATCAGCCAGACGTAATCGCGCGCATCGCGCGCCACGATCACACGACTGTAATCGGGCGCGAGCCAGGCGACCAGGTACTGCAGGCGCAGCAGCCAGTACAGATGCACGCGCCAATCCGCATTGCCCCTGTGGGGCACCACGCTCGCGGTCGAGTGGACGGTCCTCAGCGGTGCGGAGAATCGGCGGTCGCGGAAGCGGAACAGGGTGCAGATCGTGCCGTCAGGTTCGAGCCGGTAGGTTTCGACCGGATTGTAGTCGTGACGCTCGATGCGCGTCGGGATCGCCGCAATCACGTACCAACGGCCCATGTAGCGATCCAGATCGACGTGCGCGACCGGTACGATTGCCTTTTCCGCCGCGGCGCCGCGGCAGGCGGTCAGTGCGCAGATCGCGAGCGCGGCGAGCGCAGTGCGGGCGCGGCTCATGCCCCCACTCCGCCGAGCGGTCGCACGAAACGGTAGTGCGCGACCAGCCACTCGCTGCCGCGTGCATAGCCGAACAGCTCGGCGCACGCCATCCAGAAGATACGCCAGCGCGCGAACCACAGCGGTGCGCCGACTCCGTATGCGACGCGCAGAACCTCCATGACCTGCTCGCGGTGCTCGTCCTGGTTGGCCAGCCACAGATCGGCGGTGCGTCCGTAATGCGTGCCGTCGATCAGCCAGCGGTGCTCGAGCGTGAGGTGGGCCTGAAAATGCAGCAGAGTATCGGCCGAGGGCATCAGTCCCCCGGTGAAGAAATGGCGCCCCAGCCAGTTGTCGTGCCCCGAGGTTTCGAACGGATACAGCAGCGTCCGGTGGGCGAACAGATGGGCGAACAGCTTCCCGCCGGGCGCGAGCCAGGTGGCGATGCGCTGCATGAGCGTCGCGTAGTTGCGCATGTGCTCGAACATCTCGATCGAAACGCAGCGGTCGAATCGTCCGGCGTCCAGGATCAGCGCGTTGACGTCGCGTGTCAGGACGCGGACATTGCTCAGACCGCGCGCATGGCACTGCGCCTCGATGTGGCGGCGCTGGCCGTGAGAATTGGACACGGCGGTGATCTGCGCATTGGGTAGCCGCTCGGCCATCCACAGCGTCAAGGAGCCCCAGCCGCAGCCGAGTTCGAGGATCTGCTGCCCATCGGCGAGCTCGGCGCGCTCCAGGTACAGATCCAGCATCGCCTGCTCGGCGGCCGCGAGGCGCTCGTTTCCGGACGGGAAGTAGCAGCAGGAGTACTTCAGGTTCGGACCGAGACAATGGGCAAAGAACGCCGCCGGCAGCTCGTAGTGTTGCATGTTGGCGGCCTCCGTGAAGATCGCGACGGGGCTCGCGCGCAGGGCATCGAGTTGTCCGGCGAGCCGTTCGGCCTCGGCCGCGGGACCGCCGCGCCGCTCGGCGCGCAGCCGCTCGGCGCACAGGCGGCGGATCCCGAGGCGCACCAGGGCGTCCGGCAGCAGACCGCGCTCGGCGAGGCCGAGCAGCCCCGGGGCGGGTCGGTCGGTGGGCAGTTCGGCGGCGGTGGACAGGGCGGTGCTCATCGGTCGACTCCTGAGGGAGGAGAGAGGGGGAACCAGGGGAAGAAGACGGACGTGCGGCGCTGGTAGTCGCGATAGTCCTCCCCGCGCGTGCGCAGCGCCTGCTGCTCGGTCCACGGCACACCGCTCAGGTAGCGCAGAAATATGAACATCGCGAGCGGACCCAGCCAGGAGAGTGGGGCAAGCGGCGAGCCGACCGACCACGCCACGTAGGCGAACCAGTGCAGCCATTCGAAGAAGTAGTTCGGGTGCCGCGAGTAGCGCCACAGACCCGTCCGGCAGGTGCGGCCACGATTGCCGGGGACGCTGCGCCAGCGCGCGAGCTGCCGGTCGGCGCGCGACTCCCCGAACACCCCCGTCAGCCAGAGCAGCGCGCCGAGGGCGAGCCACGCCGCCCCGGCATGCCGGTTGGCCGCGACGGGCACGAACGGCAGGGCGAACAGCACGACCGACAGCGCCTGCAGCTGAAAGAAGGCGAACCAGTTGCCTGTCCGTGCGCCCCAGCGCGCCCGCAGCGCCTGATACCGCCCGTCCTCGGGCTCCCGGCGCACGCGCCGCAGCAGATGCACGGCGAGGCGCACAGCCCAGCCGCCGCCCAGCAGCGCGAGCAACGCGCGCGGCGCGGGCGCGCCGGTGCCGCACGCCGCCAGCGTCCAGGCGCCTACCGCCAGCAGCGCCGACCAGAGTACGTCGGCCACTGCGGCGTTGCCTCGACGGTGCTGCCACCACCAGCCGGCGGACATCACCGCGGTAGCCAGGATCCACAGCGATGCGAGCGCGTGCAACGGGCTCATGCGCTGCTCCCGGCCGCGTGTGGCTCTAGGGTCCGCCGGGCAAGCGTGGTGAGGGTGGGCAGCGCTGCGCCCCAACCGACTGCCAGGGCGAGCAGGCTGGGCCATCGGGGTGCTGGAAAGAACGCGGCGTGCCAGCCGTGCGCCGCGGCTGCGTAGGACAGCGGCCCGCCGAGAGCCCCGAGAAGCGCGGCCAGTCCAGGCCGCCGGTGCAGGTAGCCGAACAGCGGCACGATGGTCAATCCGAACGCCCCCCACAGCGCGAGCAGCCACGCAGGGCAGCTGGCGAGCGGCCAGGCGGCCGCGTAGCGAAGCAGTCCGGTGCGCACCCAGCAGGTCTCGAGCACCGCGCCGATGAGCAGCGATGCCGCGAGCAGGCGCGTCTCGAGGTGCAACCGTCTCGAGACGACGAGCCGCCAGGTGGCAAACAGCGCCGCGGCGCCCACTCCGGGCCAGACGAGGCCGTGTCCCGCACCGGACACGGCGGCGAACCACACGAGCTCATAGCCGATGAACGTCAGGCAGGCATCCATGCGGTGCTCTCCTCGGCGGCAGGCCGCCACAAGGGCTTCACGAGCTTCAGGTGCGTCACGCCGATCGAGCGCTCGCGGAACCCCCCTTCGCAGTAGGCGAGATAGAACTCCCACAGGCGGATGAATCGCTCGTCGAAGCCGAGGGCGCGCACCGCGGGAAGCTGCCTCAGGAAGCGGCAGCGCCATGCCTCGAGCGTGCGTGCGTAGGAGTCGCCGAAGTCCTGCAACGCCACCGGGGTGAGATTGCTCGCGCGCGAGTTGGCCGCCAGCATGGCGCTCACCGAGGGGATGAAGCTGCCGGGAAACACGTGCCGCTGAATGAAGTCCACGCCGCGCAGTGCCTGCTCGTAGCGATGGTCCTCGATCGTGATCGCCTGCACGAGCGCGGCACCGTGCGCTCGCAGCAGGCGACCGAGAGCGGCGAAGTAGGTCTCGAGGTGATCGGCGCCCACCGCTTCGATCATCTCGATCGAGACCACCTTGTCATAATGGCCGGTGAGATCGCGGTAATCCGCCAGGCGCAGCTCGATGCGCTGCTCGAGACCGGCGGCCCGAACCCGCTCGCGCGCAACATCGTACTGGCTGCGCGATATCGTGGCGGTGGTTACGCGGCAGCCGTAGTGCTGCGCGGCGTACAGGGCAAATCCGCCCCAGCCGGTACCGATCTCGAGCACGTGGTCCGAGCCGGTGAGGCCGAGGCGACGGCAGACGGCCTCGAGCTTGCGGGTCGAGGCCGCCTCCAGCGTGTCGGTCGCATCGCTCCACAGCGCTGAGGAGTACATCAGATCGGCGGAGAGGAACAGCCCGAAGAACTCGTTGCTGAGATCGTAGTGCGCGGCAATGTTGCGCCGGCTGCCGGAGCGGGTGTTGCGCCGCGCCGCGTGCCACAGGCGCCGCACTCTGCCGGCGAGGGTGGCCCAGCCGGACTCCAGTCCATCCAGCAGATCGCGGTTGCGCACCAGGAGCCGCACCAGCGCGACGAGCGCCTGCGACTCGTCCATTCCCGGTGCCGAACAGCGCCACAGTCCGTCGATGTAGGCCTCGCCCGCACCGACGCTGCCGCCGGCGGCCACGCGGCGGTAAAATCCCATGTCCGCCACCAGGAGGCGCACGGTGGGCTCAGCTGCGCTCGAGCCGAGGACGGCGGTGCCGAGTGCATCGCTCACCTCCAGTCGGCCGTGTTGCAACCCCGCGAGTCGCGACAGCAGCCGCGCACGCAGGAAGCGCTCCGCGCAGTTTCCGGTCGAGCCTGCCAATGGGGCGACGACGGTGTTCATGCGGGACCTCGCAGACGTTTAGGGTGCTCGTACGTGGGCGTGCGCTTCAGCCACAGCCGCGCCGCCTGCCAGTAGATGCCGCCGATGACCTGCAGACTCATCAGCGGGTAGCGCCACAGCACCCGAGCCAAGTTGGCGCCGGTGAGCGGACGACGCGCGAGATCCAGACTCGCCTCGAGTTCGCGCTCGCCACCGCGGCGAACCGACATGTGCACGCGCAGGCGCTCCCCGGGCGCGCTGAAGCGCCACCGGTAGGTGCGCTCGAGCGGCAGGAAGGGCGAGACGTGGAACGCCTTGTCGAGATCCCACCGCCAGAGCGCGCCGCGCCGCTCGGCAAGCGAGACCGGCAGGACGTAGGCGTGGCGTTCGTTCCACGGCGTGTTGGTGATTTCGGCAATGATCGCCTCGAGCGCCCCGTCGGTGCCGTGGCAGTAGTAGAAGCTGACGGGATTGAATGCATAACCGGCGTAACGCAGGTGCGTCAGCAGTCGCACCGGTCCGGTGGGGCGCACCCCGGTGCGCTGCTCGACCAGGGTGCGTGCCGCCTCGGCGAGCGGCAGCTCTGCCGGCGCGAGGTAATCGGCGCGGCGGAACTCGGCGAAATTCCGCGCATTGACTGACCACAACCAGCGGCCTGCGAACAGCTGATCGAGCTCATCGAGATCCAGGCACAACTGGGCGATGCGGTAGGCGAAAGCGTGCGGCCTAGGCCCGAGCCGCCAGTGCCGGACCACGCCTTCGTACACGGCGCTGCTTGGCGCCTCGGGGGCGCTCATGCGGCCACCTCGTTGACCAGCTGCCGCCGCTGAGGTGTCCCGAGCGCCTCGGCGACGGCGTGCGCGCTGCGCATGCCGTCCTCGTGAAAACCCCAGCCCCAGTACGAGCCGGCGAACCAGGTGCGATTGATGCCCTGGATCTGCGCTCTCTGACGCTGCGCGGCGAGCGCCTCGTGGGTGTGGACCGGGTGTTCGTAGCGCATGGTGCGCAGCACCTTGGCCGGATCGATCGCGCCGCTGCGGTTGAGGGTGACGATGAGCGGTTCGGGACAGTCGAGCGACTGCAGCAGGTTCATGCAGTAGCTGACGGTGCACGGTGCGCCGGGCTCACGTGGGACGTAGGCATTCCATGCCGCCCAGGCCTTGCGCCGCCGGGGCAGCATCGAGGCGTCGGTATGCAGCACCGCCTCGTTCGGTTGATAGGCAATCGCACCCAGGATCGATCGCTCCGTCGCACTCGCATCGGTGAGCAGCGCCAGTGCCTGGTCGCTGTGGCAGGCCAGCACGAGCTGCTCGAAGCGCTCCGTACCGCCGGCGAATCCCACCGTGACCGCGCCAGCGTCGCGCCTCACCCAGCGCACCGGGCAGCCGAGCCGCTCGCACACGCGCCAGCGGCTGCGCAGCGCGCGCACGTAGGTTGCCGAGCCGCCGCGCACGACGCGCCATTCAGGCCGCTCGCGCACCGAAAACATCTGGTGGTGGGCCATGAACTGCACCAGGTATCGGGCGGGAAAACTCAGGATCTGCGCCGGGGGGGAGGACCACAGCGCCGAGGCCATGGGCACGAGGTGATCGTCGCGAAAGGCCTCCCCATAGCCGCCCGCGGCGAGGTACTCCCCGAGCGTCGGTCCCGGATCACCGCGCCCGAGCAGGGCGGGTGCCTCGCGATAGAAGCGCAACAGGTCGCGCACCATCCCGAGGAAGCGCGGCGCGAACAGATTGCGCCGCTGGCAGAACAGCGTATCGAGCCGAGTGGCGTTGTACTCGAGGCCGCTGGCCGCATTGTGCACCGCGAAGCTCATGGTGGTCGGCTGCGAGGCGACCCCGAGCTCATCGAGCAGCGCGCTGAACAGAGGATAGTGCCGCGGGCTGAACACGATGAATCCGGAGTCGACTGCGAAATCTCGTCCGCCCACGGCGATCTCGTGCGTGTGGGTGTGGCCGCCGAGGTAGGCGTTCGCCTCGAACAGCGTCACCTCGTGTCGCGGCGCGAGCAGCCAGCTCGAGGCGAGTCCGGCAATGCCTGAACCGATCACCGCGATGCGCATGACCTCACCGCCCCGCCGATTCGAGCACCCGCGCCGGCACCGGTTTCAGATCGCGGATCAGGCCGAGAAGCTGAAGCAGCCGCAGCCCGTACCAGGTGAGGTCTATCTCCCACCAGCGAAAGCCCTGCCGGGCTGCGGCCGGGAAGCGATGGTGGTTGTTGTGCCAGCCCTCGCCGAAGGTGAGCAGCGCGAGCAGGACGTTGTTGCGGCTGTCGTCCGGGGTTGCGAAACGGCGCGTACCCCACCGGTGCGCCAGCGAATTGATGGTCACGGTTGCGTGGAAGAGCACCACCGTCGAGATGAAGAATCCCCACACCAGCAGCTGCGGGCCGTCGGTGCCGAGCTGCGGAGCGAACCGATGCAACGCGGCGCCGAGCGCCAATAGCGCCGCGGCGAGGACCACCGGCACGGCGATGTCGTAGCGATCGAGCCAGCGCAGCTCGGGGAACCTGGCCAGATCGGCGACCCGCTTCAGGTCCGTGCGGAAGGCGCGCCGGGTGAGAAACCAGCCCATGTGGCTCCAAAGGAAGCCGCGGATGCGCGGGGAGTGCGGATCGCGCGGCGTGTCGGCATCGCGGTGGTGGTTGCGATGATGCGCCGCCCACCACAGCGGTCCGCGCTGCACGCACGATGCACCGATGAGCGCGAACAACAACTGCACCGGGCGCGAGGCGCGGAAAGTGCGGTGGGAGAAGCCGCGGTGGTAGAACCCGGTGAGCGCGAACATGCGCACCGCGTAGAGCGTGCCGGCCGCCACGAGCGCGCTGGCCGACACGCCCGTCCAGAGCGCCGCCAGGCACCCCAGGTGCAGCCCGATGAATGGCCCGGCCCGCAGCCAGTCGATGCGATCGGCGTCGGCCGTATCAAGCGGGCTGTGGGCCGGGTGCGTGTCGATCCACTGCCGCAGCGTCTGGCGAAGCGACGGGGCTGGGCCGGCTGGGGCGGGTTGCGGGGTGATTCGCATCGTGGGACACCATCGGTAGTTGTGGTGTCCTATACGGAGCCGGGGCGGGTTTGGATGCAGCCGGCCCGAGCTGATTCGCCCGCAGCCGCGCCGTTCAGCCCCCGAGGGGGGCTGCGGCGGCTCAGGCCGGGCGTCGGGTCGATCGCACGAGGTGCATTGCGGTGCTCGGCCCCGCCGCGGCGCCGATGGCGCCGGCGGCGATGACCGGGCCGGTGGGCTGGTCGGTCGGGGAGCCACCGTGCGGCTCGATCGAGACAGCGAGCTGCGCGGTCGGACCGAGCCGACTCACCAGGCTCGCGCTCAGGTCCAGCGTGATCGGCGCGTGGGTCGAGATCAGGCCGACGGCGATCGGTCGGCCGCCGTGCGGAATCAGCCACAGCTCCGGGGAGTGTCCGGCGGGTATCGCCTGCGGCATCGCGGGCACTACGATCATCCGCGATTTGCCGATGTCCATGGTCGCCGTCCAGCCGACCTGGCCGCTATGCTCCGAGATGGTCGCCGCCATGTACGGGATGGCCGGCGCGGGCGGGCGGCTCACGGCGATGAAGATCAGGGCGGCGCAGGCGGCCGCCAGCAGCGCGCCGCTGCCGAGGGTCAGCCAATGCCACAGCCGCAGGTTCTCCCACAGCCCGGGCTGGGCCTGCGGGGCCTGCGTGTCGAATTCGAGCGCCGCACGGATGCGCGGCCACAGTCGCGCGGGCGGGTTCTCGGGCGGGACGGCTTCCG
The DNA here is from genome assembly GCA_021805275.1 of Pseudomonadota bacterium. The sequence continues at coordinate 66,315 of JAJZFQ010000259.1, forward strand.
CGAGCGCCAGCAGGCGTCGCTGCCAGAATGCAACGGCAACCGATGCGGTTCCGCCCGAGGCCGCCTCCCGCTCCACCGCGGCGCGCTCGTCGGCTTCGAGCACGCCGAGCACATACTCCGCGTAGCGCAATTCGCCGGGGTCGTCGTGGGCGGGTGTATTCATGTCTCGAGGCACGTGCGCAATTGCATCAGGGCGCGTCGGATCCAGCTCTTCATCGTGGCGAGCGGCACCTGGCAGCGCATCGCCAGCTCCTTATACGTAGCGCCTGTGAAAAAGGCTTCACGCACCGAACGGCCGTGCTTCGGATCGAGCTGCTCGAGACAGTGCTCGAGTCGCGCGTAGTCCTCGCTCGCCTCGGCGTGCGCGGCCGGGCCGCGGTCCTCGTCGGGCAGCCGCTCCAGATCCAGCGGGGCGGCGCCGGTGTCCTCACGGCGTTGGCGCAGCCGGTCGATCGCGCGGTTGCGCACCAGCGTGGTGAGCCAGGTGTTGGCGCTGGCCAGCGCCGCATTGAATCCCTCCGCACGGCGCCAGACGGCGATGAATGCCTCCTGCAGAACCTCCTCGGCCTCACCCCGGTCGCGCATCATGCGCACGCACAGCGCGAACAGCCGCGGCGAGGTGCGCTGATAGAGCTGCTCGAAAGCGAACCGGTCGCGCAACGCAGTGCGGGCGAGCAGCTGCTCGAGTGTGCTGGAGTCGGTGGGCGTGTCGTTCATCGGCTGAGCGCGTCGCCTGTGTCCTGGGTCGGGCGGGCTGGGTCTCCCGCTCACGCCCATCAGGGTGGCGCCAAGCTGTTAATTGTCAAGGATAGGCTTGCTGCGTTCAAGCCTGCCGCTATGCCCGCGTCTGAGCTGCCGGTCCGTAATGTCCGCATCCCCGGTGGAGCGACCCGCATTTCACAGCCGAGCGCTCCTGTACTAGGCTTCCGGCGCCGTGGTCGTACTGATGCTCATAGGTTCCATGACCACTGCGCCACACTGCCGGGCGCAGCCTGGCCCCGAGGCCGCCTTGCGAGGTGGTGGGCCGCGGGCGATGGGCATGGCGTGCCGGGCACGCCGATGCCGTGAGATCCGGTGCTCGGCCGGAGTGCCGGTATCGGAGTGCCGCCGGGCACAGCGGCTGCTGTGCTGCGTTCCCGTCCTGACCTCGGCGTGCGGTCGCAACACCAGAGGGTGGAATCGATGATTAACGGAACCGTTGTCGATCTGTCCCGGATACAGTTTGCCGCCACGGCGCTGTACCACTTCCTGTTCGTGCCGTTGACGCTGGGATTGAGCTTTCTGCTCGCCGCGATGGAGACGGTGTACGTCACCACCGGAAGGCCGATCTACAAGCAGATGGCGATGTTCTGGGGCAAGTTGTTCATGATCAACTTCGCTCTCGGCGTTGCCACCGGGCTGACCATGGAATTTCAGTTCGGCACGAACTGGTCGTTTTACTCCAGTTTCGTCGGCGATATCTTCGGCGCGCCGCTGGCCATCGAGGGTCTGATGGCGTTCTTCATGGAGTCGACGTTCGTCGGCCTGATGGTGTTCGGCTGGCAGCGCCTGTCCAAGGGGCAGCACCTGGCGGTGACCTGGCTGGTGGCACTGGCCTCGAACCTCTCGGCGCTGTGGATTCTGGTGGCCAACGGGTTCATGCAGGACCCCACGGGCGCGGCCTTCGATCCGGTCACGATGCGCATGCACCTGACGAGCTTTCAGGATCTGATCTTCAGCCCCGACGCGCAGTCGAAGTTCGTTCACACCAGCATCGCCGGGTACGTCACCGGGGCGATGTTCGTCGCCGGCGTGAGCGCCTTCTACATGCTGCGCAAGCGGCATCTGGATCTGGCGAAGCGATCCTTCCGCATCGCGGTGCTGTTCGGTGTGCTCGCCACGATCGGTGTGGTCACGCTGGGTGATGCGCTGGGGTTCGTCGATGCCAAAGCGCAGCCGACCAAGCTTGCCGCTATGGAGGCGCTCTGGCACCCGGAGCCTGCGCCCATGTCGTTCAACCTGATCGCCTTCCCCAGCCAGGCGCAGCAGCGCAACCTCGGTGCCGTGCGGGTGCCTGGGGTGCTGTCGCTGCTGGTCACGCACTCGTTGGACGGCACGGTGGCGGATATCACGACGCTCGAGCAGGAGGCGCAGCAGAAGATCGAGAACGGGATCCCGGCCGTGCAGGCGCTGAAGACGCTCGCGCACAATCCGCAGGACCCCGCTGCGCTGGCGCAGTTCGATGCGCATCAGGCGGATCTCGGCTACGGATTTCTGGTGCAGCGCTATGCACCTCATTTGAGCCAAGTGACACCGGGGGATATCGAGGCGGCGGCGAAGGACTCGATCCCGCCGGTGGCCGGCGTGTTCTGGTCGTTCCGCATCATGGTGGGCCTGGGACTGCTGATGCTCGCGTTTTTCGTGCTCAGCACGCTGTACTCGCTGCGCAACAGGATCGAGCGCAAGACCTGGGTGCTCAAGGTGGCCGTGTGGATGATCCCGGTGCCGTTTCTCGCCGACGAGGCGGGATGGCTGGTGGCCGAGCTCGGTCGTCAGCCCTGGACGGTCTACGGGGTGCTGCCGACCTGGATGAGTGCATCGACGCACAGCGTCGGCTACATGGCGTTCTCCCTGATCGGCTTCGTGACGCTGTACTCGGTGTTCATCGTGGTGGAGATGTACCTGATGGTCCGGGCCATTCGCATCGGTCCTGCCGAGCATGGCGGCTCCGGCGGCGGGCAGGCGCAGCCGCGCCCGACGCTCGCGCCTCGAGCCGTTCCGGCCGCGCCGCACGGCAGCAAGTGGGAGGGCTGAGTCATGCACACATTCGCAATTGCGCAGGTCATCTGGTGGCTGCTGCTCGGCGTGCTGCTCATGGGGCTCGCGGTCATGGTCGGCATGGACATGGGCGTCGGCGCGATCCTGCGCTACGTGGGACGCACCGATGCGGAGCGGCGCGTGGCACTGAATGTCATCGGGCCGCACTGGGACGGCAATCAGGTCTGGTTCATTCTGGGCGGCGGCGCGATCTTCGCGGCCTTCCCGCTGATCTACGCGACCGCGTTTTCCGGCTTCTACGTGGTGATGCTGCTGCTGCTCTGGACCATGATCATGCGGCCGATCGGCTTCGAGTACCGCAGCCGCATGCAGCAGCCGGCGTGGCGGAACGTCTGGGACTGGGTGCTCACCGTCAGTGGCGCGGTACCGATGATCGTGTTCGGCGCGGCCTTCGGCAACCTGTTCCGCGGCGTGCCGTTTCACTTCGACTGGGACATGACCTCGTACTACACCGGCAGCTTCCTCGGACTGCTCAATCCGTTCGCGATCATGACCGGGGTGCTCTCGCTGTCCCTCGCGGCGCTGATGGGTTCCCTCACCATCATGAACGGCGCCGAGGGCGCGATGCATCAGCGCGCGCGGGGATTGGCACAGGTGGCGGGACTCGCGGCGATGGCGCTGTTTGCCGTCGGCGGGCTCTGGGTGCGCGCGCTGCCCGGTTATGAGCTGCTCAGCGGTCCAGGCGCCGGTGTGCCGCAGACGCCGCTGCAGCAGACGGTCGGCGTTGGCGGCGGCTGGCTGCACAACTTCGGCGCGCATCCTGTGCTGTGGCTGCTGCCGCTGCTCGGCTTCGCCGGAATGATCGGGGCGGTGTTGTCGGCGCGCGCGGGACGTTCGCATCTGGGCTGGTGGCTGGGTGCCGGTGCGTGGATCGGCGTCATCGGCACGGCCGGCGCGGCGTTGTTTCCCTTCATGCTGCCCTCGAGCAGCGATCCGTCGATGAGTCTGACAGTCTGGAACTCCAGCTCGAGCAAACTGACGCTGCTGTGGATGATCGGCTTCGCCGCGGTGTTTGTGCCGTTGATCTTGTGGTACACCAGCTGGGCATTCTGGGTGATGCGCGGCAAGATCACCCCCGAGATGGTCGCGAGCGACGATCACGCTTACTGAGGGCACGAAGATGCGCAGCTTTTTGTATTTTGTCCTGTTTCTCCTGATCGCCATCGTCATTACGGTGCTCGCTGCGATTCTCGGCGACGAGGGAGCCTGGTACTTCGCGTGGCTGATCGGCACCACCATGATCGTGCTGGTCAGCGCGGCCGGCGGTGCGATGCTGGATGCGCAGGAGGATCAGCTCGCCGAGCAGCAGCGGGCCGAGGCGGGCCGGCGAGGCTGATCGGGCCGCGCCGAGTGTCCTTCACGGGCGCGACGGAGGCATCGCCCGCTCCCCGCGCCGGGCAAACGGCGGCGCAATGGCTGCGCCGGGAGGCCAGGGCAATCCGCGGGCCGCTGGTGCGCACTGGCCTGCTGACTGCGCTGTTCGCACTGGCGCTGGTGGGGCAGGCGTGGGTCCTGTCCGGAATTCTCGCCACAGGGGTGCTCGCCCATGACGGGCTCAGCATCGCCGGAGGCCTCTGGCTCGCGCTGCTGCTCCTGGCACTGCTGCGGTTCGCTCTTGCGGTGGCGGCACGGCGCAGCGCGTTCCAGGGTGCTCAGTGGCTTGCCCGGCGGTTGCGCGCGCGAATCCTGCACGGTGCCCAGGCGCTCGGCCCCTACGGGCTGCGGGCCGAGGCCAGCGGCGATCTGATCACGCGCCTGGTCGACGGCGTCGAGGCTATTCTCGGCTATTTCGCTCGCTACCTGCCGCAGGCAGGCGCGGCGGCTCTCGTCCCGGGGCTGCTGGTGGCATTTGTCTTTCCCACCGATTGGCTGTCGGGACTGGTCCTGCTGGCGACGGCCCCGCTCATACCGCTGTTCATGGTGCTGGTCGGGCGGGCCGCCGCGCAGGCCAGCGAGCGTCGCCACGCTCAGCTGAGGCGGCTTGGCGCAGTCTTCATCGAGGCCCTCGGAGGGCTCGTGACGCTGCGCCAGCTCGGCGCGGCGGAGCGAGTCGCAGCGCACCTCGAGGAGCAGAGCGAGGAGTACCGCGTGCTGACCATGCAGGTCCTGCGCGTGGCGTTCCTCTCGGCCCTGGTGCTCGAGTTCTTCGCGATGATCAGCATCGCCATCGTCGCAGTCCTGATCGGCTTTCGCTTGCTGTGGGGCGAGATGCAGCTGCGGGCGGGTCTGTTCGTGCTGCTGCTGGCGCCGGAATTTTACCTGCCGCTGCGCGCACTCGGTGGTCTGCGCCACACGCGCATGGACGCGGTGGCTGCCGCACGGCAGCTCGCGGCGCTCGACGAGCACGCAACGCGGAGCGCTGCGCCGCAGCCGGCCGGCGCACCGATCAGCATTGCCGCGGCACCGAAGATCGGCTTCGAGGCTGTCACGTATCTGCACCACGGGCGGGCGGGCGGCCTGCGCGAGTGCAGCCTCGTCATCCCGGCGCGGCGCGTCACGGCGCTCCTCGGTGCCACCGGCTGCGGCAAGAGCACGCTGCTGAACCTCATCCTGGGATTTGCCCGTCCCGGGCAGGGCCGTGTCCTGATCGACGGCGAGGATCTGGCCACGGTGGATGCCGCCCAATGGCGCGAGTGCATCGCCTGGGTGCCGCAGCACACGCATGTCTTCGAAGGCACCGTGCGCGAGAACCTCCTGCTGGCCGAGGAGCGGGCGGACGCGCCCACGCTCGAGCGGGCGGCGCTCCAGAGCGGCCTCGACGCGGTACTGGCTCGATTACCGAAGGGGTGGGATACGCCCCTTGGGGAGCGCGGCCTCGGACTGTCCGGCGGGGAGCTGCAGCGACTGGCGCTCGCGCGCGCCTTGCTCCGTGCGCGCGCCCGGGTCTGGTTGTTCGATGAGCCCACGGCACACCTGGACGCCGAGGGCGCCCGCGCGCTCGAGACGCTGATCCGCGCGGCGGCGGCTAGCCGTACGGTGCTCCTGGCGGTGCACCGCCTGAGCGCGGCACGCTCGGCCGACTGGGTCATCGTGCTGCGCGATGGACGGGTCGTCGAACAGGGGGCGCCGCACGAGTTGGAACGGAGCGAGGGACACTATGCACGGCTGCTGCAGGCGGAGCATGTATGAGGCGATTGTTGCCGCCCATGCTGCGCCGTCTGCTCACGGTCCTGCATCCTGATCGCCGCTGGATGCTCGGCGGCGCGGCGCTTGCGCTCCTCGCGGCGCTCGCTGCGATCGGTCTCATGGCCGTGTCGGGCTGGTTCATCGCGGCCATGGCGGTGGCCGGCGCGAGCGCTGCGGCGATCAATTACTACACGCCCGCGGCAGCGATCCGTCTGTGCGCGATCCTGCGCAGCGGCGGACGCTACAGCGAGCGGCTGGTCACCCACGAGGCGACGCTGCGCAGCCTGTCGGGTCTGCGTGTCTGGCTGTTCCGGCGCTTGATCCCGCTGGCGCCGGCGCGCCTGGCGGCATTGCGCAGCGGTGAGTTGTTCGCCCGTCTGCGCACCGATATCGATGCACTCGAGCATTTCTATCTGGCGGTCCTGGTGCCCGGGGGCGTCGCGCTCGCCAGTGTCGCCACCGCCGTGGTCCTGTGCCTGATCGTGCTGCCGGCCAGCGGCGTCGCCGTGCTGCTCGGCGCGTTGCTCGCAGGCGTACTGGTGCCGGTCTGGCTGCAGCGGCGCGCCGCGCCCGATGCCACCGAGGCCGTGCGCGAAGGGGCGGCGCTGCGCGGACTGCTGCTCGATGCGTTGCGCGGCCATCCTGAGCTGCTCGCCTGGGGCGCGGTGAGCGCGCATGGCGCGCGCATCGACAAGTTGGCGCGGCGGTTGGATGCGCGCCGCACCCGCCTCGAGGTGCTGGAGGCGACTGGCGGTGCGCTGGCGGGATTGTGTGCGCAGCTGACACTCCTCGCGGTACTGGCGATTGCGCTGACGGCGGCGGACCGGCACACGCTCTCGCCCCCGCTGCTGGTGATGCTCGCGCTGCTGGCTCTGGGGCTGTTCGAGCTCATCGGGCCGCTGTCCGAGGCGCTCGCCAGATGGTCCGCGACGCTGACCTCGTGCGCGCGCGTGTTCACGCTGGCAGACACGCCGGTGCCGTTCGTCGAACCTGGGGTCTCGGCGCCTCTGCCGCCGCGCCCCGCCGTCGTGTTCGAGGACGTTTGTCTGCGCTACGAGGCGGCTGCGCCCTGGGCGCTCGCGCACGTAAATCTCACCCTGGCCCCCGGGGCGAGGGTCGCCGTGGTCGGCGCCTCGGGGGCGGGCAAGAGCTCCCTCGTTGCCGCGCTCCTGAAGCTCTATCCGCTGCAGCGCGGCCGGGTCCTGTTCGGGGGGCAGCCTCTGGATTCACTGCAGGGGGATGAACTGCGCCGGCGCATCGCGGTGATCGCGCAACAGAGCGTCCTGTTCAATCAGTCGCTGCTCGAGAATCTGCTGCTGGCCGCGCCGGAGGCGAGCGCCGCGCAGCTTAAGCTGGCCGTCAACCTCGCGCAGCTCGACGCATTCGTGGCATCCCTGCCGGACGGCTACGACACCCAGCTCGGCGAGGCCGGCGCGCTCGTGTCCGGCGGTGAGGCGCGGCGCATCGCGATTGCCCGCGCGCTGCTGCAGGATGCGCCGGTGTTGGTGCTCGATGAGCCCACCGAAGGGTTGGATGCGGTGACCGCCCGGGATTTGTACACGGCGCTGGATGCGGCCGCGAACGGACGCACGCTGCTGCTGATTACCCACCGCCTGGGTGGCCTTGCCCGGCTTGTCGATGAGGTCGTGGTGATGGAGGCGGGCGCCGTGCGGGCGCGCATGCCGGTCGTGGAGTATCTGGCGCAGGCCGGCGGCGGCTGAACGCGACGCTCGGTTCGCGCCGGAATATGTCGTGTGGAGCATTGGCGCGGACAAAATCAAGGAGTAAATTCACAAAAATACGAGCCGGCGCGCGCCGGAATTGCCGGGGTCGGGCTGCAGATCGCCACGCCGCCCCGCAGCGCGAGTGGGCAGGGAGATACCAATGAGAAAATCATCCGGCACGCTGCTGATCGCGCTGTTGCTCGCGCTTGCAGGACCGGCAGTCGCCGGCACGCGGGCCTTCGGTCATTGGCAGGTCGATACGAGCGGAAATGGCCGTTACACGTACGCCGCCACGGTCAACCGCGGCGGCGAGTTGTTCGGCAAGTTCTGCGACCTGCGGTCGGCATCCTGTCACTGGCTGCTCGCCGTGCGCACGCCGTGCCGCTTCGGCGACGTCTACCCGGTGCTGGCGAATTCGGCCGCCGGCGCCAGCCCGATCGCGATTTTTTGCGTGGGTGCGATCGGCCGCCACCGCTACGGCATGGCGCTGATGAACCGTCGCAAACTGCGCGCCAGTATCGCGCACGCGCGACGGATCGATTTCGCGCTGCCGATCGACGGCGGCGGCTTCGCGCTGACCCGTTTCGCCCTTGCCGGTCGGCTGCACGCGACCGCCGTGCTGCGCCGCGCGATGGCCGCGCGGATCGCCCAGCGGCGGCGCATCCGCAGCGCGGAACTGCACCTCTAGAGCACCCCCCGGGGGACATCCCGGCCCGCGGCTGCCGTCCGGGCAGCGGCGGCGGCCCGGCTGCCCCCTCTGGCAGAGGGCGGCGCGCCGGGAGATGTGGTTAAAATAATAGCCTGTCGCCTTGTAGATGCGCGTAGCGCGCCGCGGCCGGCCCTGGAGGGCTTGCCGGGCCCCCTGTGCGTGCCCTCCCAGACCACCCAGGAGATCGGAAATCGTGGAGAAACGCGTGATGTGGCTACGGCTGCTCATCGTGCTCGTGGCGATGGCGGTCGTGCTGGGCGGAGTGACGGCATGGAATGCCATCAAGGCGCATTTCATTCACCAGTTCATGGTGAAAAATGCCGCGCAGCCGCAGACGGTCAGCACGACCATCGCGGGCTACTCGGAGTGGCAGCCCGAGGTGACCGCAGTCGGGAGCCTGCGCGCGGTGCATGGCGTACAGGTCACCGCGCAGCTGGCCGGCCTCGTCGAGCGCGTCGAATTCCACTCCGGTCAATCCGTGCGTGCCGGTCAGGCGCTGGTGCAGCTCAATGCCGCGCCTGACATCGCCCAGCTGCATTCACTGCAGGCGACCGCGCAGTACGCGGCGGTGACCTACCAACGCGAGGTCATCCAGTACAAGGACCAGGCCATCGGCAAGGCGACGCTCGATGCGGCCACGGCGAACTGGAAGAGTGCCGAGGCCCAGGTGAGGGCGCAAGCGGCGCTGGTGGCCGAGAAGACCATCCGCGCGCCGTTCAACGGCCGGCTCGGGATTACGACCGTCAACCCGGGTCAGTACCTGCAGCCCGGCACCCCGATCGTCAGTCTGCAGTCGCTCGATCCGATCTACGTGGATTTCTACCTGCCCCAGGGCGATCTGTCCCGCATCCATATCGGGGATGCTACGCGGGTGACGGCTGGGGCGTTCGCGGGCCGGACCTTCACCGGACGGGTGACCTCGATCGACCCGCTGGTCGATCCGTCGACGCGCAACTTCGAGACTGAGGCCACGATCGGCAATCCGCAGCGCCTCCTGCGCCCCGGGATGTTTGTGACGACGGCGGTCGCATCGGGCGCCCGGCGCCGCTACCTGACGCTGCCGCAGACGGCGATCAGCTACAACCCGTACGGGGACACCGTGTTCGTCGTGAACCAAGGCACCGGGCCGAAGGCGAGTGAAACCGCCGAGCAGGTGTTCGTGACGCTCGGGCCGACCCGCGGCGATCAGATCGCGGTGCTGAAAGGCATCCGGGCCGGCGATGTCATCGTGACCAGCGGGCAGTTGAAGCTGAAGAACGGCTCGCCGGTGACCATCAACAACTCCGTGCAGCCCCTCGACAACCCCAACCCCTCGCCGCAGGAACACTGAGGCCGCCGGCGTGAAGTTCACGGAAATCTTCATCCGCCGGCCGGTGCTGGCGGCGGTCGTCAGCCTGCTGATGCTGGTGCTCGGGCTGCGCGCCATTTTCCAGCTGCCGGTCACACAGTACCCCAAGACCCAGAGTGCGATCATCACCGTCACCACGGATTACTACGGGGCGGATGCGAAGACGGTCGCCGGCTTCATCACCCAGCCGCTTGAGGCGGCCATCGCCCAGGCGCAGGGCATCGACTACATGTCCTCGTCCTCGAGCACCGGCAGTTCGGTGATCGCCGCGACGCTGCGGCTCAATTACAGCGCGAACCGCGCGCTCACCGAAATCAGCGCCCAGGTGAACGCGGTTCGCAATCAGTTGCCGCCGCAGTCGCAGTTGCCGGTCATTCAGCTGGCGAAGAACCAGACGACCGACACGATGTACATCGGCTACTTCAGCACCGCGATCAAGACCAACGCGCTGACCGATTTTCTGCTCCGCGTGGTTCAGCCGCAACTGAACGCCATTCCCGGCGTGCAGACCGCCGAGGTTCTGGGCGGACGCACGTTTGCTTTGCGCGCCTGGCTCGATCCGGACCGGATGGCCGCGCACGGCGTCACTGCCGCGGATGTGGATCAGGCGCTCGCGGCCAATAACTACCTGTCGGCCGCCGGGGAGACCAAGGGACAGATGGTGAGCATCAAGCTCACCGCCTCCACCGATCCGCATACGCTGCGGGAATTCCGCAATCTGGTGATTCGTGACCAGAACGGCGCGATCGTGCGTCTGAAGGACGTGGCCACGGTGGTGCTGGGCGCCCAGAATTACGACGCCGCGGTCCGCTTCAGCGGCCGTCCGGGCGTGTTCATCGGCATCAAGTCCGCGCCGAGCGCGAGCGTGCTGACCGTGGCGAAGAGCGTCAAGGCGGAACTGCCGGTGATCGAGCGGGAACTGCCGAACGGGATCACCCAGAAAGTGGTGTTCGACGGCACGACATTCATCTACGCCTCGATAGTCGATGTGGTGCGCACGCTGGTCGAAACGCTGCTGATCGTGACCGCGGTGATCTTCCTGTTCCTCGGCAGCGCGCGCGCCTCGGCGGTGCCCGCACTCGCCATGCCGCTGTCGATCGTGGGCGCGTTCGTCTTCATGCTGGCCCTCGGCTACTCGGTCAACCTCTTGACGCTGCTCGCGTTGGTGCTGGCAATCGGACTGGTGGTCGACGATGCGATCATCGTTGTCGAGAACATCGACCGGCACATCAAGGAGGGGCGCTCGCCGCTCGAGGCGGCGATACTCGGCGCGCACGAACTCAACGGTCCGATCATCGCCATGACCGTCGTGCTGGTGGCTGCCTACGCGCCGATTGCGTTTCAAACGGGACTGACCGGGGCACTGTTCACGCAGTTCGCCTTTACGCTGGTCGGCGCAGTGATCTGCTCGGCGATCGTTGCGCTCACTCTCTCGCCCATGCTCTGCTCGCGGATCTTCCGCGGCGAGCAGGAAGAGAGCCGATTTGCCCGCCTGCTCGATCGTGCATTCAACCGCCTGCGCGCCGCCTACCGGCGCATGCTGTCGAGCTGGCTTGCGACCTGGCCGGTGCTGATCGTGCTCGGTTTGGTGCTGCTCGGCAGTGTGTTCTATCTGTTTCTGACCTCGAAGTCGCAACTCGCGCCCACCGAAGACCAGGGCGTCGTGCTCTATCAGCTGATCGGCCCCCCCGATGCCACGCTGCAGCAGATGCAGGCCTATGCCGGGCAGATCTTTCAGGCTGCCCGCACTCTGCCCGAGTACCGCCAGGCATTCCAGTTGATCGGTACGCCGTCGGTCAACCAGGGTTTCGGCGGCGTCCTGCTCAAGCCGTGGGATCAGCGCAGCCGCACGGCCACCCAGCTGCAGCAGGTGCTGCAGCAGCGCTGGAATCATATCGCCGGGGCGCACGTTGCGGCATTCCAGTTTCCCTCCCTGCCCGGGGCGCAGGGGCTGCCGGTGCAGTTCGTGATCACCACCGCCGAGCCGGTCCGCGACCTGTACCCCGTGGCGCAGAAGGTGCTCGACAAGGCGCGCGCGAGCGGTCTGTTCTTCTTCGTCGATTCGGATCTGAAGATCGATCAGCCGCAGGACCAGATCGTGGTCAACCCGTACAAGGTGGCAGACCTTGGGCTGACCGAGCAGGACGTGGCCAATACGCTCGGCGCCGCGCTCGGCGGCGGATACGTCAATTATTTCGAGTTGGGCGGGCGCTCCTACCAGGTCATACCGCAGGTGCTGCAGAAGTACCGGCTCAATCCGAGTCAGGTGCTCAACTACCATCTGCGCACGGCCGGCGGGGCGCTGGTGCAGCTCGGCACCGTGGCGACGCTCAAGCGCGAGGTGGTTCCGGAGTCGATCAATCATTTCCAGCGGCTGAACTCCGCCACCATCGCCGGGGCCGCGGGCGTGCCGCAGGGGCAGGCGCTCGCGTTCCTGCGCCAGGCACTGCGGGAGGTCGCGCCGAGCGGCTTCAGCGCCAACTATTCGGGACAGTCACGCCAGTTCGTGCAGGGCTCGAACGGCTTTCTCGTCACCTTCGGCTTTGCGCTCATCATCGTGTTCCTGTCGCTCGCGGCGCTGTTTGAGAGTTTCCGCGACCCGGTGGTCATCCTGGTGTCCGTGCCTGCGGCCCTGTTCGGTGCGCTGCTGTTCATCAACATCGGCGTGACAACGCTCAACATCTACACCGAGGTGGGACTGGTGACGCTGCTCGGCCTGATCAGCAAGCACGGCATTCTCATGGTGCAGTTCGCCAACGATCTGCAGCGCGCCGGTCACAGCAAGCGCCAGGCGATCGAGGAGGCCGCCGAGGTGCGACTGCGGCCGATTCTCATGACCACGGCGGCCATGGTTGTCGGCGTCCTGCCGCTGGTGTTCGCCTCGGGTGCCGGCGCTGCGGGTCGGCGCGCCATGGGCATCGTGATCGCGACGGGCCTGTCGATCGGCACGCTCTTCACGCTGTTCATCGTGCCGGCGGTGTATCTGCTGCTGGCCGCCGATCATGATCGCGCGCGCACCGAGGCGGCGGCGCAGCTCGCGTCCGAGTAGGCGCGACGCGCGGCGCAATGCGCCGCGAAATTGATCCGCATCAAACCCGGGCGCGCACGCTGCGTTAGGGTGCGCGCGGATGGCATTTCACGATCTGCGCACATTTCTCGCGCACCTGGAAGAGCGCGGCGATTTGCGCCGTATTTCCGTTGCGGTGAACCCCGAGCTGGAGAGCACCTCGTTCTGCCTGCGCGCCCTGCGCCGGGAGGGAGCGGCGCTGCTGTTCGAGCGGCCCACCGGTTCCGAGCACGCCCTGCTCGGCAACCTGTTCGGACACGCCCGCCGCATCGAGGCTGCGCTCGGGCGAGAAGGCACCGGCGCGCTGCGCGCGCTCGGGGAACTGCTCGCTGCGTTGAAGGAGCCGCATTGGCCGTCGAACCTGCGCGAGGCGCTCTCGAGCTGGCCACAGTTCGCGCAGCTGGCGCATGTGGCGCCCCGCCGCCTCGCGCGCGCACCGTTCCAGGACAACACCCTCGGCGGCGGTCAGATCGATCTGGCGCGCCTGCCGATCCAGCGCTGTTGGCCGGAGGATGTCGCGCGCCTGATCACGCTCGGCCTGGTCGTGACGCGCGGTCCGCGCAAGGCGCGTCAGAACGTTGCGATCTACCGCCAGCAGGTGATCGGGCGCGACCGGGTGATCATGCGCTGGCTGGCGCACCGGGGCGGGGCGGGTGACTTCGCCGATTGGCAGGCCGACCATCCCGGTGAGCCCTTCCCGGTGCTCATCGCCATCGGCACCGATCCGGCGACGCTGCTCGCGGCGGCGGCGCCGATTCCCGACACGCTCTCGGAGTACGAATTCGCCGGCCTGCTGCGCGGGGAGCGCAGCGCCGTGGTGCGCTGCGAGCTCACCGGGCTCGATGCCCCGGCGGGCGCGGAGATCGTTCTCGAGGGGTTCATCCAGCCGGGCGATACGGCCGTGGAGGGCCCGTTCGGCGACCATACCGGCTACTACAACTCGCAGGGGAGCTTCCCGGTGCTCACCATAGAACGGATGCATCTGCGCGACGGGGCGATCTATCAGGGCAGCTACATGGGCCGCTCGCCGCACGATGAGCCGTCCGTGATGGCGGTGGCGCTGAATGAGGTGTTCGTGCCCGTGCTGCGGCGCATCTTTCCGGAGATCGTCGATTTCTACCTGCCGCCGGAGGCGTGTTCCTACCGTCTCGCCGTGGTGAGCATCCGCAAGCAGTACGCCGGACACGCCCGCCGCGTCATGATGGCGATCTGGTCGTACCTGCGTCAGTTCACGTACACCAAGTTCGTGATCGTGACCGATGAGGACATCAACGTGCGCAACTGGCAGGAGGTGATCTGGGCGGTCGCGACGCGGGTCGATCCGGCGCGCGACAGTATGCTGATCGAGAATACACCGATCGACTATCTCGACTTCGCCAGTCCCGTGAGCGGTCTTGGCTCGAAGCTCGGTCTGGATGCCACGCACAAATGGCCCGGGGAGAGCACGCGTGAGTGGGGACGTGCGATCCGGCTCGACGCCTCGGTCGAGCGCCGGGTCGACGATCTGTGGCGCGAGTGCATTGGACATGGCTGAGCGGCGTGGCATCGAGCTCGTCTGCCCAGCAGGCAGTCTGGCGGCGCTGCATGCGGCGGTCGACAACGGCGCCGATGCCGTTTACCTCGGCTTTCGTGACGGCCTGAATGCCCGCAATTTCCCCGGCTTGAATTTCTCAGCTGACGACGCGCGCAGCGGCATCGAATACGCGCACCGGCACGGGGTGCGGGTGTTCGTCGCCCTGAACGTCTATCCGCGGCCGAGCCGCTGGTCGGCGGCCACCGCCGCGGTCGATGCGGCGGCTGATGTGGGCGCCGATGCGCTCATTCTCGCCGACGCAGGGCTGCTTGGCTACGCCGCAGAGCGCCATCCTCAGCTCAACCGGCACCTGTCGGTACAGGCTTCGGCGTGCAACTGGGGCGCGCTGAAGTTCTACCAGGAGCGCTTCGGCATTCGGCGCGCGGTGCTGCCGCGTGTCCTGTCGGTGACGCAGGTGCAGCGCGTGATCGAGCGCAGCGGCGTCGAGATCGAAGTCTTCGGATTTGGCAGTCTGTGCATCATGGTCGAGGGGCGCTGTGCGCTCTCGGCACACGTGACGGGCGAGTCGCCCAACACGCACGGCGTGTGTTCACCGGCGCATGCCGTGCGCTGGACGGAACGGCCGAGCGGCCGGCAGGCGCGTTTGAGCGGGGTGCTCATCGATGAGTTCGCCCCGGGCGAGGCGGCGGGCTACCCGACGCTGTGCAAGGGCCGCTTCGAGACGCTCGGCACGATCATGCATGCGCTCGAGGAGCCGACCAGTCTCAACGTGCTCGACATTCTGCCGCAGCTGCTCAGTGCCGGCGTGAGCGCCATCAAGGTGGAAGGGCGTCAGCGCGGCCCGGCCTACGTGGCGCAGGTGACCCGAGCGCTGCGCGCAGCCCTCGACGCGTGCCGGCGTGATCCGGCCGCCTACCGGCCGCCGGCCGCGCATGCCGCCGCGCTCGAGCGGCTGGCCGAGGGGCATACCCATACCCTAGGGGCGTACAGCAGGCCGTGGCAATGAGAGGTGTCCTGCAATGAAGCTGTCGGTCGGTCCGCTGTTGTACTACTGGGAGCGCGCGGAAGTGTTCGCCTTCTACCGCGCACTCGCATCGGCGCCGGTCGACAGCGTGTACCTCGGCGAAGTGGTGTGCTCAAAGCGCAGAGCGCTGCGGCAGACGGACTGGGCGGCCATCGCGCGCGATCTCGCCGCTGCGGGCAAGGAGGTCATCTTCTCGACGCTTGCGCTGATGGAGGCCGAATCGGAGCTGGCGGCGCTCGGCCGTGTCGCGACCGGGAACGTGACCATCGAGGCGAACGACATGGCGGCGGTCCAACTTGCCGGCGGCCACCCGTTTGTCGCCGGCCCGCACCTGAATGTCTACAACGGGCAGACGCTGCGGTTGCTCGGCGCCCTGGGCGCACGGCGCTGGGTGGCGCCGCTGGAACTCGACACGCCTGCGCTCGGGGAACTGCTTGTCGAGCGCCCGGACGGGATGGAGTGCGAGGTATTTGCGTACGGCCGGATGCCGCTGGCGTTCTCGGCGCGTTGCTTCAGCGCGCGCGTACGGCAGCGCAACAAGGACGAATGCAGCTTCGTGTGCGGCGAGGACCGGGATGGTTTGACCGTCTATACGCGCGAACACGAGCCCCTGTTTGCGCTGAACGGCGTGCAGACTCAGTCGGCGCAGGTCTGCAATCTCATCGACCGGGTGCGGGAGCTCGAGTGCGTCGGGGTGGACATCCTGCGCCTCTCGCCCCAGTCGGATGCGGCGGTGTCATTCGCACAGGTGATTGATGCGTTCGCCCGGGCCGGACGCGGGGAGACTGCCGCGGCGTGCCCGCCGAGCGCGCTGCCGGGCGGCTACTGCAGCGGCCCGGTGCTCGAGGGACACCGCTGAGGCGCTAGCGGGGCGGCCGGTGCCGCTCGAAGGGGCTGCGCGGTGGAGGCGGCAGGGGACGCAGCGCGGCGCGCACGAGTCGCGCCGCTCCAGCCGGTACGAGCGCCGCGAGGTGCCCTCGCCAGTCCCACTCGAGCGCATCCAGCGCGTTCTTGATGACCAATCCAGTCTCGGTCTCGCCCTCCAGACTCAGCCGTCGCTGGAAGAACAGCGTATCGGAGTCTTCCGTGCGCGAAGCGAGCCGCGCGAAATCGGCCAGCCGTCCGCGCAGGGTGACGTGCGGCTCGCTGCCCGGGGGGGCCACCTTCAGCGCCCCGCCGGCGACGCTCAGGTGCAATTGCACCGGGGCGTCCGTGACACAGATGCGCACCCGCTTGCCCTCGATCTGCGCCAGCGCGGCACCGATGTTCTGGCCACGCGCCAAGTGATTGAACAGACGGACGAACAGTTGACCGAACGGGTCCAGGTCCGCGAGCCACGGCGCACGACGGGGCGGAAAGGCAATCATGGGCCAATGGTAGCGGGGCGAGGGGCGCGAAAATTGATCCGTGTCAAGTCCTGACAATCCGCATCGGGCCGCGCGGCGCGCGACGATATACTCCCCCGGCGTGAGCGCGAAGCGTCAACCCAGCGGAACCGTCGCACCAGCATGCGTGTCGTGCCGTGATTGTGCGCTGAAGCCCATTTGCCTGCCGGCGCACCTCTCGGGCGAGGAGGCCCGCTTGCTGGAAACGGCAGTGCAGCGCGGGCGCCAGCTGCCGACGGGTGTCGCGCTGATGCGCGCCGGTGAGCCCATGGCGGCGCTGTTCGTGGTGCGCAGCGGTTCGGCCAAGCGTTACAGCGTCACGCTCCAGGGCGCCGAGCAGGTGCACGGATTCGTTCTGCCCGGGGAGGCGGTCGGCCTGGAGGGTTTTGCGAGCGGTCGTTACACCTGCGAGGTGAGCGCGCTCGAGCCGCTCAGCTATTGCCGCGTCCCGATGCGCAGGCTGGAGCCGCTGCTCGAGCGGCTGCCCGGGTTGCGGCGTGAAATTCTGCGTCTGCTCGGCCAGGCGCTCGAGGAATCTCAGCGGTTGCGCTGCGAGCTGGCGCAGATCGACGCCCGTGGACGCGTTGCGCATTTCCTCGCCGACCTTTCGGGTCGGCTTGCGCGGCGTGGACTCTCCCCCGTCGAGTTCCGTCTCAGCATGAGCCGCGCCGATATCGCGCGTCACCTCGGTCTCACACTCGAAACCGTCAGTCGCGCGCTCGGCACCTTCAAACGGGAAGGCTGGCTGCGGGTGCGCGCCCGCGACATCAGTGTACTGCGACCCGATGCCCTCGCCGCACTCGGCGGCGGGTTCGCCTGAGCAACGCGACCGTCACACTCCCGGGGCGCTCGGGCGCAGCTGCAGCCGGAACGGCCAGGCATGCGGCACGATCGCCGCGTGCAGTGATCCGGCGTCGATGGAGATCCGGTCGGCGAAACGTTGCAGGCGGCGCAGCAACCGGCGCATGCGCAGCAGATCGGCCGCGCTGGCCTGCTCAATCCGCAGCGTCAACCGCGCCGGGGTCTCGCGCAGC
The DNA here is from genome assembly GCA_021805275.1 of Pseudomonadota bacterium. The sequence goes on from JAJZFQ010000259.1 coordinate 84,083, forward strand.
ACCGCGCCGAGATCAGCACCAATGCGCCGCAGTGCCCGGCCCGGCAGCGCGTGCAGCCGCAGATCGAGCACCAGCGAGGCTTCGTGCGCCTCCACGGGGCTCACCGTGACCTCTCCGGCGCGAGCGCGGCGCAGGGTGCGCGCGAGGCGCGCGAGGCGATCGCCGGCCGATTGCGTCTGGGCCTGTGCCACGGCGCCGAAGTGCCTGCGGGCGTAGTCCTGCATCGAAAGTCCCACGATCCAATCGCCGACCACGACCGGCAGCTGCCAGGGCTTCAGCCACGGAATCGTGCGCAGGAAATGCCACTGACGGATCGGGCCGCCGGGCAGGATTCCGCGCCACAGCAGGCGCAGCAGGATGGCCAGGCCGGTTGCCGCGCTGTACTCCATGCTGCCGGCGGGTCGGCCGAAGACGCGGCGCTTGTTGATGATGCGCCGTGCGATCGCTCCATCGGCGAGCAAACGGCGGTGCAGCTCCCGGTAGCCGTCGATGAGCTGCTCGCGACTCATGTTCAACGGCTCGACGTTGGTATCGAGCTTGGTGTTGTCGCCCGCGCTGTCCGTCTCGCGCAGCCGGCCGGCGGTGCGCAGGCGCTCGTACAAGGGTGTACGCGGCATGGCGTGCAGCAGGCCGATCATTGCCGTCTGAATGCCCGAGCGGGCGATGAACTGGTATTGGCGCTCGAAGGTGGATGGCGTGTCGTTGTCGAAGCCGACGATGAATCCGCCGAGCACTTCAATGCCGTGACCGTGGATGCGCCGCACCGACTCGAGCGCATCGCCGCGCATGTTCTGCACTTTGCGCATCTCGCGCAGACTGGCCTCGTCGGGCGATTCGATGCCGATGAACGTCCAACGGAATCCCGCGTCCCGCATCAGCCGCATCAGCTCCACGTCCTCGGCGAGGTTCAGCGAGGTCTCGGTGCCGAAGCTGAACGCGTAGTCGTGGTCGCGCTGATAAGCGGCGAGAAAGCGCAGCATCTGCTTGGCTACGGCGCGGTTGCCAATCAGGTTGTCGTCGACAAAGAAGATTTTACGGACACCGAGCGCGCGCAGCGCGTCGAGTTCGCGGCCGACTTGTTCGAGACTTTTCTGACGTGGCTTGCGGCCGAACATGACGATGATGTCGCAGAACTCGCACAGGTACGGACAGCCGCGCGAGAACTGCATCGTGGCCGTGGTGTACAGATGCAGCGGCAGCAGATCGAAGCGCGGCACCGGTGAGTCGCGCAGGTCGATCGCGCCGTCCTCCCGATACAGCCTCTGGACGGTGCCGGCTTCGAAGTCCGCGCAGAAGCGCGGCCAGACGTGCTCGGCTTCCCCGGAGATGACCGAGTCGGCGAGGTCCTGGTAGCGCTCCGGGCAGAGCGAGGCGAAGCTGCCGCCGGCGACGACGAAGTGGCCGCGCGCGCGGTAGTACTCGATGAGCTCGCGCTGGCGGGGAAACTGCACGCCCATGCCGCCAATGCCGATCAGATCCGCCTGCGGATCGAGCGGCAGCGGCTCGACGTTCTCATCGACGATGCGGACCTGCCAGTGCGGCGGACACAGCGCGGCCAGGGTGGCGAGTCCGAGCGGCGGATTGACCGCCCGCTTGCCGGGGAGCACCTCGCTCACCGCCCAGTGGAAGTTCCAGAAGCTCTCGGGGGATTTCGGATTGATGAGGAGCAGGCGCATGGCGATGAGGGAACCTGATGGGTGAGCTCGGATGGACCGGCTCCCGCCGTGGCGGGCGCAGGGTGTGCTGCGCCAGGGTACGGCGGTGTCGGGGGGCGGTTTTTGACCGCCGTCAAGTCGTGGTGCCGCCGGCCGTGATCGGCCGGTGCGCTCGAGCCGGTGCCGCGGCGGCAGGATCGTGCTACGTTTTGGGCCATGCTCACGATGAATGGCGTCCGCCGGGCTGGCGGCCGGCGGGAGCCGGATGGGCGAGCGCTTTGTCGACGATGGACTCGCGGGTGGTCAGGCCGTGGGGGGGCTCGTTGGCTTGCCGGGTGCGCGCGCCGCAGGGACCGTGACACTGGGTCTGGCGCTGGGCGACGCCCCAGCCGGCACTGCCCAGGTGCCCCGCCAGGGCCTCGCGCAAAGCTCTGCCGGTGATGGTGTGGATCGACGCACGCCGCGCACCGCATGTGCGGGGTCTGGACCCTGGGCGCGCCCCATGCGAGTGAGATCCCGTTCGTCTCCGATACGCTTCGGGCGCATTACGGCAGCGCCTTCACCCCGGCCGATGAGGCGATGTCCCGCACGCTGCAGCGGCATTGGGTGGCCTTCGCGCGCACCGAGGGGGCCGGACCGGCGCGGCGAGGCGGCTTGGCCGCGCCATCGGCCCGGCGCCGGCCGGCTGATGAACTTCACGGAGCACGGGCCGATCTTCGCGCCGCATCGGCAGTGGATCGATCTGGTGCTGCGCGCCGGATAAAAAAGAGCCGGGGACCTGATGGCGCAGGTGAGAGGCGGGGCAGGAAACCTGCGCCGCGCAGAGCACTCAAATCCGGTGCTGTGGTACTCAGCGGGAGGTCGCGATATGAAGCGTTTGCGGGGGATTGCCCTTGGGTGCCTGCTGGCGGTGTCTTCGGCCGCAGCCGCGGCGCACACCAGATTGCCGGCGGGCCGGCCGGCGATCTGGCGGACGTACGATATGGACGTGGATCTGCAGAATCTGCCGCGGACCTACACGTGCGACCAGCTGTGGTACGTGTTTCACGGCATTCTGCTGCGCCTCGGCGTGCCGATCGCCAGTCTCAATGTCCTGCCGTACCGCTGTAGTACGAGCCCCACGGGCGATATGCGCTCCCCGCATGTGCAGGTGAGCTTCCGCATGCCGGCCGTGGTGCAGGGGGCCGCGGTCAAATGGTCCGAGCTGTCCGCCGTGCGCCGCCTCGTCCTCATTCGACCCGGTGAGCCGAAGAAGCTCCAGGCCGGAGACTGCCGGCTGCTGCGGCAGATTCGCGAGACGCTGCTCGCCTCCCTGCCCGTGCAGGTGGTCCACAGCAGCCTGCGCTGCGGCGCGGGGGCGCCGTTCAGCGTGACCGTGCGGACCTGGGTGGCCGCTGCGGGGTAGGAGCGGTGGTGTCGAGGTGCCGTCTGAGGAAGCGCCGCGCACTGCGGCGTCCCCAGACGGCGAGCCAGACGGGTCAGGCTGCGGCGAGCTGTGCGGCGGCGAATTCGAAATTGGCGAGCTTGGCCAGAAAGTTGTCGACGAAGTCGGGGCGCCGGTTGCGGAAGTCGACGTAATAGGCGTGTTCCCACACGTCGATCACCAGCAGCGCCTTGCCCTCGCCGGTGGCGAGCGGCGAGCCTGCGTTGCCGGTCTTGGTGACCTTCAGCCGTCCGTCCTGGGCGAGCACCAGCCAAGCCCAGCCGGAGCCGAACTGGCCGAGCGCCGCGGCCTTGAACGTCTCCTTGAACTTCTCGACGCTGCCGAAGTCGCTGACCAGCCTCTTCTCGAGGGCGCCGGGGATGCCGCCCCCTGTGGCCGAGAGGGAATTCCAGAACAGGCTGTGGTTCCAGTGCTGGCCGGCGTTATTGAATACCGGTGTGAGGTCCTCGCGCCCGTGAGCCGTGCGGACGAGCTCCTCGAGGCTCTTGCCTTTGAGCGCGTCGTTCTTCTCTACCAGACCGTTCAGTGCGTTGACGTAGGTCTGATGGTGCTTGCCGTGATGCAATTCAAGGGTCTCCTGGCACATGCCGCGGGCGGCGAGCGCGCCAGGCGCGAAGGGAAGCGAGGGTAGAGTGAAGGTCACGGTGGCTCCTCCGTCGATGAAACCGATCCCGGTTGGGCGGGCTCCGAAGGCTAGGAGACTTTTTGGAATTTGTCTAGGAGTCTGCCCGCGGGGCTTCGGGCATAATCGCGCGCTCAGGAACCTGTCCCCGCTCCGGGGAAGGCGATTCAGCTGAAGGTCCAGGCCCGAAAACTCGCCCGCCATCCGCTCGCCCTGCTGCTGCGGCTGCGCTTGGCGCTGTTCGGGCACGAGGAGCTCGCGGGCATCGTATTCTGGGCGACTCTGGTGGGGATCGCCGGGGCGCTCGCGAGTGTCGTGTTCCGCGCCGGCATCCGGCTGTGCATCCGGATCTTCAGCGGCTACTGGCCGTACTCGGAGCACGGCTCGGGGCTGGTCGATGTGGCGGTGCGCCTGCCGTGGTGGCACCGGGCGATCATGCCCGTGGTGGGCGGGCTGCTCGCCGGCGGGATACTGCTGCTGTTGCGGCGCCGGTTCGTTTCCTCCCAGGCTGCCGATTACATGGAGGCGGTCAACGTCAGCGACGGGCAGATCGGCTTTCGCGCCTCGATCCTGAAGAGTCTGGGCTCGATGCTTACCATCGCCTCGGGCGGCTCGATTGGGCGCGAAGGCTCGATGGTGCAGCTGGCCGCGATGCTCGGCTCGCGGATCGGCCTGCTGGCCCGTGCGCCAGTGCCACGCCTGCGTCTGATGGTTGCCTGCGGCGTCGCCGCCGGTATCGCGGCCGCCTACAACGCGCCGATTTCCGGTGCCCTGTTCACCTCCGAAATCGTCCTCGGTTCGATGTCGATGGAGAGTTTCGTTCCGCTGGTGATCTCCTCGGTGATCTCCAGCGCGACGCTGAGCCGTGTCGTGCACGTGAGTCCGGTGTTCACCGTGCCGCACGTCAACTTGGCCAACAACTGGGAGCTGGTCTTCTACATTCTGCTCGGCGTGCTGCTCGGGCACATCGCGCCGCCGTTTCTGGCGCTGCTCGACTTCAGCAAAGCGCAGTTCGTGAAACTCAAGCTGCCGGTGTATTTCCAGCTTGCGCTCGGTGGTCTCGGGGTCGGGATCATCTCGGTATTCGTGCCGCAGGTCTGGGGCAACGGGTACAGCGTCGTCAGCCACATGCTGCTGGGCGACGTGATCGGCTGGTCGCTGCTCGTGATTCTGCTGGCTAAGGTGGTTGCGACGGCCTCGACGGTCGGCTCCGGCGGGGTGGGCGGCGTGCTGACGCCCTCGTTGTTCATCGGCACCGCGGTGGGGACCCTGTTCGGCGGAGCGCTGCAATGGCTGATGCCGCACGTCATCTCGCAGCCCGTCGCCTTCGGCGTGATCGGCATGGGGGGCTTCCTGGCGGCGACAACGCAGGCACCGCTCACCTCGATCCTGATGATTTTCGAGATGACCGTCGATTACAACGTGGTGCTGCCGCTGATGCTCACCTGCGTGACGGCGTATTTCACCGCCAAGGTCTACCGGCACGGCAAATCGGTCTACACCGCGACGCTCGCCCAGGCGATCGTCGCCGAGCACGGCGACGACTGGCGGGTGCGCACGGTGCAGCCGCTGATCAAACCCGCCCCGGTGGTGGTGGCGCGCGAGACGCCGCTCGCCGAGGTGTTCGATCGCCTGGCGCGCCGCCCGGTGCGCCGGGTTTACGTCACCGATGGCGAGGAGCTCGTGGCCTGGTTCAGGCCGCGGGAAGTGCACGAGCGGCTGCAGAAGGGGGAGATCAGCTGGGATGCTCCGGCCGGCTCGGTCGCCGCCCCGGTCAACGAGGCGCTCTCGCCGGAGATGTCGCTCACCGAGGCGCTCGATGCGTTTCTGCGCGAGAAGGCGCGCACCCTGCCGGTGACCCCGGGGCAGTGGCGGTACACGCTGCTCGGCGAGGTGGCCCGCGATGATGTGCTGCTCGCGATCCGCGACCGGCTTACCGTGACCCAATGAGCGAACTGACGCTCCTCGCGACCGTGCCGCGCGGGCTGGCCGATCTGGCAGCCGCGGAACTCGCTGCCCTCGGGGCGCAAGCGGTCCGCGAGCACACCGCTGCCGTCGCATTCAGCGGCACCCTGGAGACCGCATACCGCGCCTGCCTGGAGTCGCGGCTGATCAACCGCGTGCTGCTCGAGATCGGGCGGTTCGAGGCGCCGAGCACCGAGGCGTTCTATCTCGGTGCGCGGGCGCTGCCGTGGAGCGAACATCTCGGCGAGAGTGCGAGCCTCGCCTGCGAGTTCACCGGGCAGCATCCCACGATCGGGCACAGTCATTTCGGCGCGTTGAAGCTCAAGGACGCCATCGTCGATGCGCTGCGCGCCGAGCGCGGCAGCCGGCCGGAAGTGGCGCGTGAACGCCCCGATGTGCGCATCCACGCCCACGCCCGTGGCGCCACGATCAGTGTTTACGTCGACCTCGCCGGGGAGAGTCTGCATCGGCGCGGCTATCGAGGCGAGGCTCGCGCGGCGCCGCTGAAGGAAAACGTCGCCGCCGGTGTGCTCGTGCGCAGCCTCTGGCCGCAGCTCTGTGCCGAGGGGGCGCAGTTTCTCGATCCGCTGTGCGGGTCCGGTACGTTGGTGATCGAGGCGGCGCTGATCGCCGCGCGGCGCGCACCCGGACTCACACGCCGGTACTTCGGTTTTCTCGGCTGGCGCGGTCACGACGCGGCGTTGTGGCAGCGCCTGTGCGAGCAGGCGCGCGCGCGCTGCCGCGAGCCGGATGCCGGTCGGCCCCTGCTGCGCGGACGGGATCGCGACCCGGCGGCCGTGCGTGCCGCCATCGCCAACGCCGAGCGCGCCGGCGTCGGCGCGTGGGTGCGCTTCGAGGTCGGCTTGCTCGAGGCGGCGCGTCCCGAGGCGCCGGGACCGGGGTTGCTGTGCACCAATCCGCCCTACGGGGCGCGCCTGGAGGATCCGGCGGCGGCGCGCCTCGTGCACCGTCAGCTCGGCGCGGTGCTGCGCGAGCACTTCCAGGGCTGGCGCGCCGCTCTATTGACCGGAGCGCCGCAGCTCGGGATGGAGCTCGGCATTCGCGCCGAGCGCACCCACACGCTGTGGAACGGCGCGATCGAATGCCGTCTGCTGCGCATGCGAATCGAGGCGCAGAGCCTGCGCGAGCCGGGCTCCCTGGCGCGCCCGGACAGCGCCCTCGCCGAGACGCCCGGTGCGCGCATGTTCGGCAACAGGCTCGCGAAGAATCTCAAGCGCCTGCGCGCCTGGGCGGAGCGCGAGTCGGTCACCTGTTACCGTCTGTACGACGCCGACATGCCCGAGTATGCCTTCGCCATCGACCGGTACCTGAGCGCCGCAGAGGCGCTCGCCTGGCTGTACGTGCAGGAATACGCGCCCCCGCGCACGATCGAGCCGGAGGCAGCGCGGCGCCGCCGCGGCGAGATGCTGGCGAGCCTGCCGCAGGTGACTGGCGTGCCGCGCGAGCGGATCAAGCTGCGCACGCGGCGGCGGACGCGGCGCGGGGAGCAGTATGCCAAGCTCGCCGGCGAGGCCGGCTTCCACGTGGTGAGCGAGGGCGGGTTGAGGTTCGAGGTCAATTTCACCGATTACCTCGATACCGGATTGTTCCTCGATCACCGCCTGACGCGCGAGCGGCTGCGCCGCGCGGCACGCGGCACGCGTTTTCTCAACCTGTTCGCGTACACCGGAACGGCGACCGTTTATGCGGCGAGCGGCGGTGCGGCCAGTACCACGTCGGTCGACCTGTCACACACCTACCTGGATTGGGCGCAGCGCAACCTGGCGCTGAACGTCCCGGCCGACGGCCGTCACGAGTTCGTGCAGGCGGACTGCCTGCGCTGGCTGGGCGAGGCGGTGCACGCCGGTGCGCGCTTCGAGTTGATCTTTCTCGACCCGCCGACCTTCTCCAATTCAAAGCGGATGGATGGCGTGCTGGATGTGCAGCGCGATCACCGCATGCTCATCGAGCAGTGCATGCAGCTGCTCGCCCCCGGCGGGTTGCTCGTGTTCTCGACCAATGCGCAGCGCTTCCGCATCGATCCGGAGCTGGAGCGTCGCTATACGCTGCTCGACATCTCCGCGCCGACGCTGCCGCCGGACTTCGCGCGCAACCCGCACATTCACCGCTGCTTCGAGCTGCGGGCGCGCTGAGCCGACCCGGACTCCTCCTCCGGCCGCCACGGCCGGCCCTGCTTCGTCTCGATGAATCCACGGATCAATCGCCGCACGACCTGCGATGGCGTGGTGTCCTCTTCGGCGCACAGTCGCTCGAAGACGGCCTTTTTGCGCGGATCGATCAGCACAGTGAGGCGGGCGGTTCGCGTTTCGAGGGTCACGGGCGGATCCTATTCACATTTAATCTGCTTCCAATGATAATATGATGCACCTTCCGGTGCATCTTGTGATCACCCTATCCCCCATGTTGCTCGTCGGCTGCGTCGCGCTCTTGCTGGGCTGGACGGTGATTGGGCTCGCCGGTCTGCTGCGCCCGCGCAGCGTCGTGCTCGCCGGCCGCGTGCTGTTTCCGCTCGGGGCGCTGCTGGGATTCGCCCTCGCGGTGCTCGCCGGGGCAAGCCTGCTCGGCGGGGGCATCGAGCGGCTGGTGCTGCCCCTCGGGCTGCCCGGCCTGCCGGCGCACCTGCGGCTCGACCCGCTCTCGAGCGTCTTCCTGGTGCTGCTCGGGGCGGCCTCCGGCGGGATCTCGTTGTTCGCGGGTGGGTACTTCCGCGCCGGGGAGGGCGCCGCCCCCGGTCTGCTGTGCCTGCAGTACCACCTGTTCCTGGCCAGCATGGGGCTGGTGCTGCTCGCCGATGACGCCTACAGCTTCCTCGTGGCCTGGGAGCTCATGGCGCTGTCCTCCTACTTCCTGGTCACGACCCAGCACCGGCTCGCCGAGATCCGTCGCGCGGGATTTCTCTATCTGCTCATGGCGCATGTCGGGGCGATCTGCCTGCTGCTCGCGTTTGGGGTGCTGCAGGGCGGCAGCGGGCTGTTCACCTTCGCCGCCATGCGCGCGGCGCATCTGTCCCCGGGCTGGGCGGCGGCGGCTTTCCTGCTTGCGCTCCTCGGTTTCGGGGCCAAGGCCGGGCTGGTGCCGCTGCACGTGTGGCTGCCGGAGGCACACCCGGCGGCACCCTCGCCGGTCTCGGCGCTCATGAGCGGCGTGATGCTCAAGACCGCCGTGTACGGCGTGCTGCGGGTCGGGCTCGATCTGCTCGGGCACCCGGTCTGGTGGTGGGGACTCGCGCCGCTCACCCTGGGGCTGCTCACGATCGTCTATGGGGCGCTGTTCGCGGCCGTGCAGACCGACATGAAACGCCTGCTCGCGTATTCCTCGGTCGAGAACATTGGCATCGCCTTCACCGGCGTCGGTCTGACGATGGTCTTTGCCGGCTCGGGCATGCCAGCGGTGGCGGCGCTCGCCTTGTTGGCCACGCTGTATCACTGCCTCAACCACTCGTTCATGAAGAGTCTGCTGTTCCTCGGCACCGGGGCAGTGCTGCACGCCACCGGCGAGCGCAACCTCGGACGCCTCGGCGGACTGATTCACCGCATGCCCTGGGTTGCGTGGCTGACGCTGGTCGGGACGCTGGCGATCGCGGGTCTTCCGCCGCTCAATGGCTTCGTGTCGGAATGGCTGCTGCTGCAGTCGTTCCTGTTCGCCGATGGCTTGCCTCACCCGCTGGTGAATCTGCTGATCCCGATGGGCGCGGCGCTCGTGGCGCTCGGCGCAGCGCTCGCCGGCTATGTCATGGTCAAGTTCTACGGCATCATCTTTCTCGGCCAGCCGCGCGAGGCCTCGCTGGTTCACGCCCACGACTGCGGCTGGCTCGAGCGGATCGGGCTCTTGTGGCTCGCGCTCGGCTGCGTGCTGCTCGGCCTGTTTCCGCTGCAGGTGATCGGGGCGCTCGGCGCGGTCACCACCCAGCTGGTCGGGACCGTCGTTCCGCAGGCCTCGCCCCATTGGTGGCTGCTCGCCCCGGTGCCCGGGCGCCCGGTCTCCTATGGGCCGGTGGTGTTCCTGACAGCCACTCTCGCGGTGGTGCTCATTACGGTGCTGATCGTGCGCCTGAGCTACCGCCAGCGCGTGCGGCGAGTCCCGGCCTGGGACTGCGGTTTCGGCTCTCTCACAGCGCGGATGCAGGACACCGCCGAGGGGTTCGGACAGCCGATCCGGCACATTTTCCAGCCGTTCTTCGAGATCGAGCGGGAGCTGCCCGCGCCTGCGGATCGCGCCCCGCGCTATCGCATCGCCATCACGGAGCGGATCTGGAAGCTTCTCTACGAGCCACTGGCCCGCGCCGTCGAGCGGCTCGCCAACACGGTCGCGCGCCTGCAGCAGGGGAGAATCTCCGCCTACCTGCTCTACAGCTTCGCGACCTTGCTCGTCCTGCTGGCGGTGGCGATGGCCTCATGAGCGCGCTCGAGTGGATGACCCAGGTGCTCGAGGTGGTGGTGGCGCTGGCGGCGGCCCCGGTGTTTCTCGGCTGGCTGAACCAGTGCCGGGCGTGGCTGCAGAACCGCCGTGCGCCGAGCCTCTGGCTGCCCTACCGCAACCTGCGCAAGCTCTTTCACAAGGAGGCGGTGATCGCCGAGAACGCCTCGCCGCTCTTTCGGATCGCGCCCTACGTCGTCTTCGGCGCCATGGCATTGGCCGCCGGAATCATCCCGTCCATGGGCACACAGCTGCCGCTGGTCGTTTCGGCGGACGCGATTGCCCTGGTCGGCCTGTTCGCCGCGGCGCGCATGTTCATGACGCTCGCCGCGATGGATGTCGGCACCGCTTTCGGCACGCTCGGCGCCCGTCGCGAGATGATGGTGGGGTTCCTCGCCGAGCCGGCGCTGCTGATGGTGATCTTCGTGGCCTCCATGCTCTCCTCGAGCACGGCGTTGCCGGTGATCACCCGCAACCTCGCCTCCGGGCACCTCGGGCTGTCCCCCGGGCTGGCGTTCAGCGCCGTCGCCTTCGTGTTGGTGCTGCTGGCCGAGAATGCACGCATCCCGGTCGACAATCCGGCCACGCATCTCGAGCTCACCATGATCCACGAGGCAATGGTGCTCGAATATTCCGCGCGCCATCTGGCGCTGATCGAATGGGCCGCACAGCTGAAGCTGTTCAACTACGTCTGCATCGGCTTCGCGCTGTTCCTGCCCTGGGGCGTGGCGCGTGCCCAGATCGGACCGCTTGGTCTGCTGGTGGCCATCCCGGCGCTCGCCGTGAAGCTGGCCGCCGCCGGTGCAGGGCTGGCGCTCATTGAGACGGTGTCGGCCAAGATGCGCGTGATGCGCATTCCGGAGTTTCTCGCCAGCGCATTCCTGTTCGCGGTCCTCGGTCTGCTCGTGCACGTGTTGCTGGGAGCGTGACTGCGATGACACATCTGACCCTGGGACAACAGCTGCTCGATTCCTGCGCGGCGCTGCTGCTGCTGCTGTCCTTCGCGATGCTCTCGCAGCGGCGCGTGGTGACGCTCGTCAATCTCTACGCGATGCAAGGAGCGGTGCTCACGGCCGCGACGCTGCTGCTCGCGTGGCGGACGGGCGAGGGACACCTGTATCTCTCGGCCGCGCTCACCCTCGGGCTGAAGGTGGCGCTCCTGCCCTGGCTGCTGCACCGGCTCATCCGCCGGCTCGGTGTGTACTGGGATACCGAACCGCTGCTCAACGTGTCCGGAACCATGCTCGTGGGCCTCGTGATCGTGGTGTTCGCCTTCGCGTTGGCGCAACCGATCACGTTGCTCGCGAGCACTGCCACGCGCAGTGCCGTCGGGATCGCCGTGAGCGTGGTGCTGCTCGCCTTCCTCATGATGATCACGCGCCGCAAGGCGATGTCGCAGGTGGTGGGATTCCTGTCGATGGAGAACGGCGTGTTCTTCGGCGCCATGAGCGCCAGTTACGGCATGCCGATGGTCGTCGAGCTCGGCGTCGCCCTCGATGTGCTGGTCGGCGTGCTGGTGCTCGGGGTGTTCTTTTTCCAGATCCGCGAGCGCTTCGAAAGCCTCGATCTGCATCACCTCGAGGCACTGAAGGAGCACGAGTAGGATGGAACTGCTGCTGCTGCTGGCCTTCCCGATCGCGGGCGCTGCCCTGCTTGGACTCCTCGGTGCGCATCGGCGCGCACCGGAGCTGAATGCCGCGTTCAGCCTGGCGACGCTCCTGGCCGCTTGCGCGCTTGCGGCCCGGGTGATCCGCCACGGCGATCTGCTGCTCGGGTCCGAGCAGTTCTACATCGACCCCTTCAACGTCTTCCTGGTGGCGCTGACGGCCTTCGTGGGGTTGACCACGGCGCTGTTCTCCCGTCCCTACATGCGCGTCGAACTCGAGCATGGCCGCGTCACGGCCGGGCGGCTGCGCCTCTACCACGCGATGTATCAGCTGTTCATGTTCACCATGCTGCTGGCGCTGACGACCAACAACATGGGGCTGATGTGGGTGGCAATGGAGGGCGCGACGCTCTCGACGGTCCTGCTGGTGACCCTGTACCGCACGCCGGAGAGCCTCGAGGCGGGCTGGAAGTACTTCATCCTCTGCGGTGTCGGCATCGCCCAGGCGCTCTTTGGGACCATCCTGCTGTATGTCGCGGCCGGCAAGGTGCTCGGCGCGCAGGGCATGACGGCGCTGCTTTGGACGCATCTGGATGCGGTGAAAACGCAGCTCGAGCCAACAGTGCTGGCTCTGGCGTTCGTGTTCCTGCTGATCGGTTACGGCACCAAGGTCGGCCTGGTGCCGCTGCACAGCTGGCTGCCCGATGCGCACGCCGAGGGGCCAACGCCGATCTCCGCCGTACTCTCGGGCCTGCTGCTCAACGTCGCGCTCTACGCGGTGGTGCGCAGCAAAGTCCTGGTGGAAGGGGCGCTGCACTCGCGGCTGCCCTCGATGATGCTCATGGGCTTCGGCCTGCTCTCGGTGGTGCTGGCCTCACTGCTGCTGTGGCGCCAGCGCGATATCAAGCGGCTGTTCGCGTATTCCTCCATCGAGCACATGGGCATCGCGACGTTTGCATTTGGGATGGGCGGCGCGGTGGCCAATTTCGCGGCACTGCTGCACATGACGGTGCACTCGCTCACCAAGTCCTCCATCTTCTTCACGGCCGGTCATGCCGCGCAGAAGACCGGTACGCAGCTGATGGAGCGGATCCGCGGCCTCATCACCCTCTCACCCACGGTGGGCTGGGGGCTGATGCTCGGCTCGCTCGCCATTCTCGGGGTGCCACCGTTCGGAGTATTCGCCAGCGAATTCCTTATCCTGACGGCCGCCATGCATGCCCAGCCCTGGGCGACCCCGATCCTCCTGGGAGCGCTGGGCGTCGCCTTCGCGGGGATTTTCTCCAAGGTGCAGCCCATGGTGTTCGGCGAGTCCAGCGGGCGCCGGCTGCCGCATCCGCCGGCGTTGCTGCCGGTATTCGCGCACCTGGCGATCGTGCTGATGCTGGGACTGTACATACCGCCGTACCTCGCCGCGTGGTACCGCGCTGCGGCGCATCTGATCGGAGGGCCCTAGCGATGGGCGCGCTGCGGCGCATCGCAAGGGGCGAGCGATGCCGTTGAGGCGTTGGTGGGAGCGTGCGCAAGCCCTCGCCGGGGCGCCCCGCGCCCGGGGCCTGGGGGTCGGGGAGGACGATTGGCTGCAGGTGGCGCGGGACGTGGCCGCCTCGGGCGGCACGCTGCTCTCCTTATGGGCGAGTGACGATCCGACCGAGGGTCCGAGCGTCTATGGCGCCTATCTGACGGACCCCGGCGTACTGCTCGTCGAGCTGGCACTACCGGCTGCGGCGCAGCCGCACTACCCGGGACTCGAGGAGATCTTTCCGGCGGCGTCGCGGCTGCAGCGGGTGGCAGTGGAGATCGGCGGCGTGCGCGCGAGCGATCCGGACCGACGGCCCTGGCTGGATCACTCGGCACCCTACGAATTCATCCGGGTCGACGGTGAGGGCGTCCACGAGATCGCCGTCGGGCCGGTGCACGCCGGCACCATAGAGCCGGGGCACTTCCGCTTCTCGGCGGTGGGCGAGAAGGTGCTGCGGCTTGAGGAGCGCCTCGGCTACGCGCACAAGGGAATCGAGCGGCGCTTCACGCAGTTGCCCATCCTGCAGGGCCATCGGCTGGCGGCGCGCATCTCGGGCGACTCGGCGGTGGCGTTCTCCTGGGCCTACTGCCAGGCCCTCGAGGGCATGAGCGGCTGCGAGGTGCCGCCGCGCGCCCTCAGGCTGCGTGCTGCGTGCCTGGAGCTCGAGCGTCTCGCCAATCACCTCGGGGATCTTGGCGCGCTTGGAAATGATGCCGGGTTCGCGTTCGGACTCTCCCAGTTCTCGCGCCTCAAGGAAGATCTCCTGCGCGCGGTGTCGGCCGCGTTCGGCCAGCGCTACCTGTTCGACGTTCTCGTGCCCGGTGGCCTGGCGATGGATGTGCCGCGCGAGCGGGCAGGCGCGCTGCTGCGGGCCGTGCGCGCCGTGTGCGCCGAGACGGGCGAACTGCGCGAGATCTACGAGGCGCACGCCGGGGTCCGCGATCGCTTCACGGGCACCGGCCACCTGGAGCCGGCCCTGGCGGCGAGGCTTGGGGTGCTCGGGCTCGTCGGCCGCGCGAGCGGGCAGGCGCGCGACCTGCGTATCGGTCTGCCCTGGCCGCCCTACACGGAGCTGCCGGTTGCGATGAGCGTGCAGCGTGGCGGGGACGTCGCGGCGCGAGTCGTGGTGCGCTTCGAGGAGGTGCAGGAGTCCGGGCGGCTCCTCGGTCAGCTGCTCTCGGCGCTGCCCGACGGCGGCTTCGCGGCGACACTTGATGCGCCGCCACACGACGCGTTCGGCGTGGGCGTCATCGAAGGCTGGCGTGGACCGGTGCTGCTGGCACTGCGGGCCGGGCCGGGCGGCGCGATCCGTCGCTGCCATCCTCACGATCCCTCCTGGCAGAACTGGCTGGCGCTGGAGTACGCCATCATCGGCAACATCGTGCCGGACTTCCCGCTCATCAACAAATCCTTCAATCTCGCCTACAGCGGCGTGGATCTGTGAGCATGCTCAAGACGCTGCACAAGATCGTTTCGGTGGGTCTGGTGTCGGAAAGCGCACCCCCGTCCGATGAGCTGCTGCGCGTGCGCCGTGTGCTCGATGAGCGAATTGCCGCGGTGCTCGGTCGGGCGCTGTGCATCCGTCACGTGGACGCGGGCTCGTGCAACGGCTGCGAGCTGGAGATCCACGCGCTCGGCAATCCCTATTACAACCTCGAGGGGTGCAACATCCGCTTCGTCGCCAGCCCCCGCCACGCCGACATGCTGCTGGTCACCGGCCCGGTGGTCCGCAACATGGAGGCGGCGTTGCGACGCGTCTACGCGGCCGCCCCGGATCCGAAGCTGGTCGTGGCACTCGGGGACTGCGGCTGCACCGGCGGCATGCTCGGCGAGTGCCCCGCCTCCCTGGGGCGCGTCGCGAACGTCATCCCGGTGGATGTGGCCGTTCCGGGCTGCCCGCCGAGTCCGGCGCGGATTCTGCAGGGAATTCTGACCGCGGTCAGCGCTTGAGCGGGCGGCGCGCGTCTCACGATGGTGAGGCGATGAGCCAGGGCGCTGTCTTCTTCAGCGCATCGAGGCATTGGCCATCGACGGCGGTGTCACGCTCTTGCTCCATCAGGGCGAGGGCCTGCGCAGCCGGAACGGCACCGCGGTAGGGGCGCTCGGCCGTGATGGCGTCGAAGATGTCGGCGGCGGTGATGATGCGCGTTTCGAGCGAGATCGCCTCGCCCGCGAGGCCTTTGGGGTAGCCCGAGCCGTCCGGCCGCTCGTGATGGGCGCCGGCAATGGGGGCGATCTCGCCGAACACCCGCACGCGAAGCAGGATGTCCTCGGTGAAGCGTGCATGCCTTTTGACCGCCTGCCACTCGTCGGCATCGAGTCGTCCGGGCTTGTCGAGGATCCCGTTGCTCACGCCCAGCTTGCCGATGTCGTGCAGCAGCGCTCCGCGGCGCAGCCAGCGGCGTCGCCGGGCGTCCATGCCGAGTTCGATGGCGACGACGTCGGCGTATTGCGCCACACGTTGACTGTGCCCATAGGTGAAGTGACTCTTTGCATCGATGATGTCGGAGAAGGCCTCGGCGATCGAATCGAGCCGGTTCTCGTCGATCACGATGGTGCGCGCTGCCGGCTCGAGGGCCGAGACGCGTCCCTCCAGGCCGGGCTCGCGCAGCCCGGACCAGAATGCAGCGCTGCGCGCCGCGGCGAAGAACGCCGTGGCGACTTCGGGATCGAACCACGAGCCGACGCGCCGCTGTACCTCGGCGCATGCGCTCTGCTCGCCGGCGACCATGTTGAAGACGTCCACGACCTGTGCGAGCAGCGCGATCCGTGCGTTGAGCGGTATTGCCGCTGCACGCAGGCCCTGCGGGCGCCCCTTGCCGTTCCAATGCTCGTCGAGACTGAAGATGCCGGCGGCGATGGACTCGCCGAAACCCAGGCGCCGCACGATGTCGGCGCCCCGCTCACAGCGTGTGTGCACCAGCTCGGTGGCCAGCTTCTCGCCGTTGCGATAGAGGTTGAGCAGCCGCGTGACGCGCTGGCGAAGCGCTTCACCGGGGCCGGCATGACGCAGCACGAAGCGCGCGAGCTGCAGCAAACTTTGCGAATCGACTTGCTTGAAATCCCGCTTGGTGGCCAGGTCGTCGCCGCCATACAGTTCCCACAGACGTGCGGCATTGCTGCTGCAGCCAGTGTCCTTCAACAACAGCGTGTAGTACAGCTGTGAAAGCGTGTCGGGATCGAGGCCGAGCGCCTGCCCGGTATGCATGCCGATCCAGCAGCAGCGCAGGCAGTGGCCGGGCGGCTGGCCTTCGGTCAGGTCGAGCGCGTAGCTCAACGCACCGATGATCTGCGAGAGGCGCAGCGTCCCGGCGAGTTCGTCACGACGGATCGCCGGCAGCAGCCAGTCGGGACTGGCGGAAGGTTCGGCGACGGCGTTCATGACGGGTCTCCTGGGGGGCGATGCGGTCCGTTGGAGCGCCTGCCCGCCGCGCTCCGCGGGGCCGCTCCATACCTTATACGGTGCGAGCGGCGGTGCGGATGGCGCCGCTGGGCGCCGACCGGGTCCGCCGCGAGGGCCAAGGCTGATTTTTAGCAAAACTCGCCCCCGGTGCTCGTGCGCCGGATCACGCTTCGGCCGAAGCGACCGTCCTTGCGGCGCCCGTTGGAGCCCCAGCCGGCCCGGCGTGGTCGCTTTTTACGGCGGCCGCTTTACAGCGCTCGGAGCTTCCGGTAGCTTCTGGATCATCATGAGCCCGATGAAAAAGCCCACGCCCACCCTGAAGACGCCCCACAGCGGGGCTCTGGGGGAGCACGTGCGCTAAAGGCGCCGGGACGTCCCGAAGACACCAGAGGCCCCGCCGGAACCCCCGTCGGGGCCTTCGTTTTTTTATAGCCTGAAAGTCGGAGCTAGCACATGCCATCTGGACGTTCGGCCGGCGCCCTGCCGGTGGTTGCCATCGTCGGGGCTACCGGGGCCGTCGGCGTCGAGTTGATCCGCTGTCTCGAGCGGCGCAACTTCCCCCTCGCAGCGCTGCGCCTGTTCGCCTCGGCGCGCTCGGCGGGTAAGACCCTGAGCTATCGCGGCGCGGCGCTGCCGGTGGAGGAACTCACCGAGCAGAGCTTGCGCGGGATCGACATCGCGCTGTTTTCCGCCGGCAAGGCCATCTCCAAGCAGTTCGCGCCGCTCGCCGTCGCCGCCGGCGCAGTGGTGGTCGACAACTCCTCGGCATTCCGGCGCGATCCGGCCGTGCCGCTTATCGTGCCTGAGATCAATCCGCAGGCGCTCGAGGGACATCGCGGCATCATCGCCAATCCCAACTGCTCGACCATCATTGCGATCACCCCGCTCTGGCCGGTGCATCGGCACAACCCCATCCGGCGCATGATTCTCGCCACCTACCAGGCCGCCTCAGGCGGGGGCGCCGCCGCAATGGAGGAGCTGAGCGAGTCCACCCGGGCCTATCTCGAGGGGCGACCGTACGAGCCGCGGGTCCTGCCTCACCCGTACGCCTTCAACCTCTTCAGCCACAACTCGCCGATCGACGCTGCGAGCGGCTACAACGAGGAGGAGCTGAAGGCGGTGCACGAAACCCGCAAGATCTATGGCGATGCGGCGATTCGGGTGACCGCGACCTGCGTGCGCGTGCCGGTGCTGCGTGCGCACTCCATCGCCATCAACATCGAGTGCGAGCGGCCCATCACGCCCGCCGAGGTGCGCGCGCTCATGGCCGATGCGCCGGGAGTGAATCTCGTCGATGAGCCCGGGCGCAACTACTTCCCGATGCCCATCGACGCCTCGGGCGGCGATCCGATCCTCGTCGGGCGCATCCGCGCGGACATCTCCGATCCGAGTGGCCGTTCAGTGGCGCTGTTCGTGGCCGGGGATCAGCTCCTGAAAGGAGCGGCGCTGAACGCCGTGCAGATCGCGGAGCTGCTCTGAGCGGCGCGCCGCGGCCGGCTCAGAGCAGGTCGCGGAGCCGGTAGTAGAGCATTGCCAGGGCCAGCAGCGGGCGGCGCGCGAGATCCCCGCCCGGGAAGCTGCGGTGCGGTATGCGGGCGAACACGTCGAAACGCTCGGCCTGTCCGGCGAGCGCCTCGGCAAGGAGTCGGCCGGCCATCCCCGCGAGCGCGATGCCGTGACCGGAGAAGCCCTGCAGGAAGTACACCTCGGGGGCGAGGCGGCCGAAGTGCGGCGCGCGGTTGGCCGTCAGGTCGAGCAACCCGCCCCAGGTGTACTCGATGCGCGCCGCGGTGAGCTGCGGAAACACGCGCAGCATGCGCGCGCGGTTCGCCGCCCGGGCGGCAGCGAGTCCCTGCTCGCCGGCGTAACTGATCGCACCGCCGAACAGCAGGCGATGGTCGGCGGTGCGCCGGAAGTAATCGAGCGCCCAGTTCATGTCGCTCACCGCCGCGTTGTTAGTGATCAGGGCGCATGCGCGCTCCTCGCCGAGGGGCTCTGTCGCGATGATGTGGGTGGCGACGGGGATGATGGTGGCGGCGAGCGGCGGTGCGAGCGGGCCCAGGTAGGCGTTGCCGCAGAGCGCAATGTACCGCGCGCGCACCTCGCCGCCGCCGGTGCGCACCCATCCAGGACGGACCTCGAGGGCGCGCGTGTGCTCGAAGATGCGCGTCCCGCGCCGCGCCGCTGCCGCGGCGAGTCCGCGCGTGTAGGCGAGCGGATGCAGATGTCCGCCGTTGGCATCGAACATGGCGCTGAGGTAGCGGCCGCTTGCGATCGCTGCACCGACCTCCTCGCGCGGCATGTAGCGGACACTGTGGTAGTCGTACCGCTCGCGCAGCTCGTTGATTTCAGCGCGCAGCGCCCGGTCGTGGCGCGCCTTCAGGGCGGTGAGCATGTAGCCATCCACCCAGTCGCACTCGATCCCGTGGCGGGCGATCAGCGAGCGGGTGAGCTGCACCGCCTCGTTGGCCAGCATCCAGGCCGCGCGTGCGCCGGCCGCCCCGATCAGCCGCTCGAGCGACTGTTGCCCGCACGCGACGCCTTGGATGACTTCCCCGCCGCTGCGCCCCGATGCGCCCCAGCCGATTCGATGCTGCTCGATCAGCACGGTGGAATAGCCCCGTTCGGCGAGGTGCAGGGCGGTCGAGCAGCCGGCGATTCCCCCGCCGACGACGCACACGTCCGCGCTCAGCGCCCCGGCAAGAGGTGGCCCCAGGCGGTCCGATGAGACGGAGGCGGCATAATAGGATGCGGTTTGGGCGGCAGGCATGGCGATTCTTCATATAATACCCCTGCAGTCCTATGACATCGGCGCGCCCCCTCATTGGTCTCCCCGCGGACCGCCGCTTCGTCGGCGCGCAGCCATTTCATATGGCTGCCGAGAAATATGCCCGTGCGCTGCTCGACGCTGCCGATGCGCTGCCGCTGGTGATCCCGTCGCTCGCCGAGGAATTGCGCGTCGATGAGCTGCTCGAGCGCCTCGACGGGTTGCTGTTCACGGGCAGTCCATCGAATGTCGAGCCGCGCCATTACGCCGGTCCGCCGAGCACCCCGGGCACTCTGCATGACCCGGCCCGCGATGCCACCACGCTGCCGCTGATCCGCAAAGCGGTCGCGCGCGGCATGCCGGTGCTCGGGATCTGCCGCGGCTTCCAGGAGGTGAATGTGGCCTTCGGCGGCAGCCTGCATCAGCGCGTGCACGAGGTGCCCGGGTATCTGGATCATCGCGACGACGAGAGTCAACCGCTGGAGGTCCAGTACGGACCGGCACACGAGGTCATGCTCGAGCCCGGCGGGCTGCTGCGAGCGCTGACGGATGGCGAGCGCGTACGCGTCAATTCCCTGCACTGGCAGGGCATCGACCGGCTGGGCGAGGGACTGCTCGTCGAGGCGCGTGCGCCCGATGGCCTGATCGAGGCGTTCCGGGTCGGGCAGGCGCCGGGATTCGCGGTGGCCGTGCAGTGGCATCCGGAATGGCAGGTGATGAGCAATCCGTTCTCGCGCGCCCTGTTCGCCGCCTTCGGGGCGGCGTGCCGGCAGCGCGCGGGCAAGCGTTGAAAGGCAAAAACATGGTCAGCGAAGTCGGTCAATTCTTTCGTGATCACGGGATCTCCGAAGTCGAGGCCATCATCCCGGACATGGCGGGCATCGCCCGCGGCAAGATCATGCCGGCGGAGAAGTTTGCCGAAGACGGCGGGATGCGCCTGCCGGAGAGCGTGTTCCTGCAGACCGTCACGGGCGATTACCCGCCCGATACCGGTCAGGCGATGAGTCCGGCTGAAATCGACATCATTCTCAAGGCGGACCCGAAGACAGTGCGCCGCGTGCCGTGGGCTGCCGAGCCGACCGCCCAGGTGATCCATGACTGCTTCTACGCCGACGGGCGGCGGGTGACGATGGCGCCGCGGCACGTACTGCGCAATATCCTCGAGCTGTATGCCCAGCGCGGCTGGGAGCCGGTGGTGGCGCCCGAACTGGAGTTCTACCTGGTCGAGCAGAACAAGGACGCCGATTATCCGCTGCGCCCGCCCGTGGGGCGCTCCGGGCGCGCCGAGCCGGGCCGCCAGTCCTACAGCATCGCCGCGGTGAACGAGTTCGATCCGCTGTTCGATGACATCTACCAGTTCTGCGAGGATCAGGACATCGAGATCGATACCCTGATCCACGAGGACGGCCCGGCGCAGATGGAGATCAACCTGATCCACGGCCATCCGATGGACCTGGCCGATCAGGCGTTTCTGTTCAAGCGCACGGCGCGCGAGGCGGCGCTGCGGCACAAGATTTATGCGACATTCATGGCCAAGCCGCACGCCAAGGAGCCGGGCAGCGCCATGCACATCCACCAGAGCATCGTCGACATCAAGACGCGGCGCAACGTATTCAGCAACCCCGACGGCAGTCCCTCGGCGCTGTTCTTTGCGCACATCGGCGGCCTGCAGAAATATCTGCCGGCGGCGATGGCGCTGTTCTGCGCCAACGTCAATTCATACCGGCGCCTGACGCGCTATCTGTCGGCGCCCATCAACGCCCAGTGGGGTTATGACAATCGCACGGCGGGTCTGCGCGTGCCGATGTCCGACCCCGAGGATCGTCGAGTCGAGAATCGCATCTGCGGCGCCGACGCCAATCCGTACATTGCGATCGCCGCCTCGCTCGCCTGCGGGTACCTCGGCATGGTCGAGGGATTGCAGCCGTCCGAACCGATCTCCGGCAGCGCGCACGAGCTGCCGTTCGGTCTGCCGCGCTCGCTCGATGAGGCGCTGCGCGAGCTGCGCCGCAGCGCCGCGCTGGTGAAGATCCTCGGCGAGCCGTTCGTCTCTGCGTTCACCATCGTCAAGGAAGCCGAGTACGAGGTCTTCCTGCAGGTGATCAGCTCGTGGGAGCGCGAGCATCTGCTGCTGAACGTCTGAGGGCGCGCGGCGCGGGCCGGGGGATGATGATACAGTCGGGCGAGGCAGCCGGCCGGCGCTGTCCTTGAAACACGCGAGCATGACCATGACGGGCAATGTGCTGGGTATTGATGTCGGCGGGTCCTCGATCAAGGCCGGGGCGGTGGATGTCGAGGCGGGACGGCTGGTCGGTGAGCTGATTGCGGCGCCGACGCCCCGCCCGGCGACGCCGCAGGCCATGATGCCGGTGATCGCAGCCCTCGCGGCACGCCTGCCCCAGGCTACCGGGCGCATCGGACTGGCATTCCCGGCGGTGGTCAAGCACGGTCGGGCGCGCACCGCGGCGAACGTCGATCACGCCTGGATCGGGGCCGACGGGGGGGCGCTGGTGCACCGGACGCTGAATCGTCCGGCGCTGTTCCTGAATGATGCGGACGCCGCAGGTCTCGCCGAGGTGCGCTTCGGCGCCGGGCGGGGCGAGACCGGCACGGTCATCATGCTCACCTTCGGCACCGGCATCGGCACGGCACTGTTCACCGGCGGACACCTGTTTCCCAACACTGAGCTCGGCCACATGGAGCTCAACGGCATGGACGCGGAGAAGTGGGCCTCGGCGCACGTCAAGACCGTGCAGGGACTCGACTGGGAGGGTTGGATCGAGCGGGTCAACGTGTATCTGGAACGCATGCACGCAATGTTCTGGCCGGATCTGTTCGTCCTCGGCGGCGCGATCAGCGAGCGCTTCGCGGATTTCGCCCCGCTGCTGCGCTCCGAGGCGCGCATCCGGGCGGCCGAATTCGCCGGCCAGGCCGGGGTGATCGGCGCGGCGATTGCCGCTGCCGAAGCCGGTACCTGATGCGCGCGCTGCGGGCCGCCTCCGCCCGATGAGCTGGCTCGGACGCAGCAAGCTGCCCGACGTCGGCACGACGATCTTCACCGTGATGTCGCGCCGCGCGCAGCAGCTGGGCGCGATCAATCTCGGCCAGGGATTCCCCGACTACGAGATCGATCCGCTGCTCGTGCAGCTGGTCGCCCGTGCGATGCGCGAGGGACACAATCAGTACGCCCCCATGGAAGGGCTGCCGGCGTTGCGCGAGGGGATCGCAGCGAAGCTCGCGGCGAGTTACGGACTTCAATTCGATCCACAGGGCGAGATCACCGTGACGCTCGGCGCCACTGAGGCGATCTACTCTGGGATCCAGGCGGTGGCCGGTCCCGGTGATGAGGTGATCGCGTTCGATCCGGCCTACGACGCGTACGAGCCGGCGGTGCGGCTCGCCGGCGCGCGCTGCGTCCGTCTGCCGCTGCTCCCGCCGGACTTCCGCTACGACTGGGACCGGGTCCGTGCCGCGCTCAGCGAGCGCACCCGTCTGATTCTCATCAACTCTCCGCACAACCCCGCCTGCATCGTCGCCACGGCAGAGGATCTGCAGGGGCTGGCCGAGCTGATCCGCGGACGCGACATCACGGTGCTGTCCGACGAGGTCTACGAGCACATGCTGTTCGATGGCCGGCGCCATGCCTCGGTGCTCGCGCACCCGGAGCTGCGCGCGCGCAGCCTCGCTGTGTTCTCGTTCGGCAAGACGCTGCATGCCACCGGCCTGCGGGTCGGCTATGGCGTCGCTCCGGCAGCGCTCACGGCCGAGCTTCGCAAGGTGCACCAGTTCAATACGTTCAGCATCGCCCACCCGTTGCAGCAGGCCATTGCAGACTATCTGCGCGAGCGGCCTGCGACCGGAGGCGACCTGCCGGCATTCTTCCAGGCAAAACGCGACCGGCTGCACGCGGCCCTCGATGGCAGCGGGCTGCGCCTGCCCCCGGCACAGGGCACGTTCTTCCAGCTGCTCGATTTTGCGCCGCTCGCCCCGCCGGGCGATGTCGAGTTCGCCGAGCGCCTGCTGACCGAGGCGGGCGTGGCGTCTATCCCCTTGTCGCCGTTCTACGCCGAGCCGCCGCCGCTCTCATGCGTGCGTCTGTGTATCGCCAAGCGTGACACGACGCTCGATGCGGCCGCCGAGCGTCTGGTGGCGTTCGCGCATCGCCTGGCGCGCGCCGGCGCCTGAGAGCATCGCTCAGCGGCGCAGGATCCAGGCCACGATCGAGATCACCAGGCTCACCAGCAGCATGGTGGTGATCGGGAAGAAGAACTGGAAGCCAGGCCGGTCGATGACGATGTCACCCGGCAGTTTGAACAGCGGCAGCCGCCGGACCGAGGACCAGGCGAGGCCGAGCACGATCAGCAGCAGGCCGAGCACGATGAGGATGCGGTTCATGGGGCTGCAGTCTAGCGATTGGGCCGGCCCGATCAATGCCCCCGGCGGGCACTCCCCAGAAGGCCCCGCGACGGATCAATCGAACTCGGTCGGCAGCTCGCGGTGCAGGTGGTGCTGGTACAGCCGCTCGATCTGCGGGGCGAGGATGCGCCCGGTGGACAGTTCCGGCAAGGTCCGCACCGGGAAGAATGCCACCGCGTCGGTCTCGGTACTGAGCGCAGCGCTTCCGCCGGTCAGTTCGCAGACGAACATCAGCTTGTAGATGTGATGGATGCTCGGGGGATGCGGATGCTTGCGCCGGTCGAGCAGGGCGGCGAGCTTGACTGCCCGGGCGTGGTACCCGGACTCCTCGTGGATCTCCCGCTCGACCGCCGCGGCGGGTGAATCATTGACGTCGACCCACCCACCGGGCAGCGTCCAGCGCCCATCGGCCCGCTCGCGCACGAGCAGCACCTGCTCGGCCACGAATACCCCGCCGCGCACGTCGACCTTCGGCGTCGCGTAGCCTTCCTCGCCCCTCCAGAGCGCCTCGGCCCGCTCGATGGGGATCGCGAGCTCCCCGGCGAGCAGGTCCGCCGCGAGGCGCTGCAGTTCCGTGTAGCGCTCGCGGTCGAACGGATCGCGGGTGAACGTCAGTCCGTTCTGTGCCAGGGCGCGCACCCGGCGCGCCCAATCGAGTATGGCCCCGGTCCTGTCGATGGATGCGCTCCCGGCCTGCGACTCACATATTGCGGATCAGGGCGTCGCCGAACGCCGAAGTTGACACCTCCGTCGCTCCTTGCATCAGTCGCGCGAAGTCATAGGTCACGACTTTCTGGCCGATCGTCTGATCCATTGCCGCGATGATGACGTCGGCCGCCTCGGTCCAGCCCATGTAGCGGAACATCATCTCGCCCGAGAGCAGTACCGAGCCGGGGTTGACCTTGTCCAGGTTCGCGTACTTCGGCGCGGTGCCGTGCGTGGCCTCGAACACGGCGTGCCCGGTCAGGTAATTGATATTGCCGCCCGGCGCGATGCCGATGCCGCCCACCTGTGCCGCGAGCGCATCGGAGAGGTAATCGCCATTGAGGTTCAGTGTGGCGATGACGTCGAATTCACCCGGACGGGTCAGCACCTGCTGCAGGGTGATGTCGGCGATCGCGTCCTTGATGATGACCCGTCCGGCCCGTGTCGCGGCATCCATCTCGGCGTTCGCGGCCTGCTCGCCCTGTGCCGCCTTGGTCCGCTCCCACTGCTCCCAGGTATAGGTCTCGGCGGAGAACTCGCGCTCGGCGAGTTGATATCCCCAGTTGCGGAACGCGCCCTCGGTGAACTTCTGGATGTTGCCCTTGTGCACGAGCGTCACGTTGCGGCGCTTGTTCGCCACGGCGTACTCGATTGCCGAGCGGATCAGTCGCTCCGAGCCCTCGCGCGAAACCGGCTTCAGGCCGATGCCGGAGCTCTCGGGGAAGCGGATCTTGGCGAATGCCTTGGGGAAGTGCTGCTTCAGCAGCGCCAGGAACTCGCGGTTCTCGGCCGTGCCCGATTCGAATTCGATGCCGACATAGATGTCCTCGGTGTTCTCGCGGAAGATCACCATGTCCACCTTCTCCGGGTGCTTGACCGGGGAGGGCACGCCCTTGAACCAGCGCACCGGGCGCAGGCACACGTAAAGATCCAGCAGCTGGCGCAGCGCCACGTTCAGCGAGCGGATGCCACCGCCGATCGGCGTGGTGAGGGGCCCCTTGATGGAGACCAAGTAGTCGCGGCAGGCCGCCACCGTCTCCTCCGGCAGCCAGTTGCTGTACTGCTTGAACGCCTTTTCCCCGGCGTAGACCTCCATCCAGTGGATCTTGCGCCGTCCGCCGTACGCCTTCGCGACGGCCGCATCCATCACCCGTACGCTGGCGCGCCAGATGTCCGGGCCCGTTCCGTCGCCCTCGATGAACGGAATGATCGGATTATCCGGAACCGACAGCTTGCCGTCGCGGATGGTGATCTTGGCGCCCGCGGCGGGGGGAACGAGCGGGGCAGGGGCGCTGGACATAGTGCAGACTCCTCAAATCGATCGGATGGCGATCCGGTCGCCTGGGGCGCCGGACGGGCCGGCAATCGTAGCACGGGCCCCGCGGCGGCGGCGCTCCCGGGGGCGCCGCCGCAGGCAGAGCGCGGCCATCTATGCGACACTTGCCGGCCATTATTATGGGTCGGGGGTTGCCGGGATCATGAACGATGCCACCGAGAGCCGCGCACAGGGCGCAGCGGACCAGTCGTTGCTGCGCAAACTGTTCGCGGTGCACCCCGTGGTCGCCCCGGACCGCTCCGGCGCCGAGCGACTGAAGCAGACGCTGTCCGTCTGGGCGCTGATGGCCATCGGCATCGGCGCGACCATCGGCACCGGCATCTTCGTGCTGACGGGCACCGTGGCGGCCAATCAGTCCGGTCCCGCGATCACGCTCTCGCTGGGCATTGCGGCCTTCGGCAGCGGGCTCGCTGCGCTGTGCTACGCGGAGTTCGCCGCGTTCCTGCCGGTACCCGGCAGCGCCTACAGCTATACGTACGCGACGCTCGGCGAAGCGGTGGCATGGTTCATCGGCTGGAACCTGCTGCTCGAGTACGGCATCTCGGCATCGGCCGTCGCGGTGAGCTGGTCGGCGTACGTGGCGAACCTGTTGGCCAGCTTCGGCGTGCACCTGCCGGCCACCTGGATCAATGCACCGCTGCAGCAGAGCGCGACCGGGCACCTCGTGGCCACCGGAGCGATCATGAACCTGCCGGCGGTGCTGATCGTGCTCGCACTCAGCGCGCTGTGTTATGTGGGCATCCAGGAGACCGCCCGCGTCACGAACTTCATGGTGGCGCTGAAGATCACTGTAATCGTGGTGTTCGTGGTTGCCGGGCTGAAGTTCATCTCGCCGGCGAACTGGCACCCCTACATACCGCCCAATACGGGAACCTTCGGCAACTTCGGCTGGACCGGCGTGCTGCAGGGTGCCGGGATCATTTTCTTCTCCTACGTCGGATTCGATACCGCCTCGACGACGGCGCTCGAGGCGCGCAACCCGCAGCGCGATCTGCCGCTCGGCATCATCGGCACGCTGGTCATCTCGACGGTGCTGTACATGGCGATGGCGGCGGTGATCACCGGTATGGTGCCGTATTTCAAGCTCAACGTGGCAGCTCCGGTGGCCGTCGCGCTCGATGCGCACCCGGCACTGTCCTGGCTGCGCTCCCTCGTGATCTTGGGAACCATCATCGGCATGACATCCGTCATCCTGACCTCGATTCTCGGCCAGCCGCGCATCCTGCTGTCCATGGCCGACGATGGGCTGCTGCCGCCGGTGATGAGCCGCTGCCATCCGCGCTTCAAGACCCCGCACGTATCCACTGCGATCACCGGCATCGTCGCCGCCCTGATCGCAGGGGTGTTCCCGCTCGATGTGCTGGCGGACCTGATCTCGATCGGCATCCTGCTCGCCTTCGCGGTCGTGTGCATCGGCGTGCTGGTCATGCGCCACACGCGTCCGGACGTGCCGCGTCCGTTCCGTGTTCCCTGGGCTTGGCTGCTTTGTCCGCTGGGCGCTGCCGTGTGTCTCGGCATGACGTATTTCCTCTCGGATGCGACCTGGATCCGGCTCGTGGTGTGGACCGTGATCGGCGGTGCGATCTACATGGCCTACGGCTTCCGGCACAGCAAGCAGCGCGCATGAGTCTGTCCGACGCCGGCGCGCTCCCCGGCACGCCGGCGCGCGACGGCTGGTGGATGCCGGCAGAATTCGAGGCCCACGAGGGCTGCTGGATGCTCTGGCCGGAGCGCCCGGACAACTGGCGCGAGGGGGCCCGGCCGGCCCAGGCTGCCTTCGCTGCCGTCGCCGCGGCCATCGGCCGCTTCGAGCCGGTGCATGTGGGCGTGTCGGCGGCGCACACTCAGGCGGCGCGTGAGCTGCTGCCGCGCAGCGTCGAGGTCGTCACGCTCGCGCACGACGATTGCTGGATGCGCGACGTCGGTCCGACCTACCTGGTCGGCAAACCGGGCGAGCTGCGCGGCATCCACTGGCGATTCAACGCCTGGGGCGGACTCGAGCACGGTCTCTATCATCCCTGGGACCAGGACGAGCGCGTGGCCCCGGAGGTGCTCGCCCGCGAGCGCCGGGCGCGCTACCGGGCGCCGATCGTGATCGAGGGCGGCGCCATTCACGTCGATGGCGAGGGCACCGCGCTGCTCGCCGAGGAGTGCGTTCTTAATCCCAACCGCAACCCAGGAGTGACGCGCGCGAGCATGGAGGCAATGCTGCGCGAGTATCTTGGCGTGACGCACTTCATCTGGCTGCGGCTTGGTGTCTACAACGACGAGACCGACGGGCACATCGACAACATGGCCTGTTTCGTTGCGCCGGGTAAGGTGTGCCTGACGTGGACCGACGATCGCGCTGATCCGCAGTACGAGCGCTCGCACGAGGCGTGGGAACGCCTGACTGCCTCGCGCGACGCGCGTGGCCGACGCCTCGAGGTTGCGCGGTTGCCGATGCCGGGTCCGCTCCACATGACCGAGTCGGAAGCGGCCGGCCTTGCGCCGAGCGCGGCATGCAAGCCGCGCCGTGGCGGCGAGCGGCTCGCGGCCAGCTACGTGAATTTCTACTTCGCCAATGGCGGGGTGGTCATGCCGCTGCTCGATGCGCGCACCGATGCACAGGCCCGCGAGACGCTGCGGGGGCTGTGCCCGGACCGGGAAGTGCTCGGCGTGCCGGCCCGCGAGATCCTGCTCGGCGGCGGAGGCATCCACTGCATCACCCAGCAGGTGCCGGACCCGCGCGTGGCCCATCTCAGGCCCGCGTCGTTCAACGCCGCCTGAGGCGCGCCGTGGGCGGCGAGGCTCAGCCGAGTCGTGCCGGATCGGCCTGCGCAATCAGTGCGGCGAATCGTCCCAGGTCGATGTTGCCGCCGGAGAGAATGACTCCGACGCGCTTGCCGCGCAGCGCGAGCCGGCCGCCGAGGGCTGCGGCGGCGGCCAGAGCACCGGTCGGCTCGACGACGATTTTCATGCGCTCGGCGAACCAGGCCATCGTCGCGGCCAGTTCGGCATCGTTCGCTGTCACGATGTCGCGAACCAGCGCGGCGATGACCGGGAAGGTGTGTTTACCCAGATGCTGAGTCTGGGCGCCGTCGGCGATGGTCTCGGGCGTGGCGATGTGAACGATGTGGCCGGCCCGCAGACTCTGGCGCCCATCATCGCCGGCCTCCGGCTCGACACCGAGGACTGCGCACTCGGGGCACAGGTGCCGGGCTGCCACGGCGCTACCCGAGAGCAATCCCCCGCCGCCGAGCGGTACCAGCAGCATATCGAGCGGTCCGGTCTGCTCGAGCAGTTCCGTCGCCGCGGTGCCTTGGCCGGCCATGATGTCCAGGTGATCGTAGGGCGGAATCAGCGACAGACCGCGCTCGGCGGCGAGCTGCCGGCCGAGCGCCTCTCGATCCTCCCGATAGCGGTCGTAGAACACCACCTCGCCGCCGTAGCCTTGGGTCGCGGCGACTTTGGCGCGTGGGGCATCGCTCGGCATGACGATGACCGCCCGGCTGTCGAGCAAGCGGCAGGCGAGCGCGATCGCCTGCGCGTGGTTGCCGGAGGAGTACGCGACGACTCCGGCGGCGCGGCGCGCCGGGTCGAGACTGGCGACGGCGTTGTACGCGCCGCGGAACTTGAACGCGCCCATGCGCTGGAGGTTCTCGCATTTGAAGAACAGCTGTGCACCGGTCATCGCGTCCGCTGTGGCCGAAGTGAGCACCGGCGTTCGATGGGCGATGCCGGTCAGGCGTCGGCGCGCCGCTTTGATCTCGGCATAGGTGAGGGCAAGCTCATTCATGGTCTTGATCGGGTCCGGTTGCCGCGTGACGAGGGTCCGCGGCGGGTGAAAGCTTGGATATGCGCCGCAGCTCGGCTATCGTTGAGCGGTTGATCCTAGAGCGACGGGGCGCGTATGTACATCGGGACCGTCGGGCATGGCGATTTGCGACTCGCGTTATCTGGGCGAATCGTGGTGCCGGCGTGGAGACGTCCATGAAGACCGCGGATCTCGTCGATGCTCACGATGAGCAGGTTCTTTTGTGCCAGGTGCCATGGCGCCGGTACGGACGCGTGCACTCGTTCTGGGGTCCGGTTGCGACGCTGCAGTGCTTTGAGGACAACGCGTTGCTGAAGACGGTGCTCGGGACACCCGGCCGCGGGCGCGTGCTGGTGGTCGACGGTGGCGGCTCCACGCGCCGGGCGTTGCTCGGCGATCAGATCGCCTCGCTGCTGCACTCGAGCGGCTGGGCCGGCATCGTGATCAACGGGGTGATCCGCGACTCGGTCGAGATCGATGCGATGGCTGTCGGAGTGTTCTGTCTCGGGACCTCGCCGAAGAAGAGCGCCAAGACCGGTGCGGGCGAGCGGGACGTTCCGGTCCGTTTCGGCGGGGTCGAATTGCGGCCGGGTCAGTACATCTACTGCGATGCCGACGGCGTGCTCGTGTCGGGCGAGAAGCTCCTGTAGCCTGCAGCCGCCAGTGCGAGCGGTCGCGCCGGGGATCTCCCGCACACCACGATGAATCTCAAACAACTCGAGTACTTCGTACGCGTCGCCGAGTTCGGCAGCTTCAGTCGAGCAGCGATGATCCTCGATGTCGCGCAGCCGGCCTTGAGCCGCCAGGTGAGACTGCTCGAAGCGGACCTGCGCTGTGCGCTCCTGCGGCGCACGGGACGCGGTGTGGTGTTGACCGAGGCGGGTAAGCGGCTTTTCGAGCGCAGCGTCGGCATCCTGCAGCTCGTGCAGCAGGCGCGCGAAGACGTGGATGCCGTCCGCGGCGAGCCCTGCGGACGGCTGGTCATCGGCCTGCCCCCGAGTCTCGGCCGCATGCTCACCCTGCCGCTGGTGGAGCGTTTCCGCGACCTGCTGCCCAAGGCGCATCCGGTCATCGTCGAGGGGCTCTCGACGCACATCATCGAATGGATCGCGACCGGCCGCGTGGACATCGCCCTGGTGCACAATCCCGCGGTCCAGCCGGCGATCGAGATCCAGCCCCTCCTGGACGAACCGCTGTGTCTGATCGGGCCGGCGCGAGGCCGTACGCCGAGACCGGCGGCCGATGGCGTGCGCATGGGGCGGCCGGTGACTTTTGGCGAGCTGACGCGTCAGGCGCTGCTGATTCCCGAGCATACCCAGACCATCCGCCGGCTCATCGAGGCCCAGGCGGCCCTCTCGGGGCTGAAACTGACGATCGCCTGGGAGGTCTCGGGCGTGCCCGCCATTCTCGATCTGGTGCGCGCCGGGCACGGCCATGCGGTGCTCGGTTCGGCCGCAGTGCGGGCATCGCGCGAGCCGCAGGCCTTCATCGTCCGTCCGATCGAGCAGCCACGTCTGCTGAGCAAACTGTGCCTGGCCGTTTGCGCGCACAAGCCGCCGAGCCCGCTCCTCCGTCATGCCCGCAGAATGCTCGGCGAGCTGGCGCTGCGCCACGCCGGGTCGTTGAATAGCACTCGCTGATATCTGCTGAAGCAAAGGAGGCGCTTCCCCCGGCACGCGCCGCGACCGAGAATGACGGCTTTTCGCAGGCTAACCATGGACCGCTCCACGCCGCGCCGCTGCATTGGCCCGTTTACCGTCGCTCCGCTCGGGCTCGGCTGCATGAACCTCAGTCATGCCTACGGCTCGCCGCCGCCGCAGGAGCAGGCCGAGCGGCTGCTGCTCACGGCGCTCGAGCTCGGGGTCGATCATTTCGACACCGCGGCGCTCTACGGCTTCGGCGCCAACGAGACACTCATCGGTCGGGTGCTCTCGGCACACCGGTCGCGCCTGCTGCTCGCGACCAAGGGCGGACTTGCCGGGGTGCTCGGCAAGCGCGTGATCGACGGACGCCCTGAGGCGATCCGCAGCAACTGCGAGGCGAGTCTGCGGCGCCTGCGCACCGAGGTGATTGACCTCTACTATCTGCACCGCTGGGACCGGCGGGTGCCCATCGAGGAGAGTGTCGGGGCCATGGCGGAGCTCGTGCGCCAGGGGAAGGTCCGCGCGCTCGGCCTGTCGGAAGTTTCGGCCGAGACGCTGCTCAGGGCACACGCGGTGCACCCGATCGCTGCGGTGCAGAACGAGTATTCGCTGTGGACACGCAATCCGGAGATCGCAATGCTCGAGACGTGCCGCGCCACCGGCGCGACCCTGGTGGCGTTCGCGCCCCTCGCGCGCGGTTTCCTGACCGATACGCTGCATGACGTGTCGGGACTGTCCCCGGACGATCTGCGCCGCGCGATGCCGCGCTTCAGTGCCGAGCACTACCCGGCCAACCTGAAGCTGCTGAGCGGATTCGCTGCCGTCGCGCGCGAGGTCGGCTGTACCCCCGGACAGCTGGCGCTTGCCTGGGTGATCGCGAAGGCCGAGCACATCGTGGCGATCCCGGGCACCACGCGGATCGAGCATCTGCGCGAGAACCTCGGCGCTGCCGCCCTGAGACCGCCGCAGGAGGCGCTCGGGCGCATCGCCCGACTGATCAATCAGCGGACGGTGACGGGCGCCCGCTACAGCGAGGCGGCGCAGGCCGATATCGATACCGAGGAGTTCTGAGGGCCCGCATCGCGCCACACCCCCGCACGGGCGGTGGCACGACCGATCGAGACCGCTCATGCGACCGATGAGGGCAGGGCGGTTTATCCCGTTCATCTCCCGTGGATACTGGGAGGCATCGCACCCCCCGCGCGTGCGCAGGAGAGTCCATGTCCCGCCCAGCGTCCATTCCCGGCACCACCCTGTTCGACGGCGCCGCAGCCATGAAGGGCTACGCCCTCAACAAGATGTGCTATTCGTTCAACTCGGCGGCCAACCGCGAGGCGTTCAGGCAGGACGAGGACGGCTACTGCGCCCGCTACGGGCTGAGCCCCGAGCAGCGCGAGGCGGTGCGCCACCGCAACGTCCTGGAGCTGCTCGCCGCAGGCGGCAATGTGTATTACCTGGCCAAGCTGGCCGGCATCTTCGGCCTCGACGTGCAGGATCTCGGCGCACAGCAGACCGGGATGACGAAGGATGAGTTCAAGGCCAAGCTGCTTGCGGCGGGGAGATAACCCATGGCGAAGATTGTCGGAGCCATTACCACCTCGCACGTACCGGCGATCGGCAAGGCCATCGCCCGCAATCTGCGCGAGGATCCGTACTGGAAGCCGTTCTTCGACGGCTTCGCGCCGGTGCATCGCTGGCTCGAGCGGGTGCGTCCGGATGTGGCGGTGATCCTGTACAACGACCACGGGTTGAATTTCTTTCTGGACAAGATGCCGACTTTCGCCGTCGGCGCCGGCCTCGAGTACCGTAACGCCGACGAGGGGTGGGGCATTCCGACCCTTCCGCCGGTGCCCGGCAATCCGCAACTCTCGTGGCATCTGATCGAACGGCTGGTGGGCGAGGAATTCGACATCACCACCTGCCAGGAGATGCTGGTCGATCACGCCTTCACCATCCCGATGGCGTTGCTCTGGCCGGGCAAGGGCGCCTGGCCGGTACGCACCGTGCCGGTGTGCATCAACACCGTGCAGCATCCCCTGCCCTCGGCCATGCGTTGCTACAAGCTCGGCGAGGCGGTCGGGCGGGCGATCGAGTCGTACGAGGAGGATCTGCGGGTGGTGGTAATCGGCACGGGCGGCTTGAGCCACCAACTCGACGGCGAGCGTGCCGGGTTCATCAACAAGGCGTTCGACCTTGAGTTCATGCAGAAGCTGCCGAGCGATCCGCAGTGGGCGGCGCGCCGCTCGATTCGCGATCTGGTTGAACTCACCGGCACGCAGGGGATCGAGCTGCTGATGTGGCTCGCCGCGCGCGGCGCCCTCGGCGGGGAGGCGGTCACGGTGCATTCCAATTACCACATCCCGATCTCCAACACGGCGGCGGGACTGATGGTCATGGAGCGGCGGGCCGCCTGAGTCGCCTCACGCGGGGGGAAATTCCGCTTCGAGGGCGGAATTCTCTGTGCCACAATCGCTCGACCCACCCCAATCCCCGGGGCCGGGGCGCGGCCGGCGTGAGCCATGAGCGATCTTCAGTCCCTGCCAGCGCATCTGCTCGAGATCGACGGCCGCATGTTGCGGACCTTCCTCGCCGTACTCGAGAGCGGATCGGTCACCGCGGCGGCGGATCGCCTCGGCGTGACCCAATCGGCAGTCAGCCACGCCCTCGAGCGACTGCGCGAGGTGCTGGGCGATCCGCTGTTCGTCAAATCGGGGCGCGGCATCGCTGCCACCACCCGCGCCGAGGCGCTGGCGGCGCCCGCCCGGCAGCTGCTGGCGGACTTGGAGCGGCTGGGGCGCCCAGGGCGATTCGATCCGGAGGGCACCGAGTTGGTGTTGACCGTGGCGGCCAACGACTTTCAGCGCGACCTGCTGCTGCCGGCGCTGCAACGGCGCCTGACCCGCCGCCTGAGGAGCCTGCGGATGATTGTCATCCCGTCACGGGCGCCCACGGCGCAGATACTACGTGCGGGTCATTGTGATCTGATCATCACGCCGCGGCCGCCGGAGAGCTCCGATGTGCTGCAGAGGCGATTGTTCACCGACCGTTACGTGTGCTGCTTCGATCCCCGGCAGCGTGATGCGCCAGCGAGTCTGGAGGAATATCTGGCCGCACGCCATGTCACCGTGGCCTACGAGGACGGTCGCAGGCTGGAATTCGACGAGTTGCTCGAGCAACGTGGACTGCGCCGCGCGGTCGGCGTCGCGGTGCCGAATTTTGGCGGAATTGCCGCGTTCCTCGGCGGCACGCAGATGCTGACGAGCGTGCCTTCGCTCATGTGCCGCGGTCCGCTGGGCGGCCTCGCGAGCGCGCCGCTGCCGCTCGACGCACCCGAACTGTCGATGTACCTCGTCTGGCATCGACGCCACCACGAAGACCCCGCTCACGCCTGGGTGCGCGCTCAGCTGGAGGAAGTGGCTACCGAGCTTGCCGGTCCGGACGCGACGTAGCCTGCCCGCCGCTTCGGCCCGGTTGCCGATCATCCCGAGCGCCGGCCGCGCCACCGGGTGCGAGCAGCCAGCCCCGCTCCTCGGGCGGGCCGTGAATCAGGGCGTTAGGCGCTCGCAGTCCGGGGTGAGCTCGAAGGCGCCCGTCATCATCCTGTTCAGCCATTCGGCGCTCGCCAGGGCGCCGCCCAACGCATATACGTGGGGTTGAATCAGGCGGGAGCCGGGGTACGCCGCACGGCCCTTGAGCAGTCCGAGCAACATCTGCTCGCAGCCGATGGCGAACCCGGCGAGCCCCGCCACGGCAGCGGGGCTTCGCCGGAGTGAATTGACGGAGGTGCCGACGCCGCACCGCACGGCAAATTTGAGCAGCTTCGTCAACGATGTGGGGCCTGCGATCCCGACGTGCACCGGGAGTGCGATCTTCTCCTGCATGAGCATGCGCTCCCAGGCGCAGACTCCTTCCGGGTTGAAGCCGAACTGGGTGACGATGTGCACAGCGATGCCCGAGCGCTCGGCGAACTGCTGCTTGGCACGCAGCGCCGAGATGAGTTGCGCGTGATCCACCGCCGGGTGTCCCTCGGGGTGCCCGGCGAATCCGACTCGCTTCAGCCCGACCTCCTGCAATGCGCCCGAGGCGAGCACCTCCAGCGTGCTCGAAAAAGGGCCGAGTGGCCGATCCAGGTCGCCAGCCACCAACAGCACTTGTTCGATGCCGTGCTCGCGCAGCCGCGCCAGGGCGTCTCGCAGCGCGCGTTCGCTCGGTAGCCTGCGCGCGACCAGGTGCGGGGAGGCGGTGAATCCGGCGGCCTGTGCGTGCAATGCGACCCGCACCACGTCCTCGAGCGAGGCCTTCGGCGGGTGCGCCACATACACGCGCATGCCGGTGGGGAGCCGTTGCACCAGCTCGCCGAGCAGCCGCTCGTCGTGAGTCGAGATCTCCATCGAGGCGCGGCGGGCAAATTCGACGACGGCGGAGCGCAGCGTGGACGGCGGCGCGTCGGTCGATGCGGCCGGCCGGTATTGAGCGGCGTCATGACTCATCTGCTTTGCTCTGGTTGGCAGCAGGCGCTTGGTGCTGTGCGGGGTGTGGGGGCGGGGGGAAACGGTAGTCGGTCCCGATCCGCACCGGAAGTCGCAAATTCCGATACGAGGCATCGGGAGCGGAAATACTGCAGCGTGATTTCCCTGCGCGCCGATCGGGGATTTCGCTGTGGGAAGAATGCTGATGGCGGCCGGTCATCTCGCCGCACGCCTGTCCGTGCGTGCAGGGTCGGGGCGGGACGTTGCGCAGCGATGCGTATAGAATGACCGGCGAACTGCGGCACGCGTGCGGTACGTCGCGACTCGCGCGGTCACGGCGGAACGAGGCGCGCGGATTGTGCAGCCCTCAGCAGCAGCGGTGTCGATCATGAGCGAACTGAACGGTCGGCGGCGTCGAGCCTCGCGTCGTTCCGGTCGGGCGCGGGCAGAGGCGCGTGCCGCAGGTGCCGGTGATGCCCGCACGAGGCACCGCCGCGGCGCGTGCCGCATGGCGGCGGAGACCTGATGGCCTCGTATTACCGCGCGCCGCTGGAACTGATGCACCTCGCGCTCGCGCAGGCCGCCGAGGCCGCCTGCGCGAGCGCGATCGACGGATACGAGGAGACGCTCGGCGCCGTCGCGGAGGCAGTGCTGCAGAGCGCGGCGCGGTTCGCCGGTGAGGTGCTCTCACCGCTGAATCGCCTCGGCGACCGCTCCCCGGCGCATCTCGAGGCCGGTGGCGTGACGACGCCGCCGGGGTTCGCGCGCGCCTATCGGATGTTGCGCGATGATGGTTGGGTGTCGCTTGCCGCGCCGAGGGACTACGGCGGGCAGGGTCTGCCCATGGTGCTCGCATCCGCCGTCACGGAGATGTGGGCCGCAGCGAACCTGTCGCTCGCCATGTGCCCGGAACTTGCCCTCGGGGCACTGGAAGTGCTGCGTGCGCACGCCGGTCCTGAGCTGATCGAGCGGTACGCTGCGCGTATCGCGAGCGGCGAGTGGACTGCGGCGATGGATCTCACCGAGCCGGGGGCTGGGTCAGATCTGTCGCTGATCCGAACCCGGGCGGAGCGCCAGGAGGATGCGTGGCGGCTGTACGGCCGCAAGATGTTCATCTCCTGGGGCGATCACGATCTGACGGAGAACATCGTTCACTTCGTGCTCGCCCGCACCAGTGGTGCACCGGAGGGGCTGAGGGGTCTGTCACTGTTTCTCGTCCCGAAGAATAGCGCCGCGTGCGGACGGCTCGAGCCCAACGATATCCGGGCGCTGTCGGTCGAGCACAAGATGGGCATCCGCGCCAGCCCGACGTGCCTGATGGCGCTCGGCGAGCGCGACGGTGCGCGCGGCTGGCTGATCGGCGGGGTGAACGATGGCCTCGCGTGCATGTTCACCATGATGAATCATATGCGGCTGGGCGTCGGCCTGCATTCACTCGGGCTCGCCGAACGCGCGTTGCAGCTCGCGCGGCAATACGCTCGGGAGCGCATCCAGGGCCACGACGCGGCCGGAGCACCCTGCGCGATCATCGCGCACGCCGACGTGCGCCGCATGCTGCTGACGATGAAGGCGCTGGTCCACGCCGCGCGCTGCCTCGCCTACAACGCTGCGGCAACGTTCGACCTCGCGCGCCAGTCGCCGGATGCCACGGCGCGCGCGAGAGCGGCCAGACGGCTCGAGCTGCTGACCCCGCTCGTGAAGGCTTGGTGCTCGGACGTCGCGGTCGAAGTTGCCTCGCTCGGCGTGCAGGTGCACGGCGGGGCGGGCTATCTCGATGAGTCGGAAGTCTCCCAGGTCTACCGCGACGCCCGCATCGGTCCGATCTTCGAGGGAACGAACTACATCCAGGCGCAGGATCTGCTGTCACGCAAAGTGCTGCGCGACGGCGGGGTGGCACTCGGGGAGCTGCTCAAGGACATTGAACACGCCGCGCGGGCGCTTGCGGTGGCGAATATCGAACCGCTCGCCCCGCTGCGTGAGCGGCTTCTCGAGGGCACGCAGCGGCTGAGGGCGGCGGTGGCGTCGCTCGGCGCGTGTGCGGGCGAGCCGGATCTGATCGGCGCGGCGGCCTACCATTTCCTGCACGGACTTGGGGTTCTCGCCGGCGGCTGGCAATGGGCGCTCGCGGGGGCGAACGCCGCAGCGCAACCCCAGGGCGCGCAGAGGCGCGCCATCATGGCCACGGCGGCATTCTATGCGGGGCATGTCTTACCGCGCCTCTCCATGCACTGCGCGGTGATCGAGGGCGGCACTGAGGTGCTGGCCGCGGCCCTGCCCGAGGATATCTAGCGGTCCTCGGCCGGTCACGGGGACGGCTTGTCCCGGACCAATAGTTATGATAAATAACTAATAATCTGCGGCAGGTCGCGGACCCGGATCGATGACACCAGCAAACAGGGTTTCCCCCGCCAGTGCCTCGGCGCGCCGGCTGATCGGCCGGCGTGGCGAGCCGGCACACCGGCGGCCCGGCAACCGTGCCGTGGAGCGAGCATGAGTGCGCGCGATGTTCGCGTGAGGGCGATGCGCGCTCCCCCGGTGGCAGAGGAGCCCTCTGCCACCGTGGATCTGGGGCCGTTGAGCGGATTCATCGGCTACCGGCTGCGCCGCGCTCAGCTGTCGGTGTTCGCTGGCTTCGAGCAAGCGCTGCGGGAGATCGGCCTGTCTCCGGGCCAGCTGTCGGTTCTCGTGGTGATCAGCCGCAATCCGGGCTTGACGCAGTCGGATGTCTGCACGGCGCTCGGCATCCAGCGCGCCAACTTCACCCCGCTACTGCATGCGCTCGAGGCGATGGGGCTCGCGATACGTCAGGTGCTGCCGGCCGATCGGCGGTCAAACACGCTGCGGCTCACTGCGCTCGGTCGTGAGGTGCTTGTCCGGGCGCTGGCGCTGCACGAGCGCCTCGAGAGACGGATCACGGACTGCCTGGGCGAGAGCGGCCGCGCGCAACTCGCCGAACTGCTGCGCAAACTCGAAACGCTTTGATCGGTTCCCTTCACGAGCGCCCGAGGAGTGACGCTGCAATGAGCCAGGACGTCGTTTCACTCGCCATCGAGGACGGCATTGCCGTCGTCACGATCAGCAATCCCCCCGTCAACGTCATCAGCGCCGCGGTGCGCGCCGGCTTGAACGAGGCGCTGACGGTCCTCGGTGCCCGCGCCGATGTGCGTGCCGTGGTGCTCGCCGCCGAGGGAAGCACCTTCTGTTCGGGCGCCGATATCGCGGAATTCTCCGGACCCCCGAAGGAGGCGGAGTATCGCGACTTGTTCCGCCGGCTCGAACAGCTCCCGGTCCCGCTGGTCGTCGCGCTGCACGGGACGGTGCTCGGCGGGGGCCTCGAGTTGTCCCTCGCCTGTCACTACCGCATCGCGGCGCCAGAGGCGCGGCTGGGGCTGCCGGAACTGACGCTCGGGATCATTCCGGGCGCCGGTGGCACGCAGCGCATGCCGCGCCTGATCGGGCTGGAGCAGACCCTGGAGCTGCTGTTCAGCGGCCGTCCGGTCAGCGCGCAGCGCGCACTCGAGCTGGGGTTCATCGATCGCATCGCCGAGGGGACGTTGCGCACGGCGGCCGTGGCCTACGCGCGCTCGCTCGTGCAGGCCGGCAGCGGGGCGCGCCGCACCTGCGATAGAGCCATTGATCCGCAGAGCGCGACGCCGCAGATCATTGAACGTCTCACGGCGCAGGCGAAGCGGCAATTTCCGCATCGTGTGGCACCCCTGAGCGCCATCGAGGCGGTCGGTGCCGCGCTGCGCCTGCCCTTCGAGGCCGGGCTGCTGCGCGAGGAGCAGATTGCCAACCGGTCGAAGGAGACGATCGAGGCGAAGGCACAGATTCATGTGTTCTTCGCCGAGCGGGAGACTCGCAAGATCCCCGGCCTCACCGCCGGCGTGCCGCGCCACATCCGCCACGCCGCCATCATCGGTGCTGGAACCATGGGCAGCGGGATCGCCATCTCGTTCGCCAATGCGGGCATCGGGGTGACGCTGCTGGATGTCAGTGAGGAGGCCGTCGGGCGCGGACGGCAGACCATTGCGGACACGTACGCCTCGATGGTCAAGCGCGCCCGCATCAGCGCGCAGGAGCGGGACAGGCGCCTCGCGCTCATCCGCGGCGCGACGGATTACGAGACGCTGCGCGATGCCGATGTCGTCGTGGAGGCTGTATTCGAGAAGATGGAGCTCAAGAAGCGCATCTTCGCCCGCCTCGACCAGCTCGCCAAGGCCGGCGCGATCCTCGCGACCAACACCTCGACCCTGGACATCAACGAGATCGCAGCGGCGACCGCCCGTCCGCAGGAGGTGATCGGCCTGCATTTCTTCTCGCCCGCGCACGTCATGCCGCTTCTCGAGGTGATCAGAGCGGATGCGACCTCGCTCGCCACGATCGGTGCGGCCATGGACCTGGCGAAGCTGCTGCGCAAGACACCCGTGCTCGCCAGGGTGTGCTACGGCTTCATCGGCAATCGCATGATGGAGGGCTACGCGCGCGAAGCCCAGCGCATGGTGCTGGAGGGCGCGACGCCACGGCAGGTCGACTCCGCGCTGGAGAACTTCGGGATGGCCATGGGAATACTCGCGGTGTTCGACATGGCCGGCATCGATGTCGGGGTCAACGTGCACAAGTCGAACGCCGCGAGGTATCCGCCCGATCCGACGTATTACCAGGCCGACATCGCGCTGCATGCGGCTAGTCGCCTGGGTCAGAAGAACGGCCGGGGGTACTACAAGTACCTGCCGGGAGAGCGTACCCGCCAGGATGACCCGGAGGCTATCGCTATCCTGCGCGAGCAGGCGAGGAAGCTCGGCGTGCCGCAGAGCGAGCATACCGAGGCTGAGATTCTCGAGCGGTGCCTGTATCCGCTGCTCAATGAGGGCCTGCGCATTCTCGAGGAGGGT
Organism: Pseudomonadota bacterium; assembly: GCA_021805275.1. The sequence goes on from JAJZFQ010000259.1 coordinate 124,764, forward strand.
GTGGCGTTGCGCGCCGGCGACATCGACGTCGTCTGGACCTCGGGCTACGGCTTTCCGCGCTATCGCGGCGGCCCGATGTTCCATGCCGATACCATCGGATTGAGCACGTTGCACGAGGGCATGCTGAGGTACCGCGAGCGGTTCGGTCCCATGCACTGGGAGCCTGCGCCGCTGCTCGCGCGGCTCGTCAGGGAAGGCCGATCGCTCGCCGAGTGGAGTCGCGAGCACCTCGCGCAACCGCGCTGAGCAAACCACAGGTCACGGGCCGTCCGAATCGTCTGCGAGAGCTGTCATGAATCTACACGAACTGGTCGCCATCGATGTTCACACCCACGCCGAAGTCTCCTGCCGCCAGCCGGCCGACGAGGTCTGGCGGGAATACGAGGAGGCGGCATCGAAGTACTTCAAATCGGGCAAGCGCCCGACGATCGCCGAGACCGTCGCCTATTACCGCGAGCGCCGCATCGGCCTGGTGATGTTCACGGTCGACTCCGAGAGCGAGATTGGCGCCCGCCGGATCCCGAACGAGGAGGTCGCCGAGGCCGCGCAGGCGAACAGCGACATCATGATCGCGTTCGCGAGCATCGACCCGCACAAGGGAAAGTTCGGCGTGCGGGAAGCCCGGCGACTGATCAGGGACCATGGCATCAAGGGCTTCAAGTTCCATCCGACGACCCAGGGATTCTTCCCCAACGACCGGATGGCCTATCCGCTCTACGAGGTCATCGCCGAGCACAAGCTCCCCGCCATCTTCCACAGCGGCCATTCCGGCATCGGCACTGGCATGCCAGGCGGCGGAGGGCTGCGTCTGAAATATTCCAATCCCATCCATCTGGATGACGTCGCGGCGGACTTTCCCGACATGACCGTCATCATCGCGCACCCTTCCTGGCCTTGGCAGGACGAGGCGTTGTCGGTCTGCCTGCACAAGCCGAACGTCTACATCGATCTCTCGGGCTGGTCGCCGAAGTACTTTCCGGCGCAGCTGGTGCAGTACGCCAACTCACAGCTGAAGCACAAGATGCTGTTCGGGTCCGACTTCCCGCTGATCAGCCCCGACCGCTGGATCAAAGACTTCAAAGAGGCGGCGTTCAAGCCGGAGGTCCATGAGCTCATCTTGAAGGACAATGCCATCGCGGCGCTCGGCCTTCGGTGAGCCGTCTGGGCGACCCGGACTGGCGGTTCGAGCGGCACTGCGATAATTCCTTCTGCAGTCAATGGGTTGCGGCGTCTGCGTGGTGCCGCGGTCCGCGGCGGGGCGTGCTTGCGCTCAGAGCCGATGCCCTTGCACTCCTGTCCGCGCAGCCCCCCTGAGCCGACGCTAGATTCCCTGGCATCAGTGAGGCATCCGCGCCGTGCCGCGCGCTGCCGTGGGGGGGTTCTGCGCATGAACAGGCAACAGCCGCCGAAGGGCTTTCCGCTGCCGAGCTCGCTCAAGGTGCTTGCGGGCACCGAGCGCGCACAGGCGGCCTATCCGTACACGGTGCAGTTCGGCCCTGAGGACGACCAGCGCTTCTGGTTCTACAACTCCATGCACTTCCCCGAGCCCATGTCCTGCTTCGACATGATCACGGCGGAGGCGGCCTATTGCGCCCTCGGTGCGGCCAACACTCGCGTGCACTGCCTGCCGACGACACTCGGCATCGACCATCGGATCATCAACGGGCGGGTGTACATCGGCGGCAATGCCGTCACCGATCCGGACGAGATTGCCCGGCGCACCGAGCAGTTCCAGCAGCGAGCGTTCTACTACTACGAGAACTGGGAGAGGCTCTACGAGCAGTGGAAGCGCAAGATGCGCGCCCTGATCCGCGAGGCCGAGGCGTTGCCGAAGCCTGTGCTGCCGCAGTTCGAGCCTCTCGAGCACGTGCGCGCCGGGCGCGGTATCGCCTCGAACCACTATCTCCTCGACACCTACCAGCGGACGCTCGAGGGATATTTCCGGATGTGGCATCACCACTTCGAGTTCCTGCTGCTCGGCTACGGGGCCTATCTCACTTTCTTTGCCTTCTGCAAGAAAGCCTTCCCGGAGATCCCCGACCAGACGGTGGCCCGCATGGTGGCGGGTATCGAGGCGGAGATCTTCCGCCCGGACGAGGAGCTGCGGCGCCTGGCGCGCCGCGCCGTGGAGCTCGGCGTGGACAGCAAGTTCACCGACGGCGTGCCGGCCGCGGCTGTCATCCGCTCGCTTGAGGCGAGCGGTCCGCCGGGGAAGCAGTGGCTGGAGGAACTGGCGGTGGCGCGCGATCCCTGGTTCAACATCAACGTCGGGGACGGCTTCTATCACTATCACCGCTCCTGGAATGACGACCTGTCGATGCCGTTCGCGGGCCTGCCCGGGTACATCGCGCGGGTCAGGGCGGGGGAAACCCTTGAACGCCCGTTCGAGAAGCTGCAGCAGGAGCGCCGGGCGCTCATCGCCGATTACCGGGATCTGCTCGGCAGCGAGGAGGAGCGCGCCGCCTATGACCAGATGATCAACCTCGCGCACCGCGTGTTCCCCTACGTCGAGGGGCACAAGTTCTACTGCGAGCACTGGTACACCAATCTGTTCTTCAACAAGATCCGCGAGTTCGGCGCGCTGCTCGCGGATCACGGATTCTTCGCCCAGGCCGAGGACGTCTTTCACCTGACTCACTATGAGCTCGAGTCGGCGATCATCGATCTGATGAACGCCTGGTCGACCGGTTCGGCTCCGCGTGGCCCGGCGCACTGGCCGGCGCTCATCGCCGAGCGACGCGCGGCCATCAAGCAGTGGGCCCAGCACGAGAGTCCGCCCGCACTGGGGCCGGTACCCGATGTGATCGACGACCCGGCCATCGTCATGCTCTGGGGCATCACGCGCGAGAGCCTCGAGACCTGGCTGAAGGCCGGCAGCGATGATGCCGGCAACGAGATCCGCGGCTTTGCTGCCTCAAGCGGCATCGTCGAAGGCACGGCGCGCGTCGTGAAGTCGGTGCAGGAAATCGGTCGACTCCAACAGGGCGACGTCCTGGTCTGCCAGATCACCAATCCCACCTGGGCGCCGATCTTCCAGAAGATCGCAGGCGCGGTGTCCGACATCGGCGGCTCCATGAGCCACGCAGCGATCGTCGCGCGCGAGTTTGGTCTGCCGGCGGTCGTCGGGACCGGCACGGCGACCTCGCGCATTCGGGACGGGCAGCGCATCCGGGTCGACGGTGGCCGGGGCGTGGTCACCCTGCTGTAGTTCCATGAGTTACATCAGCTGGTTCGCCGACGTCGATCTCAGTGCGCGCCCCCACGTCGGAGGCAAAGGGGCGAGCCTCGGGGAGCTCGAGCGCGCGGGCATCGCGGTACCGCCGGGATTCGTGGTCCGAACGGCGGCGTTCGAGCGCTTCCTCGAGCCGATCGAGGCCGAGTACCCGGTGCGCCGGCAAGTCGAGTCTCTGCGCGGCGAGGATCTGCCTGCAGTCACGGCCTGCTGCGCTACGGTGCGCGGCCGCCTGGAGCAGGCGCCGCTGCCCGCGGACTTGCGCGAGCAGATCGAGGCGGCCCACGCCCGGCTCTGCGGTGGTGCCCACGATAGGGCACTCGCCGTGCGCTCCTCGGCGACGACGGAAGATGCGGCCGATGCCAGTTTCGCGGGGCTGCAGGACACCTATTTGTGGGTGCCGGATCTGGACCAGACCCTGCAGCGGGTGCGCAGCTGCTGGGCGAGCCTGTACTCGGTCGAGTCGGTGAGCTACCGCCGCAGTCGGAATCTGCCGGAACAGGCGGTGGCCATGGCAGTGGTGGTCCAGGCCATGGTCGATGCGCGCACCGCGGGGGTGATGTTCACGCGCAGCCCGACGACCGGCGACCGCTCGGTGATCGCCATCGAGGGTGCGTGGGGGCTCGGCTCGGCCGTCGTCGGTGGCGAGGTGACGCCGGATCGGTGGGTTGTCGGCAAGGTCACCGGCGAGATCACGGTGCGAGAGATTTCCGACAAGGCGATATGCCATGCGCCGGCGGCCGGCGGGGGGATCGAGGCCCGCCCGGTGCCGCAGGCATCCCGTGGCACGCCGTGTCTGAATGACGAGGAACTGCAGAGGCTGCGCGAAATTGCGCGGCGTGTCGAGCGTCACTACGGCTGTCCTCAGGATATCGAGTGGGCGGTCGAGCGGACCAGCGGGGAGGTGCTTTTGCTGCAGAGTCGACCGGAGACGGTGTGGTCCTCGAAGGAGGCCGCGCCCGTGACGCGCGCCGCCGGCAATCCTCTCGCCCATGTCATGACCATCTTCGGAGGTCGCAGGTGACGATTACGGCAAAGGACGTCGCGGAGATCACGCGGCTGCTCGAGGCATCGGAGTTCGATGAGCTCACCTTGGAGTTCGATGGCCTGAAGCTCAGTGTGCGCCGCAATGGAGCGGCGGGCGGCGCGTTTCCGGGCGAGGAGGCGCGGACCCCGGCACAGCGACCTGTCGAGCCGCCCGCGCACGATGCTTCCGCGGCTGCGCCTGTGTCTGCGTCGGTTGCCGATGCGGCTGAACCATCCGCTCGGGACGTCGCCGCACCGCTGCTCGGTACGTTCTACCGGGCACCGAAGCCCGGCGCGCCGCCGTTCATCGACATCGGCTCGGTGGTCGAGGAGCAGACCATCATCGGCATCATCGAGGTGATGAAGCTCATGAACACGGTCCGGGCGGGAGTCCGCGGGACGGTGCTCGAGATCCTTGCGCACGACGGTGTGCTCGTCGAGTACGGGCAGACGCTGGTGCGCGTGCGCGAGGTCCCCGCCGCGTGAGGCTACGGCGCATCCTGATCGCCAACCGCGGTGAGATTGCAGTGCGCATCATCCGCACGTGTCGGCGCCTGGGAATCGAGGCAGTGCTGGCCGCCTCGGAGGTGGACTGCAGCTCGGTGCCAGCGCGACTCGCCGATCGCACGGTGTGCATCGGCCCCTCGCGGGCGAGCGACAGCTACCTCAAGGTCGACACGATCATTGCGGCGGCGCTCGCGGTTCACGCCGATGCGATTCATCCGGGCTACGGATTTCTCTCGGAGCGCCCGACGCTGGCCCGGGCCTGCGAGGAGCACGGCATCGTCTTCATCGGTCCGACCGCCGGGCAGATCGAGGCCGTGGGCGACAAGCTGCGCGCCCGCGCGCAGGCGCAGGCCGCGCAGGTGCCGGTGGTCCCGGGAGGAGCCGTCACCGCCGTCGAGGACGCCGCGGTGCTGGCGCGCCAAATCGGCTTTCCGCTGCTGGTCAAGGCGGTCGGCGGCGGCGGGGGACGCGGCATGAAGCGTGTCGAGAGTGCCGCGGAGCTGCCGCACGCGCTGCAACTGGCCGGATCCGAGGCCGGTGCGGCCTTTGGCGACGCGCGGGTCTACCTCGAACGCCTCGTCAGCCACGGGCGGCACGTGGAGGTTCAGGTTCTTGGCGACGGGCAGGGACGCCTCATCCATCTGGGGGAGCGGGATTGCTCGGTCCAGCGCCGTTACCAGAAGCTCATCGAGGAGACTCCGGCCCCGGGGCTGCCCGAGTCCATGCGCCAGCCCCTGCACGAGGCGGCGATCCGGTTCGCAGCCCGCCTGGCGTACCGGGGCGCCGGAACGGTCGAGTTCCTGGTGGACCTTCAGCGCGGGGAATTCTATTTCCTGGAGATGAATGCGCGCATCCAGGTCGAGCATCCGGTCACCGAAGCGGTTACCGGCATCGATCTGGTGGCCGAGCAGATCGCCATCGCGGCTGGCGAGGGACTACGGTTGAGCCAATCCGAGATCACCTGGCGCGGCCATGCGATCGAGTGCCGTGTCAACGCCGAGGACCCGGCGCGTGATTTCCTGCCGAGCCCCGGGTGCGCGAGCGCGGTGCGCTGGCCCGCCGGGGAGGGCATTCGCGTCGATACCCACATCGAGACCGGAGCGCGCATTGCGCCGTTCTACGATTCGCTGCTGGCCAAGATCATCGCACATGGCGTGGATCGCGAGGATGCGCTCGAGCGGATGTGGCGCGCCATCGCCTCGACCCGCATCCGGGGAGTCGCGACCAACCTGGCATTGCACTCGACGGTGCTCGCGAACTCGGAGTTCCAGACCGGCGGCGTCGACACAGGGTTCCTGGCGCGTCTGTTCGGCGGCGCGCCGCTTACGGTGGAGGCCCGCTGTGGCTGACATTCAACTGGTCGAGACGTCCCTACGGGACGGTAACCAATGCGTTTGGGCCGCACTGGGCATCGACACCGCCAGGACGCTGACGATCGCGCCCGTGATGGATCGGGTGGGCTTCAAGGCAATCGACTTCACGACCTCGACCCACATGGGGGTGGCGGTGCGCTACAAGCGGGAGGATCCCTGGGAGCGCATCCGGCTGATGGCCGCGGCCACGCCCCGTACGCCGCTGCAATTCATGTCCACCGGCTTTCGTTTCATCTCCTGGGAGACGGCCAGCCCGCAGTTCATGGCGCTTGCCTTCCGCACCCTGGCGCGCAACGGCATCCGGCGCTTCTGCCTGGCCGATCCGATGAACGACGCGGAGGCGAACATCGCCTGCGCCCGGATGATCAAGGCCGGCGGCGGGGAGTACGTCATTGCCGCGCTCGTGTTCACCATCAGTCCGATCCACGACGACGCGTACTACGCGCAATGCGCGAGCCGACTCGCCGCTTGCGCGGATGTCGATGCGCTCTACATCAAGGATCCGGGCGGCCTGTTGTCTCCGAAGCGCGCCGCAACGCTGATTCCGGCGATCCAGGCGTGCATCGGCGGAAAACCGCTCGAGCTGCATTCGCACTGCACGATCGGTCTTGCCGAGCACACCTACCTCGAGGCACCCGATCTGGGCGTGAGCGCCCTGCAGTGCGCCTGCGGGGCGGCGGCCGACGGCATCTCCAATCCGCCCGCCGGGCGGATGGTGGCGAACCTGCGTGCATCGGGCCATACCGTGCAGATCGATACCGAGGCGCTGGCCGAGCTCGAGAGCTACTTCACCCGCCTCGCGGAGGCGGAGGGACTGCCGAGCGGCAGCCCGCAGGGGTTCGACGCCAGCTACCAGCATCACCAGCTGCCCGGCGGCATGGTCGGGACCATGCGTCGTCACCTCAGGGAGAGCCGCATCGCCCACCTCGAAGGGGCGGTGATCGAGGAGTTGGGACGCGTTCGCCAGGAGCTCGGCTGGCCCATCGTCATGACCCCGTTCTCGCAGATCCTGCTGACTCAGGCGGTCATGAACGTCACGAGCCGGGAGCGGTACTCGGTGGTGCCCGATGAGCTCATCCGCTACGCAATCGGCCGCTTCGGCAGACCCACGGTGCCGATCGAGCCGAACGTCATGGAGCGGATCGCCTCGCTGCCGCGCACGCGCGAGCTGGAGGCGGAGCCACCGATGCCGTCCGTCGCAGAGCTGCGCAGCAAGCTCGGCAAGGGCCTGTCGGATGAGGAATTGCTGCTGCGCGCGACGATGCCTCAGACGCAGGTTGACGCGATGCTCGCAGCCGGTCCGGCGCCGCGGCGCTACGATCCGACGAGCCGCCCGGTGCTGGATCTGATCCGCAAGCTCACGGCGCGCGCCGATCTGTCGGAGGTGTCCGTGCACAAAGAGGGCTTCCGGCTGCGGCTGCGCCGGGCCGCCGCGCGAGCGCAGCGCCCGGCCGGCGCGCAGTGACGGCGCCGATGAACATCGGCGACCGGCCGCCGCCGATCAAGGGGCTGATGTTCGACGTCGACGGCACGCTGCTGTTGAGCGACCGATCGCTGGGGGCCTACCAGGTGCTGCCCGGCGCGATCGAGGCCCTCACCGCTCTGCGCGAGCGGGATTTCCCGTTCGTACTGCTCACCAACGGCAGCAACTATCCTCCGCCCGAGCAGGCGGCGAAGTTGCGCAAGTCCGGGCTGCCGATTGTCGATGCGCAGATGATCACGCCCTCCAGCGTGGCGGCGCACTACCTGTCCCGGCGCTCCGTGCGGCGCGTCCTGGTGCTGGGCACGCGCGGCGTCGGACATGCCCTCGAGGAGGCCGGCATCGAGACCGTGTACACCGGTGAGCGCGCCGCGACCGAGGTCGAGGCGGTCTATGTCGGTTGGCACCCCGAATGCGGCATGAAGGACATCGAGGCCGCCGCGCAGGCCATCTGGAACGGCGCGAAGCTGTTCTCGGCCTCGGACGTTCCGTTCTTCGCCACCCGGCAGGGGCGGACGATCGGCTACAGCTTCGCGATCGTCGGGGCGATCCGCCGCCTGACCCGAGCGCCGGTCCGGGTGATGGGCAAACCCTCTTTGCACGCGCTGCGCTTCGTCGCGCAGCGACTCGGCACGGCGATGCCGCACGTCGGCGTGGTGGGTGACGATCCGATCGTCGAGGGCGTGATGGCACGCCGGGGTGGAGCGACCGCGCTCGCGGTGACAACCGGCACGACCAGCCGGGACGAATGGTTGCGCCAACCGGAACGATCCCGCCCGCATCGCGTGCTGAGCGATCTGCGCGAAGTGCTGCGCTGCATCGGCGCGGAGCCCCGGGCATGAGGCGCTCGATCCGCTCCGTCGTGCTCGTGCACGGTGCATGGCATGGCAGCTGGTGCTGGGCGCGCGTGGCTCCGCTGCTCGAGCAGAGCGGGTTCCTCGTACGCGCCGTCGACCTGCCGAGCACCGGGATCGATCCGCCGCCGGGAGCGGATCTCTCCGGGGACGCCGAGGCCGTGCGTGCAGCGATCGACGCGCTGCCCGGGGAGGTGCTGGTGTGCGGCCATTCCTACGGCGGCATGGTCATCTCGCATCCGGCGGTCGGCGCGCACCCGCGCGTAGCGCAGCTGGCGTATCTGTGCGCCTTCGTTCCCGAGCGAGGGCAGTCATTGTTTGCGATGGGCGAGGGAAAGCCCGCCCCATGGATCGACGTGGATGAGCAGGGCATGAGTCTGCCGGATCTGGCGCAGGCGGCGGCACTGTTCTTCGGCGACTGCGATGCGAACACTCAGCAGTGGGCGGTCGGCAGGCTGCGCCCTCAGCCAACGGCCCCGTTCGCCGAGCCCATCGAGGACCCCGCATGGCGGCACATCCGCTCGACGTACATCGTCTGTACGCTGGACCGCGTGATGCCGCTCGAGCTGCAGCGCGGGCTGTTCGCGCCCCGGACCAGCCGGGCGATCGAGCTCGAGGCCAGTCACTCGCCGTTCCTCTCCCGTCCGGGCCAGCTGGCGCAGGAACTCGCTGCACTCGGGGCGGCCTGATCCGAAGCGGTCCGGCTCCTCCGGCATCCGGTGGGTGCAGGCTCAGGGCGTCGCGAACACCCAGAAGCGCGCGCCCATTCGCGCCTCGAGCTTCGCCAGCTGCTCGCGATGGATCTGGCGCACCCGCGCAGGCGTGATCGCCTCCTCGGGGGCAATCTCCTCGATCCGCAGACTCGTCTTGTCCTCGTACAGATGTTCGCCGGCGAGCCGCGCCCGCGCATCATAGGGCCAGATGAACGCCTGTCGGCTCGAGACGTGATAGAGCCTGTCAGTGCGTTCGAGCGCGTACCCGAGGGCCGCGAGGTCGGCGCCGCGGGCGAGCTGGTGAAAGGTGATCTCATCGCAAATGCCCCAGTCGGCCACGGCGAGGCGGTCATCCGAATGCCACAACACCGTCTCGCCGACGCTGCGGTAGAAGGACAGCACCGCCGGTTTGCCCTCGATGACCGCCGGGTTGGCGCCCCAGGACACCCGGTACAGCGGCTGCTCCACCATCATGTCCGGCGCCACGATCCGCTCGTACTCCCCGGCACCCTCCAGGTGCACGTGTCGCCAGAAGTTGAGCAGGATCGCCCGGTGCAGAGCGTCGGTGGTGCGCTCCAGGAGCGCGGCGGTGGGCTTCATGCAGTCGTAGACGGCCTGCTCGAATCGGTTCATCTCGGCCTCGCTGCGGGCGGTTTGGCGCGCGCTCGGGGTGTGCGGGCCCGAGAGCGTTGGTCGAGGGGAGCGTAGGGCGTGGTGTCCTCGGCCGCGCAAATCACAGTGCAACCCATTCGACCGCCAGCGCAGCGGCGGCGCTGCGGGAGCCGTGGCGCGGTTACGCTGGAGCGTCGAGGGCCGCCCGCCGGAACGCGAGCGGAGCGATGCCGAACTGTCGTCGGAAGCGGCGCGCGAAATGGCTGGGGTCCGTGAAGCCGCAGCGGGCGGCCACTTCGATCACCGGGACGTCCTGCAACTGCGGGTCCGCCAGCAGATCCCGTGCCCGCAGCAGCCGGGCCTGCATCAGCTGCTCAATGAACGAGGTGCCGCTCGCGGCGAACGCGTAGTGCAGCGTGCGGACCGAGATGCGATGCTCGGCGGCGACCGAGGCCGGGCACAGGCCGGGGTCGGACAGGCTGTTGCGTAACGTGCGCACCAGCCGCTCGCGCAGATGCTGATCGCCGACGGCATCGTGCGCTTGGGGTCCCAATGCCAGCTTCAGCAGCGCCGCGACGTGCACCGCGACTTCCTCCGGCGGCAGGGCGAGATCCTCGCAGGAGTCGACGTCGAGGCTCGCCATCGCCGCGCACAGCGCGCCGCTCCATCCCTGAGTGATGAAGCGGGCGGGGGTCAGATGCTCCGGCGAGCGCACCCAGCGCCTCAACCACTCGTCCGGAAGCTGCAGCACGCACGAGCGGGTCGCCTCCGGGCACTCGACCTCGTAGGGCTGGGCGCCATCGAGCAGAACGCACTCCCCGGGATGCAGCGGCGTGATGCGCCCGGCCTGGCGGACCTGCACCCGGCCGGAACGCAACTGCATCAGCAGGAAGCCCGGATGGGCGCGCGCGATCTTGGCCGTGGTGCGCCGCACGCGCTGGATGTCGGCGCATAGCCAGCTCGCGGTCGCCGGGCCGAGTGCGCACTGATCCAGCCGCGCATGGAAGTGCTCGCGGACCGGGGAGTCGATATCGAGCTCGAGGAAGCGGTCGCAGACCGTGTCGACCCAATAGGAGAACGCCTGGTTCGCGACCTCATCGGTCGACCAATGACGCGCCGGGACGGGTTGCAGGGGATTGCCCATGGCGGGTTGAGTCAGGCGTGTGGCCTGATTCCATGCTGCCTCGCCGGTGCGCGCAGCGCAATGGTCGAGCGCTGAGGGGGTGCGGGCTCGGGGCCGAGTGTCCGCAGTCTCGAGGGGACGCCAGTCACGGTGGAGCTTACGGTCTTCCGGTGCCCGTCAGAAGCGGATGCCCCGTGGGGGTGGGCCGCGCGAGCCCCGGCGATCCGCTGCGGGTCGCCGGGGCGCACGGGCCGCCCCGCATCGCACTCAGGCGGCAACGGTCCGCTCAGATATACAGCTGCTTGTTGAGCGGGATGCCGTGCTCCCTGCAGTACGTTTCGTAGTGATTGATGAACCACCAGACATCGAGCGTCTGCGCGAACGCGCCCTGTTCGTCATAGAACTCGACCGGCCCCTGCAGCCAACCGAAGAGCTTCACGCCCTGGGGATGGTCGGTGACCAGGGTATGGCACAGCCCGGGCGTCTCGTAGATGAAATCGCCCGGGCCGGCGACCCAGTCGTACTCGAGGTAGCGGACGCTGCCTTCCAGGCACACCATGACGACGGTCCCGCGGTGCTTGTGCGTGCCGATCACGCCCTTTGACTTCACCCACAGCACGTTGCTGAACACGTTGTGGCGGGGGTCGAAGGCAAGATGGCGGATCGCCGCATTGTCGCCGAAGGGGACCCACGGACTCTCCCGCTCCGTTGGACCGACGAACGTGCCCGGCATGCCGTGCCGGGCGATCACATCCTTGTGAATCTCCGGCACGTCCACGATCCGGTAGGCCGTGGAGGGTGGGGCGGTGAGCGGGCTCTGGGGCATGCTGGACATCGTGCGGGCCTTCCTTTCGATCAATGACCCATCTGCACGCGGATCGTCGCATACCACTCGCGGGGCGCATTGACGTAGCCGTCGATGAAACCGGCGCCGTAATTCGACTGGCCCGTCGTGATGAAGCGGTCGTTGGTCAGATTGGTGCCGCCCACCGCGAACTCGTACATCCCGTTAGGCGAGGTGTAGTGCACCGAGGCGTCCACCATGTGGGTCACCGGGCGGCGCATCTGCGGCGTGTTCAGACTGTCGTTGTACATGCTCCCGGTATAGGTGTAGACGGGCACGAAGCTGACCGTTGCCCCGCTCGGCAGCGCCAGGGTGTAGACCGGGTCGAGTACCGCCTTCCATTGCGGCGTATCCGGGAGCTTGGCGCTGAGCGCCGAGACACCCGCCCAGGTGAACGTGCAGCCGGCGGCCGCACCGCCCGGGCAGTACGTGTTGCCCTGGGCGTCGGCATATTCCGGAATGGGCGCGTCGGGGTTCACGTAGGTGTAGTAGGCGTCGATGTACGAGACCGATCCGTTCAACTCCAGGCCGGTGTGCCCGACGAGCGACTCGAATGACAGCTCTGCACCCTTGATGTTGGCGTTGCCGGCGTTTTGCAGCACCGGCGAGATGCCCCGCTGGACGTTCAGCTGGATGCCGTCGAAGTTGGTGAAGAACACGTCCGCATCGAGCATCAGGTGATGGTTCAGAAGATCGGACTTGACGCCGGCATCCCAGGCCTTGGAGTACTCCGGGCCGAAACGCGCCTGCTTTGGGTTGGTGATCAGCGAGGACAGACGCGTCGTCCAACCGCCCGCCATGAAGCCTTTGCTCCAGGTCACGTACGCCATGATGTGCGGGTTGAAGTGATACTGGATGCTCGCCGTGGGATCGAAGATGTGCCACGACTGGCTATCCGGCGTGCCCGGGAAGTAGCGGAAGTACGGAGCGCCGGCCGGCGCCGCGTTCGGGATGATGTCCGTGAACGGCGGGGCGCCGTTGCAGGAGTTCAACCAGCAGTATGAACCGAACGGGAAGGAGTTCAGATCGCCCTGCCCCCCGATGAACGAGGTCTGAGCATCGGTGTAACGGCCGCCGACGATGAATCCCCACTTGTTGCTCAACCGGTAGTCGAGATGGAAGTACGCGGCGTAGTCGGTGTTCTTGACGTCGTTGGCCGCGCCGTCATAGACCTGCAGGATGTTCTCGAACGGCACGAAATCGTGCACGTAGCCGGACTCGCGGAAGTAGTAAAGGCCGGTCACCCAGTTCAGCTTGTGGTGCAGGGCGGACCCGAGCAGCTGGAGTTCCTCCGAGACCTGCCACTGGTGCTGCGCGTCGCTCACCGAGAACAGGTCGGCCGGAGTGCCGTCGAGGTTCGTGCCGATGTTCCACGAGGTCTGCCGGTAGGCGCTGATCGACTTCAGCGTCAGATCATTGTTGATCCGGTACTGTCCGGTGAGCGACAGGCCGAAAATGTCGCTACGCGCGTAATTCGGAGCGTTCGCGTAGGTCGTGTCGTAGCTGCCGGTCTGGGAGGCGGCATTGGTGATGTAGATCTGCGGGTTGTTCGTGCCCAGGTAGGCGCTGCCCGGATGGTTGTTGATGTTGTATGGTCCGGGCGGCCCGCCGACATAGCCGGCCCCGAGCGGCGGCGGGGCGCCGATCGACAGACCCGGGACGTGAGCGAGCGGCTGGGCGCAGACGCTCGCGAACAGGGCGTTCGCCGGCACGAAGGTCGGCGGTCCGCCGGCGGCCTGGATCGCACCCGGCAGCGTCGCGGCGCTGTTGCTGATGCACAGGTTGTGCAGCGTGGAGAACGTCGCTCCCGCGATGCTGTTGGAGAAGGTGCCGAGGACGACGTTCGGCAGGGCGGTCTGATCTTCGTGCGTCCAGTCACCCTCCAGCGTCATCTTGAGCCGGTCCGACGCGAGCCAGAGCAGCTTCGCGCGCATCGCCGTCACGCCCGTTCCGCCGTACGTGTTCGACGAGCCGTAACCGGGCTCCGGGAACGAACTCAGCGGAGTGACGGTGAATGGACTCTGGCCGTACGGGGAGCTGGACGGATACGGTATGACGCGCTGATAGCCGTCCTGGTTCTGCGAGGAGAACGTGACGCTCGAGAGCAGCTTGTGCTTGATCAGCGGGATGTCGGCGCTGAAGGCGACGTCGCGGCGGTTGAAACTGCCGCCTGTGGCCTCGGCGACGAAATAGGGTGTCTCGCCCGGATCGCGGGTAGTAATGTTGATCGCGCCCCCGATCGTGTTCGCGCCGAACAGGGTGCCCTGGGGGCCTTTGAGGATGGAGACGTTCTGCACGTCGAGCAGATTGACGTTCGCGCCGATCGTTCGGGCGTAATAGACACCGTCCACGTAGACGCCAACCGCGGGGTTGATGTTGAAAGCGAAGTCAGCCTGGCCAATGCCGCGGATCGAGGCGGAGAGCACCGAGCTGTCGCCCGAAAACGGTGCGCCGCTGGTCAGCGTGACGCCCGGGGTGAGATCGCCGAGCTGGGCGAGGCTCGTGATGTTCTGCTGCCGAAGGGTTTGCGGCGTGAAGGCGGTGATCGCGATCGGAACGTTCTGGATGTTCTGCCGCCGGTACTGAGCGGTGACCACGATTTCCTTCAATTTGAAGGCGGCGTGCGATGGCTCGGTTTGTTGCTGCTGCGCAACGGCCGTCGCGCACACGAGTGAAAGACCGAGCCCGCAGGCAGCCAGCTGCGGGATGGTGATGCCGCCTCGCGGCAAGAGCCTCGAATTCATGATACGTAACCCCCTCCGAGAAGCGCGAGGCCTAGTCGCGCGGCTTTGTTCGAGCGGCCACCCGCAGGCTGGATCGGATAGCGGAGCACCTGAAACGGTGTTGCATAAGGCAATCCCATTTCGGTCAATCGGCCCCAAGCGTAGTGCTGTCGCCACGGATCGCGCGCGCCCCACAGCGCAACACATTCGACCGATAGCGCACAACCGGCACTGCGAGACCTGCCGGCGGGCCGGACGGGGCGGGTTGGCTCCCAACGAGATGTGCCAGAGTGGCGAGGCGCCCGGCACCCCCGCCGGGCGCCACAGAGCGCCTGACGGCAGCGTTGCGCTGTGGGTCCATAAGTCTTGCACTCTGATCCGCGCGACCGCGCGAGCGGGCGCGCTAGGCTCGAACGCACGTCGGGTGAAGCCGGTTTCACTCACGAATGCGCCATCAGTGCGGGGCAGCCGATCGGCACCGGGGGAGCGCCGGGGGCCTGTTGCGGGCCGTTGCGGCGGCGGGGCGCCACTTTGCGTATACGGACGGGATTGCGGCTTCACGCGCGGGGGGCGCGTGGGTCGGTGTGGTCGGGCCGGGCGCGGGTCTGAAGAGGTCAACGAGTGATGCAAGAGGGGCAGATTCTCTGGACGCCGGATGCGGCGCGCATCGAGCACGCCAACGTGACGGCATTCAGCCGATGGTTGAAGCGCACGCGCGGGCTTGCGTTCGCCGAGTACATGCAGCTGTGGCGCTGGTCGGTGGATGATCCGGAGGCGTTCTGGGGCGCACTGTGGGATTACTTCGAGGTGGAGGCGTCCGTCCCCTATCATCGGGTGCTCGGCCGGCGCGCCATGCCCGGGGCGGAGTGGTTTCCCGGCGCCCGACTCAACTATGCCGAAAACCTCCTGCGCCGGGAGCCTGACGGAGGCGTGGCGCTGCTGCATGCCAGCGAGAGCCGGCCGCTCGAGGCGATGGGTTGGCCGGAACTCGCCAGACAGGTGCGCATCCTCGCCACCCGGCTGCGCGCGCTGGGGGTGCGGCCGGGCGATCGGGTGGTGGCGTGGATGCCGAATATCCCGCACACCGTCATCGCCATGCTTGCGACGACGGCGATCGGGGCGATCTGGGCCTGCTGCTCGCCGGACTTCGGCGAGCGGGGCGTGCTCGATCGATTCGTGCAGCTCTCGGCAACGGTATTGTTCTGCGTCGATGGCTACCGCTACGGCGGCAAGCCGTTCGACCGACGGGTCGAGCTGGAGCGCATTCTCGCAGGGCTGCCCAGCGTGCGGCACGTGATCCACCTGCCGTACCTCGACCCGGGCGCGGCGCCGCCGCGGCCCGATGCGCTCAGCTGGGCCGAGGCGCTCGATCATCCTCCCATTGCAGCGGCCGAGTTCCGCTTCGAGCAGGTTCCCTTCGACTATCCTCTGTGGACGTTGTTTTCATCCGGCACCACGGGTCTGCCCAAGGCCATCGTGCATGGTCACGGCGGTATCCTGCTCGAGACGCGCAAGAACGCCGTGTTCCATTTCGATCTCCACCCCGGGGATCGGCTGCTGTTTTATACGACCACCGGCTGGATGCTGTGGAACTTCCTGGCAAGCACGATCGGCACCGGGGCGATCCCCGTGCTCTACGACGGCAGCCCCGCGTATCCCGCTGCCGATACCCTCTGGCGGCTCGCGCAGGACGCCGAAGCGACCATGCTGGGCGCCAGCCCCACCTACGTCGAGCAGATGGCGCGCTCGGGCATCGTGCCGCGCGAGCGATATGGCCTGTCGCCGCTGCGCAGTGTGTCTCTCGCCGGATCGCCTGCCACGCCCGCCTGCATGGCCTGGTTCTACGCCAACGTCAAGCAGGACCTTTGGGTCGCCAACGGCAGTGGCGGTACCGACTGCTGCACGGGGTTCGTCGGTGGCGTGCCCACCTTGCCGGTGCGCGCCGGTGAGATCCAGGCCCCCTCGCTCGGGGTCGCGGTCAAGGCGTTCAATGAGCGCGGAGAGTCCGTGATCGATGAGGTCGGCGAGCTGGTTCTCACCCAGCCGCTTCCCTCGATGCCGGTGCGCTTCTGGAACGACCCCGAAGAGCGGCGTTACCGGGAGAGTTATTTCGAGGACTTCCCGGGCATCTGGCGGCACGGGGATTTCTTCCGCATCAACGCGCGCGGCGGCTCGTTCGTGCTCGGACGGTCGGATGCCACGCTGAATCGCTACGGCGTGCGCATCGGCACGGCGGAGATCTACCGAACCCTCGCCGCATTGCCACAGGTCGAGGACAGCCTGATCGTCAACCTCGACCTACCCGCCGGAGGATTCTTCATGCCGCTGTTCGTGAAGTTGGCCGCCGGCATCTCGCTCGAGCAGGTCGAGGGGACGATCCGCGAGACCCTGCGCCGCGCATACACCGCTCGGCACGTACCCGACAAGATCATTCCGGTCCCGCTGATTCCCATGACGCTCACGGGGAAGAAAATGGAAGTGCCGGTGCGCCGGATACTGCTCGGAACCGCGCCAGAAAAGGCGGCCAACCTCAGCGCCATGGCCAACCCGCGGGCACTCGATTTCTTCGTCGCATACGCCGCCGCGCAGCAGGATTACCGCCTCCGCGGGACCGGACCATGAGCTGCGAGACGCTCGTGCTTCTGCCGGGGCTGATGTGCGACCGCGCAGTCTGGGAGCCACAGATCGCCGCGCTCGAGGGAGTCCGCTGCGTGGTGGTCGATTATGGCGGCGCCGACTCCCTGGCGGCCATGGCGCAACGGGCGCTCGAGGCGGCGCCGCCGCGGTTCGCGCTGGCCGGTCATTCGATGGGCGGGCGGGTGGCGCTGGAGATGTTACGCGGCGCGCCGGAGCGCATCACCCGGGTGGCGCTGTTCGATACCGGTTATCAGGCCCGGCCCGAAGGACAGGCCGGGCAGGCCGAGGCGTCGCAACGCCTTGGCCTGCTCGAGCTCGCCCGAACGCAGGGCATGCGGGCGATGGGCCGCGAATGGGTGCAGGGGATGGTGCATCCCGAGCGGTTGTGGGACGAGCCGCTGGTTGAGTCCATTCTGGAGATGATCGAGCGCAAGACGCCCGAGATCTTCGCCGCGCAGATTGGCGCGCTGCTGAGCAGGCCGTCGGCCGAGGGGGTACTGCGCGCCATCGGTTGCCCGACGCTGATCGGCTGCGGGCGGCAGGATCTGTGGAGTCCGCTGGCGCGCCACGAGGCCATGGCGCGACTCGTGCCCGGGGCCCGGCTCGAGATCATCGAGAACAGTGGTCACATGGTGACGATGGAGCGGCCGGAGCAGGTGAGGAGCGCGCTGTGCCTGTGGCTCGCGGGCAGCCGGACAGCGGCGCAGTCCTGAGCGGAGCGTGGGCGGTGAGCGAGCCGGGGGCGCCGCACCAATCAGACGGCGCCGCCCGGCTTGGCTGCTGACAGTCTCTCGGTCAGGTCTGACGGGTTCGCCAGCCGTCGTGATAGCCATCGCGGGCGGCCTTCGAGTAGGGTGCCGGCGCGACGCGGACCCGGACCTCGAGCTGCTTGTGCGGCTCGACGGTGGGCTTGCGTGTGCCGCCGTTCTCCTCGCCCCACACCAGCGTCAGCACATCGCCGATCTGCACCTGCGGATCGACGACGCCTAGGGAGAGCACGGTGCGCTCGTTGTAGCTGTAGCCGCCGAACATCGAGAAGCCGACCGTGCGTCCGCCCGCCATGACCCTGTCGTAGGAGGCCGAAGAGTAGTTGCAATTGGGGAAATCGAAATACTTGTAGTTCTCCCCTTGCGGCTCGAGCAGCGAGGCGTAGATCTTGATGAAATCCGCCGGGTTCCAGGCGAAGGTCACCTTGCGGCGCTGCGGCTCGGTCGCATGACGCTTCAGCGCCTCGGCGCCGATGAACTCGTGGTCGAACTTGATGAACGGTCCGTAGCCGAGCGCGTACGGGGTGAGGTAGTAGTCCTCGACGTTCTCCGCGACGAAGCTGCCGCCGATCGAGCCGGAGCCCTCGTAGCCGCTCCCCGGCAGCCACTCGCGGTAGGGGCGCATCGGCTCGCCGGTGTATACCGCCGGCAGCGGGGATGGGATCCACCCGGACTCCAGGGTGTTGCTCGAGTACGCCCTCGCGCCGACCTGCAGCAGTCCGAAGTCCTTGCCCGCCTCGACGATCGCCTCGCGTACCTCGTCGTATTCTGCGTATGGGCCCCAGATCTCCAGTCCCGGCTCTCCGGCCATGCCGTGGCGCAGGCAGCGGACCTTGCGGCCCCTGATGTCGATGAACCCCATGTTGAAGAACTTGATTTCCGGCAGCGGTCCACCGTTGAGTTTGGTCAGCACCTGCATGGCGTTCGGACCCTGCACCTGGAAGCGGTAGTGCCGACGGAAGACCGGCTTGCCGCGCGGGTACGAGGGGGAGCGGTCGTCGCGGATTGCCTCGACCCGGTAGCCGCCGGTCTCGGCGTGGAACTGGATCCAGTTGACCGTGGGGGCGCGCCCGACGAACAGCAGCTCCTCTGGGTCCAGATAGAACAGGATCCCGTCGCCGATCACGTAGCCGTCGTGACTGCAGGGGACCATCTGCTTGGCCTTGTTCGGGACGAACCCGTTGAAGCTGTTGATGGTCAGCCGCGAGAGCATCTTCAGCGCATCGGGCCCCTTGACCGTGATCTCCGCCATGTGGTGGGTCTGGTCGTAGAGCACGGCGGCTTTCTGCCAGGCCACCTGCTCGGCGCGCCAGTTGGTGAATTCATACGGCACCACGGGGTAGACGTAGGCGCCGATCTGCGAGTTGCGCAGCATGTGCACCGGATTGCCGCTGCGGCGCAGCAACTGCTCGAGATTTTCCTGCTTCATCAGTCTGTGCTCCGGATCGTTCATCGTCATACGAGGTCGCCTCGCCCCCGGGCGGCTGACCGCAAACCGGGGGCCTGCGCGCAGGCGCCTGACAGCGCCGATACAGGTGTACCGCGGATGGGACGGGGCAGTTCCACCCATGGCGAAACCGCACGAGGCCGCTGGCGAAAGCTCGGGAGGCGGTCTCGACCCCGGCCGGGCAATACTAGGTATAAGCGCTGCCTGCTTGTTCAGTTGACCGCGGCTCCGTATAAAAAACCACGGTGAAACCCGCGCTCCGTCGCGGCTCCGAGGGGGGAGCATGACCTACAGCGAGTCGTCCGCCATTGCCGAGGCCGATCCGTGCCGTGGCGCCGCCTGCGTCGCCGCGCCGGCTGCGGCGCTTAAGTCCGAGCGCGCTTACCGGGCTCAAGCCGACTGGACGGAACTCGGTGATGTGATGGTGATGGAGATCGCCTCGGAAGGACAGGCGCGCCAGGCGCGCTTCGCTTGCACCCGAGTGCATCCGCCGCGGTGTTTCGTGCACCTGATGCTCGAGGGCGAGGGGATCGCCCGCCAGGACGGGCGCGAAGTCCTGCTGCGGAGCGGCGACTTTACCTTGTGCGACGGCACCCGCCATTACGAGATCAGCTGTCCGCCAGGCAGCTTTATGCTGGTGCTCGGCATTCCGACTGCAAAGTTGCGCCGTCATGTCGCCTGCCCCGAGTCGCTCGCGGCCGTGGCGATGCGCGCTGCCAGCGGCGTCAACGGGCTGCTGTCCGGCTTCGTGCGCACCTATTGGCGCGATTGCCGCCATTCGCTCGATGCCGACTCGGCCGAGCGGATCGCCGTCGCCGTACTCGATCTGCTGGGTGCCGCCTATGCGCAGGTGCCGAGGACGCACGCCGAGCGCTCCTCCCGCGGCACGGCGCACAGGATCCGCATCCTCAACTACATCCACGGGCACCTCTACGAATCCGAACTCACCCCGGCGCAGATCGCACAGGCATGCCGCATCACGACGCGCTATCTGCACTACCTGTTCTCCGACGGCGAGGAGACGGTCACCCGCTACATCCTCAAGCGCCGGCTGGAGGCCTGTTCTCAGGCGCTGCTCGCCGAGGGTCAGCGCGGCCGAACGGTGACCGCCATCGCCTTCGACCATGGATTCAACAGCGCCACCCACTTCGGGCGCGTCTTCCGGTCCCAGTTCGGCATGACTCCCCGGGAGTATCGCGCCCGCGCGCCCACGGTCGTGCGGCCCGCGCGGCGTGATGTGGTCGCGCCGGCGGCGGCAGGCTGCTGAGGCGCGCGGCCGGCCGCGGACAGGTTCCACCCACGGCGGCGCGCGCTGTAGGATACCCGGTCGATTCCCGAGTGCCGGCGGACCGGTGTTCCGATCACCGAGATGGTGTGATGCATGCTCGAGTTGCGGCGTTTCGATCTCAATCTGCTGATCTCCCTCGACGCGCTGCTGCACGAGAAGAACATCAGCCGCGCGGCCGAGAAACTCTACGTTTCCCAGCCGGCGATGAGCGCGGCTCTGCACAAGCTTCGCGAGTACTTCAACGATCCGCTGCTGGTGCGCGTGGGACGTACCCTGGAGCTGACGCCGCGTGGGCAGTCGCTGGTTGATCCGGTCCGCGAAGCGCTGCTGCGGATCCAGGCGACCCTCGGCACCCAGCCGCAGTTCGACCCCGCCACCGCCCGGCGCGAGTTCAGCATCATCATCTCGGAGGAGGCGCTGCCGGATTTGCTGCCGGCGCTGGTCAGGCGCCTCGCGGTTGAGGCTCCGGGCATCTCCTGCCGGGTACAGCTGATCTCCGAGAGCGTCCTGACTCGCCTCGAGTACGGTGAGGCCGATCTGTCGGTGTGTCTGGACTCCCTGAGGCTGTACGCGGCGCGGGCCTGGCCGGAGTCGCTGCGCATGGTGCGGCTGCGGCCGGTGCGCTGGATCTGCGCCGTCGATGCCCATCATCCGACGGTCGGCGATACGCTCACTGCGGAACAGTTCTTCGCTCTGCCGCACGCCTTTGGCGCGCCGAACGCCTACTCGGTCAGCACCGAGGAGCTGGTGCGCCGCCTGTTCGACATCGACCTGACGGTGCAGCTCGCCGTGCCGAGCCTGTTACACCTGCCCCTGGTGCTGGCCGGCACCTCGTACGTGGCGACGCTGCCGGAAAGGGTGCTCATGATGGCGCCCGCCGTTGCCCCGCTGAAGACCTTTCCGACGCCGTTTCCGACGGCTGAGCAGCACGAGATGCTCCTCTGGCACAACCGTCACGACCCCGATCCGGCACATGCCTGGCTGCGTGAGCTGATCCAGGAGATCTGCAGTCAGCTTCCCTGAGGCCGCCGGCGGCCCGAGAGCCGCGGACCCATTCGCTGCGAAGCGACTCGCCTGACACTGGCGGAGGAGTCTCCCCGGCGCCCGCGGCGCTTTACTGCGAGGAGAGCTCGGGAGGAATCATGTTGCGGACAACTCTGGCGGCGGTGAGCGTCGGTCTGCTGGCGGTGCTCGGGTGCGCGCCGGCGGGCGCGGCGGTGTCTTCGGTAGGCGGTGCGGCCGCGGTCGACGGGGCGCGCATCGCGCACGCCAATCGTCATCCGGGCGATTGGCTCACTTACGGGCGGACCTACAGCGAGCAGCGCTTCAGCCCGCTCACCCAGATCAACGACCGTGATGTCGGGCGACTCGGGCTCGCCTGGCACTACGACATCGGCGGCGACCGGCGCGTACAGGAGTCGACACCACTGGTCGTGGGCGGGGTGATGTATCTGAGCACCGCCTGGAGCCGGGTGATCGCTCTGAATGCCGTCACGGGGAAGCGGTTGTGGACATTCGATCCTCACGTGCCTCGCGCGGCCGACGCACACGGGTGCTGCGATGTTGCGAATCGCGGCGTGGCGATCTGGAGGGGCCGTATTTACCTGGGCACCTACGATGGCAGGCTGATCGCGCTGAGTGCCAGGACCGGCAAGCCGCTCTGGTCGGTGCGCACGGCCGACTATACCCGGGGCTACACGATCACCGGCGCACCCCTCGTGGTCAAAGGCAGGGTGATCATCGGCAACGGCGGCGGGGAGTTCGGCACGCGCGGATACGTCACGGCCTACGATGCGCGAACAGGCGAGGAGGACTGGCGGTTCTACACCGTCCCGGGCAAGCCGGGCGTGCCGGATCGGGCCGCCTCGGATGCGGTTCTGACGCGAATCGCGCGCCCGACGTGGCACGGCCATTACTGGCGATTCGGTGGCGGCGGCAACGTCTGGGACTCGATGGCCTACGATTCGAAGCTCGACCTGCTGTACATCGGCACCGGCAACGGCGCGCCCTGGAACGGCACGGTGCGCAGCCCCGGGGCGAATCTGTTCATCACCTCGATCATCGCGCTGCGGCCCGAGAGCGGCGAGTACGTGTGGCACTTCCAGGAGGTGCCGGGCGACATCTGGGATTACGATGCCGATCAGCAGATGATCCTCGCCGATCTGAGGTTGCACGGGAAGGTACGCCGCGTTCTGCTGCAGGCCCCTAAGGACGGCATCTTCTACGTGCTCGACCGGGCGACGGGCCGGTTCCTCTCGGGGGCGCCGTATACCCCGATCAACTGGGCGCGCGGCCTGACGCCGCGGGGTGAACCGATCGAGGTGCGCAAGGCTTTTTACGACTTGACCGGCAAGCCGGCGCTGGCGATGCCGGGTGCTGCCGGCGGCCACAACTGGCAACCGATGTCGTACGACCCGCAGACCGGCCTGGTCTACCTGCCGGTGAGCGCCATGGCATTCACCTATTCCGGCGCCCGGCGCGTCGCCTTGCGCCGGCTGGGCTGGAACACCGGGGATACCTTCAGCGCCCTGCCGCAGAGCCCCCAGGTGGTCGCACAGATCCGCAAGAGCCTCACCGGCTACCTGCTCGCCTGGAATCCCGTCACGCAGCGGGCGGCTTGGCGCGTTGCGATCGGCACGCCGTGGAATGGAGGGGTGCTTTCGACGGCCGGCGGACTGGTGTTTCAGGGCGACGCGATGGGCCGATTCGTCGCCTACCGGGCCGCCGACGGCCAGCGGCTCTGGTCGGTGCAGACCCATACCGGCATCGTCGCCCCGCCGATCACCTACCAAGTCGCAGGACAGCAGTACGTGGCCGTGCAGATCGGGTGGGGCGGGGCGTTCGCGCTCGCCGCCGGCCAGCTGGCGCTCGACTCCCAGGTGAACGAAGGCAATGTGCCGCGCATGCTGGTGTTCAAGCTCGGTGGCACCGAGGCCATGCCGCTCCCGCCGCCCGGCACCCACCCGCGACTGAATCCTCCGCCGAGCACGGCCAGTGCGGCCACGATCGCCCTGGGCGAGAGCCGTTACCAGTCGTACTGCAGCGTCTGTCACGGCGACAGCGCGGTCAGCGGCGGGGTGCTGCCGGATCTGCGCTACGCCCCGGCACTGGCCGACCCGGCCCTGTGGCAGCGGATCGTGCAGGGCGGTCTGCTCGCTGCGGGGGGGATGGTGTCGTTCGCCGGGCAGCTCTCCGGGCGCCAGATCGAGGCGGTCCGCGACTACGTCATCGCGCGCGCGAACCAGACCAAGGGCGAGCGAGCCGCGCGGCCGTACTGACTCTCACAGGCTGATGACGACCTTGCCGAAGTGCTGTCCCGCCTCGACCTGCTGGTAGGCGGCGCCTGCCTCATCGAGCGGGTAGGTGCGATCGATCACCGGTCGGATGCGATGCTGATCGATGAATGCATTCATCGCCTCGAAATCCGCGCGCGAGCCGACGTAGATGCCGCTTGCGGTGGCATTGGCATGCAGCAGCGCCATCGCCGGGATGTCGCCGCCGAAACCGGCCAGTCCGCCGATCAGTGCGATGTGTCCGCCCGGGGCGAGGCTCGCGAGGGATTGTGCCAGCGTGCCGACCCCGCCCACCTCGAGCACCTGTTGCACGCCGACGCCGCCGGTGGCGGCGCGCACCGCCCCGGACCACTGCGGCGTGCTGCGGTAGTTGATCGTGGCGCTCGCTCCGAGCCGCTTCGCATGCGCGAGCTTCTCCTCGCTGGAACTCGTGATCAGGGCGCGGGCACCCGCGGCCGCGGCGAACTGCAGACCGAAGACCGACACGCCGCCGGTGCCGAGCAGCAGCACGTTATCGCCCGCTTGCATGCGCCCGCGGGTGACGAGGCCGTTCCAGGCGGTCACGGCCGCGCACGGCAAGGTCGCGGCCTCCTCGTACGAGTACCCCTGAGGAATGCGCACGAGGCCCTCCTGCGACAGGCACACGTACTGCGAGAGCACGCCGTCGAGCTGACCGCCGAGCGCCGAGCCCGGGGTCGCAGCGCTCGGCCGTCCCTGCAGCCAGCGCTGGAAGAAGGTCGCCGCGACCCGCTCGCCGGTCTTGAAGCGCGTCACGCCGGCGCCGACCGCGACAACCTCTCCGGCGCCGTCGGACAGCGGCACCAGGCTCTCGCGCGGGGGCATGGGGTACTGCCCCCGCAACACATACACGTCGCGACGGTTCAGCGAAGCCGCGTGCACGCGCACGAGCACTTCGTGCTCGGCCGGTGTCGGCACCGGGGCCTGTTCGATCGTCAGTCGGTAGGTGCCGTCCGGCTGGCGGGTGAGCGCCGCGCGGCGCTGCGCTTGTGCGATAGTCATCGTGTTTCCTTGCGCGGCTAGATCGCCATGCAAACCGACTTCAGCTCGGTGTACATCTCGACGCCGGCGCGGCCCTGCTCGCGCCCGAAGCCGGACTGCTTGTAGCCGCCGAACGGCATGCCGGCATCGATCATGGCATGGCAGTTCACCCACACCGTCCCGGCCTTGATCTGCGGCACGAGGCGCTGCACCGCGCGCAGATCGTTGGACCAGATGCTCGCGGCCAGGCCGTACGGGGTGTCGTTGGCCCAGGCAGCCACCTCGTTCAAATCATCGAAGCGCTGCGCGACGACGACCGGCCCGAAGATCTCCTCACGGACGATCCTCATATCGGGTTTGACGTCGACGATCACCGTGGGCTTGACGTAGTAGCCCTCGTGGGCCGGCGCCTCTCCGCCGGCCGTGATGGTCGCGCCCTGCTCGCGCCCGGATTGCAGGTAGCTGAGGACCCGGTCGCGCTGCTCCCGGGAGACCAGCGGACCCATCTGGGTCTGCTCGTCCAGCCCTGGTCCGACCACGATGGCGCGGGACGCCTCGCTCACTCCCTCGATGACCTTGTCGAAGATCTTGCGCTGCACGAACAGGCGCGAGCCGGCCACGCACACCTGCCCGGAGTTGAAGAACACGGCCTGCGCAGCGCCGCCGGCGACGCTCTGCGGATCCACGTCCGGCAGCACGATCACCGGCGATTTGCCGCCGAGTTCCAGCGAGACGCGCTTCAAGGTCGCCGTGGCGGCGATGTTGATGATCTTGCCGACCTCGGTCGAGCCGGTGAAGGCGATCTTGTCGACGCCGGGATGGGCCACCAGCGCCGCGCCGGTGGTCTCGCCGAGTCCGGTCAGGATATTGACCACGCCGGCGGGGAAGCCGGCCTCGAGAATCAGCTCGCCGAGGCGCAGTGCGCTGAGCGGCGTCTGCTCGGCAGGCTTGAGCACGCTTGTGCAGCCGGTTGCGAGCACCGGCGCGAGCTTCAAGGTGGCCATGAGCAGCGGGAAGTTCCACGGGATGATCTGAGCGACCACGCCCACCGGCTCGCGCACCGTGTAGGTATGGAACTTCGTGCCGGGCGCTGCGCGCAGCGAGGTGTTGAACGTCTGCCCGTCGATCTTGCTCGCCCAGCCCGCCATGTAACGCAGGTGCGAGATCGCGCCCGGCACGTCGATCATGCGTGCCATCGCGATGGGCTTGCCGTTGTCCAGGCTCTCGAGCTCGGCGAGCTCCGCGGCATGGCGCTCCATGAGGTCGGCGAGGCGCCACATCAGCCGCTCGCGCTCATCGGGAAGCATCTGTGCCCAGGGGCCGCCTTCGAAAGCCGCGCGCGCGGCCCGCACGGCACGGTCCACGTCGGTCGCGTCGGCGTCGGCGACTTCCGCGATCTGCCGCTCGGTCGCCGGATCCATCACCGCGATGCGGCCCTTGCCATGTGCCTCGACCCACTCCCCGTTCACGAGCAGGCGGGGCTTGCGCTTGAGGAATTGCGCAAGAGCGCTTGAAAGGGCGGGCTGTTCGGCGATTGCGCGCGAGGCGGGAACGGCGTTCATGAGTGGTACTCCGGGGTATCGCGGGCGCAGGCCAAGCGGCCGCGCGCGCTGCGGTGACTGGACGAACACGAACGTAATGTCCCCGGCCTCGCCGCACAAGCGCCGCCGGGCGATTTTTTTTTCACTGCGGGTCGTGCCGGATGCCGGCCTGCCGGGACAATGCAGGAGCCGCAGCGCGAGACTGTCTCGCAGGCCGAACCGCCCAGGAGGGTGGCGGGGCGCACCCGGACCTCGAACTCGGCGCTGCGCCGCGCCCGGCCGCGGTCTTGCAAGCGCCGCGGTCGGCCGGCGGAGTTCGCTCGCGGTCGCCTCGGGCGGCAGGGCATGCATTATCCGTCCGATCGATAGTTGTCATCTTAACTTTGGATTTCTGAGCGGCGATGGGACTCGTTACCGTTGTCGGCCAGTCGTCCGCAAAGGTCAGCTCATGAATCAATCCAGCCTGGAACAGCTTCTCGTCACTGTCGATAATCCCGTGAGAATGCTGCGCAATTCGCAGCTTGGGGCCTACGTCTATCCCGTGGTGCCGAGCGAGTTCTCCAACTGGCGGGACGAGCAGCGGGCCTGGCGCGACTCGGCGGTGCTGTTCGATCAGACCCATCACATGGCCGAGATGACCGTCACCGGGCCGGATGCGCTGAAGCTGATGTCCTACCTCACCATCAACAGCTTCGCCAATTTCACGCCGGGCAAGGCCAAGCAGATGGTACCGCTGTCGCATGACGGGTACGTGATCGGCGACGGAATTCTCTTCTACCTGGCCGAGAACGAACTGCTGTTTGTCGGTCGCGCGCCCACCGTGAACTGGATCGAGTTCCACTGCCAGAGCGGCGCGTGGAAGATCGACTACATCCGCGACGACCGCTCGCCATCGCACCCGCGCGGCAAGGCCGTCACGCGCCGTCACTACCGCTTCCAGGTGCAGGGGCCGAAAGCCTGGCAGGTGCTCGAGAAGCTCAACGGGGCAAGAATCCCGGACATCAAGTTCTTCACCCTCGGTGACATCAACATCAAAGGCCGCAAGGTGCGCGCGCTGCGCCACGGCATGGCCGGAGCGCCGGGCCTGGAGATCTGGGGGCCCTACGCACAGTACGACGAGGTGCGCGACGCTATCCTCGAGGCGGGCCGGGAGTTCGGGCTCGTGCAGGTCGGCTCCCGCGCCTACGCCAGCAATACGCTCGAGTCGGGCTGGATTCCCTCGCCGCTGCCGGCAGTCTACACCGGCGAGAAGATGCGCCCCTACCGCGAGTGGCTGCCGGGGAGCGGCTACGAGGGCTCCGGCTCGATCGGCGGCAGCTTCGTGTCGGACAACATCGAGGACTACTACGTCACGCCCCATGCGCTCGGCTACGGACCGTTCGTGAAGTTCGACCACGACTTTGCCGGCCGCGAGGCGCTGCAGAAGCTCGCCGCGCGGCCGCAGCGCAAGAAGGTGACCTTTGCCTGGAACGGTGATGACATGGCGAAGATCTACGCCTCGCTGTTCCGGCCGGACGAGGAGTGCTGCAAGTTCTTCGACATACCGATCGCGAACTACGCCTCGGCCTCCTACGACGCGGTGCTGATGGGGGGCAAGGTCGTCGGCTACTCCATGTTCGGCGGCTACAGCTTCAACGAGCGCACCGCGCTGTCGCTCGGCGTGGTGGACCCGGACATCGAGGTCGGCGACGTGCTGACGCTCCTCTGGGGCGAGGAAAACGGCGGTACGCGCAAGACGACCGTCGAGCGGCACCGGCAGATCGAGGTGCGCGTCAAGGTCTCTGCCGTGCCCTATGCGCGCGATGCGCGCGAGGGGTACCACGAGGGGTGGCGTACGCGCCAGAGCTGAGCGGAACGGGCAGGGCGGGGCTGGCCATAGAGAACCCTGATAGCTGCTAGCGGCGCCGGCGGCTTGGAGCCGGGGCGATGCGGCGCCATAATCGGTGCGTTTCGCGGGACACTCGCGCCCATCACCATGCAGACATCCATTCCTTGCCTGTTCATGCGCGGCGGCACTTCGCGCGGACCGTTCTTCAGCGAGAACGGTCTGCCGGCCGACGTGCCGACGCGCGACCGGGTGCTGCTGGCCGTGATGGGCTCGCCCGACCGGCGGCAGATCGATGGCCTGGGCGGTGCTCATCCGCTCACCAGCAAGGTCGGCATCGTGCGCCCGGGGACCGAACCGGGCGTGGACCTGGAGTTTCTCTTCGCCCAGGTGATGCTGGACAAGGCCGTCGTCGACACCACGCCCAACTGCGGCAACATGCTGGCGGCGGTCGTGCCCTATGCGCTGGAAACCGGCATGGTGCGCGCGCAGGGGCCGAGCAGCACGTACCGCGTCCTCACCCGCAATACCGACATGCTGTGCGACATCACCGTAGAGACCCCGGGCGGGCGGGTGAGCTACGAGGGGCAGACGCGCATCGACGGCGTGCCGGGCACCGGCGCGCCGATCACGATCAACTTTCTCGACACCGCCGGCTCGGTGTGTTCCGGGCTGCTGCCGAGCGGCCGGGTGCGCGATGTGGTGACGGTTCCCGGAGCGGCGCCCATCGAGGTGACCTGCATCGACAACGGCATGCCACTGGTGATGATGCGCGCTGCCGATCTTGGGCGCACCGGGTTGGAGGGCGTGGCCGAGCTCAATGCAGACACCGAGCTGAAGGGGCGGCTCGAGGCGTTGCGGCTCGCCTGCGGGCAGCTGATGGGTCTCGGCGACGTCGCCGCCAAGACCTATCCCAAGATGTGCCTGGTTGCGCCGCCGGCCGCAGGCGGGAGCCTGAGCACTCGGTGTTTCATTCCCCACGTCTGCCACGATGCGATCGGTGTGCTCGCCGCCGTCACGGTCGCTACGGCCTGCGTGCTGCCCGGATCAGTCGCCGAGGGCATCGCGGTGGTGACGGCCGGCCCGGTGCGGACCCTTTCGGTCGAACATCCGAGCGGTGAATTCAGCGTGGAGCTGGAAACGGCCCCCGGCGATCCGCCCACGGTGAAGCGCGCCGCACTGCTGCGTACCGCGCGGCTCATCATGCGCGGCGAGGTGATGGTTCCGGACACGGTCTGGCACCCGAGCGCGGTGCCGGGTTGACTGCGGCGTTGCAATTCTCAACGAGACTCCCGCCATGATCATTGACTGTCACGGGCACTACACCACCGCCCCCAAGGCGCTCGAGGAGTGGCGCAATCGCCAGGTGGCGAATCTCGCCACGCCCGCTCTGGGGCCGAAGGTCGCGGAGCTGAAGATCAGCGATGACGAGCTCGTCGAGAGCATCGAGACCAATCAGCTCAGGTTCATGCGCGAGCGCGGCTCGGATCTGACTGTCTTCTCTCCCCGGGCGAGCTTCATGGCGCACCACATCGGGGACTTCCAGACGAGCGCCACCTGGGCGGCGATCTGCAACGAGCTCTGCCACCGCGTCGCAAAGCTATTCCCCGCGCACTTCATCGGCGCGGCCATGTTGCCGCAGTCCCCCGGGGTCGATCCGCGCAGCTGCATCCCCGAGCTCGACCGATGCATCCGGGAGTATGGATTCGTCGCCATCAACCTCAACCCCGATCCCTCCGGCGGACATTGGCGCGAGCCGCCGCTCACCGACCGCTGGTGGTACCCGATCTACGAGAAAATGGTCGAGTACGACATCCCGGCCATGATTCACGTCAGCACCAGCTGCAACGCATGCTTTCACACGACGGGCGCGCACTATCTCAACGCGGACACCACCGCGTTCATGCAGTGCGTGGCGGGCGATCTGTTCAAGGACTTTCCGACGCTGCGCTTTGTGATTCCGCACGGGGGCGGTGCCGTGCCCTACCATTGGGGGCGCTTCCGGGGGCTGGCGCAGGCGCTGAACAAGCCACCCCTGGAGGAGCATCTGCTGAAGAACATCTACTTCGACACGTGCGTCTACCACCAGCCGGGAATCGACCTGCTGATGCGCGTGATGCCGATCGAGAACGTGCTGTTCGCCTCTGAGATGATCGGCGCAGTGCGGGGCATCGATCCGCGCACCGGACATCACTACGACGACACCAAGCGGTATGTCGAAGCCGCGGCGCTCAGTGCCGGGCAGCGCCGCCAGATCTACCAGGGCAATGCGCGCAGGGTCTATCCGCGCCTGAATGCCGCGCTCGAGGCACGGGGCCAGTGAGCGTCCCGCACCCGCATCCCCATTCGCAAGAGGCAGGAACATGAGCACGCCGCTGAACACACTGGGGCTGGTCAAGCGCAACATCGAGCGCGCCGAGCGCGCCGCGGTCGAGAAGCTCGGCCGCTTCGGCGTGGCGACCGTTCACGAGGCCATGGGACGCGTGGGCTTGATGAAGCCGTACATGCGTCCGGTCTATCCCGGCGCCCGGCTCTGCGGCACTGCGGTCACGGTGCTGCTGCAGCCCGGAGACAACTGGATGTTGCACGTGGCTGCCGAGCAGATCCGCGCCGGCGACGTGGTGGTGGCGGGCTGCAGCACCGACAGCGAGGACGGATTCTTCGGAGAACTGCTCGCCACCTCGTTCCGCGCTCGGGGAGCTCTCGGCCTGATCATCGACGGCGGGGTACGTGACGTGCGCGAGCTGACCGAGATGAAGTTTCCCGTGTTCAGCCGCGCCATCAGCGCCAAGGGCACCGTGAAAGCCACGCTCGGATCGGTGAACGTACCGGTGGTGTGCGCCGGTGCGCTGATCAACCCGGGCGATGCGGTGGTTGCCGACGACGACGGCGTGGTGGTGGTGCCGGCCGCCGTGGTGCAACGGGTGGCCGACGCGGCCGAAGCGCGCGAAGCCAGCGAGGCGGGCAAGCGCGCCCAGTTCGCCGCCGGCGCGCTCGGGCTGGACATGTACAAGATGCGCGAGCCGCTGGAGAAGCTGGGCTTGAAGTACATCGACTGAAATGACGACCGCGGACCCTGATGCATTGCGGTGGCGCGTCGGCCTGGTCGGCTACGGAGAAGTCGGCCGGATACTGGCCGAGGATCTGCGCGCCCGGGGCGCAGCGTGGGTCGGCGCCTACGATGTGAAGCTCGGCACCTGCGCGCAGGGGCCGCTGCGCGAGCATGCGGTGGCGCACGGCGTGAGGCTTGCCGCCTCGCATGCGGCGTTGACGGCCGAGTGTGACCTGCTGATCTGCGCGGTCACCGCCGGCCAGACCGTCTCGGCGGCATCCGCGTGCGCCGAGCGCCTGACGCGCCGGACGTGGTTTCTCGATATCAACTCCGCCTCTCCGGGAGGCAAGCAGGATGCGGCCGCCCGCATTGAGGCCGCCGGCGGACGCTACGTCGAGGGAGCGGTCATGACCTCCGTCCCGCCGCACCGCATCCGCGTGCCGCTTCTGCTCGGTGGTCCGCACGCTGCCGCGCTCGCTCCGGAACTCGCGGCGCTCGGCTTTTGCCCGCAGGTGAGCTCCGAGCGGTTCGGTGTCGCTTCGGCCTCCAAGATGTGTCGCAGCGTCATGATCAAGGGCCTGGAGGCCCTGGTCATCGAGAGTCTGACTGCGGCCCGCGCCTATGGGGTTGAGCAGGCCGTGCTCGCCTCTTTGAAGGAGACCTTCCCCGGCATCGAGTGGGACCGGCAGGCCGCCTACTTTTTCCAGCGCGTGATCCGGCACGGGCGGCGCCGCGCCGAGGAGATGCGCGAGGCAGCCCGGACGATCGAGGAGGCCGGGTTGACGCCCTGGTCGGCAGCCGGCACCGCCGAGCGGCAGGAATGGATGGCCGATCTTGCCGAGGCAGGTGTGTTCGGCGAGCGTGATGAGCCGTCATTCGCGCGCAGCACGGACTGGCGGCTCGAGGCCGATCGCATACTCGAGCACATCGGCCCGCCCCGGATCAGAGGCTCCTGAAGTCCCATCATGACCGTGCCAAGCACCGCACCGTTCACCAAGAGTTCCGGCTGGCTCGACTGGTACCCCGATCCGTCGCAGCCGCGCTTCGTCGTGCCTGCGGGCGCGGTCGATGCCCACTGCCACGTGTTCGGCCCGGGCACGGAATTTCCCTATGCGCCGGAGCGCAAGTACACCCCGTGCGATGCGAGCAAGCGTCAGCTGTACGCGTTGCGCGATCACCTCGGCTTCGCACGCAACGTGGTGGTCCAGGCGACCTGCCACGGGGCGGACAACCGTGCCATGGTCGATGCGCTGGTGCACTCCGATGGCCGGGCACGGGGCGTCGCGACCGTGCGGCGCAGCGTCACCGACGCGGAGCTGGAAAGTCTGCACGCGGCGGGCGTGCGCGCCGTGCGGTTCAATTTCCTCAAGCGTCTGGTCGATTTCACGCCGCGCGAGGAACTGCTGGAGATCGCCGGGCGCATCGCGCCGCTCGGCTGGCACGTGGTGGTGTATTTCGAGGCGGCCGATCTCGGGGAGCTGTGGGACTTCTTCACCACGCTGCCGACCACCGTGGTGGTCGATCACATGGGCCGCCCGGACGTGAAGGAGCCGGTCGACGGACCGCAGTTTCAGCGCTTCGTGCGCCTGATGCGCGAGCATCCAAACGTCTGGTCGAAGGTGTCGTGTCCGGAGCGGCTCACTCTCAGCGGACCGCCGGCGCTGAACGGGGAGCGTAACGCCTACCGCGACGTCGTGCCGTTCGGCCGCTGCCTGGTCGAGACGTTTCCGGACCGGGTGCTCTGGGGCACCGACTGGCCGCACCCGAATCTCAAGGACCACATGCCCGACGATGGGCTGCTGGTCGATTTCATTCCGCACGTCGCGCCGAGCGCCGCGGCGCAGCGCAGACTCCTGGTGGACAATCCCATGCGGCTGTACTGGCCGGAAGAAACCTGACGGGGAGAGGAGAGTACGGTGGCAGACAGACCCTACGAGGACATTCCAGGCACCTGGATATTCGATGCCGAGCGCGCACGCGCGGGCTATCACCTCAACCAATTCCTCTACACGCTCATGAAGGCCGAGAACCGCAAGGCGTTCCTCGCCGATGAGCGCGCGTATCTGTCGCAATTCAAGCTCAGCGAGGCGCAGCGCGAAGCAGTCCTGAAGCGCGAGTGGAACCGGCTGCTCGAACTCGGTGCGGTCGTCTACGCGCTCGCCAAGCTCGCCTTCACCGACGGACGATCCTACCAGTACATGGCTGCGCAGATGACCGGCATGACCGAGAAGGAATACGTGGAGATGATGTTGCAGGGCGGACGCTCGCCGCAGGGCTGGCGTTTCAAGTCGCAGCCGGAGAGCCACTGATGGCCCGCATCGTCGCAGGAGTCGGTACTTCGCACACCCCGGCGATCGGCGCCGCGGTGGACAACGGCAAGACCGACCAGCCGTACTGGCAGCCGCTCTTCAAGGGCTACGAACCGGCCAAGCAATGGCTGGCGAAGACCCGGCCCGACGTCATCGTCATGGTCTACAACGATCACGTCAATGCCTTCGACTTCAAGATGATTCCCACCTTCGCGCTCGGTTGCGCCGAGGAGTTCACGATCGCGGACGAAGGATGGGGGCCCCGGCCCGTGCCGGTGGTGAAGGGATACCCGCAGCTCGCCGCGCACCTGGTCCAGTCGCTCGTGCTCGACGAATTCGACATGACCATCGTCAACGAGATGCAGGTCGATCACGGCCTGACGGTGCCGCTGACTCTGCTGTGTGGTGCGCCGGCGCAGTGGCCCTGTCGCGTTATTCCGCTGGCGGTGAACGTGGTGCAGTATCCGGCACCCACGGGGCACCGCTGCTACCGGCTCGGTCAGGCCATCCGCCGGGCCGTGCAGAGCTGGGAGGAGGACCTGACAGTGGTGGTGTTCGGCACCGGCGGCATGTCGCACCAGATCCAGGGGCCGCGGGCCGGCCTGACCAATCCGGCCTTCGACAAGGCCTTCCTCGACGATCTGTCGCGCGATCCGGAGCGGCTCACCCGCATTGCACCGATCGAATACCTGCGCGAGGCCGGCGCGGAGGCGATCGAGCTGGTGATGTGGCTGTTGATGCGCGGAGCGCTCGGACCGCAGGTCGAGGAGATCTACCGCTTCTACCACATTCCGGCATCGTCGACGGCGGTGGGCAATATCATCCTCGAGAGCCGCTGAGTTGCGATGAGGACATACTGAAGGAGAGCCCATGGCCCAGACGATCAACATCGCCCTTGCCGGTGCGGGCGCCTTCGGCATCAAGCACCTCGACGCTCTGCGCAGCATTCCCGAGGTGCGGGTCGTCTCGCTCGTCGGACGCACGCTGGGGCCTACGCAAGAGGTCGCGGCGCGCTACGGGATCGGACATGTCGCGACCGAGCTGCAGGAGTCCCTCGCCCGTCCCGACGTCGAGGCGGTGATTCTTTGCACCCCGACGCAGATCCACGCCGCGCAGGCCATCGCTTGCCTGCAGGCAGGCAAGCACGTGCAGGTCGAGATTCCGCTCGCCGACAGCGTGGCGGACGCCGAGGACGTTGTGCGGGCGCAGAAGGCGAGCGGCAAGGTAGCAATGGTGGGCCACACGCGCCGCTTCAATCCCAGCCATCAGTGGGTGCACAGGCGGATCCGGGCCGGTGAACTCGCCGTGCAGCAGATGGACGTGCAGACCTACTTCTTGCGACGCAAGAACATCAACGCGCTCGGTCAGCCCCGCTCGTGGACCGATCACCTGCTCTGGCATCATGCCGCGCACACCGTGGATCTGTTCGCCTACCAGAGCGGCGAGATCGTGGCGGCGAACGCCCTGCAGGGTCCGGTCCATCCCGAGCTTGGCATCGCGATGGACATGTCCATTCAGTTGAAGAGCCGCACCGGGGCGATTTGTACTCTGTCGCTCTCGTTCAACAACGATGGACCGATCGGCACGTTCTTTCGCTATATCTGCGACAGCGGCACGTACATCGCCCGCTATGACGATCTCGTCGATGGTAAGGACGTCAAGATCGATGTTTCGAAGGTGGACGTCTCGATGAACGGCATCGAGCTGCAGGACCGCGAGTTCATCGCCGCAATCCGGGCCGGGCGCGAGCCCAATGCGAGCGTCGCCGAGGTCCTGCCGTGCTACCGGGTGCTCGGCGCGCTCGAGCGGCAGCTGTCGGGGTCGTCTGCCTGATCGCCGCGGCGGCGCGCGGCCTCAGCCAGGGTCGGGCAGCGGAATGAACTCTTTGTCGTCGCCCGGCACCGTCGGGAAGCGCCCTTCGCGCCAGTCGCGCTTGGCCTGTTCGATGCGCTCGAGCGAGCTCGACACGAAGTTCCAGTAGATGTGCCGCTCGCCGAGCGGCTCGCCGCCGAGCAGCGCCACGTGCGCGCCGTGCTCGCTGCGCAGGACGCGCCCCGCCCCGGGCGCGAAGACCAGCATGCGGCCCGGCCCGGCCGAGCCGCCCTCGGCGGCGAGGCGACCCTCGATCACGTAAACGGCCCGCTCGGAATAAGCGTCGGTGAGCGGCAGCTCGCACCCCGCCGGCAGCGTCGCGTCGGCATAAAAGAGCGGCGAGAGCGTCGCGACCGGCGAGCGCTGCCCGTACAGCTCGCCGGCCAGGATACGCATGCGCGCTCCGGCGAGCTCAACGGTCGGCAGGGTCTCGCCCGGGTGATGGTGGAACTGCGGCTCGGTCTGCTCATGCGCGGCGGGCAAGGCAATCCACAGCTGCAGACCGTTCAGTCGCGCCTGCCCGTCGCGCTGCGCAGCGCCGCTGCGCTCGGAGTGCACGATGCCGCGGCCGGCGGTCATCCAATTGATGTCCCCGGGGCGGATGGTCTGATGCGAGCCGAGACTGTCGCGGTGGACGATCTCACCCTCGAACAGGTAGGTGACCGTGGCGAGCCCGATGTGTGGGTGCGGCCGCACGTCCAGTCCCCGCCCCGGCGGCAGGTCCGCCGGACCCATGTGGTCGAAGAATATGAATGGACC
Source organism: Pseudomonadota bacterium (assembly GCA_021805275.1). The sequence goes on from JAJZFQ010000259.1 coordinate 161,040, forward strand.
GACCATGCGGCGCGCCACCGACGGCAGGACGCGCCCGACCGTCATCCCGCCGATATCGTGCGTGCGGGCATCGATGACGGCCGGGAGCTCGGGCGTCGCCGGCTGACCAGCTCGCGTTGGCTCAGCAGTGGGCCTTGCGCTCATGGGGACTCTCCGGCGTGCTCTTCGGAAGAGCGATGCTAGCATCGGGCGGTCGGGACGTGCGTGCAGCCGCCGGCTGCGCAGCGGCCGCTCAGCGCGAGAAACGGAGGCGATCATGACTATCGGATTTATCGGGCTTGGCAATATGGGCAGCGCCATCGCCGCGCGGCTGCTCGCAGCCGGCCACGTGGTGCGGGTGTGGAACCGCTCCCCCGGACCGGCGCGCCGGCTGGCCGAGAAGGGGGCGCAGGCGGTCGCGAGCGCGTCCGAGGCGTGCGCCGCCGAGGTGGTCTTCTCGATTCTGAGCGACGATGGGGCAGTTCGCGAGGTGCTGCTCGGGGCGGCGCTGCCGGCCGTGCCCGGCACCGTGCACGTCAACCTGGCGACTGTCTCTCCGCAGCTGAGCGACGAGCTGGCGCAGCGGCTGCAGGCCGAGGGCTGCGGTTATGTCGCAGCGCCGGTGCTCGGCCGCCCGGACGTCGCCGCGGCCGGAAAACTCCATATTCTCGCCGCCGGTCCTACGGCCGAGCTCGAGCGGGTGCAGCCGCTGTTCGATGTGATCGGGCAGCGCACCTGGCGATTCGGCGAGCGCGCCGCGCAGGCGAATGTGGTCAAGCTCGCCATGAACTTCATGCTGGCCGCGGCCATCGAGTCGATGGGGGAGGCGGCGGCGCTCGCCGGCGGCTACGGGATCGCCCCGACGGCGCTGTTCGAGCTCACCGGCCAGACGTTCTTTCCGGGGCCGGTCTACGCCGGCTACGGCCGGGTGATCGCCGAGTCGCGCTTCGAGCCGGCCGGATTCAGGGCGCGGCTCGGACTGAAGGACGTGCGGCTTGCGCTCGGGGCCGCCGAGGCCGTCAACACCCCCATGCCGTTCGCCAGCCTGATGCGCGACACGCTGCTCGAGGCGCTGGCCCGCGGCGAGGGGGACAAGGAGTTCGGTGCGGTGCTGGGATGCGCCGGCCTGCGCCGCGCCGGCCGCTAGCGCAGGCGAGCCGCCGCGTCGAGCCAATCGCGCTGCGCCCGGCGATAGTGCGCCGGGGCGATGCGGGCCTGCTCGAGCAGATCGTGCGCCACCTTGCGCGCCTCGTCGCGCTGGCCCTGCCGCTCGAGCAGCTGCGCATAGCGAACGGCCGCCTCCGCACCCGGGTAGGCGTGGGCGAGCGCGCGATACTCGAGCAAGGCCCGCTCGAGGCTGCCTTCCTGCTCGAGCGCACGCGCATAGAGCAGGTGCCGCTCCGGGGAGCTGAACCCGGGGTTGTGCTGCATCAGTGCCTCGAGCGTGGTGCGGGCCGCTGACGCATCGCCCTGACCGAATTGCGCCCGCGCCAGGCCCAGCATGAGATCCGGATCGTGCTCGTACAGTCCGGTCAAGGTCAGCCGGTACTGCGCAATCGCTTCCCCGTAGCGGCCGTGGCGGGTGAGTTCCTCGGCGTAACGCTGCCGGCTCGCCACGTTGCCGGTGACCTCGGCTTCGCGCTCGTGGCGGCGCAGATCGCCGAACGGATCGAGCGCCTTCTTCAGGCCGCGCGCGGTGCGCTGGGCGGAGCGGCTGCGGAACAGCTCCGGCACGATCTCCACCGCCGCGTAGGCCAGGGCCCCGAGCAGGGGCAGGAACAACATCACCCAGACCCAGATCCAGTTCCGCCCGGTCTTGATGCAATGGACGATCAGGGCGATGGACAGGACGTACGGCAGGATCAGGTACAGCATGGGTGGGCTATCGTACCGCATCGCGCGCCTGTCTCGCGCGAACGAGAGATCGGCTCGTGATGCTGATATTCTGCCGGGCATGACATGCTTCAGGGTGGCCGGCATGCGGATCGGCGTGCTGGGCCTCGCGGCACTGCTCAGTGTGCGTCTCGGGGCCGCCGCCGCTGCGGACGCACCGCCCGCGCCGCGCCTGGCCGCCGGGGTGTACGTGGCGAACCCGGACGCGCTGCGCCCGGGTGCGGCCCATCGTCCGCGCATCGGGCTGGTGCTCTCCGGCGGGGGGGCGCGCGGCCTGGCCCATATCGGCGTGCTCAAAGTCCTGCAGAAGCTGCGCATTCCCATCGCCGCGGTCGCCGGCACCAGCATGGGCGCGGTGGTCGGCGGCCTTTATGCGAGCGGTCTGACGGCCGATCAGATCGAGGCGGTGGTCCGCTCGCTCAACTGGCAGGAGGCCTTTCGCGACCAGCCGCCGCGTCAGGATCTGTCGCTGCGCCGCAAGGAAGAGGATGACAATTTCCTGGTCGATTTCCGCATCGGCATGCGGCATGGCCGTCTGGTGCTGCCCCAGGGGTTGATCGAAGGGCAGAGCCTGAGCGAGATCCTGCGCCGCCTGACCCTGCCGGTGGCCCGCATCACGAACTTCAATGATCTGCCTACCCCGTTCCGGGCGGTCGCCACCGACCTGGCCAATGGCCATGAAGTGGTGATGCACTCCGGGGATCTGACGAGCGCGATGCGCGCGAGCATGTCCGCCCCCGGGCTGTTTGCGCCGGTGGCACGCGGCGGGCGGCTGTTGATCGACGGCGGAGTTTCCGACAACGTGCCGATCGATGTGGCACGCGCCATGGGTGTCGATGTGCTGATCGTCGTCGATGTGAGCTATCCGCTGCAGCCGACGAAGCGGCTGAACGGTGTCGCCAGCATCAGCGCCCAGTCACTCGCGATTCTCATGCAGCGCAAGTCCGACGAGGAACTCGCGACGCTGGGGCCGAACGATGTGCTCATCCAGCCGAACCTGCGGGACACCTCCTCGTTCGACTTCGGCAACGTCAACCGGCTGCTCGCCCTCGGCGAGGCGGCTGCCTGGAAGATGCGTACCCGCCTCAGGGCGTTCTCGGTGAGCCCGGCGGCCTACCGCCGCTACCAGGCGCGGCGGGCCGCGCTGCGCGAGCCGCCGCCGCGCATTGCCTTCGTCGAGGTGCAGACCGGCTCGGGCCGCTTCTCCACCCCGATCGAGGAGCTGTTCGACGACATGGTCGGCAAGCGGCTCAATCCGGACGCGATCGACCGACGCATCACCACGCTCTATGGCCAGGGCGGGTTCGACACCCTCGATTACCAGCTGGTGCGCCGCGCCGGGCGCTACGGGCTGCTCATCGACGCGCGTCGCGCTGCGATCGGTCCGAATTACCTGCGCTTCGGCGTGAGCCTGCAGGACGACTTCGCCGGCGATGCGGCCTACGAGGCGGCCGCCCGTTATGTCATGTCGGAAATCACCCGTTCGGGCGGGGAGTGGGTGACCGACGGGGAGATCGGGCAGACCTCGCGGCTCGCCACCGAGATCTATCTGCCGTTCTCCAAGTTCTCCGGCTGGTTCGTGCTGCCGAAGGTGTCGATCGCGGCGCGCGATCTGCCGTTCCTCGTCGGCCAGAGCGTGCGCGCACAGTACCGAGTGCATACCTTCGATTACGGCTTGGACCTCGGCAAGCAGTTCGGCGATTGGGGCGAGATCCGCGCCGGCGCGTACCGCGAGGAGGGGCACACCCGGCTGACGATCGGCGATCCGGCCGATCCGGCACTGCCCTTCCCGGCCCAGCAGAGCTTCGGTTCGCTCACGTACTTTCTGCGCTTCAGCTACGACACTCTCGACAACATCGACTTCCCCCACTCCGGAGAGCACGCGACGCTGCAGTGGAGCAACGCGCACGATGTGATCGGCGCAGTGTCGACCTACAACCGCGTGACGTTCGATTTCCTCGCCGCGCACACCTGGCGCGGCCGCAACACGGTCGCTTTCTCGCTCGCCGGCGGGAGTCTGCTGAACCGGGCCACCAACCTGCTCATGGAATTCCCGCTCGGGGGCTTTCTGAACCTCTCGGGCCTGAAGCCCTACTCCCTGTACGGCCCGCACTTCGGCATCATGCGCATGCTGCTGTACCGCGAGATCGACCGGGGCGGGCCGGGCTATCTGGGCGTGCCGATCTACCTCGGCATGTCGCTCGAGGCCGGTAACGTATGGCAGAACATGAGCTCGGCCCGCTGGAGCACCCTGCACAAGGACGCGAGCGTCTTTCTCGGGCTCGACACGTTCCTCGGGCCGGTGTACCTCGGCACCGGCTTCGATGACCGGGGCAACCAGGCGTACTACCTGTTCCTCGGGCGCACGTTTTAGGCGGGAGCCCCGCTCGGTCCCCCAGGCGGTGGTGCAGGCGGGTTGGATTTTGCGGGGCAGGCGGTCGGCGGGCGCATCGCGCGTGGCTCGACCTCAGCCGCCGCCGTGCCGCACCCGCGCGGCTAGATGCCGTGGCTCTCGACCAGGTTCTCGACCTTCTCGAACACCAGCGCCGGCTTATCTCCGGAGCGGGAGTAGAGGTGGCGCCGGCTCATCTCGTTGAGCGCCGCATCACGCTCGGCGGCGCTGAGGTACCAGTGCACGCCGTGCCACTCGGGCCCGACCAGCTTGCCGAACGGATCTCCGGGCAGCAGGCTCACTCGGACCCCGTAGGGCCGCGGCTGCTCGGCGCGGGGCGTTTTGAGGTTCTGAGGCTGGCTGATTCCCATGGCGCGCGAAGCTTACGGTGCCGACCGAGGCAGGCGCAAGGGGACGTCCGAACGCGGTATCATCTTGTACCTGGAGGAGATCCTCATGGGCTCATCGCACAAGAACATGACGCTGCCCGAGGCGCACGAGGCGCTGCCCGGGCGCAGCACGCCGCTCGAGGTGCCAGCGCAGCACTATGTCAGCGGCCATCGCATCATGCCGCCGTATCCGGCCGGACTGCGCGAGGCCCTGTTCGCCATGGGCTGCTTCTGGGGCGCCGAGCGGCTCTTCTGGGAACTGCCCGGCGTGTATTCCACGGCGGTCGGCTATGCCGGCGGGTTGACCCCGCATCCGACCTACCGGGAGGTGTGCTCGGGCCTGACGGGGCACGCCGAGGTGGTGCGGGTGATCTTCGATCCGGCTGCGATCGCCTACGAGGCGCTTCTGAAGGCGTTCTGGGAGTCGCACGATCCAACCCAGGGAATGCGTCAGGGGGGCGACGAGGGCACCCAGTACCGCTCGATGATCTTCACCGCCGATGCAGCCCAGCACGAGGCGGCCGAGGCCTCGCGCCGAACGTATCAGGCGCGGCTCTCGGCGGCGGGAATCGGCAGGATCACGACCGAGATCGCACCGTGGCCGACGTTCTATTACGCCGAGGACTACCACCAGCAGTACCTGGCGAAGAATCCGAACGGGTACTGCGGGATTGGAGGGTGCGGAGTGCCCTACAAATCTGCGCAGTTACAGTTGGGGGAGAAGGCGTAGTCGGAGGAGTGACCCTGCTTCCGTCGGGAGGCCAGGGGGTTACCAATCGGGTTCGTCCGCAGAATTTATGGGTGAAATTGAAGTGGGGCCCCTGTCCGACTCGACACCGCCCCTGCTAGGGCGTGCGGTAGTCGCGGAAGCGCAGCGGCTCACCGCGCGCCACGGCGTGGTCGGCCTGCTCCGCCTTGCCGGCGAGAGCGGACACCAGATGATGGTGCGGTGAACGATCGCAGACCGGGTCGGCGTTCGCCGCATCGCCAGTGAGCAGGTAGGCCTGGCAGCGGCAGCCGCCGAAATCACGCGCCCGCTCCGGGCAGCCGCGGCAGGGATCACGCATCCACGCCTCGCCGCGGTAACGGTTGAACGCCGGCGAGTCATACCAGATCGATCCGATGTCGGCATCGCGCACATTGGGGAAGGCGAGCCCCGGCAGCATGCGCGCCGCATGGCAGGGCAGCGCGAGGCCATCGGGCGCGATGGCCAGGAACACCTGGCCGAGGCCGTTCATGCAGGGCTTGGGCCGGGTCTCGAAGTAATCCGGCACCACGAAGAAGATGCGCATGCGCGAGCCCACCCGCTCGCGAAAGCGTCGCGTGGCCTCCTCGGCGCGGCGCAGTTGCTCGCGGCTCGGCAGCAGCTGCGCGCGGTTGAGCCACGCCCAGCCATAATACTGGGTGTTGGCGAGCTCGACGTACTCGGCGCCCATGCGCTCGGCCATCGCGAGGATGTCCTCCACGTGATCGATATTGAGGCGATGGATCACCACATTGAGCACCATGGGATAGTGGTACTTCTTGATGAGTGCCGCCACCCGGGACTTGAGCTCGAAGGTGCGCGTGCTGCTCAGGAAGTCGTTGATGCGTCGTGTGCTGTCCTGAAAGGAGAGTTGAATATGGTCGAGTCCGGCTTCCTTCAGCGCCGCCAGACGCTCCTCGGTCAATCCGACCCCGGAGGTGATCAGGTTGGTGTAGAAGCCGAGCATGTGGGCCTGCGCGACGATGCTCTCGAGATCCGCTCTGCCGAGCGGCTCGCCGCCGGAGAGGCCGAGTTGCACCGCGCCGAGCGCGCGAGCCTCACGCAGCACGCGCAGCCAGTCGGCCGTGTCGAGCTCGGGGCCGATGCCCGAGAAGTCCGTCGGGTTGTAGCAGAACGCGCAATGCAGCGGGCAGCGGTACGTCAGCTCGAGCAGCAGCCACAGCGGCGGGCCGGGCCGCTTCGGTGGCGCCTGCTCGACCGGCGCGCTCACGGGCGCAGCTCCAGCCAGTTGCGCTCCAAGGCGAGCGTGAGGAAGGCGAGAACATCCCTGCCGAGCTCGGCGCAATACGTCTGCTCGAGCGCCTCGATGAGCTCGGCGACGGTCCGTGCGCCGTCGCAGCGCGTAAGGATGGCCGCGGCGCTCGCGTTGAGTTTGACCATTCCCTCGGGATAAAGCAGTACGTGCGCGCCCTGCGCGCTCTCCCATTGCAGCCGCATGCCCCGCCCGATCACGGGACGTGACGCGACGTCCAAAGCGGTCAAGACTGGACTCCGTAATGGTGCTGCAGGGCATCATTCATCTGCCACAGCACGTCGAGCTTGAATTGCAGGATCTTGAGAGCGTGTTCCTGCGCCGCACGTGAGGTGAACCGCGCGAGGGTCGTCGCTAGGGCGAACTCGACGTCCCGCCGGGCCTGGCTCACCCGGTTCTGGAAATAACCCAATCCCTCGCGCTCGATCCACGGGTAGTGCTCCGGCCATCCTGCCAGCCGTTGCCGGTGGATTTGCGGCGCGAACATCTCGGAGAGCGAGGCGCACACCGCTTCCGGCCAGGGTGCGCGGCGCGCGAAATTCACGTATGCGTCGACCGCGAAACGCACACCCGGCAGGAGGTCATCCAGGCTTTCGGTCCGCGCGCGCTCCAGTCCCACCGCGTCCGCGAGGCGCAGCCACGCCTCGATGCCACCAGCGTCATCACCGTCACCGTCGTGATCGTGAATGCGCCGTATCCACTCGCGCCGCACCGCGCGATCGTCGCAGTTGCTCAGAATCGCCGCGTCCTTGATCGGGATGCTGATCTGGTAGTAGAAGCGGTTGGCCACCCAGCCGCGGATCTGGGCCGCACTCGCGCGCCCGGAATTCAACATTACATTGAACGGGTGGTGAATGTGGTAGCCGGCCCCCTTGGCGCGCAGCCGCGCCTCGAACTCCGATCGGCTCCAGGGAAGCTCGCTCACAGCTCGATCTCCATGCCATCCCAGGCGACCTCGATCCCGCGACGCTCGAGCTCCGCGCGTTGCGGCGAGTCCTCGTCCAAAATCGGGTTGGTGTTGTTGATGTGGATGAGGATCTTGCGCGTGCCTGCGGACAGCCGATCGAGCCACTCGAGCATGCCGCCTTCGCCGCTCAGGGCGAGATGGCCGATGTCGAGCGCCCGGTGGACCGAGAGCCCGAGGCCGATCATCTCCTGGTCGCTCCAGAACGTGCCGTCCACCAGCACGCACGCGGCGCAGCGCATCGCTCGCCACACGGTCGCATCGATCGCCGCCAGGCCGGGCGCGTAGAACAATTTGCGCTCCGCGCGCGCATCTCCGATGAGAAGCCCCACGTTGTCACCCGGCAGCGGAGCGGCGCGATTGGGCGAGTAGGGGGCCGGCTTGCCCGGCACCGGCAGCGCGCGCCAGCGCAATCCCGGCAGCGTCTCGATGAGAAATTCTCCCTCGAGCGGCATCGGCCGATGTTCGATCCCACAGTAATGCGACAGGACATCGAGAATCGGATTGCCGCGAGTGAGGTCGGCACGGACCGATTCCGTGCACCACAGCGGCCAGGGATGCGTCGCTTCGCGGAGCATGTAGAGCCCGGTGGTGTGGTCGATCTGCCCATCGACCAGGACGATGGCGCCGATGTCTGTGTCGCGCAGTTCCCGCGCCGGCCAAAGGGCGGGACAGTCACGCAACTGCAACAGGATGTCCGGCGAGGCATTGATCAGCGCCCAGCGCGCGTCGGGGCCCTCCGCCGGGCCCTGTTCCTGCGAGCCGCCGGTGACGGCGATCGAGGACTGGGTTCGCGCGCGTGTGCGCACCGTGCCATTGCGGACTCCGGCGCAGTTGCGGCAGTTGCAGTTCCATTGCGGAAAGCCTCCTCCGGCGGCGGAGCCGAGCACGCGGATTCTCATGACGAGATGGCCCGTGGGCGCCCCTGGCAGGGGTGCCCACGGACGGATCGCTCCGGTCAGCGATTGGCGATGTACATCGTGATTTCCATGCCAAAGCGCAGATCGATCGCCTGGGGCGTTTCCCACTTCATGAAGAGTACCTCACGTCGGTTGGACCCACGGGGGCCGCTGCACCGCCGGTCTCGGATCCCCGGCGGCCGCCCCCGATGTGCATCCTCGCCAGATGCGCTCCGCCCGGACAGCGGAACATCATGAATCGCGACTCATGATAATCATGAGTCCCGGCAAGGCGCCTGCTGCGCTGGCCTCGATGTCCCCTCGAGGGCCCGGCCCGCGACACTCGCCATGAAGCTGCGTACACGTCTGCACCTGGTGGTGACGGGCCTGACCGCCTTGTTCGTGTTCCTGCTGGTCACTGCACAGATGATCGCCACGCGCGCGGGGGCGTGAGGCTATCGAGGGATCGCATGCGGTGGCGCCCCAGGTCCTCGGCCGCCTAGTGCAGATCTACTGGAACTTCGGGGGACCGCAGATCGTGCGCGGATTCCTCGAGCAGCTCGGGCACGTCTGATCGAATGACATAACGCTGCGCGACAGCAACGGCCGGGTCATCCACCGCTCGCCACCCTCCACATACAAGGCCGGTCGTCACGCGCCCACGTGGTTCGTGCATCTGCTCGCGCCGGGGATTCCCCGGCACACGTTTCGCATGTCTGGGGGCCTCGAGCTCGGTCCAAAGCGCAGAACAGCTCGCAGACGGCATATGGAGCGCCGCATTTACACCCGCGGACCTGCAGATGCTGGCGGGGCAGCCGAGCCGATTGGGCGCGGTAAGCGTTCTGCTCCTGCTCGAAAGCCCTCACTTCGACGATTCATCTGGGACGCTTCGCGTCTCGCCTTCAGCGGTGAAGGTGTTGAACATCGGCGATTCCGACTCTGTCGTCATCGTTCAGGGCGCCGGAGCTGGCGAAGGCGCTGCGGCTGGCGCTCCGATGTTTGCTCCAGCGGTCTCCTCGCACGGCGGCGATGCCTTGTGCATCAATGCACTGCCGTCTCGGCGGACCGATTTTCGACGGCAGCTGCTGAATGCGGTCGGAGCATCGTATCCTGGCATGCTGAAGCTGGCGCGGTCTGGCAAGTTCGTCGAGAATCCGGACAATTTTTCGACGATTCGCCTCCGGCCTCGTGATGAGTCCTGCCGAATAACGCGTCGTGAGCGCCCAGACGATTTCTCACCGATTGACTCGATTCGTCTCGTCGTGATCGGAACAGTTATTCGGCATTGCAGCTCACGTCGCGAGCGCAGATCGCGGATTTTATGAAGCTCCTTCAGCAGGTTCCGAGGAACGGGCACGGCCTCTAGGGGGAGGCATATGGCGCAGCTTCAGGGCCTGAGATGCGCAAGTTGCAAACTATCGGCCACCGTGAGAGTGGTGCTGACGCCCATGCCCAAGGAGGCCTTGCTGTCGCCTCGGATCGACTCCGACGCGGTCGGGCGGGTCAACTTACAAGGCGTGGGCGGCAGCGTCGGCGCGTTCTGCCAGCGCCAGGAGACTGGGGTAATATACTGATCGCATGGCGTACCGGCCTCGGCAGTACGTCGCGCAGTCTCCGGACTGTCATTGCCGGTTCGGAGCATTCGGCATCGCGTAGGCCAAGGCGGTCTGACCGGCCTGCGCGGCGCCGTACAGAACAACGCGCGGGCGAGCCCGCGCCGGGACGATCGGAAGGGGCGTGACGATGCACATTCTGGTGATGATCCTGCTCTCCTTGCATGCGCTCGCGGGCGTGTTCTGGGTGGGCTCGACGCTGGCGCTCGGCCACTCGTACTTCGAACTGACGCCGAAGCTGTTCCGCGCGCAGATGAGCGCCGCGGCGCTGGCCTTCATCGCGGGCCTGGCCCTGTGGGGCATCGTCATCCGGGGTGCACAGGATCCGATGGCGCACACGTTGGGTCTCGGGGTGCTGCTCGCGTTCATCGCCGCAGGGGTCCAGGGTGCGATGCGCCGCACGCCGGTCCGTGCGCAGCGCATCGCCGGGGTGCTGCTGAGCGCAACGGTCGTCTGCATGGTGATCGCCCCGTACGTGACCTGAGGGCGGAGCGGCGGGGAGTTTCGGAACCCGGCCGCCCGCGCGCTGGTCCAATGTTGCGCACACAGGAGGAAGCTGCAATGCGTGCCATCCGCTGGATTCGTTCTCTCGCTGCGGCGCTTGCGTTCGGGCTGCTCGCGGCGCCCGTGTGGGCCGCACCGGCGCCGGCAGCGGCCCCCCTGCAGGGTGTCTGGGTCGCCCGCCAGGTGCATTTCGTCTACCAGGGCTTCACGACATACTTCTCCTGCGGCGGACTGCGCGATGAGGTCGACCGCATGCTCACGAAGCTCGGTGCGCGCGATCTGAAGCTGCGCGAGGACCCGTGTGTGCGGCCCGGCTATCCGGATCCGTTCCCCGGCGTGCGCGTGAAGATGCAGGTACTGGTGCCGGCTGGCGCGCACGTTCCAGCCGCTTCACGGGTCGCAGCGCACTGGCAGAAAGTGGTCCTGACGCGCAGCGGGGCCGACTTCAACCAGGGTGGCAAATGCGAGCTGGTCGGGCAGTTCCGGCGGGTGTTCCTGCCGCTGTTCGCGGCCCGGCACATCGTCATGCACAGCACCTGCGTGCCGCACCAGATCATGATGGGCACGTACCTCAGCGCCGAGGTGCTGCTGCCCGATCGGGCGGCGCCAGCCCGGCACTGAGGGCGCGTCAGCTCGCCGCGGCCTGCCGCGGGCGCTCGACGTTGGGCAGGAAGCCGGCGAGCAGGCCGATGATCGGCAGCCACGCGCACAGCTGGTAGACGAAGCTGATGCCGGAGGTGTCGGCAAGGTACCCCAGAACCGCCGCGCCGATGCCGCCCATGCCGAAGGCCAGGCCGAAGAACAGGCCGGCCACCGTGCCGGTGCGGCCCGGCAGCAGCTCCTGGGCATAGACCACGATCGCCGGGAAGGCCGAGGCGAGAATCATCCCGATCGGTACCGTCAGGATGCCGGTCCAGAACAGGTTCGCATGCGGCAGCAGCAGCGTGAAGGGCAGCACCCCGACGATGGAGCCCCAGATCACGTACTTGCGGCCGATCCGATCGCCGATCGGCCCGCCGATAAGTGTGCCGGCGGCCACCGCGCCGAGGAACACAAACAGGTGCACCTGGGCATTCTGGATCGACACGTGAAAGCGGCTGATCAGGTACAGGGTGTAGTAGCTGGTGAGGCTCGCGAGGTAGAAATACTTCGAGAAGATGAGCGCGAGCAGCACGAGCATCGCCACGGTCACGTGTCGGCGAGTCGGGGCCTGCGCCGCAGCGTCGCTGCTGCGCGGCTTCAGCCGCTCGAGCCCGTGCTGGCGGTACCAGTGTCCGACCTGCAGCAGAATGAACATGCCCGCAAGCGCCGCACAGGAAAACCACACCACGCTCGACTGGCCGTACGGCAGGACGATGAACGCTGCCAGCAGCGGTCCGATCGAGGAGCCGAGATTACCGCCCACCTGGAAGACCGACTGTGCCAGGCCGTGACGTCCGCCCGAGGCCATGCGCGCCACGCGCGAGGATTCCGGATGAAACACCGAGGAGCCGCAGCCGATCAGCGCAGCGGCGCTGAGCAGCAGCGGGAGGGAATGGGCGTAGGCGAGCAGCGCGAGGCCGATCAGGGTGAAGCCCATTCCGGCGGACAGCGAGTACGGGCGCGGGCGCCGGTCCGTGTACCGCCCGATGATGGGTTGTAGGATCGAGGCGGTGATCTGGTAGGTGAAGGTCAGCGCGCCGATCTGTCCGAAGGACAGATCGTAGTGCGCCTTGAGCATCGGATACAGCGCCGGCAGCAGCGACTGCATCATGTCGTTCAGCAGGTGGCTGAAGCTGATCGCCAGCAGCACCGCAACGGCAGTCTGGCTGGCGGCGCGCGCGGCGCCCGTGCTGGCGACGGTCTCGTTCAAGTGCGGCTCCGGCTGAAGCGGCTACTGTGCCGCATTTGCGACCGGGGCGCCTCTCCCCATGGAGCGAGAGTGCGGCTGGCTCCGGCGCCGCTCCCGGACCGCCCGCCCGGGAGCGGGTCCGGACGCCGCTGGAGCCGTTCAGTTCGGGGGATTGCCGCTGCTGCTCGGGGCCTGCTCCTGCAGAGGATAGGCCTGTGCGGCGGGGGCAGGGGCGCCCGCTGGCGCGGTGGCCGCCGGTGAGGCTGCAGCCGATTGCTCCCCAGACAGCCCGGCGGCCGTATCGACCGCATCGAGAAACTGGGTGGCCGCGCTGTTGCCGCTCGAGACCGCGCCCGACATGATCTGCGAGGCCCGTACGTGCCGCTGACCGTAGAATGCCGCGTTCGCGCCGGTGTCGACGGTCATCTCCGAGCCGCTGATGGCGACGCCGGCGAACAGTCCCTTGTTGTGCGAGTAGGAATAGACGGCGGCATTGAAGGTCTGCACCGTGGCTGCGGAGGCCTGCCGGCCGACCGGTCCGGCCGCCACCGAGGCGGAGGCCCCGAGAGTCACCTTGCCGCCGCTGAGTCCGGCGACGCCCTTGCGCGAGGTGAACACCAGCACCAGGTCGGTCTTCTGCACGCCCCATTGGAAGCCGAAGCTTCCGCCGGTGAGGGTGATGAACACCGGGCTCGAGAAACGGCCGTCACTCTTGCGTACGACCAGTACGCCATGTCCGCGGCGCGCGCCGAAGAAGAAAGCGACCTTGGTCAGGTCCGGAATCACCGCGATGCCGTAGGCACGCTGCAGCAGCCACTGCGGGATGCCCTGGTCGCGGCTGCCTTTCAGATCGTTCAGAACCTGGGTGGCGAGCAGCAGCCGGCCTTCCTGCAGGGCCTGCGCGTGGGCAGCGACCGTCGTCAGTGCGAACAGCACGCCGGCGAGCGCCGTGAGTAAGCGGGAACGAATGCGCATGTCGGGTTTACTCCAGTGCTGTGGGTTCGGGCGGATCGAGCGAAGATCGAACGGCTCGCCCCGACCCGACTCGATGCGTGAAGCTTACCGCAGAGCGTGTGGCGATGGGAGTTGGCGTTCGCGGCAGCAGCGCCGTTCAGCGTCGGTTCAGCGGGTGGCCGGGGAAGCCGACAGGTGTTCGAGCGCAGTGCCGCTCAGACGGAACATGCGCCACTCGGACATCCGCTCGGCGCCGAGCCCGCGGTAAAAGGCGATCGACGGCTCGTTCCACTCGAGTACCGACCAGTCCAGACGCGCGCAACGCCGCTCGACGGCGAGGCGCGCCAGGTGGCGCAATAGCAACCGGCCGACACCCCGGCCGCGCATGTGCGGCTTGACGTACAAATCCTCCAGGTAGATGCCCGGCTGTCCCTTGAAGGTCGAGAAATTGTGGAAGAAGAGCGCGAAGCCCACCGGCACTTCGGCGTCGCACGCGAGCACGACTTCTGCAAAACGCTGCGCGCCGAACAGCCCCTCGCGCAGATCTGCCGGGGTCGCGGTCACCTCGTGCTCGAGGCGCTCGTAGCGGGCAAGTTCGCGGATGAACTCCACTATCTGGTCGACGTCGTCTGCGACGGCCGGGCGGATTTCGATCATGGTGGAGTTCATCCGGTGCTCTGCAGTCCCTGGGCAATGCCGGTCGTGCTGACCAGCAGCGCCTCGAACAGGTCGCGGTCGGTGCGCCCGCCGGCGCGCCAGCGCGCGAGCAGATCGACCTGCATGAGATTCATCGGATCGATGTAGGGGTTGCGCAGGCGGATTGCCCGCTGCAGCAGCGGTTCGCCGTCGAGCAACTCGCCGGCCCCCTTGATCCGCAATACCTGCTCGCGCGTCAGTTCGTACTCTGCGCGGATCACTCCGGCGAAGCGGCGCAGCGGCTCGGGCGCCAGCTCGTGGTAGGCCGAGGCGATTTCCAGGTCCGCGCGCGCCAGCATCGACTCGACGTCGTCAATCAGGTTGCGCAGAAACGCCCACTCGCCATACACGCTCTGCACTGTGCCGGCGCCGTGGCGCGCCGCGGCGGCCCGCAGACCCGAGCCCGCCCCGAACCAGGCCGGCAGCATGTGCCGGGTCTGCGTCCAGGCAAATACCCACGCGACCGGCAACAGTCCGTCGGTGCCCGCGCCGGCGGGGCGGTGCATCGAGCGGGAACCGACCTGCATCCGCTCGATGACGTCGATGGGGGTCGCGGCGCGGAAGAACTCGTGAAATTCCGGCTGCGCATAGACCAGTGCGCGGTACGCATCGCGGCTCGCGGCTGCGATCGTGGCTGCGCACTCGATGTGCGTCGGCGGCGTCGGGCGCGCATTACGCTCGGCACAGGCGAGGCTGAGGGCGTTGAACGCGCGCTCGAGCGTGCGCATCGCAATCGGGCGCAGGCCGTAGCCTTGCTTGATGGTTTCACCCTGCTCGCGCAGGCGCAGAATGCCGTTGAGCGAGTCCGGGGGCGCGGAACGCACCAGCCGGTCGATGCGCCCGCCGCCGCGTGCGACGCTGGCGCCGCGGACGTGCATGATGACTGGGCTCTGCCCGGCGCTGCCGATGGTTTCAGTCAGCGCGCGCTGGGCTTGGTGGATTGCGAAGCGCGAGGCGCACGGCCCCGCCTCCCTGTTGCTGTCCGAGTAGCCGAGCAGCACGTTCTGCCGCCCGCCGCGGCCCTCCAGGTGACGGGCGTAGGCCGGCATGGACAAAAGCTCGCGCAGGATCGAGCCGCTGCGCTCGAGCGCAGCGATCGACTCGAACTGCGGCGCGATGTCGAGCGTCACCTGGCCGGTGCTCTTGTCGAAAACCGCTGCCCAGCGAGCCAGCAGCACCGCGGCGAGGACGTCATCGACGCCCTGCGTGCCGCTGACGATGAAGCAGCCGATTGCCTGCGGACCGTAGCGGTGGCGGATCTGCGGGAAGGTCTCGAACACGGCCAGATTGCGCCGGGCGAGTGCGTCGAGCTCGACGCGGGGACCGGTGTCCTTCTCGAGCGCCTCGGCGAGCAGTCGCGCGCGCTCCTCGCTCGAGCGGCCCGGCCACAGCGGGTCATCGCTGCCCTGGGCGATGATCTGGTGCAGCACGCTCGCGTGCTGGCGCACATCGAGGCTCGCGAGGTGAAAGCCGAACGTGTCGATGCGCCGCAGCAGGCGGCGGATCTGGAACAGCCCGGCGGTGGCCCCCTTGTTGGCCTGCAGGCTCTCGGCAATCAGCTGAACGTCGTCGCGGAATTGACCGACGTTGTCGTAGCCACTGCCTCGACCGTCCTGGGTATCGTGCAGCCGCAGTGCGAGCTGCGTCAGGAACAGCCGGTACGGCATGCGGTCGCGGCGGCCGAGCATTGCCGGGCGCGCCCCCGGGGCAAGCCGGGAGTACTCCTCGCTGCGCTGGGTCAGCCTGGTCGAGACGCTGGTGCGCCGCTCGCCCTGCGAGAGCCGTTCGGCGAGCTTCTGACACTCGCCGATGTAGGCGCCGAGCAGAATGTGCTGGTGCCTGGCCAGCGTTTCGCGGATGGTGCGGGCATGCACATCGGGATGCCCGTCCATGTCGCCGCCCACCCACGAGCCGAAGCGCAGGATGTCGGGCAGATCGATCGACTCCGAGGGCACGCTGAACACCTTGCCGAGCGCCTGGGCGATCTCCTCGTAGAACGCCGGAACGGCCCGATAGAGGATCTCGACCAGGTAGAAGATGACCTGCTCGCGCTCATCTCCCACGGTCAGCTGCTTGCGCGGCAGCTCCTCGGTCTGCCAGGAGGTGGTCAGCTCGAAGCGGATTCCGTTCCACAGTCCACGCTGCTCGTTCGGGGTCAGCGTCGGGTCGAGCCTGCCGAACATGCGTTGCGCGATACGCTGCTGCTTGCGCAGCAGCGTGCGGCGTGTCGCCTGCAAAGCGTGCGCGGAGAACACCGGTTCGATGTGCAGCGATCCGATCAGCTCGAGCACCTGCTCGAGGGTCATGCCGCGCACGGCGAGCTCGGCGATGGCGCTCTCGACGCCGCCGGGCTGCGGGTGATCGGTGGTGCGGAAGTACTCGCGCCGCCGCCGGATCCGATGCACGTTCTCGGCCAGGTTCACGGTGCGGAACCACATCGAGAAGGCGCGTACCAGCTCGCGCGCAAGCGCTGGAGGACGGTCGCGGACCGAGGCGAGGAGTTCGGCGGTCGCCGCGGCGCTGCCCTCGCGGCGCGCGATGGCAGCGCGGCGGTCGAGCTCAACCAGCTCGAACAGCGGCTGTCCGCCCTGTTCGCGCAGGATTTGCCCGATCAGCTCCCCGAGCGCGTGCACGTCCTCGCGCAGCGCCGCATGCTCGGGCGGAAATTGGATGTCGCTTCGGTTCACCGGCGCGCGATTGTATCCTAGCCGGCGAGCAGGACCGACTCGGCGCGCTCCAGCGCCTCTGGCGTGCCGTATAGCACCACGACGTCTCCGTCGCGCAGGCGCGTGCTCGCAGCCGGGTCTCTGCCGAGGATGCCGTGCCGGCGAACGCCCTGGAAGGTGGCCTGGGCACCGCGCGCACGGGCCTCGGCGAGCGTGCGACCCACCGCCCACGCCCCTGGCGGGACGACTATCGCCCGGACCTCCTCGCTGGACTCGCGCCCATCGTCGAGCGCTGAGTCCCCCGCCTCGCGCACGATGCTGCGCAGCACGTTGTAGCGGTGATTGCGGATGTCCCCGATGAGGCGGACCACACGCGAAACCGGCACCCGCAGCAGCATCAGTACGTGCGAGACCAGCATCAGGCTTGCCTCGAAGGTCTCCGGGACCACGGCCGTGGCTCCCGCGGCTTCGAGTTCCCGCAGACGTGAGTCGTCCGGGGTGCGCACCAGGATCGGCACATCCGGGCGCTGGGCGCGCACGGCGCGCAGGATGCCGAGCGCGGTGGTCGGGTCGGAGAAGCTGATCACCAGTGCCGTGGCGGTGGCCAGTCCGGCGGTCGCGAGCATCTGCTCGTCGGCCGAATCGCCGTAGATCACCGGATCGCCCGCCTGGCGCGCCGCGGCGATGCGTGCCGGGTCGAGATCCAGGGCGATGTACTCGAAGCCTTGCGCCTCCAGGACCCGGGCCACGCTCTGGCCGACGCGGCCGAAGCCGCAGAGGATGACGTGCGCCCGTCCGCCGATCGCGGTGGTCGCCGCGCTTTCGCGCTCGAAGGCCGTGCGTTGCGCGGGCCCGCGCTCGCGCAGCAGCAACCGGGCGAGCCGCTTGTTGTGATTGAGCAGCAGCGGGCTGAGCACCATCGAGAGCACGAGCGCAAGCAGCAGCGGCTGGCCGAAGCGCTGCGGCAACACGTGATTGGCGAGCGCGACGCTGCCGAGCGCAACCCCGAACTCCCCGCCGATCGCGATCACGATGGCGGTGCGCACTGCCTTGAAGCGCGAGCCGGCGAATGGGCGGGTCACCAGGGCGGCGATCGCCGTCTTGAGCACCACGATGAGGGCCAGGAGTGCGAGTACACCGCCGGCCTCGCCGGCCAGCTGACGCACATCGAGCAGCATGCCCACCGAGACGAAGAAGACGCCGAGGAGAATGTCGCGGAACGGCCGCAGCACCGACTCGAGCTGATGGCGGTACTCCGTCTCGGCGAGCATCATGCCGGCGAGAAACGCGCCGAGCCCGGCGGAGAGGCCCGCCAGGCGCGACACCCAGGCCGCGCTGATGACGACCAGCAGCGCCGCCAGCGTGAACAACTCGCGCAGCCGGCTGTGGGCAATTTCGTGGAACAGCGGCCGCAGCAGCCAGCGGCCGGCGGCCAGCACGGCCCCGATCGCCAGCGCACCGCCCGCCGCGGCGAGCAGCGCGGCGCGCAGGTCGAAGGCATTCACGCCGCGGCCCAGTGCCGAGGCGAGCGCCAGCAGCGGCACGAACGCCAAGTCCTGGAACAGCAGCATGCTGAAGGCGAGGCGGCCGTGCGTGCGATTGAGCTCCGCCCGCTCGGTGAGCTGGTGCAGCAGGATGGCCGTCGAGCTCATGGCGATTGCGCCACCGGCGACCACGGCGGCCGGCCAGGGGATACCGGCCAGCGATCCCAGCAGGGCGAAAACTGCGGTTGTCGCGCCGACCTGCGCCGCCCCGAGGCCGAAGACCTCGCGTCGCATCGCGATCATGCGCGGCAGCGAGACATCCAGTCCCAGCGTGAACAGCAGGAATGCCACGCCAAGCTCGGCCATCAGCGCGACCGTCGAGGAGGCGCTCACGACCCCCAGCGCATGCGGTCCGCAGGCCAGGCCCACGGCGAGGTACGGCAGCGGTGTCGGCAGCCTCAGCCGGCGCGCAATGGTCACCAGCAGAACCGCGGCGGCCAGCAGGACCAGCATCTCGGTGAGCGGCTGCATGCGGCTATTGTAGGGGGCCGGCCAGCGGGACGCGCCGCGGGCCCAAAAACGAAAGAGCCCCGCGCGGGCGGGGCTCTTTGGGCTTCAGCCTAGGCTTAGGCCTTCTTCTTGGCCATGTGCTTCATGGCCATGTGCTTCTTGACCATGTGCTTCATGGCCTTCTTGTGCGCGACCTTCTTGGCCCACTTCTTGTGAGCCGCCTTGGTCCACTTCTTGTGGGCAGCCTTGGTCCACTTCTT
Organism: Pseudomonadota bacterium; assembly: GCA_021805275.1. The sequence goes on from JAJZFQ010000259.1 coordinate 180,092, forward strand.
GTGCATCATCTTCTTGTGCACGACGTGGTGCTTGGCGGCAGGCGCCTGGGGGGCCGCAACCGCGGCAACGGGAGCGGCAGCCAGCGAGCCGGCGACCAGGAGCGCACCGAGTACAGGGACGAGCTTCTTGAACATCGACATCTCCATCAAGAGAGTTTGAGCGGTTTTAGAATTGCCCCGAGCGCTCGGGCGCCGGAACGGAGCGGATTATTGCAGGAAGAATCGCCCCGGAGCCCTGCATGACCCAAACGTAATCTTGCGGTGAGCTCAGTGTCCCTGAAAAGCGACAAGGCTGCGGACCGGGACGCCGAGGGCTTCCAGGCGGCGGGCACCGCCGAGCTCCGGGAGGTCGATCACGAAGCAGGCCGCCTCCACGTGCGCCCCGAGGGAGCGCAGCAGCCGGACAGCCGCCTCCGCCGTTCCGCCCGTGGCGATCAGATCATCGATCAACAGCACCCGCTCGCCCGACCGAACGGCGTCGCGGTGCATCTCCATCTCGTCGAGGCCGTACTCGAGCGAGTAGGCCACGCGCACCGTCTCGTGCGGCAGCTTGCCCTTCTTGCGGATCGGCACGAACCCCGCGCCGAGGCGGTGCGCCACGGCACCACCGAGGATGAATCCCCGGGCCTCGATGCCAGCGACGTGCCCGATGACCGTCTCGTCCCAGGGCCGCGAGAGTTCCGTCACGGCGAGCCGGAAAATCGGCGCATCGCCCAGGAGAGTTGTGATGTCCCGGAACACGATGCCGGGCTTGGGGTAGTCGGGAATACAGCGAATGGCGTCTCTAAGGGCCTGCAAGTCACGGGCGTCCATGGGCGCGGACTGTACACGGTTTGGGTCAAACTTGTGTCAAGATCGCCCGATGCAAGCGATCGATCTGTTGCTGCGCCGGCGCTCGGCGCAGGCGCTCACCGAGCCCGGTCCCGATGCACCGGCGCTGGAGTTGTTGCTCGCGAGCGCTGCACGGGCACCGGATCACGGACGACTGCGTCCCTGGCGGTTCATCGTCATCCGCGCCGAGGCGCGTGCGCGCTTCGGCGAGTTGCTCGCGCAGCAGTTGCAGCGCGTGCGTCCCATGTGCGGCCCCGAGGCGATGGAGCGCGAGCGCCGCAAGGCGTATCGGGCGCCGCTGATCATCGTGGTCGCCGCCGTGAAGGACCCGCATGCCCGCGTGCCGATGCTCGAGCAGATCCTCGCGGCGGGTGCGGCAGCCGGGAACATCCTGCTCGCCGCGCAGGCGCTTGGCTTTGGTGCCGTGTGGAAGACGGGGGGCGCGGCGTACGACGAGCAGGTGAAGCAGGCTCTCGGGCTTGCTGCCGAGGATGCGTTGATTGCGTTCCTCTACATCGGCTCCGAGCCGCCGGGCGGCAACGAACCGGCGCCCGCACAAGACTGGCGCGACCGGGTCACCTACTGGAACGAATGACCGCGCGTGCGGGCCGCATCGCGGCCCACGCGCGCAGTGCGGCGGCTCAGTGCCCGGCGGCCGGTACCGGGTAGTGCACGAAGATCTGGGTTACGGCCTCGTCGAGGGACTTGTCCGGGTGGTACAGGGTGTGCCGGGAAATGTCCGAGGAAGCCGTGCCGCTCCAGATCACCGAGCGAGTCTCGCGATTGATGACCGATACGGTCAGCGCCGCGGAGGTCACCGTGCGCACGTCGTTGTAATAACCGCCCCAGCCCCAGCCGTAGGGCGCACCCCAACCGCCGCCCCAGCCGTACGGACCCCAGCCGCCCCAGTAGCTGCCCATGAACGCCGGTCCCATGTCGCCCTCGACGCGGTCGCGGGTCCGCAGGCGAAAGTCCACCAGGAGGTCGGGCCGGGCATCCGCGGCCACCAGCGTGTAACCGCGGGCCTGCATCTGCGCCGCGACGTCCTGCTCGAGACGCTGGGTCGTCAGCGATTTGTACGGTCCATGGTCGGTGCCCGGGTGCGCTGCAAACGCGAAGGTATGTGCTCCTGTGAGATTGGCGCCGACCGCCATGCGCGTGTGGATCACCGGGGCGGTCGCGCAGGCCGCCAGCATCAGCGCTGCTCCGAGCGCCACCAAGGCTCTGCCCGATTTGATCACCCGACCGAACGGCATTGCGTCCATTGTCACCACCTCCAGCATGTATGGACCCGGGAAACGTCCGGAGGTTCCTCCGGTTGACTGCGATCGCCGATAGCACGTGCTGCCGGGGACTCGCTCACGCTGTGTTCCGGCGCGCCACTATACGGCCCGGCTGGTGAGCGGAACAGCCGTACGTACCGCAATGCGGTAGTCGCGGCCGACCCACTCCCCGTCCGACTGGTGGCGGTACGTCAGGTCGAGCGACTGTCCGGCCTTCAGGCCGCGGGTGTCGATCTCGACGAGGTGCAGCCCCAGTGGGTTCGCTTCGGTGCTGCGCTCCTCGATGTCCCGCCAGCCGTCAAAGCCCCAGCGCACCACGCCCGGCTCGGTCAGCGCCACGGTGAGCGCGGCACCGGCCGGCAGCTCGCCCGCGGGAGCGTGCGGACACCAGATGAGGCGTTTCAGCGCCGGGCGTCGCCCGCCGTATCGCTGCCAGAGCGGCTCGGGGCGGTCCAGGGGCCGGCCGAGCGTACGCGAGACGGCCAGCTTGATGAATTCCGCGTGGGCCCAGACCAGCGGCATGGCGCCGCCCGTCGGGCGGCCCGGCTCCAGGAAGCGCTTGGGGATCGGGGCGCTGTCCCAGACCTGCTCGGGCAGCATCCCGCCGGGGGAGGCCATGCGGGCCATCGTCTCGAGCAACGGCAGCGGATCGCGGCCGGCGGCGAGCTCGTAGTGCCCGCGCTCACCGGTGAGCAGCGGCCAGGCCCGACCGCGGCCGGTGCCGTCGTAGGCCGAGCCGTCGTCGTGCTCGCCATAGCCGTCGTCGTTGTAGCGGTGCCAGCTCGGTCCGTTCGGCGTGTCGACCTTCAGCAGTGCGTCGACCAGTTTCAGCGTGCTGAGGATGAGTGGATCGTCGGGGGCGCGCAGGCCGAAGCGCACCAGCTGCAGGAAGTCGACGCCGACCTGCGCGTCGGCCGACAGGTCCGGGTCGATCGCCTGGTTGCGGATCGGCAGCGCATTTTGCAGTGCGCCGCGGTCGTGCAGTGCATCGGCCGGCGCCACGCGCACGTAATAGCCCGGTATCCCGTGCTCGCGGGCGAGCGGGGTGTCGCACACCGCCGTCCAGTTCTCGAGGCTCGCGTTCCAGTAATCGGCGATGGCGAGCGCCAGCTCGCGCGCGGCCGGGGGCAGCAGTGGCGCGCCGCACACGAGCGCGGCGATGCACGCCGACAGCGTGAACGTGTTCAGGCCCGCGTCCTCCTCCCAGCGGTCCTGGTCGGACGCCGGGCCGTTGCGCACGATGAAGGAGAGCGCCCGCAGCACCAGGTCTGCGACCTGGACCCCGTCGAGCGCCTGGCGCTCGTGCAGCATGCAGGCGAGCAGCACCGGGAAGGCTGTCTCATCGAGCTGCACGGCGGTCCAGTACGGCGTGCCGCCGAGCCATTGGTTCTGGTTCCAGTGACCGTCGGCGAGTTGCGTGGCACGCAGGTAGCGCACCGTGTCGAGCGCCTCGCGCGTGGCGCCGAAGGCGAGCAGCGCGCCGGCGCACTCGCACAGGTCGCGTGGCCAGACGAGGTGATAGCCGGCGCGCTCGTCCTTGGTGTTGCCCCACGGCACGCTCAGGCTCGCCACCATCGCGCCGGGGAATGTCTTGCACTGGTGTGTGCGCAGTACCATGGTCGAGATGCTGAGCTGCTCTCGGCACAGCGGCGGCAGCGAGCCGGTGAGCGGGGCGCGCCCGGCGCAGTCCTTCTGCCAGGCCGACCACTCCTCGATCTGACGCTGCCAGCTGGCCTCGAACGGCTCGAACAGCGCTGAGAGTGCCAGTGTCGCGGCCGACTCGGTGCTGCTGCTGATGCCCAGGCCGAGGACCGCGCGGCGTGGCAGCTCGGCCATGAGGGCGACATTGCCCGGACCGGCACGGTGGAATTCCCAGCGCATCGCGCCGTTGCGCTCGAAGTCCTGCCAGCCGTCGCTGGTGCCGACATAACCGCAGCTCGCGCGACCCAAAGCGTCGCGCTGCGCGGCATCGACCGCGACGGCGCCGAGGGCGAGCGCGAAGGGGCCCTGCTCGGCGAGCAGCAGTCGATGCCCGCGGTGATCGGCGACGAACGCGGTGTTGTCATGTCCGGTGCCGCCGAGATGCGGCGCGAGCAGCGCGTAGGGGCGCAGCTGCTCATCGCCCGTGAGCTGCACGTCGATCAACAGCACGTCACGTTCGGCGGCCGGCGCGATTCGCAGCCGCAGCTCGAAGCGCTCGTGGCGGTGCACGATCTGCACCGCGGGGATCCCGAGGCCGGCCAGTGTGACGGTCGGCCGGCCGAGGCGTTTGACCTCGACCCAGAAGCCCTGGCCGTCGGCCACGATGAAGCCCAGATCACGGATCTGCGGGATGTCGACCCGCGGAAAGTAGACCTCGTTGACGATCCCGCCGCCGATGGTGAACCACAGCCGCGGCCGGCCGAGCGAGCAGCCCACGACGTCTTTGGCGCTGCTGCACCAAGTGGGCGAAAGTCCCGGTGCGCCCGGTGCCTCTCCTGAGTCGATTTCGCTCATGACGATCCTCCTGAATCTGTCGCGCGCTCACTTGGTCAAGCGTGCCGAAGCCGAGTACGATACTGCATGCTCTGGCTCAAGGCATTCCATATCGTCTTTGTGGTGACGTGGTTCGCGGGTCTGTTCTATCTGCCGCGGCTGTTCGTCTACCACTGCGCCACCACGGACGGGCCGGGACTCGCGCGCTTCGCAGTGATGGAACGGCGCTTGTTCGGGCTGATGAGTCTCGGCGGGGCGCTGGCCATCGCCTTCGGGCTGTCGATGCTCATTGTCGCGCCGGCGTTGCTGCAATTCGCCTGGCTGCGCTTAAAGCTCGTGCTCGTGGCGGCGCTCCTGGGGTACCACGTGTGGTGTTACGTGTTGATGCGCCAGCTCATTGAGGGGCGCGCCCGCCGCTCGCAGCGCTGGTACCGGGCGTTCAACGAAGTCCCCGGGGTGCTGCTGATCGCGATCGTGCTGCTGGCGGTGCTGCGGCCCTAGCCGCCGGCGCGCTTGGCCTCGTAGCCGCGCTCGCGCAGGGCCTCGACCAGCCGCTCGCGGTGCTCGCCCTGGATCTCGATGCGTCCGTCGCGCACGGCGCCGCCGGCGCCGCAGAGTTTCTTCAGCTCGCGGGCGAGCGTCTCGAGCTGCGCCGCCGCGAGCGGCAGGCCGAGCACGACCGAGACGGCCTTGCCGCCGCGCCCGGCGACTTCGCGGGTCACGCGCACGCGCGCCGGTCCGTCCGGGCGGGCGGGACTGGGGGAGGCGCGCTCGGAGGCGCCGGAGGGCTTGCGCAGTACGACGCCGCGGGCGGTGGGGTAGGATTTCACGGCGACATTATGGCCGTGCGGCCCTGGGGCTGCCAGGGCGTGGTGCATTCAGGATGCGATGCACGTTGCGTGAATCGCGCGATTTGCGAACGGATTGGAACGTCCATTGCGCTTTCGGGGCGGTAAGATTTGCATTCTGCCGGCAACCGGCGGTGACGAGGCTCAGCATTTATGACGCAGTCGCGCCTGCACGTTCCGCATCCTCCGGCCCGTCCGGGAGAGAAGCCGGACTTCAGTTATCTGGACATCCCGCCGGCCGGACGCGAGGCGCGCCCGGATACGCTGGCGGCGGCGCTCGAGATCGAGCGGCTCGGGACCGGCATGGTGCGCGTGCTCGATGAGCACGCTCACGCGGTCGGTCCCTGGAACCCGCACCTGGAACCGGAGGAGCTGCAGGTGGCCCTGCGTCACATGCTGCTCACCCGCCATTTCGACGATCGGATGCAGCGCATGCAGCGCCAGGGGCGCATCTCGTTTTACATGAAATCGACCGGCGAGGAGGCCGTGGCGGTGGCCCCGGGCATGGCGCTGCAGCCCGGCGACATGCTGTTTCCCTCGTACCGCACCCAGGGACTGTTCATCGTGCGGGGCAAGAGTCTGGTTGACCTGATGTGCCAGTGTCTCTCGAACACGCGCGACATGTGCCGTGGCCGCCAGATGCCGATCATGTACCACTGGGCGGAAGGCAACATCTTCTCGATCTCGGGAAATCTGGCGACGCAGTTTCCGCAGGCGGTCGGCTGGGCGATGGCCGCGGCCATCAAGGGTGAGGAGCGCATCGCGGCGACCTGGATCGGCGAGGGGGCGAGCGCCGAGGCCGATTTCCACCACGCCCTGACATTCGCGGCGGTGTACCGGGCCCCGGTGATCCTGAACGTGGTCAACAACCAGTGGGCGATCTCGAGCTTCCAGGGGTTCGCCGGCGGTGAGCGGCGCACGTTCGCCCAGCGCGGCCCCGGCTACGGCATTCCCGGTGTGCGCGTGGATGGCAATGATTTCCTCGCCGTCTACGCGGTGACCCGCTGGGCCGCCGAGCGCGCACGGGCGAGCGGCGGCCCGACGCTGATCGAGCACGTCACCTACCGGGCGGCGGCGCATTCCACCAGCGACGATCCGGCCCGCTACCGGCCGAAGGAGGAATGGCAGTCCTGGCCGCTCGGGGACCCCGTCACGCGCCTGAAGGCGCATCTGATCGGCCTCGGGGAGTGGTCCGAGGACCGCCATGCGGCGCTCGAGAAGGAGCTCGAGGCGCACGTGACCGCCTGCTGGAAGGAGGCTGTCAGCTACGGGGCCCTCACCGAGGGGCCGGCACTCAACCCGCTCAGCATGTTCGAGGACGTGTTCCACGAGATGCCCCCGCATCTGCAGCGCCAGCGTGAAGAGCTGCGCCAGTTGCTGGCCGCCCGCCAGGCGGCCAGCGACGGTACGGGCGGGGAGGGCTGAGCGGTGGCGCAGATGAACATGGTGCAGGCGATCAATTCAGCGCTCGACGTCATGCTTGAGCGCGATCCGCGCGTGGTGGTGTTTGGCGAGGATGTCGGCTACTTCGGCGGAGTGTTCCGCTGCACGGACGGACTGCAGCGCAAGCACGGCGAACATCGCGTGCTCGACACCCCGATTGCCGAGGGCGGTATCGTCGCTGCGGCGATCGGCATGGGCGTCAACGGGCTGCGTCCCGTGGCCGAGATCCAGTTCGCCGACTACATCTATCCGGCATTCGATCAGATCGTGAGCGAGTTGGCCCGGCTGCGCTACCGCACCGCCGGGGATTTCAGTGCGCCGGTGACGATCCGCACGCCGTGCGGGGGTGGGATCCGCGGCGGCCAGACGCACTCGCAGAGCCCCGAGGGGGTGTTCACGCACGTCTGCGGCATCAAGGTCGTGATGCCCTCCAATCCGTACGATGCCAAGGGATTGCTGATCCGCTCGATCGAGGATGACGATCCGGTCGTATTCTTCGAGCCGAAGCGCATCTACAACGGCCCGTTCGACGGCGATCCGCACAAGCCGGCGGTACCGTGGAGCACGCACCCGAAGGGGGAGGTCCCCGAGGGCCACTACGCCGTTCCGATCGGCAAGGCCGAGATCGTGCGCCCCGGCACACAGGTCACGGTCCTCACCTACGGTACGATGGTGCACGTGGCCGAGGCGGCCGTACGGCTCGCCGGGGTGGATGCCGAGATCATCGACGTGCGCACGATGGTGCCGCTCGATGTCGACACGTTGTGCACGTCCGTGTGCAAGACCGGCCGGTGCATCATCGTGCACGAGGCGACTCGCTTCAGCGGCTTCGGCGCGGAGCTCTCGGCCACGGTGCAGGAGGAGTGTTTCTGGCACCTCGAGGCGCCCATCGCCCGGGTGACCGGCTGGGATACGCCGTACCCGCATGCGTTCGAATGGGATTACTTTCCCGGGCCGGCGCGCATCATCGCCGCGCTGCGCAGCGTGATGGAGGTCCGATGAGCCGTTACGTGTTCAAGCTGCCGGATCTCGGTGAGGGAACGGTATCGGCCGAAATCGTCGCCTGGCACGTCAAGCCCGGCGATGCGGTCGATGAGGAGCAGGTGCTGGTCGAGGTCATGACCGAGAAGGCGGCCGTCGAGGTGCCCTCGCCGGTGAGCGGCCGGGTGGTTTCCACCACCGGGGCGCCGGGCGAGATGGTCGCCGTCGGGGCAGGGCTGATCGTAATCGAGACCGATGCGGGCACCGCCGGGGCGCCGCCGCCCGATGCGCCGGCAGCGGCACGGGCCGCCCCGGCGCCCGCACCCGAGGTCCCGGCACCGCCACCGGCCGCTGCCGCGCGCAACCGGGTGATGAGCTCACCGGCCAACCGACGGCGTGCGCACGAGGCCGGGGTCGACCTGGCCGATGTGCCGGGCAGCGGCCCGCAGGGCCGCATCCTGCGCGAGGACCTGGAGGCGTACGTGCGCGGGGGGGCGCAGCCGCCCGCTTCGGCGGCACGAGCGGCGGGCATCGCGTCGCAGGCGCCGGTGCGCGAGGAAATCAAGGTGATCGGGGTGCGCCGGCTGATCGCTCAGCGCATGAGCGAGAGCAAGCGCAACATTCCGCATTTCGCCTACGTCGAGGAAGTCGATGTCACCGAGCTCGAGGCGCTGCGCCGGCATCTGAACGAGCGGCTGGCCTCCGGCGAGGCAGCGCTTACCTACTTGCCGTTTCTCGTGCTTGCGCTCGTGCAGGTGCTGCGCGAGTTCCCGCAGTGCAACGCCCACTATGACGCCGAGCGCAACGTCATCATCCGCCACCGCGCCGTGCACGTGGGCGTGGCGACGCAGACGCCCGACGGCCTGAAGGTGCCGGTGGTGCGCAGCGCCGAGCGGCTCTCTCTGTGGGAGCTGGTGGCCGAGATGCGCCGGGTCACCGAGGCGGCGCGCCAGAACAAGGCGAGCCGCGATGAGCTCACCGGTTCGACCATCACGTTGAGCAGTCTCGGCAAGCTCGGCGGCATCGTCAGCACGCCGATCATCAATGCTCCCGAGGTGGCCATCGTCGGCGTGAACCGCGCGCTTGAGCGCCCGGTCGTGGTGGACGGGGCGGTCGCTGTGCGGCGCATGATGAACCTCTCCTCGTCCTTCGATCACCGCTTCGTGGACGGTTACGACGCCGCGGCGATGATCCAGGCCCTCAAGGAGTGCCTCGAGCATCCGGCCATGATCTTCATGCACCCGAAGCGCTGATCAGCGCGGTGCGCCGAGGATCTCGGCGCGCACCTCGTCGATCTCCCGCGCCCGCGATGGTCGGACCCGCGCCTCGGCGCACCGATCGGGCCGTGGGCAGCGCGAGCTGCGTGGACAGATGATGCGCGCGGGCCGCTCGAGCGCCGCGTCGATCCAGGCGATGTTCAGCACGTTGGCGACCGCCTGCAGGGCGGCTTTCGCCGCCTTCGGGGGACGCCCCTCGCCGCCGCCGCGCACCGACTCGGCGAGAATCGCCGCGGTGAGCGCCTCGCTCGAGGCGCCGTTGGCATCGAGCGCGGGGGCCAGGTCGACCCCCACGGACAGGACGTGCGGGTTACCGGCCATGTCGCGCACGCGTCGCGAGTGGCAGCAGTACAGGAGCGAACGCTCCCCGTCGCGCAACACCGAGATCTGCGAGCCCACGTCGCGGTCGCTGCCGAGCATGTGAAACACGGCCCAGTTGGGGCACGGGTCACTCACCTGAGCGAGGTTGCCCCAGGGCAGTGGAATCCCGTTGCCCCGGTAGACCGCGCGCAGATATCCGGGCGGATAGGCATCGAAGAAATGCCAGTACGGGTACGGGGACACCTTGGTCATGCGGCGCATGACGACGGCGGGAGTGAGCTCGAGCGCGGCGCCGGACTCCACCCGGTAGCGCTCGCGGGTCAGGAAGCGGCGGAAAGGCCCGCGCGGCGCGAGCAGCGCGCCGGCAAAGAAACTGCACTCGAAGTCGCGCCACGCGTGCAACACGTCCTCGGCGTCCATGCCGGCCGTCGAGGCGCCCTCGGGGCTGCCGCCCATCTCCCCGCCCGTGGCGTGCGCGGACTTCAGCCCATCCCCGCCATGCAGCACCTTGTGCGCGATGTGCGCGGCGAGATCGAACTTCAGGCGCGCCGGATCGGCTTGCAGCGCGCGATTGGCGTATATGAGGCGCGGCGGCTCGTAGAACGAGCGCACCATGCTGCGCACCTCTCGGTCCTTGTCGCGCGCCAACAGCGGCTTGCGCTCGAACCAGCGGATCTCAAGACCGTGGCGGCGCGTCAGGCGCATCAGGTCCTCGACATCGAGCGGAAACTTCCGCTCGCCGACGTCCTCCGCGGCGCGTTCCAGGTCCGGGAAGTCGTTGCGGGAGAACTCCTGGTGCGTGCGGATCAGCAGATGTGCGAACTGCCGTCCGCTCGTGCCGGTCTGCTGCAGCAGCTCGGGAATTGCCGCCTGCAGCACCTCTTTGGAGAACAGGAACGCAGGTTCCAGCGGAACCTTCGCCGCCCCGCCGGCGGGCGCCGAGACCGCGCCGAGCTCGCTGCCGCCACTGCCGCTTTCATCGAGGAACCAGCCCGGATCGCGCTGGAAGACCTGGGCGAGCAGCTCGAGCAGCTCGCTGGAGGGCACACGCTTGCCGCTCTCGATCATGCTCAGATAGGACACCGAGGGCGCGCGCGCCGCGTCGCGCTGGATGCAGCGCGAGGAGAGCTCCTCGAGCGTCAGGCCGTTGCGCTTGCGCAGCTCGCGCAGCTTCGCGCCGAGAAAATGACCTTTGCGTAGCAATGGCGACATGAGCTCACCTGAGGGGCGGCGGGCGGAGGGTCCGCAGGTTGTGAAATTAACAATGTGAAGTTTCCATAGTCAAATTATTCACTCGGCCGGGTCTATGCTCGGCCCCATGAACCCGAGCCCCACCTCCCTCGCCTACAGTGCCGCGCGCCCCGTCCAGCCCACGGCCATGCCCGCGCTCCTCGTTGCCCCGCCCGCCGTCGAGCGCGCCTCCGAGGTGCTCACCCAGCGGGCGCTCGAGCTGCTGGGGCGACTGCACCGGCAGTTCAATCCCCGGCGTCTCGAGCTGCTCGCCGCGCGCGCGCGGCGGCAGCGTGATTTCGACTCCGGCGTGCTGCCGGATTTCCTGGCGCACACCGCGGAAGTCCGCCGCGGCAGCTGGCACATCGCGCCGGTGCCGTTCGACCTCCTCGACCGGCGTGTCGAGATTACCGGGCCGGTCGACCGCAAGATGATCATCAATGCGCTGAACGCCCCGGTGTGCGCGTTCATGGCGGATTTCGAGGATTCTTGCAGTCCGACCTGGCAGAACATGGTGCAGGGCCAGATCAATCTCGCCGATGCCATCGACGGCACGATCAGTCACCGCGATCCGGCGAGCGGCAAGGTCTACCGCCTGGGGGCGCGGCGCGCGACCCTGATCGTTCGGCCGCGCGGCTGGCATCTGCCGGAGAAACACGTGCGCATCGATGGCGAGCCGGTCGCCGGCGCGCTGTTCGACGTCGCGCTGTATCTGGCGCGCAATCACGACGGGCTGGCGCGGGCCGGCACCGGACCGTATTTCTATCTGCCGAAGCTCGAGAGTCACCTCGAGGCGCGGTTGTGGAGCGAGGTTTTCGCCGCCGCCGAGGATGCGCTCGGGCTGCAGCGCGGCACCATTCGCGTGACGGTGCTGATCGAGACGCTGCCGGCGGCGTTCGAGATGGACGAGATTCTCTTCGAGCTGCGGCCCTACATCGCGGGGCTGAACTGCGGCCGGTGGGATTACATCTTCAGCTTCATCAAGAAGCTGCGCAATCGCGGCGAACTCGTCCTGCCAGACCGCTCACAGGTGACCATGGAGCGGCATTTCCTCAAGTCGTACGTGGACTTGCTCATCCAGACCTGTCACCGCCGCGGCGCCCACGCGATGGGCGGCATGGCCGCGCAGATCCCGGTGCGCGACAGCCAGGCCAACGCGGTGGCGATGGAGCGGGTGCGCGCGGACAAGCTGCGCGAGGCGCAGGCCGGCCACGACGGCACCTGGATCGCGCACCCGGGTCTGGCGCCAGTGGCGCGCGCGGCATTCGATGCGCTGATGAGCGGTCCGAACCAGCTGCAGGTGCAACGCACCGAGATCGTCGTGCGCCGCGAGGATCTGCTGCGCGTGCCCGGCGGCACCATTACCGAGGAGGGCATCCGCAGCAACATCCGTGTGGGCGTGCAGTACCTCGAGGCGTGGCTGCGCGGCAGCGGCTGCGTGCCGCTCTACAACCTGATGGAGGATGCCGCCACCGCCGAGATCTGCCGCGCGCAACTGTGGCAGTGGCTGCACCACGGCGCGCACACCAGCGACGGGGCTCAGGTGACGCCCGAGCGCATCGATCGTCTGTTCGCCGAGGAACTCGACCGGATCCACTCAGAGGTCGGTGCCGCGCGGCTGCTCGGCGGGGTGTTCCCCACCGCCGCGCGGCTGATGGAGCGGATGATCAAGCAGGATACCTTCGACGAATTCCTGACAATACCCGCGTACGAACTCATCGACTGACGGCCGGAGACCCTCGCATGAAACCCAATGATCAGTTACCGAGCGCGCAGGATCTGCGTCGGTCGTGGCAAGACTCGCCCCGATGGCGCGGCATCGAGCGCACCTACCGGCCGGAAGACGTGGTGCGCCTGCGCGGCACGATCCCCATCGAGCATTCGCTCGCCCGCCTGACGGCCGAGAAGCTCTGGCGCATGCTCAACGAGCGTCCGTTCGTCAATGCACTCGGGGCGCTCACCGGCAACCAGGCCCTGCAACAGGTCAGAGCCGGACTCGAGGCGATTTATCTCTCCGGCTGGCAGGTCGCCGCGGATGCGAACCTCGCCGGTCAGATGTACCCCGACCAGTCGCTCTATCCGGCCGATTCCGTGCCGGCGGTGGTGCGGCGGATCAACTCGACGTTGCGGCGCGCCGATCAGATTCACCACGCCGAGGGGGACGACAGCATCGATTGGCTCAAGCCGATCGTGGCGGACGCCGAGGCCGGCTTCGGCGGGGTGCTGAACGCGTTCGAGCTGATGAAGCAGCTGATCGAGGCCGGAGCGGCCGGAGTGCACTTCGAGGACCAGCTGTCCTCGGCGAAGAAGTGCGGCCACATGGGCGGGAAGGTGCTGGTACCGACGCAGGAGGCGATCAACAAGCTGCTCGCCGCGCGGCTGGCCGCCGACGTGTGCAACGTGCCGACGGTGCTCGTTGCCCGCACCGATGCGGAAGGCTCGAGTCTGCTCACCGCGGACGTCGATGAACGCGATCGGCCGTTCATCGATGCCGAGCGCGGGCGCACGGCCGAGGGCTTCTGCCACGTGCGGGCCGGATTGGCACAGGCCATTGCGCGCGCCTGTGCCTATGCGCCCTATGCCGACCTGCTGTGGTGCGAGACCGCCAAGCCCGACCTGGAGGAGGCGAAACACTTCGCCGAGGCGGTGCACCGGCAGCATCCGGGCAAGCTGCTCGCCTACAACTGCTCGCCGTCATTCAACTGGCGGCGCAAGCTCGACGAGGAGACGATCGGGCGCTTCCAGCGCGAGCTCGGCGCGATGGGCTACCGGTTCCAGTTCATCACGCTCGCGGGCTTTCATGCCCTGAACTTCTCGATGTTCGAGCTGGCGCGTGGTTACCGGGAGCGGCACATGACCGCCTACGTCGAGCTGCAGCAGGCGGAGTTCGCCGCCGAGCCGCACGGCTACAGTGCCACGCGTCACCAGCGGGAGGTCGGCGCCGGCTATTTCGACGAGGTTACGCAGGCGATCACCGGCGGGACATCCTCCCTCGGGGCGCTCGCGGGCAGCACGGAGGAGCAGCAGTTCGCCACCGCGTGAGTACCGCGCCGATATACTGGCCGCATGAGTATCGAGCGGCTGTTTCCGACCCAGATCTACACCTGCCGGCCAGCCGCCGCGGCCGGACTCAGGCCGCGGCTGCTGCGTGAGACCCGCCAGCTGCGGCTCGACGATGCGTCCGGACGGCGCTGGTCGGCGCGCAATTACCCCGGCGGCTACACCTCCTATGGATCGGCGTGCCGCATGCACCGGCTGTCGCCGACATTCGCCGCGCTCGAGCGCGCCATCGATCCACACGTGAGGGCATTCGCCCGTGCGCTCGAGCTCGACCTGACCGGCCGCCCGCTCGCGATGACCGACTGCTGGGTCAACATCATGCCGCGCGGCACCGCCCACGGCTTGCATCTGCACCCGTTGGCCACCATCAGCGGCACGTTCTACCTCAAGACGCCCCGTGGCTGCGCCGCGCTGAAAATCGAGGACCCTCGGCTCGATCGGATGATGGCCGCACCGCCGCGCCGGAGCAGGACGAGCCGCGCCAACCGGCCGTGGGTACCGATTCCGGCGCAGGCCGGCGCTCTGGTGTTGTTCGAGAGCTGGCTGCGCCACGAGGTGCCTGCCAATCCAGCGGGCGAGCGCGTCAGCATCAGCTTCAATTACGGATGGTTCTGAGCGCGGCGCGGTGCGAGCGGCGCGCGGGCAGGTGCTGAGCGTCGGTGCGGCTCACCCCGCGATGGGCCGCCACCGGGGGCTGCCGCCGCCGGCCGGCTCAGTGGTGGTCGTGGCCGTGCGCACCGTGTACGTGGCCGTGCGCCAGTTCCTCTTCCGTGGCCGCACGCACCGCCTCGATGCGGACCTCGAAGTGCAGGCTCTGGCCGGCGAGCGGATGGTTGCCGTCGAGCGTCACCATGTCGCCGATCATCTTCGTCACGGTCACCGTGCGAGGGCCTTCCGCGGTCTGCGCATGCAGGTGCATTCCCATTGTCACGTCCTTGACGCCGCGCAGCGCGCGGCGCGGCACATCCTGCACCAGATCCTTGCTGTACTCGCCATAGCCCTCGGCGGGCGGCACCGTGACGGTGAGCGCATCGCCGGGATTCTTGCCGGTCAGCTGCTTCTCCAGCCCCGGGATGATGTTGCCGTGGCCGTGCAGATAGGCCAGCGGCTCGCCCGGCCCGGACTGATCCAGCACCGCCCCGGCAGCATCCTTCAGCGTGTAGTGGATCGTGACGACGGAATCGGTGCCAATGGCCATCAGAGAGGGCTCCAGGAGTGCGGTCGGGGGCCGGCGCGAGCAGTCGCAGCGCCGATTTCCTCACAGTGTACCGTGAGGGTGTGATGCCCGTCACGCCGCTCCGGGTGCGCTCTCCCGAAAGGAGTAGCGCCGCGGCCCTCGCGAAGGGCATGCCGGGCACCCTCGCGATGGACATGCCCGGCGCTGCGCGGCTCCCTAGACTTGCGCGCCCAAACTGAAGTTAAGGAATAACCCCATGCTCATCGCCGTTTCTCAGCTTATTCTCACCGTCGTGGTGCTGATCGGCTCTTCGGTGGAGTTCATCGCTTCCCGCCGGGGCTGATTTCCCGCTCCCCGCACGCCCGGCAGCCGCTCAGCGCGGCACGACACTTCTGACGATCGAGGCGTCGAGCGCCTCGTACTCGGCATAGGCAATCGTCGCGTAGAGTTCCTGCCGGGTCTGCATCTCCCCGATCAGACTCTTCGGTCCCCCCTCGCGAGCGATTGCCGCATACAGCCGCTCGTGCGCCTTGGCCGCGATGCGCAGCGCGCTCACCGGCCAGATCACCATCCGATACCCCATGGCCTGGAATTCCTCGGCCGTGAAATAAGGGCTGCGGCCGAATTCGGTCATGTTGGCCAGCAGCGGCGCCTCGATCCGGCGCGCGAACTCCCGGAACATCTCCGCGCTGCTCAGCGCCTCCGGAAAGATCGCATCGGCCCCCGCCTCGAGGTAGCGGCGGGCCCGCGCGACGGCGCCGTCGAGCCCTTCGCTCGCGGCCGCATCGGTGCGCGCGATGACGTACAAGTGCCGTCGGGCGCGCGCGGCCGCGGCGACCTTGGCGGCCATCTCCTCGACGGGCAGCAGCTTCTTGTCGTTCAGATGGCCACATTTCTTCGGCAGCACCTGGTCCTCGATGTGCACCGCGGCGGCGCCCGCCTCCTCGAAGGCGCGCACCATGTGCATCACGTTGAGCGCCTCGCCGTACCCGGTATCCCCGTCGACCAGCACCGGCAGGCGCGCCGCGCGGCTCACCTGCCGGATGAACACGCACACGTCCTCCACGGTGAGGATGCCGAGGTCCGGAAGTCCCATCGAGGCGCTCATGGCCGCCCCCGACAGGTACAACGCCTCGAATCCGGCAGCTTTCGCCTGCAGCGCGGCCAGGCCGTTGTACGCGCCGGGCATGGGCAGGATCGGCCCGCGCCGCACGAGCGCGGCGAAGCGCTCGCCAGCGGGCGTGGCCGGAAGATCGGCCCCAACGAGGTAAGTGCTCAACGGCGCATCTCCCTCAGATCACGTACAGGTCGAGGTATTCGTTGACCGGCGTGCGCTCGAGGCGGGCCTGGTCAAGCGACAGCGCGGCGATTGCGTGCTGCTGCTTCTCCGGGAAGCGTCGCGCCAGGTTGCGCCGGAACTTCTCGATCAGCAGCGGAATTCCTTCGGCGCGCCGGCGCTTGTGGCCGATCGGATACTCCACCAGCACCTCCCTCAGTTCGCGGCCGTCCTTCAGCCGCACGCTCACCGCGTTGGCGATGGAGCGCTTGTGCGGATCGAGATAATCGCGTGTGAACTGCGCATCCTCCACGCAGCTGATCTTTGCACGCAGCGCATCGATGCGCGGATCGGCCGCAACCCCGTCCTCGTAGTCGGCGGCGGTCAGGCGGCCGAACAGCAGCGCCACGGCCATCATGTACTGGATGCAGTGATCGCGGTCGGCGGGGTTGGCGAGCGGGCCGCGCTTGTCGATGATGCGCACGCAGGCTTCGTGCGTACGCACGGTGATTCGCTCGATCTGCTCGGCGCTGGTGCCGAGTTCGCCGAGCTGCCGATGCAACTGCATGGCCGCCTCGACCGCAGTCTGCGCATGAAACTCGGCGGGGTAGGAGATCTTGAACAGCACGTTCTCCATCACATACGAGCCGTAGCCGCGCTGGAACTTCAGCGGCTGTCCCTTGAACAGCGCGTCGTAGAATCCCCAGGTCTTGGCGGTGAGCGCCGTCGGGTAGCCCATCTCCCCGGTGCGTGCCATCAGGGCCAGGCGCACGGCCCGGCTCGTGGCATCGCCGGCGGCCCAGCTCTTGCGCGAGCCGGCGTTTGGCGCGTGACGATAGGTCCGCAGGCTCTGCCCGTCGATCCAGGCGAGCGACACGGCGTTGATGATCTCCTCGCGGGTGAGGCCGAGCAGCCGCCCCACCACGGCGGTCGAGGCCACCTTCACCAGCACCACGTGATCGAGCCCGACGCGGTTGAAGCTGTTTTCAAGCGCGATCACGCCCTGGATCTCGTGGGCGCGGATCATGGCCGTG
Source organism: Pseudomonadota bacterium (assembly GCA_021805275.1). The sequence continues at coordinate 197,328 of JAJZFQ010000259.1, forward strand.
AGCACCTCGCGCAGCGTCAACGGCGCGCGCCCCTGCGCAACGGCCTGGCGGGACAGCCAGTCGGCCGTGGCGAGGATGGCGCCGAGGTTGTCGGACGGGTGGCCCCATTCGGCGGCGAGCCAGGTGTCGTTGAAGTCGAGCCAGCGGATCATGGCGCCGATATTGAATGCCGCCTGCACCGGATCGAGCTGGAACTGGGTGCCCGGAACCCGCGCGCCGTGCGGTACGTGCGTGCCCGGTACGATCGGGCCGAGCAGTTTGGCGCAGGCCGGGTATTCGAGCGCCTCGAGGCCGCAGCCGAGCGTGTCAAGCAGGCAATGGTGTGCGGTCTGATAGGCGAGCTCCCCACCCGGGTCGGCGCCGAGCACGTACTCGGCGATGTCGGTGAGGACTTGGTCGGGGGCGGGTCGCGCGGAATCGCTATGGCTGGACATGATGTGGCTCGGGTCGAGGTGTCAGGAACGCTGATCGAGCGGTACGAAGCGACGCGGCTCGGGGCCGACGTAATGGGCGGCCGGGCGGATGATCTTCCCATCGGCGCGCTGCTCGAGCACGTGCGCAGCCCAACCGGCGGTGCGCGCGATGACGAACAGTGGCGTGAACATCGCCGTCGGCACCCCCATCAGGTGATAGGAGACCGCGGAGAACCAGTCAAGGTTGGGGAACATGCGTTTCTCGCGCATCATCACCGTCTCGATCCGGTCGGCCACCGCGTACATCTTCAGGTCACCGGCCTGCTCGGCGAGCTCGCGCGCGAGCGCCTTGATCACCTGATGGCGCGGATCGGCCACGGTGTAGACCGGGTGCCCGAACCCGATGATCACCTCCCTGTTGGCGAGGCGTTCGCGGATGTCCGCCTCGGCGCCGGCGGCGTCCGCGTAGCGCTGCTGGATCTCGCAGGCCACCTCGTTCGCGCCGCCGTGTTTCGGTCCGCGCAGCGCGCCGATGGCCCCGGCGATGCACGAGTACAGGTCCGAGCCGGTACCGGCGATCACCCGCGCGGTGAAGGTCGAGGCGTTGAACTCGTGCTCGGCATAAAGGATGAGCGAGGTGTGCATCGCCCGCACCCACGCGGACGGTGGCGGACGGCGGTGCAGCAGGTGCAGGAACTGTCCACCGAGCGAATCGTCGTCCGTCTCGACGTTCAGCCGGTGCCCGCCGTGGCTGGCGTGGTACCAGTACGTGAGCATCGAGCCGAGCGAGCCGATCAGCCGGTCGGCGATCTCGCGCGCCCCGGCGGCGCCGTGGTCCTCCTTTTCCGGCAGCGCGCACCCGAGCGCCGATACGCCGGTGCGCAACACGTCCATCGGATGGGCGGCGGCCGGGAGCGTCTCGAGCACCGTGCGCACCGCGGCGGGCAGGCTGCGCAGCGCGCGCAGCTTGGCCTTGTAGGCCGCGAGCTCCGCGCGGGTCGGCAGGGTGCCGTGGATCAGCAGGTGGGCGATCTCCTCGTACTCGCACGCCGTGGCGATCTCGAGGATGTCGTAGCCGCGGTAGTGCAGGTCGTTCCCGGTGCGTCCCACGGTGCACAGCGCAGTGTTGCCCGCCGGCACGCCCGAAAGCGCGACGGATTTCTTCGGCTTCGGCCCCAGGGCCGGCTGTTCATTGGCGTTCATGGCGCCACTTTAGTCGCGTCGGAAACGAGACGAAAATATATTGAAAATGCCGAGTCGATATGTAAAAAATATCGTCTATGGAGCTTCGTCATCTGCGCTACTTCCTGGCGGTCGCCGAGGAGCTCAATGTCACCCGTGCGGCGCGCCGCCTGAACATCTCCCAGCCACCGCTCACGCAGCAGGTTCGGGCGCTGGAGTCCGAGCTCGGTGTGACGCTGCTTGATCGTTCCGGGTACCGCATCCGCCTGACCGACGCGGGACGGCTGTTCGCGCTCGAGGCCGGACGCATCCTCGAGGAGGTGCGTCGCGCCCAGCAGATGGCGCGCGCCGCTGCGAGCGGCACCTCCGGACGCGTGCGCGTCGGGTTCACCGAGTCGGCCTCGTTCAATCCCCGGGTCACCGCCGCGCTGCGCGCCTTCCGCCGCGCCTATCCGGGCGTCGAGGTCTCCTTAGAGGAGCATCCCTCGACCGAGCTGGCCGCCGCGCTGCGCGAGGGACGGATCGACGTGGGGTTCGTGCGCCCGCCGCTGCGCGAGGGGCGTGGCCTGGTGTTCGAACTGCTCGAGCGCGAGCCGCTGGTGGCGGCCGTGCCGCGCGGCCATCGCTTGGCGCGGCGCAAGAGAATCGCCCTCGGTGAGCTCGCGCACGAGACGTTCATTCTCTACCCCCGCGCGGTGCGACCGGGACTCACCGACGAGGTGGTCAGCGGCTGCGAGGCGGCGGGATTCACCCCGCGCGTCGGCCAGTACGCCCCGCAGCTGTCCTCGACCGTCAATCTCGTGGCCGCCTCGATCGGTATCTCGATCGTGCCGGCGAGCATGTGCGCGCTGCAGCCGCGCCTGGTGGTCTATCTGGCGCTCGAGGGCGAGCCGCTGCAGGCGCTGCTCGGCATCGCCCACCGCGACGAGGAGCGTTCCAGCGCGGTGCGCAACTTCGCCGCCACCGCCCGCGAGCTCGCCGTGCAGCCGCCACGACGGGCCCGCTAGCCGGGTGCGTGCTGGATTATGATCCGCTCATCCGTACCGCGCCCGCCGGGGATACCGATGCCGCCGACCGCCATGCCCGCCGAGACCGGGATGCTCGATGCCGAGCTCGCCGGGCGCATCCGCCGGGTGTTCGATGCGCAGCGACCGGTCGCGCTGCGGTGGCGTGAGTCCACGGTGGCCGAGCGGCTCGGGCGACTCGAGCGGCTGCGCGCGGCGATCCTCGAGCAGCGGGCGGCCATCATCGAGGCACTTGCCGCAGACCTCAGCCGCCCGCCGGTCGAAACCGAGCTCGCCGAGCTGCTGCCGCTGCTGTCGGATCTGGCGGATCATCGGCGTCATCTGGCGCGTTGGCTGCGACCGAAGCGGGTGCGGCCGACCGTCCCGACGCTCGGCACGCGTGCCTGGGTGCAGCGTGAGCCGCGCGGTCGGACCCTGATCCAGGCGCCATGGAATTATCCCGTGGCGCTCACCCTGGGGCCGCTCATCCCGGCCATCGCGTGCGGCAATACCGCCATCCTGAAGACCTCGGAGTTTGCGCCGCACAGCTCTCAGGTCCTCGGGAGCATCGTGCGGGCCTCGTTCGACGAAAGCGAGGTGGCGCTGTTCGAGGGCGATGCGGCGGTGGGCCGTGCTCTGCTCGAGCTGCCGTTTGATCACATCTTTTTCACCGGCTCCCCGGCCGTCGGGGAGATCGTGATGACCGCCGCGGCGCGCCACCTGGCCAGCGTCACCCTCGAGCTCGGCGGCAAGTCGCCGGTGATCATCGATGCGAGCGCCGACATCGACCGTGCCGTCGATGCCATTGCCTGGGCCAAGTGCCTCAACGCCGGCCAGACCTGCATCGCACCGGATCACCTGTACGTGCACGCAGATGTTTATGCCGAGGTGCTCGGGCGCTTCAAGCGGCGCTTGTCGAGCTGGTATGGAGCCGATGCGTCTGCGGCGCCGGATTTCGCCCGGATCGTCAATGAGCGGCATGCGCGACGACTGGCGGCCCTGCTGGAGGATGCCCGTGTGAGCGGCGCGGCCGTGCTGCACGGCGGGCAAACCGACCCCGAACGGCGATTCGTCGCCCCGACGCTCCTCGGGGACGTTCCGCAGGGTGCGCGGATCATGCGCGAGGAGATCTTCGGGCCCGTGCTGCCGTTGATTGCCTATCGCAGCGAGGACGAGGTGCTCGAGCGCATCAACGCCGCGCCGAAACCGCTCGCGCTGTACATCTGGACGCGTCGGCGGGAACTCGCCCGGCGTCTGATCCGCCGCACCAGCGCCGGCGGCACGTGCATCAACCAGGTCGCGCTGCAGTTTCTGCATCACAACCTGCCGTTCGGCGGCGTCAATCACTCCGGGATCGGCAGCTATCACGGTGAATGGGGCATCCGGGCGTTTTCCCACGAGCGGGCGGTCCTCGACGCCAAGCTGCAGCTCTCCGGGGCATTCTTTCCTCCCTACGGAAAGCGTGTGCGACGGATGCTCGCGCTGTTGATGAAATGCTCGACCTAGCCCGCACCGGGGGCATGCGCCGCATCGCCGGGGGATGGCGGAATGCGTCGCCTGCCCGCTCGTCCTGCGTTCGATCGTGGCGGTTCGTGCCGGACCGCAAGGAGCCAACACCATGAGCAGCGAGTTGCCCGTGATCTGTCTCGTGCGCCACGGCGAGACGGCCTGGAGCCTCACCGGGCAGCACACCGGCCGCAGCGATCTGCCGCTGACCGAGCGCGGCGAGCGGGCGGCACGGGCCTTGGTGCCGCGCTTGCGCGAGCCGCAATTCGCGCTGGTGCTGACCAGTCCGCTGCAACGGGCCGCGCGCACGTGCGAGCTCGCCGGCTTCGCTGCGGTGGCGCAAGTCGATGCCGATCTTTGCGAGTGGAACTATGGCGCCTACGAGGGACGGCGCACGGCGCAGATCCGCGCCGAGCGAGCGGACTGGGATCTGTTCCGCGACGGCTGTCCCGGCGGGGAGTCGGCCGAAGATGTCAGTCGGCGGGCCGATCGGATCATTGCCCGGGCGCGCGCCGCCGGTGGCAACGTGCTGCTGTTCTCGAGCGGACATTTTCTGCGCGTGTTGAGCGCGCGCTGGTTGGGACTCGCGCCGGACGGCGGCCGCCTGTTGGTGCTCGGCACCGCCAGCGTCAGCGCCCTCGGCTACGAGCACGACGAGCGCGAGCCGGTCGTGCGGCTCTGGAACGACACGCGTCACCTGAGCGAATGAGAGCGCCGCGGCGGCTGACGCGCGATGCTGCGATGTGCTACTCTCGGCAATCTACGGAGTAGCGCCGGATGACGCTCGCGCACTGCTGCCGCGACCGCCGGGTCATGCCCGTGCCGTTCCCTGCGGCGATCGTCCCGGTCGAACGAATCGATTCCCGCGCCGACGTGCCTCGTCCGTTGCCGCGGCGCTCGGTCCGGTTTGCGATGGAGGTTGGATCATGAAGGCGACTCAGCTCCTGCACGAGTTCGGTCAGAGCATCTGGCTCGACAACATCACCCGCGAGCTGCTCGACAGCGGAACGCTACGACGGTACATCACCGAGCTGTCGGTGACCGGGCTGACCTCGAACCCTACGATCTTCGATCATGCCTTGAAGAAGAGCGCCGCGTATGACTCGGCGATTCGCGCCGGGCTGAAGCAGGAACGTGCCGGCGAGACGCTGTTTTTCGACCTGGCCCTCGCAGACATCACGCGCGCCGCGGACGAGTTCCACGCCACGTTCGAACGCACCGACGGCGTCGACGGTTGGGTGTCGCTCGAGGTCTCGCCGCAGCTCGCTTATGACGCCGCGAGCACGATTGCAGCCGCCAAGGACCTGCATGCCCGGGCCCGACGGGACAATCTGTTCATCAAGATTCCCGGCACCCAGGCGGGACTGCCGGCCATCGAGGAGACGATCTTCGCGGGCATTCCGGTCAACGTGACGCTGCTGTTCTCGCGTGAGCAGTACTTGGCCGCCGCCGAGGCGTATCTGCGCGGCATCGAGCGGCGCATTGCCGCGCGACTGAACCCCGCGGTGGGCTCGGTGGCCTCGGTGTTCATCAGCCGCTGGGATGTCGCCGTGGCGGACAAAGTGCCCGCCGAGCTCGCCAATCGTCTGGGCATCGCGATCGCCGGCCGTACCTACCGCGCCGCGCAGCAGCTGCCCATCTCACCGCGCTGGCAGCGCGCCTACAACTGCGGCGCCCGCCCGCAACGGCTGTTGTGGGCCAGCACCGGCACGAAGGATCCGAACGCGGACGCGCTGCTGTACGTGAAGTCGCTCGCCGCGCCGTTCACCGTCAATACCATGCCCGAGGCGACGCTGCAGGCGCTCGCCCAACAGAATGAACTCGGCGCCGGAATGCTCCCGGACGGCGGGGATTGCGAGACGCTGCTGGCCCGCTTTGCCGCCGCGGGTATCGACGTCGAGGCGCTCGCGGCCCGACTGCAGGACGAGGGCGCCAAGGCGTTCGTGAAGTCCTGGCAGGAGCTGCTCGGTGTGATTGCCGCGAAGAGTGCGGCGCTCGGTGCGGCGGCCTGACCCATGAACGTACTCGTGATCGATGTCGGCGGGACGCACGTGAAGATCCTCGCCACGGGGCAGACGGAAAAGCGCGAGTTCGCATCGGGACCGAAGCTCACGCCGCGCCAGATGGTCGCGAAGATCAAGCGCCTGGCGCGGGACTGGCGCTACGACGTCGTCGCGATGGGCTACCCAGGGCCGGTGATGCACGATCGGGTGATCGCCGAGCCGCACAATCTCGGCTCCGGCTGGGTCGGGTTCGACTTCAAGGGCGCCTTCGGCCGGCCGGTCCGCATCGTCAACGACGCGGCCATGCAGGCGCTTGGCAGCTATCGCGGCGGCAAGATGCTGTTTCTCGGGCTCGGCACCGGGCTGGGCACGGCGCTCATCGTCGACGGCATCGTAGAGCCGATGGAGATTGGGCATCTGCCGTACCTGAAGCGCACCTACGAGGACTACGTCAGTGATGGGGCGCTCGAGCGCATGGGCAAGAAGAAATGGCGCAAACACGTGACGGACGTCATCGAGCGGCTGACCCATGCACTGGAGCCGGACGAGGTCGTGATCGGCGGCGGTAACGTCAGGCACCTGAAGGACCTGCCGCCGCGCTGCCGTGCCGGGGACAATGCCAACGCGTTCGCCGGCGGTTTCAGGCTGTGGGACAAGGCCGGTTCGGCGCCCAGCGGGCGGGCGGCACGTGCACGCGGTTCCAAGGGCGGGCGCGCATGAGCGCCACGGAGCCGGCGCTGAGTGCGCGTCCGGCCTGGCAGCAGCTCACCGGACATTACCGCGACGTCGCCGGGCTGCACCTGCGCGAGCTGTTCGCGGGCGACCCGGGGCGCGGAACCCGCCTGACCGCCGAGGGCGCGGGGATCTTCCTCGATTACTCGAAGAACCGCCTGACCGACGAGACGCTGCGCCTGCTGGTGCAACTCGCCGAGGAGTGTGCGCTACGCGAGCGCATCGCGGCGATGTTCAGCGGCCAGAAGATCAACGTGACCGAGGATCGGGCGGTGCTGCACGTGGCGCTGCGCGCGCCCCGCGGTGCGAGCATCCTGGTCGACGGGGTGAACGTCGTGCCCGAGGTGCACGCGGTGCTCGAGAAGATGGCTGCCTTCGCGACACGCGTGCGCGACGGACAGTGGCGCGGGCACACCGGCAAGCGCATCCGCAACGTGATCAACATCGGCATCGGCGGTTCGGATCTCGGACCGGTGATGGCCTACGAGGCGCTGCGCCACTTCAGCGAGCGCTCGATGTGCTTTCGATTCGTCTCCAACGTCGATGGCGCCGATTTCGTCGAGGCGACGGTTGACCTCGATCCGGCCGAGACGCTGTTCGTCGTCTCCTCAAAGACCTTCACGACGCTCGAGACCATGACCAATGCGCACACGGCGCGTGATTGGCTCTTGCAGGGTCTCGGCGGAGCGACGGCAGCGGTGGCCAAGCACTTCGTCGCCGTGTCGACCAACGCCGAGAAGGTCGCCGCGTTCGGCATCGATACGGCCAATATGTTCGGTTTCTGGGACTGGGTCGGCGGTCGCTACTCGATGGACTCGGCGATCGGGCTGTCGACCATGCTCGCGATCGGGCCGGAGCATTTCCGCGCCATGCTCGCAGGCTTCCACCAGATGGATGAGCATTTCCGCAACGCGCCGTTCGAGCGCAACGTGCCGGCGCTGCTCGGGCTGCTCGGGGTCTGGTACACGGATTTCTTCGGCGCGCAGACCGTGGCCGTGCTGCCCTACGAGCAGTACCTGAAGCGCTTTCCGGCGTACCTGCAGCAGCTGACGATGGAGAGCAACGGCAAGCACGTGACGCTCGCCGGGGTGCCGGTCGGGGTCGACACCGGGCCGATCTACTGGGGCGAGCCGGGCACCAATGGCCAGCACTCCTTCTACCAGCTGATTCACCAGGGCACGCGGCTCATCCCCTGCGACTTCATTGCCTTCGCCCACGCGCTCACCCCGCTTGGTCGGCATCACGACATGCTGCTCGCGAATGTATTCGCGCAGGGCGAGGCGCTCGCCTTCGGTAAGACGCTGCAGCAGGTGCGCGCCGAAGGCACCCCGGATTGGTTGGCGCCGCACCGTGTGTTCGAGGGCAACCGCCCGTCGAACACCATTCTCGCCGACCGGCTGACACCGCAGACACTCGGTCGGCTGGTCGCTCTCTACGAGCACGCGGTGTTCACCCAGGGAGTCATCTGGAACATCAATTCGTTTGATCAGTGGGGCGTGGAGCTCGGCAAGGCGCTGGCGCAGGCCATCATTCCGGAGCTCGAGAGCCCGGCGGCAACGACGCTGCGGCACGATAGCTCGACGAACAACCTGATCACTCGCTATCGCAAGCTGAGGGGCGCAAGTTAGGCGCCCGGATGCGCTGTCGCGAGACCTCGCGCCGCGGCCACGTGGCGTCGTGCGAGCGCTGTAGTCAGAAAAGGAGCGATGCATGCAACTCGGAATGATCGGACTCGGACGCATGGGGGCGAACATGGTGCGGCGCCTCCTGCGGGGTGGCCACGAGTGCGTGGTGTACGACCGATCGGCCGCCGCGGTCGCCGAGCTGACCGCGGAGAAGGCCGCCGGAGCGCTCACGCTGGCGCAGTTCGTGCAGCAGCTCCCCGCGCCGCGCGCCATCTGGCTGATGGTTCCGGCTGCCGCCGTCGACGACACGCTCGCGGACCTGGTGGGGCTGCTGGGCAAGGGCGACATCGTGATCGATGGCGGCAACTCGTACTACGTCGATGACATTCGTCGTGCGCGGACGCTCGGCGAGAAGGGCATTCACTATGTGGATGTCGGCACGAGCGGGGGCGTGTGGGGGCTGGAGCGCGGCTACTGCATGATGATCGGCGGTGAGCCGGCGGCAGTGCAGCGGCTCGATCCGCTCCTCGCGACACTCGCCCCCGGGATCGGTGCCATCCCGCGCACGCCCGGCCGCCAAGGCACCCCGGGTACCGCCGAGCAGGGGTATCTGCATTGCGGCCCGAACGGCGCCGGGCACTTCGTCAAGATGATCCACAATGGCATCGAGTACGGCATCATGGCCGCGTATGCCGAAGGGCTCGGCATCCTGCGCGCAGCCAACGTCGGCAAGCGTGCAACGGAGGTCGATGCGGAGACGACGCCGTTGCGCGATCCGCAGCACTACCAGTACGACCTGGACTTGCCGGACATCGCCGAAGTGTGGCGGCGCGGCAGCGTGATCGCCTCGTGGCTGCTCGACCTGACGGCCGGGGCGCTGTGCAGCGACCCGCAGCTCGCCCGATTCGCCGGCCACGTGTCCGACTCCGGCGAGGGCCGCTGGACCATCAAGGCCGCGATCGACGAGGGCCAGCCGGCACCGGTGCTGACGACCGCGCTCTACGAGCGGTTCAGCTCGCGCGGCGAGGCGGACTTCCAGGCGAAGATCCTCTCGGCAATGCGCTACGGCTTCGGCGGCCATCTCGAGAAGCCGGAAAAATGAATTACGGCCGCAGGAGTTTCCCGTGAACGATACCCATAGCGATGCGCTGGTTTTCTTCGGGGCCACCGGCGACCTGGCACACAAGAAGGTCTTTCCGGCGCTGCAGGCGATGATCAAGCGCGGCACGCTTGCGGTGCCGGTGATCGGCGTGGCCAAGGCGGGGTGGAGCATCGAGCAGCTGCGCGAGCGTGCGCGCGACAGTCTGGAGAAGCACGGCGGCGGCGTCGACCCGGAGGCGTTCGCCAAGCTGACCTCGCTCCTGTCGTACGTGGATGGCGATTACGCCGACCCCGCGACGTTCCAGGCGCTGCGCAAACTGCTCGGCGGGGCGCATCGGCCGGCGCACTACCTCGCGATTCCGCCGTCGCTGTTCGGCAAGGTGGTCGAGCAGCTCGCGCAGGCCGGCTGCACCCAGGATGGCACCCGGGTGGTGGTGGAAAAGCCCTTCGGCCGGGACCTGCAGTCGGCGCGTGCGCTCAACCAGATCCTGCTCAGCTCGTTCGACGAGGAGCACATCTTTCGCATCGACCACTACCTCGGCAAGCGGCCGGTGCACAACATGGTCTTTTTCCGCTTCACCAACGCACTGCTCGAGGCTTTCTGGAACCGCGATTACATCAAGAGCGTGCAGATCACGATGGCGGAGAACTTCGGCATCCAGGGGCGCGGGGCGTTCTATGATCCGATCGGCACGGTGCGCGACGTCGTGCAGAATCACCTGTTCCAGGTGCTCGCCAATCTCGCCATGGAGCCCCCGGCGCGCACCGACAGCGAGTCGATCCGCGACGAGAAGGTGAAGGTGCTCAAGGCGATCCCGGCGGTGACCCCGGCCGACCTGGTGCGCGGCCAGTTCCGCGGCTATCTCGCTGAGCCGGGCGTCGCGGCGGGATCGCGGACCGAGACCTTCGCCGCGCTGCGCCTGTCGCTCGACAATTGGCGCTGGCAGGGCGTGCCGTTCTACATCCGCGCCGGCAAATCGCTGCCCGTGACCTGCACCGAGGTGGTCGCGCACCTGCGCCGGCCGCCGGCGGTGTATCCGGGGTGCACGCCGCAGCATGACTACTTCCGCTTTCGGATCAGTCCGCAGAACGAGATGGCCATCGGCCTGAATGTCATGGACGATGCCGAGCTCGGCATCGGCCAGACGAACGAGTTGCTGGCGAGCCGGCACGCGGGCGGCAACGAGATGGACGCCTACGAGCGGGTGCTCACCGATGCCATGTCGGGCGATCGCACGCTGTTCGCGCGCGAGGACTACGTGGAGGAGGCCTGGCGCATCGTCGATCCGGTGCTCAAGGCCGATACGCCGGTGCATTCCTACGAGCCCGGCGCGTGGGGGCCGCCGCAGGCGTCCCAGGTGGCGCCCCCAGAGGGTTGGTACGACCCCGATGTATCCGTGTAACGGCCCGCCGGGGTTAGTTTGTCTCGAATAGTCCGCGCAGGCGCGTGGGCTCGCAGCGCAGATACTGACTCGGCGCGCGCACGTGCGCACCGAGGTGCGCCGCGGCGTGCCACGGCCAGCGCGGGTCGTAGAGAATCGTACGCGCCAGAGCGATCAGGTCTGCATCCCCGGTGGCGACGATCGTCTCGGCTTGCTCGTAACCGGTAATCAGGCCGACGGCGACGACCGGTATGCGCACGGCGGCTTTGATGGCGCGTGCGAGCGGCACCTGGTAGCCGGGCCCGACGGGGATCCGCTGCGCCGGATGCAGCCCGCCGCTCGAGACGTGGATCGCATCGCAGCCGAGCTCCTGCAGCCGCCCGGCGAGCGCGATGGTCTGCTGCAGATCCCAGCCATTCTCGAGCCAGTCGCTCGCCGAGACTCGCACCGTAACCGGTCGGTCGGCGGGAAACGCCTCGCGAACGGCCGCGAAGACCTCCAGCGCAAAGCGCAGCCGATTTTCCAGGGAACCGCCGTACTCGTCCGTCCGGTGGTTCGCCAGCGGGGAGAGGAACTGGTGCAGCAGGTAGCCGTGTGCCGCATGGATCTGCACCGCATCGAGGCCGATGCGACCGGCACGGCGCGCGGCGGCCGCGAATGCATCGCGCACCGTGCGCAGACCGTCGCGGTCGAGGGCGCTCGGGGGCGCCTGTCCCGCGGCGAATGGCAGCGCCGAGGGGGCCACGGTCTGCCAGCCATTCGGATCTGTCGCTGCGAGTTGATGTCCGCCCTTCCAAGGCACTTCGCTCGAGGCCTTGCGTCCGGCATGGGCGAGTTGCACCGCGATCGGCATCGTGGACCAGCGGCGGATCCGCTCGACGGTGCGACCCATCGCGGACTCGGTCTGATCGTCCCACAGCCCCACATCGCCGTAGGTGATGCGCGCCTCGGGCAGCACGGCGGTCGCCTCGATCGTAAGGAGTGCGGCCCCGCAGAGCGCCAGGTGGCCGAGGTGGATCAGATGCCAGTCGCTCATGCAGCCGCGGTCGGCCGAGTACTGGCACATCGGTGCGATCACGATCCGATTGGCGAGTTGCAGATTGCGAACGCGCAGCGGTGTGAACAGAACGGGTGTATTCATCGCGAAATGGCCTGTCCGCGCGGAGCCTCGATCGGCTCCGCGGTTGGCGCGAATCATAGCAGCGCGTGCCGCGCCGCTCGAGTCGGCGCGGGCGAGGGGGCGCAAGGTCAACGCCGCGCGCGATGCTCGCGGTCCTGTTCGCGCGCAATGACCTCGGCCAGGGCCGCCGCGTCGGCCGCCAGCCGCCGCAGCAGGTCGTCCAGGGAAACGATGCCGGCCAGCTTGCCCTCCTCGTCGAGCATCGGAACGCGCCGCACGCCGTGCGCTCTCATCCGCTCGAGGGCCTGCTCGACCTCCTCGGAGGCGCGCGCGATGACCAGCGGCACACGCATGATGTCGCGCACGGTCACCTTGGCCGGATCGAGATCCCGGGCGAGCACCTCGACGACGATGTCCCGGTCGGTGACGATGCCGATGGGGGTCCCGTCCTCGCTGTTCTCGTCAAGAATGACCAGATCGCCCACGTGGTGATCCCGCATCAGTCGTGCCGCTTGCAGTGCATTGATCTGCGCGGTGCAGGAAACCACATCCGGCGTGCACAGCTCTTTCAGTTTCATGGTTCCGTTTCCTCGGTATCGAGACAACTGGTTTCACCGGGCCTGCCCGGTCATGGCCAGGCTCTCAGCGCGAGAGCACGTGCGCCAGATGCAGCCACTGCGGCTCGAGTGGCTTGTTCAATCCGACCACCTCGCGCAGCGCGCTCGAGCTCACCCGGCCACCGCTCAGTCCCAGCAGGATGCCATGCTCTGCGGCGCACAGACGCTCGACCGCCGTGGCGCCGAGCAGTGTCGCGCTCAGCCGGTCGAAGGCGCCCGGGCTGCCGCCGCGCTGCACGTGGCCGAGTTTGGTGACCCGCAGCTCGAAGTTCAGCCGTTCGGCATGCTCCGTGAAGTGGCCGGCGAGTGCATCGGCGTTGTGCCGGGCGCCCTCGGCAACGACCACGATGGCGTGGCTCTTGCCGCGCCGATACGCGTCCTGGATCGCCACGGCAATCTCCTCGGGCGACTGCTCCGCCTCGGGTATGACGATGGCCTCGGCGCCGCCGGCGATTCCGGCCATGAGCGCCAGATACCCGCACGCACGTCCCATGACTTCCACCAGAAAGACGCGCCCATGCGCCGAGGCGGTCACGCGTAGGCGGCTGATCGACTCCAGGGCGACGTCGATGGCCGTGGTGGCCCCCAGCGTGACCTCGGACCCGGCGAGGTCGTTGTCGATGGTCGACGCGATGCCGATGACCGCGACACCGCGTGCGGAGAGCGCAAGGGATCCGTGTTGCGAGCCATTGCCGCCGATCACGATCAGCCCCGAGATGCCCTGCTCGGCCAGCTGGCGCACGGCGGCCTGCTGCCCCTCTGCGCCGAGAAAGGCCGGGCACCGGCTGGTGCCGAGCATGGTGCCGCCGCGGTCGATGATGCCGCCAACTTCGCGCGCGCCCAGGGCGATGAAGTCCCCTGCGATCAATCCGCTGTAACCGTGCCGTACGCCGAACATCTCCAGCTCGTGCGCGATGCCGGTCCGCACGGCCGCCCGGATCGCGGCGTTCATGCCGGGCGCATCGCCCCCGCTGGTCAGTATGGCCACCCGGCGCATCATGACGCACGACCGTCGATCGGGCGGGCCGCCTCCCGGGGAGGCCGCCCGCGCGTTGCGGTGCGGCTCGGACCGCTCAGCTCCGGCGGACAGACCTGGAACGCATAGTCTGGCGGTTGCATGTCAGTCCAGAACCCCCGCTCGGTTGTTCAACGCAACCGCGCCTCGTTGCCTTGCTCATTGCGCAAGGTGTTCACAGCGTCGCTGCCCTCGCCGCACAGCACCGCCAGCATATCATCCAGCGCGATGACGCCAGACAACATGCCCGCCGCGCCCACGACCGGCAGGCGGCGCACCCCCATGCGGCGCATGGTATGCAGCGCCTGCTCGAGGGGGTCCGCCTCATCGACCATCGCCGGGTAGCGCTTCATCAGATCCGCGACCGTGAGTCCCTTTGGATCAGCGCCGCGTGCCACTACCGAAACGACGATATCGCGGTCGGTGAGGACCCCGATCGGGCGGCCGTAGGTGGTCTGCGGCTCCGGTTCCACGACGACCAGAAACCCGACGTGCTTCTCGCGCATCACTTGCGCCGCGGAAACCAGATCGATGTGCGGGCCGACCGTGACCACCTCACGCCTGCAGATGCTACCGACTTTCATGGAAGAGCCCTCCCGGGGGAGCGTTCGATTGCACGCCGAGCACACTCATGCTGGCGACTGCCGAGCTTCGGCTGCGGACTGCCGCTCGAGTTCGAGCACCCGCAGTGTCGTCCGGATGAGCGCATCGGGATTGAGTCCGCTCGAATCGATGCCGAGGCGGACCCGCTCGGCGGTGATTTCAGGGTAGTCCGAGGGGGCCTGTGCGCAGATCCCGCAGTGCCGCGCGTTGCGCCGGCATCCCTCGGCCGCGAGTCGCAGGCTCTTGCGCACGCCGGGATCGCGTTCGTCG
>JAJZFQ010000259.1:212000-213204 GCA_021805275.1 Pseudomonadota bacterium
CCGCTCGGCGGTGATTTCAGGGTAGTCCGAGGGGGCCTGTGCGCAGATCCCGCAGTGCCGCGCGTTGCGCCGGCATCCCTCGGCCGCGAGTCGCAGGCTCTTGCGCACGCCGGGATCGCGTTCGTCGAACTCGAAGGCGACAGTCGCCGAGTCGCGATCGACGCCGAGCGTCGAGTGCGTCAGGTCGTTCGAGCCGATCGAAAAGCCGTCGAATATCTGTCTGAATTCCTCGCTCAGCAGGAGGTTGTTCGGGATCTCGCACAGCAGGTAAATCTCGGGTCCGTCCTTCCCCCCTTTTAGGCCGAGCTCACGCATCCGGGCGACGGCCGCGGCGCCTTCCTCGAGGCGCCGGCAGAACCGAATCATCGGCCTGAGGTCCACCAGGCCCATGATCTCGCGTGCCGGCCTCAGCGCTGCGCATTCGAGGGCGAATCCTTGCGCATACGCCGGATGCGTGTCGCGGGCGGCGCCCCGGAAACTGAGCATTGGGTTCTGCTCCTTCGGCTCGAACCAGTGGCCGCGCAGTCCCGCATACTCGTTGGTCTTGAAGTCGGACATGCGCACGATGACCGGCTTGGGATAGAACGCCGCGCCGATCGTGTCGCGACCTTCGGCCAGACGGTGCACGAACAACTCCCGCGGGGGCACGTGGCCGCGGGTCAACCGCTCGAGGGCGCGGCGCTCGGGGTACAGCGGCGCCATCGGGTGCGCCTTGATGTGCGCGGTGATGATGAATTCCATGCGCGCCAGCGCGATATCGTCGTTCGGCAGGACGCTCATCTGCAATGCGATATCCGGGTTGGCCAGAATCAGCATCATCGTGGTGTGCGGGCGCGCCAGCCGCGCCAGGTCGGTGCGGCGCACTTCGAAGGGAATCTTGCCGGCGTACACCCGACCGGCGTCACCCCCGGCACAGAAGACCGTCACCTGTTGGCCCTCGGAGAGCCTCTCGGTGGCATTCGCCGTGCCCACGAGCGTTGCAATTCCGAACGCGCGCGCGACGAGCGGCGCGTGACAGGGACTACCGCGGCGGTTCGTCACGATGGCGGCGGCGCGGTGCATGATCGGTTCCCAGTCCGGCGTCGTGTTGTCGGTGACCAGCACCTCCCCGGTGCGAAACGGGCCGATCTGCGCGGCGCGGCGCGGCGCTGCGCGGCGCTGCGCATCAGGCGCACCGGACCCTGTGCGATCCGCGAGCCGACCG
>JAJZFQ010000056.1 GCA_021805275.1 Pseudomonadota bacterium
CCGAGCAGCCCCACATCGATAAAGCCCGGCCAGTAGTGGATCTTGTCGGCCGCATGCATGATGACGAACAACAGCGTGCTGATCAGCACGGCAGTCACGACATGAAAGCGCTGGACGAACGCGGCAATCAATGTTCCGCGAAACGCGAACTCCTCCACGAAAGGAGCCATCCCCAGCATCAGCACGACAAGAACGATGTACGGCCACCCGTGGCTTCTGCTGAGCTGTTCGGCAGGCCCAGTCAATTTTGCAATAACCGGCGGAACAACTCGCGCGAGACCCAATGCCACCGCGACCACGACAAGACTCAAGCCCGCAGCCACGAGGTATCCGTGTCGATCAGCTCCACGCCAGCCAAGTCCCCGCGGATCACCGACTTTCAGCAGCGGCTTGGCTATGTAGAACGAGTACCAAATCGCCCATGCCGCTGCCAGCAGATATCCGGTGAGTACGGACGCCGCCAGGAGACCAAGCCCCGGGGTCGGAATGTGCACAGGCACCTTCCCGTGCGAGTCGCGAGCCAGGGTCGCTGCCTTGACGCCGATACCGATGCCCCAAAAGAACATCGTCAACACGCCCCCGACGAGCGTCGCAAGGAAAAAGCCGCCCGCGAGCAATACTCCCTGCGCGGAGCCGAATTTGCGCGGCGCTTCAGCTCTCTCAGCGAGAGACGCGGCGTCCACCTGCCGTCAGTCGCCCGGCACTACCTTTGACGTGCTGCGCCTCGTGCCTGGCAGGACGCCCTTCCATGTCCCGATCACCGCGATGAGCAGAGCCACTACGAGAATTCCGAGACGAACACCCAGCAGCAGGCCCGCATGTGCCCTTGCGAAGGCGATTCCAGCTTGCACGCCCCGCTGAAAGTTTGTGGTCTTGGTGGTCGATGAGATTACCGTCCCCATGACAATCATGTCCGCAATGGTCAAGACTAGCCAAGACACGATAAACCAGATGATTCCGAAAACTGTACGCTTCAAAAGTAAGGACTCCGCAAACCCCGTGCTTGCACCGAGCTGCATGAGCGCGTAGGCACCGGGGAGAATCGGCGGGGGTGTATATGGGGCGGACTGCCGCTGAGGCGGCCGGGGCGCGAGGGGATCGGCAGCGCGTTGCGGCGCCGGGTCAGGGACTGGAGGAGGCGCGAGTCAGGCGGCTGGTCGAGCGGCCGGCAGGGCGGCCCGGGCGTTCCAGGGCAGCAGGGCTTCGAGCGCCTCGATGGTATCGGCGCCGGGCAGGCGCTCGAAGATGAAGTTCAGGTACGCGTGGGGTTCGATGCCGTTGTCGCGGGCGGTCGAGACCAGGGAGAAGAGATTGGCGCTGGCGCGGGCACCGAAGGGGTTGTGACAGAAGAGCCAGACGCGGCGTCCCTGAGCAAACGGACGGATCCGGTTCTCGGTATCGTTGTTATGTATCGGAACCTCGCCGTGCTCGAGGTGCCTCACGAGCTTTGGCCACTGATTTGTCGTATAGGCGAGCGCCTTACCGAGGGCGCTCTGCGGCGGGGTACCGGGCAGCAGGTCGTCAACCCAATGCTTGAACGCTGTGAGGATAGGGGCGGACTTCTCCTGCCGCAGCTTCAACACCTCCTCGATCGTCAGCTGCGAGCCATCCCGCTCGCGCTGCTTGCGCAGGTCCTTGATGTCCTGCTCGATCTTGAACACCGGCCCGAGATACTCCCGCATCGCCACGCCCGCGAGCGTCCGCCCGGAGGGAAGCTCGGTCACCTTCAGCGCCTTGTGGAAGTACGTGCGACAATGTTGTAAACAGCCAAAATGTTCGAGCTTCAGCTGCTTGGCCACGATGTCATAGAGTTCGAGCCCGTCGGTGAGGAGCTTGCCGCGGTACGGCCCGTCCGCGCCGTCCAAGAGGCTCTTCAAAGCTTCGGCCGTGCGTGAGGGAATGTAATCGAAGAGAATGATCCGCCGCCCCGGCGGACCCGCGCAGCGCACCACCATGTAGTGATCCGAACTCGGGGATTTCTCCGAGCGCAGCACCTGAAGGTACGTTTCATCCATCTGGATGAGCGGATGGGCGAGCAGATCATCGTTCATCAGGTTGATCAGCGGCACCACGCTCTCTGCGCCCAGCGTGTTGACCCAGGTGCCCACCGTCCCGGGGCTCAAGAGCACATCTTGACGCTCCATCTGCCGGCAGACCCGGTAAAGCGGCAGCCCGTCGTCGAACTTCGAGGTCACAAGATGCGCCAGCAGCGAGGCGCTGGCGTTGGACTTCGGCAGGATGCTCTTGACCGCCGCGGCGACCTTCACTCCCTCGTGACACTCTCCGCAGGCGTACTTCGGATACACGTGCCGCTCGACCCACACCTTCGGCGCCTCGTAGTGATAGCGCTCGCTGACTTCCTCCCCGATGCGCTGCCTCGCCCAGCACACCCCTTCGTGCTCGTGCGTGCACCACTTCTCGTGCACCAGCAGGTCGTGAACGATGTCCTGGCGGGGCAGATGCGGCGGGATCGGCTCGCGCCCGCCGCTGTGCGGGCGCGCCTTGCGCTCGTGGGCAGCTACTGTCGTGGTGCGCTCCTGCTCGGCAGCCTCCGCCGCTGCGATGGCTGCCAGTACCTCCGCCTCGTTGAAGAGAATCTTCTGATCGGGGGAGACGCTCTGCGCAGGGAGCTTCTCTGAGGAGCGCCCGTAAAGCTGAGCCTTCAGGAACCGCACCTCCTCTTCGAGCATCCCCTTGCGCTCGAGCGCCTGGCGGTGTTCGCTCTCGAGCTGCTCGTGGACCTGTTTGAGCCGCTCGTGCGCCTGCTTGACCTGACGGATGGTCTCTTCGGAGACCTTCAGCCGCGCCTGAAGTTCGGCGTTCTTCTCGAGGGATTGGTTGTGGTGCAGTGCGGCGGGCACGGTGCAAAGTATACCGCGCCCGCCGCACAATACAACATCAAATGATCACGCCGCGCGAGAGAATCTCAACATCTGATGCGGCTGCCTCCAGATGTCGTAACCCTCGAGCAGCCACTCGAGCTGCTCGGCAGAGAGCGTCACCACCTCCTGCTCGATCAACCGCGGCCAGATAAACTTCTCCCGGCCCCCGATCACTTTGTGGCAGACCCAAAATCCGTTCTTATGCCAATAAAGGGTCTTCACCGCATTGAAACGCCGGCCGACGAAAATCATCAGCGCGCCCGAGAATGGATCGACCTTCATCACCTCCTGGGCGAGCGCTGCCAAACCGTTGCGTCCTTTCCTCATGTCTACCGGCTCGCGGTACAGGTACACCTTCAGCCCTTGCGCGCACGGGCGCATCATGGCCGCGCCCCCACCAGAGCGGACACCCAGCTCGACTCCGGCCAACTGCCGCACTCGATCATCCACCCGCTCGGATGACGCAGCCGGCAGACCAACCCCGCTGCTGCAGCCGCCACCGGCACGGCCGGCTCAACCACCCGCACGGCCACAAAGCGTCCCGGCACCGCACTCCTGCGCGGCTCCTTCGCTCCCGCTGTCCCCTCGGTCTGCTGCACAGGCGGCAATATCCCCTTGCGCCGCATCTGCCGGCGCATGCTGTACAGGGAAAACGGGTTCAGCCCCACGGAACGGCAGTACTGCGACAACCCCATCCCCTGGCTGCGCGCTTGCCGAACGTGTTCCAGGTATCGCCGTTCCCCCGCGGTCAACTCTTCACGCTTCGCGTTCATCTCGCCCTCCAGTCTGCGGCGATAGCGCCGCCATCGAGAGCATCTCCCGCTCAGCTGAAACGGGGAAGAACGCGGTTTACGGAGTCCTTACCTTCAAAACGACCCTCCAGCTCATTTGTTACTTCATGAGTCTGCGACAAAAAAAATACGTCCCCCATTGACCGCCCGCAAATATCGGCGTTGCTGTCATGACCCACTCAACATACTTTGGCGAGAAATTTGTTCCTAACAGTATTAGGATCGCAAATGCGTTAATCGCCACTGGTAGAATAAAGGCGGTTTGCGCCAATGCGGCAACAGGGCCTTTAACCGGGACCACTGAACAAGGATCAAGGCTGCCGTGATGGCGATTCTCTCGATGCGGACATAACACAAAAATTTCAAGTACAAAGCCGCCAATCAGACCCGCCAATCCTGTTGCCAAAGCATTCCCTAAAAGCGACGCCCCGATTTTGGTATAGAATACAGACCAACCAGCTAGCATTGATATGGTGCTTATTGTCGCCAACATTCTCTTATAATGAAGTAAATTCATTTCGTCATAATCGATAGTAACCATCCAATCCCTGCGACCAGAGCGATATTTCTCGTTCTGGCCGCAGGGGTATCCGCCATTCTCAGGCGGTACTACTTAAGTTGCGGCCGCACCAGCCGAAGCACCGATGATGCCACCAACATCGGCACCGTATGCGCCCCCGAGGACCGCTCCTACTGCCGCACCAATCGGCCCGCCAACTAAGCCGCCCATTGCCGCGCCCGCCTCTACGCCACCCCACGCACCGAGAGCATAACCAGCAAGTCCGCCACCAGCTCCGCCGAAAAACTCCATCCACTTAAAAAGTCCGCCACCAACCTGCTCAACCTCAGTTGCTGTCAATGTACGCATGATATACCTCGTCTTGGTGATCGCTGGAAATGCGTTTGCCGTTCCAGCTTCGGCCTGAAAAGTTGCAGCCAAGAGACGTCAATCGAGACCGACCGTGTCCGAATCCTTTCATCCCGCACCCCCGGTCCCCAGAGCTGTCGAGTCGGCGCACCCTCTCCCGAGCACGATCACCCGATCGGCACTCGCGAGGGTCTCCGGCCGATGCGCCAGCACCAGCCGGGTAATTCTCAGGCGCTTGATGAGCGCGTTGATCTCGCGCTCTCTCGCCACATCGAGATGGCTCGTCGCCTCATCGAGCACCAGGAACTTCGCTTGCCGGTACAACGCTCTCGCCAGCAGCACTCGCTGGCGCTGCCCGCCGGAAAGGCTCGAGCCCATATCCCCGACGAGGGTCTGATAGCCCATGGGCAGGGCAGCGATTTCCTCGTGGATACCTGCGAGATGAGCCGCAGCCGCCACCGCTTGGGGCGTCGCCTCGGGATCGAACAGACTGACGTTGTCGGCGATGGAGCCCGCAAAGAGCTGATCGTCCTGCATCACTGCGCCGACCTGCGCTCGGTAGCGCGCAAGGCCGAGCTTGCGGATATCGATCCCGCCGAAGCGGATTTCTCCCTCGGTCGGCTCGAGCAGCCCCAGGATCAGCTTCGCGAGCGTCGTCTTGCCTGCCCCCGAAGGCGCGGCGATCGCGACGCTCTCCCCAGGCTCGACCGTGAGATTGAAATGTTCGAGCACCCAGGGGTCCCCCTCGGCATATCGGAAGCTCAGGTTCCGCACCTCGAGCCGGGTACTTTCGAGCTCATCGGTGTGTACGCCCTCAAGGTGGATTTCCGGTTCGCTGAGCGCGATATCCGCCACCCGCTCGGCGTGCAGCTCGAGCATCCGGAACTCGTTCCACCGGTCGATCAGGGCCGCGCCCCGGCGATGAAACTGATCCACATAGGCGATGAAGGCCACCAGCATCCCGGCGCTGAATTGCCCCTTGAGCACCAGCGCGGCCGCCCACCAGATGAGCGCGACGCGCGCCAGGCCGAAGAGCAGCCCGCTGCCCGCCTGCGCGCCGATTCCGAGCCGCTGCAGGGCGATCTCTCGATTGGTCGTGTCCACCTGTGCATTGGCATAGCGCCCCTGGCGATGCGATTGCTGGTTCGCGAGCTTGATCGCCTGGATGCCCCGGATCGACTCCAGCAGATCGCTCTGCTGCCGCGCTGCATACACGATGTGATCTTCGGTCGTGCGCCGCAGCGACCGGTAGAGCAGCCCGCGCAGCAGGCCGTAGAGGGCGAACGTGCCCACCACGAGCAGCGTCAGCGGCACACTGTAGAAGGCCATCAGCACCAGGGTGAGGATCGAAACCAGCCCATCGAGCACCGCCCCGACGAACTGCGTGGTGAGGGCCTTCTGAATGGTCTGCACCGAACCAAAGCGTGAGACCACATCCCCGATGTGCCGCTTCTCGAAGAACGCGAGGGGCAACTTGAGCAGATGCCCGAACAGGTTGTTCACCCACTGCACGCCCAAGGTGGCGCTGATCCAGGTGATGCACCACGCGCGCAGCGCCGTCACCCCCACCTGAAAGACCGTCAGCATCAGAAAGCCGATCCCGAGCACGGTGAGCAGCGGATGATCGGCGCTCGGGAAGACCTGATCGAGCATCCACTGCATGTAGAGCGGCCCTGCGAGCACCATCGCCTCGAGCGCGAGCGCAAGCAGCAGGATCTGGGTGAGGGCGCGTTTCAGCCCGTACACCTCACCGCTCAACGCCCGCAGCGAGATGGCTTCCCGCACCCGCACCCGCTTGAAGCGCGCGGAGGGCCACAGCTCGAGCGCGACCCCAGTGAAATGCTTCGACACCTCCGTCCAGGTCAGCCGCTGCACCCCGCGGGCCGGATCATGGATGACGATTTCCTTCGCCCCGGCATGTTTCAGCACGACGAAGTGATTGAGATCCCAGTGCAGGATGCAGGGCGTCTTGAGCGCTGCGAGATCGTCGATCTCGAGCCGCAGCGCACGGGTATCGAGCGCCAGCTGCCCGGCAATGTCCATCACCCGCCGCAGCGTCGCGCCCTTCAGCGACATCGAGGCTTTGCGGCGCATGCCCGGCAGATCGATCTCGTAGCCGTAGTAGCTCGCCACCATGGCGAGGCACGCCAGGCCGCACTCGGCCGCCTCGGTCTGCAGGATCACCGGCAGCCGCTTCCCGCCCCCGAAGCGCAGCCCCGCGAGCACGCTCTCGGCGGCCGCACTCATGTGCGCACTCCCGCCGCGGCGGGTTTTCGAGGGGCGGACACCGCCGATGCCGGCGACGCGCTCGCCATCATCCGCCGGCTGAACCCATAGAGCGGCTCGAGGACCCATTCGATCAGCCGCCGCCGATCGAGCAGGATGTCCGCATGCAGCGCCATCCCGGGGCGCAACGCGACCGGTTGCCCGTACGCCCGCACGGTCTGACCCCGCAGGCGCACCATCACCCGGTACAGCGGCGCGGTGCTCTGCCGCCCGACCAGTGCGGCCACCTCCTGCGGCGAGAGGGCACTGCGCGAGACTTGACCGACCTCGCCAAAATGCAGCCCGAACCGCTGGTATGGAAATGCCTGATAGCGCAGCACGACCTGCTGGCCGCGACGCACAAAGCCGACCGCCGAGCTCGGCACGAGCAGCTGCGCCTCGAGCCGCGAGCGCCTCGGCACCACCGTCAGCAGCGGCTCACCGGCGCTCACCGTCTCACCCGGCTTGATCAGCAGGGTCGCGACAATCCCCGCCCGGGGCGCCTTCACCACCCACTCGCGCTGCGCCTCGTTCTGGGCGAGCGCCTGCTCGACCTGCGCGAGCTTGTTGCGCGTGGCATTCTGCTGCGCCGCCAGCGTCAGGGGAACCTGCGCCCGCTGCTGCCGGGCCTGCGCGAGCTGTTGCGCAAGACCCAGCCGCTCCCGCTGCAATGCTTTGACCTGCAGTTCCGCGTTGAAGGTATCGGCCTGCTGCTGCTGCAGGTCGTAAAGCGAAATGATGCCCTGCTTGCGAAGCGGCATGATGCTCTTCAGCAGCGTCGCCATGTTCACCGCCTCCTGGCGCTGCAGCACCAGCTGTGCGTCGATCTGCTGAAGCTGCGCCCGCAGACTCGTCACGCTCTGGCGCAGTGTCGCGCTCTGGCTCGCCGCGAGCGCCCGCTGCGTCGCGAGGTCCTGCTCGAGCCCCTTGCGCTCGGTGTCGAGCTCCGCGGTGATGAACGCCAGCGTGTTGCCGAGCGCGGCGCTCTCGAGCGGGTTGTCGAAGCTCGCGAGCGTTTGCCTGGCCGACACTCGCTCTCCCTGATGTACGTTGACGGCGAGCACATCGCCCGCATCCGTGGCATTGAGCGTCACGAGTCCCGAAGATGGCACCAGCGTGCCCTGCACCGTGGCTCGTTGCGTGTAATGCCCCAGAACGAGATAGGTCACCGCCGCAACAACAAATGCCACGGCCAGCAAGCTCACCGCCCAGAACGCTGGCGGCGTGTTGATCTGAATGCTACCCAGAGCGGCGCGGCGCTGAGATTCCAGCGCTGCGATCCTGAAAAGCCCCTGACTCCCCCCTTGCTCTTCGTCCATCTCGATCTTTTTTTCGGTCAGACCCGCATCAAATGCTATTTTGCGTTGAGTGTAGCGCCATGCGCCATTGAGACACAACGTTCGGTTCGATTATGTGAACAAGACCAATTTGCACGCGGCGTATTTCGTTGGCATGACAACACCCCGCTGCTCCCCAGTCCTCAGCAATGGTCCTCGGCTGGACCGAGTCCAGCTCAGCGAACTCCGTCACTCGGCGCCAGTGATCGCGCTTTGGGAGAACTCGTCGCTGACAGCGTCGACGTCACGTCACAGATCTGGATCGGGGTTCCGAGTCTGCGTCCACCCGCAGAACGCGCGCCGTCCAACCGAGGCCATGCGGGGCTACGGGCCCCGCCCCGTGCTGCCAGGCGCATGCCTGCAATACCTCCCGCCTCGCATGCTCGGGTGATTCTTGGGATGGCGTGGAATCCGGTCTCCGCAGCGCGAGCCTACCTGCCGAAGTCCTGCTCGTCCTGCTCACCCTGGTGATCCTGCCGCTGCACCGTGGCGCGGTCCTGATGTCTCGCCTCCGTGACGGACCGAGGCACTCTCCCTCCGGCATCCTGGCAATCGAGCATCCTGTGCCATGCATTGAGCAGCCCGTCTCCTGGGTGCTCGCGCTTGCGGCCGGCCTGCTCGGCATCCTCGAGCCATGCGGTTCGCTCGTGGCTGCCGATGTGCTGCCACCAGACCATCAGCTCCCGATGCGACGGGTGGGAGCGCTCGATGCATGGGACGCGCTCGAGAACCGCAGGCGCGCCATCGGCCTGCGCTCCGCTTGCCATTCGGGCCTGCTCGTCCATGACGATCCGCGCCAAATCGGTATCCACGACACGGATACCCTCACGCGCCGCCTGCCGCGCCATCCGCTCCCGAAACTCCCCACTCCCAGTGAGCGAGACTGCCCCGCCGAAGCGGGCGGCGGCGATCTTGAGCGCGGCGGCCTCCGCCGCCTCGTCGTGTCGGACCAATTCGAGACGCGTGCGCGTCGCCGTGAAGACCTCGCGACCCGCCCGGTCCCGGTATCGCTTGCACCGCGCCACTGCGTCCCACTCGTAGTCCAGGCCGCAGGCCCGCGCCACCGCGATCTCCGCAGTGCGGTAACCTGAGATCAGCCCGCCTGTGCTCCCGGCGCCATCGCGCATGCGCTCACGTGCGGCCTGCACTTGGCGCTCGCGCGTACGCTTCGCCCGTGCACGCAGCGTTGCACGGCACTCGGCCTGAAGCTCGAGGTGCGCGAGCTTGAGCGCCGAATAGTCCTTCTGCGCGTGTGGCTTCGCGCGCCCGATGCGAGCCTCACGTTCGTTCTCGGCCATCCATGCCGTGCGCAGCGACGGGTACCCTTCATCGAGCGGAATACCCCGCCCGCGCGCGTGCGATTCGAGAGCGAGGCGCGCGCGCGTAATCTCCTCCGGAGTGATTTTCTTCGGGTGCGCGGCCTCTGCCGCCTGCGCATCGGCGCCCGCGCGCTCGAGCGCCCGCGTCACATGAGCGCTGTGAGACTTCGTGTCCTGCGCTTCCCGCCGCGCCTCGCCTGCTGCCTTCTCCGACGCCGCGGCGCGATGCTCGAGGGCCTCATATTCGGTTCGGTCTCGCTGCGCTCGCCGGACCTGGTCCAGAACCTCGCGGAATACCCGCCGACGATTGTCCGGCGTCGTGTGAGCGAACGATGGCGGCATGTCCGCCGCGTCGCCGAGGTCCCGGGAGCGTTCGAACAGTTCGGCCTCGAGTGCCTCGATCCGCGCTTGCAGCTTCACCGGTTCGCGTTGCCGCTCGCGCGCGGCCTCCTGCATCATCGCGCGGTATTCGCGGTGATTGACGTGCCCGCGCCGCGGCAATCCGGCGCGCCGCGCGGTTTCGCGCTGCGCCGCCACCCGCGCCCGGCGCCCCGCCGCGCTCTCGCCCGTTACGAGGCCGCAGGTCATGTCTTGCACCCGGCGCATCGTCTCGCGGTCGAGCTCAATCACGCTCACCCGCGCCGGGATGCGGCGCTCGCCCGTCTTGGTCTGGATCAAGTGCGCCTCGCACTCTTGCATGCGATCCACGAGCACATGCGCGTGGGGATTCGCCTGCATCTCCCCGGTCGGCTCGTCAATGTGGCCTTCATCGAAGTGCACCGCGCATTGGAGGACTCCGTGCCCGGTCAACGCCTCATACCCTTGACACCACTCGACCATGGTGTGCGTCAGGCGATCGCGGTACGCATCGACGCTCTCCCCTGGATCGCGCAGCGGCAGCACCACGACCCCCGACCAGAACGGGGAGAACGCCTTCGCCCGCTTCGCCCGCTCGGAACACCGCGCGAGCCGCGCTATGTAGCGGTCGTGGAGGCCCGGATCGTTGTGCACCAGCACCGACTCGAGCACCTGACCGCTCGAATCGCGCAGCCGATGCTCCGGCGGCAAGAGATACCGTGGCTCCCGTCCCTCGCGGCGGTTGTGCCGATCTTCGTGCCGCAGATTTCTCACGGCCTTGAAATTGACGCTCGTGCCACGTGCCATACGTACCTCTCCGTGACTTGTCACCCCATTCCGCCCTGCGGACCGCACACCCACTGCGTGGAGCACCCACCGCGTCGAGCACGCACTGCAGACCGCACAACCCACGGGCGGCACAGGGCTTGCCCTGCCGCCGCCGTTCTTTGCACCACATCCCCCCCGGCGCAGCCGATGCCGTCCGCAGGACACGTCCGCAAGGACCGCAAGAGGACATGGCGCGGCCATGTCCTTAATGCGCATTAAGGACGTAGCGCGGCTACGTCCCATGCTTACTCCGCTGCGCGGGCCCCTCTCGGCTGCCGCTCGGGGTGCGAAGGCGCGGCTGGCGACAAGTCGCGGGTGTGGGGTGGAGACAAGTCTCGGTCCCTCGGTCAGAACAGAGCGGCGGGGAATACGCGAGAGGGGCCCACGCCGGGGAATAAGGGAGAACGGCCCGCAACGTGCGGACCGAGACGGAGAGTCCCCATGACCCGGAAATCTAATCCCCCGCGTGAAATCGATCCGCTCAATACCGCACTCCTCGCGGCGGTGCGCGCGAAACCGCCCAGCAATCTGCCGTCGGCGCGCGTGCTGTACGCGATCCGCAAGCTCGTCACGGATGGATACACTGACGAGGAAATCTCCGCCGGGCTCGCCAGCGCACACATCACGGTCGCCGCCCCCGAACTCGACGCAGCGCTCAAGTCCGTGCGCGATGCGCGTGCGATCCGTGCGGCACAACGCGCGGCTCGGAAGAGCCCGCCGCAGAGTGCCTCCCAACAGACGGAGCCGCCCGCCGCCGGGCCGGGAGCGACCGCGCTTGCTGCGCAGCGGATCAGCGTACGATTCGGGATGAAGCCCGCCAGCACCCGCCCGCTGCGGGATGCTGGACTGGAGTACCTCGACGGGGCGTGGCGCGGCGCAGTCGCGCCAGACAAACTGGAGGCTCTGCGGCGGTTCACGGCTGAACACGGCGGCACACTCGAGACGGCATGAGCGCGCTTGCGCCCGGCGGCGCAGGAGGGACCGCCGGGCGCGATTCTTCATCCCGATGCGGGCGCCGCTCCCGCCACTACCCGATAGCACCGTGTCTTGGTGTGGCTGTCACGCCCGGCATCGCTGATCTGCAGGCCGTCCACCACCTGCCCCACTCGTTCGGCAAGATAATTGCCAACGCGCAGCGCGTTGAGCCTTCCGCCACCGTCCGAGCCAATACCGAGCAGCGCTTCTCGCAACGCCGTACCTTCCTCTTGCGCTGCGGCTCGCATCAACGCCGCGACCGTCACCCCGCGTTCGCCACACGTTGCCGTCCAGGCGGCAAGCAGGAGGCGCAGCGCCTCACGCTCGGGGTCTGCATCCTCCAGTGCCGACTGTGTTTCAATGGGATCGGCACGCCCGAGCCAGATGAGCGGATACCTCACCAGGCGATCCCACTGATGAAACCGCGACGGCCGCACCGCGAGCATGGGCGCCCCGGCGGCAAGATACGACAATGGGATCGTCAGTGCCGCGCGCACCAACTGCGCACGGTGCTCAGTGATGAATGCCGCAATGTCGCGTTGATACACACGCTCCTGTGGGCGATCGAGACCGGTATCGAGCGCGCACCCGAGGGCTCGAGTCGTCAGGTCACCGACGAGGCGCAATCCATTGCCGGTGATGATCATCGTCACGGCCGTCGAGACTCGTGCCATAGTACTGCTGCGGATGATGCGATCCTGATAGCTGCCCGATGTCAGCGCGGCGCAGAGCGCCGCACTGTCGACGGGGTCCACGGCGTTATCGAGACAGACCACTGGGTCGCCCGCCATGAGCACACCGAGCAGGCGCCGGCCAAGCTCGGCGGCTTCTTGGTCGAGCGGGATCACCGCCGCCTCGCACCCGGTCAGGATACGCGAGACGATGTGCGCAAGGGCCGTCTTGCCGCTCGACGCTTGCTTCGCGGTGACAGCGAGGGCCGGCGCAGTGTCGAGCGCGCGGCGCACCAACGCCGTAATGATTGCCGCACGCATCGCGCTCGCCGACGGCGATTGTGCTCCCCCGACAAACGCGCACTCGGACAACAGATCATCGAGCACGAGCAACGCTTCCCGCGCCTCCTCCAGACTCGGAGCGGCGGCCAGCTGCGGATATTCCATGCCGCCGAAATCCGCGTACAGGCCGCTTTGGACATCGTACCCCTCGCGATCGAGTACCGAGCCATCGTCACGCAGCGTCGGTGCCATGACGATGCCCCGCAGTACCGGCAGGTGCCACTCCCCAGCAAGCGCCAGCAACTCGCGCGCCACCGCAATCGGCGGGTCAATGACCCGCGGTTGCCCTCGTTTGTCGAGCGTTTCCCAATCCGCCGCGCGCGCCAGCGCGTGGCTCAGCCAGTCCGCCGTGACGGCCGCGATGACGAGACTCCCGGCCGCACGGCGCACACCGCCCAAATCAGTGTCGGCGTCGATCCGGGCGATCCGCACCAGCCGCTCCCCCTGTTGATACACTCTGCCCACGGCGATCAACGCCGATTCGGCGGCGCGCACCGCCGCCGGGCGCTGCCCAGGCTCGACCCGGATCGCCGGGCGCGGAAAGGGTATGAGGGTGCCGTCTCGACCGCCCTGAGAGCTTCCACCGCGGTCCGGGGCATCCCCCCCGGACGCGGTCTCCTGCGGATTCATTGTCCCTCCCGCGCGGCGAGCCACTGCTCGAGCGTGGAGCGGCGGATGCCGCTCGCGCGCGGCCCGAGCTTCAACAGTGGTGGAAACTTCCCCTGACGGATCAGGCGATGGATCTGCGCACGGCTGACGCCCACAATGGACGGCAGCGCGTGCGTGCGAATCACCGGATCGACCGATGTGTGAAGATGTTCCGACATGGAAATACCTGCGCATCATGCGAATGGGCCGGTGTTTCACGGCCCGCGTGCCAGGTTGAAGGGCGCGACGCGCGCGCCTAGCGTCCCCCGCGCGTCTTATGCGCAGGCATCCCGCAGAGAGCGGGAATAGAGGCGGGGAAGAAGAGTCACGGCGAGCGCACCGCGACGCAAGCGGCTCATTGCCTCACAGCAGCGATGCTGAAGGGTGACCGCAATATGCAGCCACAGGGCAAACAGGGATTGGATACGCGATACGATCCGCAAAGACCCGATGATCCGGGCCCGCGCCATGGCGCGGCGCGCCTCTTGCACCCACTGCTCGGACAGCCGCGTGCGCCGTCGCGCAGCACCAGTGCCGAGTGCGAACCGCTGGACGCCCAGAACAGCGAGGATGCCTGCGGCCGTGATCATGCCCACCACTGGCACTGAAGCGGCTTGCAGCCCGACAGTAACCACTGCCGGCACCATCACGGTGAGTAACGCCGCCCAGCGTCGAGGCGTCGCTTTCAAATCCCGGACGAGCGCGCCCCACCCCTCCCGCCACTGCACGAGGCGGGGACGTAGTGCGGTCTCGTAGTTGTGCGGCACGACGCGCATCAGTGACGTCTATCACGCAACGTCGCGCGATGCAACCTCGCTTGCGCGCAAGGCATCGAGCCGATTCGCCCACCACTGCATCATCTCGCGCCGCTCCTGCAGGCGCGTTGCGCGGTTGTAGACGCCGCGCACCGTCGAATCAATGTGCGCCAACTGCAGCTCGATCAGATCTGGCGCAAGACCCTGCTCGTTCAGCTGTGTGCTGGCCATCGCCCGAAATCCGTGCGGCACGATGCGCTCGGCTCCGTACCCCAGGCGTTTCAGCGCCTGTCCGAGTGTCGCGTCTGAGATCGGCTTGCCCCGCACCAATCCCGGAAACAGCAAGCCGTTGGGATCGCCGCCGGTGATTGCTTGCAAATCTGTGAGCAGCATCACAGCCTGCCGGGACAAGGGCACCAGATGCTCGCCGGGGTTCTTGCGGCGCATCTTCATGCGCTCGCCGGGAACGCGCCACAGCGCGCCTGTGCAGGCTGCAGGCCCTTGCGGGCTGCACAGCCCTGCGGCGGTCGTGGACCACTCCGTGGACCCACTTCCCTGCGTTCCGCTCGCCCCCGCATCGATGCGACCGTTGAGATCAAACTCGCCCCACCGG
Organism: Pseudomonadota bacterium; assembly: GCA_021805275.1. The sequence goes on from JAJZFQ010000056.1 coordinate 14,652, forward strand.
GCATTGCGCAGCTCCCCGGGGCGAACAAACACCAACGGCAGGATCTTCAGCGCATACTCCGTGGACGGATCGCCGCTGTATCCATCGATGGCCCGCATCAGCTCGCCGATCTCTTCGGGCTTGGTCAGTGTCGCGTACTGCTCCGCGTGCACCGGCACGAGCAATCCGCGAAGGTCCGCCGCCACGTCGCGCTCGCAGACCCCGCGCACAACCCCGTAGCGCAGCACGCGCCCCATCTGCGCTCGCACCCGATGTGCGGTGTCGCCCCGCCCGCTCGCCTCGATCGTAAGGAGCACCGGCCGGATATCGGCGGGCAGTACGCTCGAGGCGGCAAGGCTCCCGAGCGCAGGCAGCCAGTGCGCCAGAATCTGCCGCTCCCGCCGTGCCGTGCGCGGCTCCCAGGGTTGCTTGTCGGCCCACTCCTCCGCCAGCCCACGGAGCGAGCTCGCCTGTCCGCCCCGGTCCCGGCGCCGATCGCCCATCGGGTCGCGGCCTACTTTGAGCTGCGCGCGGGCCTCGGCGGCGAGCTCGCGGGCACGCTCCACCCCCACCTCGTCCGCAAGACTCCCGTACCGACCCAGGGCCAGCACCTGCTGCACCCGCTTCCCGTCACGCGAGCGCACCGCACGGTATTGCAGCCGCCAGAGCTTGCTGCCGGCCGGCATGACCTCGAGGTACAGACCCCGGCCATCGAAGCGCTTATAGGGCTTCGGGCCGGGTTTGAGCGCGCGGATCGCGCGATCGGTAAGCTTCTCGGCGGGCATGGCGGGGCTCCTGCGGGGCCGCTGCGGGGGGTCCGATGTACAAACCCCGCATACCGTCACAGGGCTCTACCGTCACCGCCGATCATACCGCCACGAGGAGGGATTCACCAATAGCGCGGGATGTCGCACAGTGTCGCAGGATGTTCCGAAGTACTTGTTTTTATTCGTTTTCGCTTCAGCACGCGACACCCAGAAACACTGAACTGGCGGAGAGGGTG
>JAJZFQ010000301.1 GCA_021805275.1 Pseudomonadota bacterium
ATCGCCACGAGAAACGACAGGCCGATGGTCATGCCCACCATGGCCATGGCCTGGGTGCGGTTCTCCTCCGCGGTGAGATCGGCGACCATCGCCAGAATGACCGCCCCGACCGCCCCGGCCCCCTGCAGCGCCCGCCCGGCGATCATGGTGCCGATCGAGTGCGCGGTCGCGGCCCACGCGCTGCCGAGACCGAACAGAATCAGTCCGCCGACCACCATCGGTTTGCGCCCGATCCGGTCCGAGAGCAGCCCGAAGGGCATCTGCAGCAGTCCCTGGGTGAGTCCATAGATCCCGAGCGCGAGCCCGATGGTGTCCGGCGTCGCGCCGGTGAGGCCGCGCGCGAACAGCGCGAACACCGGATAGATCATGAACAGGCCCAGCATGCGGACCGAGAACACGGCGGCGAGTGCAGCGGCGGCGCGCAGTTCTTGTTTGGGCATCAGTTCGAGAAGCTCCGCAGCATGACCGGAATCGAGACGGGCGAGCTTACTTCGGATGCCCCGTGCACGCCACCGGCCGGGGAACCCAAGTCAAAGCCCCGCCGGCGGCCCGCCGGACCATTCCGCCCGTCCCCGACCGCCCGCCAGAGCCCCCTCTGCACGAATCATGGCGGCGCTGTTTATTTCCGCGCGCGAAAGACGGTGTGGGCGGGGCAGCTGCCGCGGGAGGATCCTCTCCCGATGCAGATCGGCGCGCGGCAGCGGCTCGGGCCGCCGGAGCGTCTGCTCAGTGCAGAACCAGGCTCGCGAGCAGGGTGTGCGCCCCATTCCAGATGATCTGCGCGCCGATCGCGAGCAGGATGAACGCAGTCAGACGGATCATGATGTTCGTGCCCGTCTTGCCCAAGCGGCGCACCAGCGACTCGGCGTAGCGGTAGCACAGATAAATGATGACGCAGGTGATCAGTATGCCGATCAGATGCGCCATCGTCGTCGGCAGCAGCGCGCGCAGCCCCCGCGGCGGATTCGCCCCGAGCGTCACGGCCACCGAGATCGCACCGGGCCCGACGGTGAGCGGCATGGTGATCGGGTAGAAGGCCCCCTGCGTGACGCTGTCGCGGGTCGCGCTACCGCTCGGCGCGCCGTCCGTCGAAGCGATCGGTCCATGCAGCAGCGACCAGGCGAGCGAGCACACCACGAAGCCGCCGGCGATCTGAACGGCCGGAATCGAGACCCCGAAGAAATCGAGCACGTACGCCCCGACCAGGATCGAGGCCAGGAGCAGCACGAAGCTGTTGAACGCGACGAGCTTCGCTGCCCGCGCCCGCTCCGAGGAGCTCAGCCCCGAGGTCATGGCGAGGAAGATCGGTGCCCCGCCGAAGGGATTGATGATCGGCAGCAGGGCTGCGACCACCACGAAGATGAGGTCGAGGTAATAGTGAATGCGAGCCTGGAGCATGCGACGAGGAATCCACGCAGCGCCGTGCGGCGCCCAGCCGACAGTCTCGCGCGACTGGCCGGCAAGCTCAAGCGCCCCGTCCGCCGCCGCGCACGCTCCCCGTCGCATCAGAAACAACAGGGCCCGGACCTTGCGGTCCGGGCCCCGTCAGTCACGATGCGCCGCTCAGTGCTTGGCGTGCGGCGCCATGATCTTCGCCAGCAGATTCGCCGTGCCCGGGATGCGCACCAGGTGCGGGTAGCGTGGACCACCGAAGTAACTCACCTCGAGGGTGTGGAACCAGCCGTCCTTCGCCACGATGAAGCTCGTCGGCCGGTGATCGTGCTCGGTCTGCCCGAGGACGTACTTCAGCACGCCCGGGCTGTAGCGCTGCCCATCCACCGACTCGAGCTTCATCCCCGGGGCCATGCCGGCCTGCCAAGCCGGCGAGCCCTCGCGCACGTCGAGCAGCGCGCCGTTCTTGCCGACATTGAACCCGTAGCTCAACCACTGATAGTTCATCCCGGACACCTGCTCACGTGCGGCGATGAACGGATTGGGCTTCGCCGTGTACACCAGCTTCCAGCCCGCGCGCTTCAGCTCCCCGGTCGGCGGCCGCGGCGCCACCTCGTAGACGTGCCGCTGGAAGAATGCGTGCCAGTCGTACGGCACCACCTCGTTCAGCAGCTTCTCGATGTCCGCCCGGGTGTAGGTCTTGGTGATCGGGCCGGTGAACTTAGGCTGCGAATACAGGTGCAGGAACGTATCGAGCGACTTCTTGCCGTGCGTCTGGGTGCGGATGATCGTATCGACATCCAGCCACAGCAACTCACCCTCGGTGTAGAAGTCCCCGGCCGTGCGCCGGATCGAGGGGTACTGGCCGCTCGCCTCGTACAGGAACGGGGCCGCGGTCGTGAGGTCGATCAGCGGCTCGGTGTTGCGTCCCGGCTCGTTCGCCATCGAGGAATAGATCGACGCCAGGTACTGCGGGTACTCGCTCGGCTTGCGGATCCCGGCGCGGAACGAGAGCAGATCGCCCAGATACTGGTTCATCCCCTCGTACACCCAGAGCAGATCGGTGCGCTGCGGGATCTGATAGTTGTCGGTGGCCAGATCCCACGGCCGGCGGTACTTGCCGTTCCACGAATGCGAGAACTCGTGCGTGAGCAGGTCCCCGGCGGTCAGCTGCCACTTCGGGTTGGTCATGAAATCCGCCGGCGCCCGGTCATCGCTCGACTGATGGTGCTCGATGCCCTGGAAGCCGATCTTGTTCGACAGTGCGAGCAGCGAATGATAGTTGTACCAGTGCCGCGAGCCGTAGAGCGCAAGCGCCTCGGGCGTCATGTTCTTGTACGCATCGAGGAGCTTCGCCGGAACGTCGAGGTCCTGCGGCGCATCGGCAAACATGTCGAGCCACTGGTGCGCATTACCCTTGTGCCACAGCAGGACCTGCTTGTAGTAGCGGCCCATGTCGAGCGGGGAATCGACCACGTAGGTCAGCGGCTCCTCCTTGAAGTTCACCCGCTGTCCCACCCGGCTCTCCTGGGTGAGCGCAGTGCCGTAACCCCAGCCCTGCGGCAGGATGATGCTCGCCTTGACGTAGTAATGGTGGTAATTGATGTTGTTCTGATAGAACAGCACCCGGTTCCAGTTCACCACTCCCACATTGGGGGTGGACATCACGTCGGGCGAGTTCATCAGTACGGTGAATTGCACGTTCAGCGTGTGCACGCCTTCGGGCACTGTGACGTGAAAGGCGTACATGTCGACCTTGTCGCGACGCCAGGCGAGCGGCTTGCCATCCGCGCTCACCTTCAGCTGCGAGATGTCCGCCAGCGGACCGGTCGGGCCGTGCTCGCCGGGAATCCACTTCGGATACACGAACGTGAACGGACCGGGCTCGACCGGAATGCTCATCGTCGAGGTCATGAAACCACGCGCAGCCGTGCTGGCATCCAACACGAGTGTCTCGGGATTGGACTGCGTGGCGAGCGGCACGGCGTTGGCGTTCGGCTCTGGAATCAGGCCGGCAGCGTTGGATGCCGCACACACTCCGAGCGAGGCGATCGCCAGCATCGAGTAAATGGACTTGGACTTCACGGTGACCCTCGTTTCATTGTTTGCGCACCGCCGATACCGTCCGGCGGAGGATTTTGGAAGCTTACTTCGGATGCCCGGGGCGCGCCACCGGCGTACCGCAGCACCGTGCCAACAGGGAACGGCCGGGATCCTCACCACGACGGACGTCGTGCCGCGAACGGACCGCGCCGTCAGTCCCCGGCGGACCGTGCGCCCAGGAGTTTTTCCCGCGCCGTGCGCGATCGGGACATCGCCACGGCCGTGCTCCGAAGCAACAGGGCCCGGACCTTGCGGTCCGGGCCCCGTCAGTCACGATGCGCCGCTCAGTGCTTGGCGTGCGGCGCCATGATCTTCGCCAGCAGATTCGCCGTGCCCGGGATGCGCACCAGGTGCGGGTAG
>JAJZFQ010000269.1 GCA_021805275.1 Pseudomonadota bacterium
CCCGGCGCCGTGCCATCACATTGCTCGAGGGCGAAGTGCCACCGGCCGGCGCCCCGCTCTGAGGACCCGCCGGCCGGTCACTGGCACGAGAACCCGCGGGCAGGCACCGGTGCCGAGCCCAGGGGCGACGATCCCTGTCGATCGTGCGAAGCCCCGTGTGACGCTCGCGCACGCCGCAGTCGAATCCCCTGAAGGCGACGACGCCTGCGCCGCCTCGGCGCGCTAGGTGCGGCGATGCGCCGCGACCCTCAGCGCCGCGGCACACCGGTGCTCTGCGCCGGCAGCGCCGACTCGGGGATGCCGATGCGGTGGGTCGACTTCACTTCCTCCATCACGAAGTAGCTGTGCGTCTGCTGCACGCCGCGAATGGCGGCAATGGTCTCCCCGAGCAGCGTGCGGTAGCGCTCCATGTCCCTCACGCGCACCTTCAGCAGGTAGTCGAATCCACCGGCCACCATGTGGCACTCCATGATTTCATCATGCGCGGCCACCATCTCCTTGAAGCGCTCGAACGCCTCCGGCGTCGTGCGATCCAGCGTCACCTCGACGTACACCAGCAGCCCGAGCCCGAGGCGCCGCGCATTCAGGTGCGCGAAATAGCCGCTGATGAACCCGGCCGCCTCGAGGCGCCGGATCCGCTCGAGCGTGGGCGTGACCGTCAAATTCACTTCGCGGGCGAGTTGGGACACCGGCACGCGGCCGTCCTGCTGCAGCCGCACCAGCAGCTTGCGGTCGATCCGATCCAGCGCGCGAAATCCCGTCGAAGCCGCTTTTTGCCTCATAGCCAGTCGATTTTACTTCTAATAGCGCCAATATATAAAAATATTCTCTGCCTCTACGAATAACATGAGGACAATTCTCTAGCACTGCTGACCCGCACCGCATGAATGCCGTACCTGCGCCCGAGGCGCTCTCTCGGGACCGAAACGATCTGCAGAGTCTGCGCGAGCGCATGCGCGCCGCCACGCTGCGCCCGGAGGCGCCCGCCGTGGACGCGCTTCGCGCCGAGCTGCTCACCGTGGCCGAGCCGCTCGACGCGGCGCGCGAGCACGCGATGCGCTGGGTGGGCTCCGCCCGCACCCGGGCGAACACCGGCTCGCTGGTCGAGTCCCTGCTCGGCCAGTTCGCCCTCGACAGCGCCGAGGGCAAGGCGCTGATGAGCCTCGCCGAGGCGCTGCTGCGCACCCCGGATGCCTTGAGCGCCGACCGTCTCATCGCCGAGCGGCTCGCGGCGCTGCGCACCGGGAGCACGGATGCGAACCTCAAGGTGCGCCTGGGCCTGGCGCTGCTGCGCACCGCCGGACGGATGCTGCCCGATGCGCACGCGCTGCTCACCGAGACCCCCACGCCTCGTCATGTGCTAGCGCCGACGACCCGGCGGGTCATGCGGCGGGCGATGCGATTGATGGGTCACGCATTCATCGTCGGGGAGTCCATCGAGGCGGCGCTCGCGCGCGGCACCAAACACCCCGAACTCGCGCTGTGCTCCTTCGACATGCTCGGCGAGGGAGCCCGGACCGACGCGGATGCCGAGCGGTACTTCCAGGCGTACCGCGAGGCGATCGAGGCGCTCGGCCGTCAGCCGGCCGCAGCCGTGCACGCTCGCTCGGGCATCTCGGTGAAGCTCTCGGCACTCGAGCCACGCTACCAGCTGACGCAGCGGCCGCGCGTGCTCGAGCAGCTGGTGCCCCGCGCGGCGGCGTTGGCGCGCGCGGCCTGCCGCGCCGGCATCGGCCTGACCCTGGATGCCGAGGAGGCCGACCGGCTCGACCTGTCGCTCGATGTCATCGAGGCGCTGGCCCACGACCCCGAGACCCGTCACTGGGAGGGGCTTGGCCTGGCCGTACAGGCGTACGGACGGCGCGCGCCGTGGGTCATCGACTGGGTCGCGGCGCTCGCGCGCGCCAGCGGCCGTCGCATGAGCCTGCGGCTGGTCAAGGGCGCCTACTGGGACGCGGAGATCAAGCGTGCCCAGGAACGGGGGCTCGCGAGTTTTCCGGTCTATACCGCCAAGTCCTACACGGATGCCAGCTATCTGGTGTGCGTGCGGCGGCTGTTCGCTGCTCAGGACGTCATCTACCCGCAGTTCGCGACGCACAATGCGCTCACCGTCGCCGCCGTGGCGGCGCTCGCCCCGCCCGAGGCGCGCTACGAATACCAGCGTCTGCACGGCATGGGACAGGCGCTGTACGCGGTGGTGCACGCCGAGCGGCCGCACCTGGCCCCGGTGCGCGTGTACGCCCCGGTCGGCACGCATCAGGACCTGCTGCCGTATCTGGTGCGCCGCCTGCTCGAGAATGGCGCCAACACCTCCTTCGTCCATCACTTCCTGAACAAACGCATTCCCGTGGAGCACGTCGTGGGACAGATCCTTCCTGAAGTCACTCAGCGTCCCTCCGGCGTGCGCGAGCCGCCGCAGCTCTACGGCTCGCACGCCAACTCCCGGGGTGCAGACCTCGGCAACCCGGCGGAGCTCGCCGCATTGCAGGCGGCGCTGAAGAGCGCGCCGGGACGGCGCTACTCGGGCGGACCGATCCTCGCCGCCCCGGCGCTCGCGCCGTCCGAGACGCCCGTGCACTCACCGATCGACGGTGCGGTGGTCGGCCTCAGCCGCGATGCCACCGAGCCGGAAATCATCGCCGCCATGGAGGCCGCGGCGAGAGCCCAGCCGGCCTGGGACCAGACGCCTGCCGATGAGCGCGCCGCGTGCCTGGAGCGCGCGGCGGATCTGCTCGAGCAGCGGCGCGAGGCGTTCCTGCACCTGTTGGTCCGCGAAGCGGGCAAGACGCTGCCCGATGCTCTGGCTGAGATCCGCGAGGCAGCCGACTTCTGCCGCTACTACGCCACCGAGGGCCGCAAGCTCTTCGGCGCGGCGCAACGGCTGCCCGGCCCGGTCGGGGAGCGCAATGAGCTGTGGATGCAGGGGCGCGGCGTGTTTGCCTGCATCAGCCCGTGGAACTTCCCGCTCGCGATCTTCACCGGTCAGGTGGTCGCCGCGCTCATGGCCGGCAACAGCGTGCTCGCCAAGCCCGCACCCAACACCCCGCTGATCGCCCACGCCATGGTGAGCGTGCTGCACGAGGCGCGCGTGCCGCGCGCCGTGGTGCAGCTGACTACCGCGGACGGACCGCCGTTCAGCCGCGCCGCGTTGACGCATCCGGCGCTCGCCGGCGTCGCCTTCACCGGCTCGACCGCCACGGCGGCCACCATCAACCGCACGCTCGCGGCGCGCGACGGGGCGATCGTGCCGCTCATCGCCGAGACGGGCGGTGTCAACGCCATGATCGTCGATGCCACGGCGCTGCCGGAACAGGTGGTCGACGATGTCGTCACCTCAGCCTTCACCAGCGCCGGACAGCGCTGCTCGGCACTGCGCATGCTCTATCTGCAGGAGGAGCTCGCCGAGCGCACGATCGAGATGCTGATCGGCGCGATGCGCTGCCTCACGATCGGCGATCCGGCGGATCCGGCCACCGACGTAGGCCCGGTGATCAACGCCCAAGCGCGCGCGCGGCTCGAGCGGCACGCCGAGCGGATGCGTCACGAGGCGAAGCTGCTGCATGCCTGCTCGATCGAACAGTGCCCGCCGGCCGGTCAGTTCTTCGCCCCGCACCTGTTCGAGCTCGCGCGTCTGGACCAATTGAAGACCGAGGAGTTCGGCCCGATTCTGCACGTCGCACGCTACCGCGCCGAAGAACTTCCGCAGGTCCTCGCCGCCGTGCGGGCCACCGGCTTTGGCCTGACGCTCGGGGTGCACAGCCGGCTCGAGACACTGGCCGAGCACGTGTTCCGCTCGCTGCCGGCCGGCAACACCTACGTCAACCGCAACATGATCGGCGCGGTGGTCGGCG
>JAJZFQ010000001.1 GCA_021805275.1 Pseudomonadota bacterium
ATTTGGACCCTTGCTCGACTACATTTGGCAAATCGCAGCAGCCCAGACGTCATTTCGCTGACACCGACAGTCAACCGCCTCACGACTGCGATTGACTCCTCGAGACTTCTATTGAAGTCGGGGGACTGGGCCGATGAATTGATGCCCCACGTTGCCTTCTATCCTGGCAAGGAGTGGCGCGATGCGTAGCGAAACGGCGATCAGCCGCTGGTAGCGGCCGGAGCTTGGTGTCTGGGGCGCAATGGAACACGAAGCCGGGTTAAGGATCGCCGTTGGCTTCCTCGCTGAGTGACGGTCACGTGTTCAGCACCGATGGATCTTGCTCTGAGAACCACGATTCCCAGAGCGCTGTGACGAGCTTTCGGGGCACCGGTATCGCACCTTGGCGTGGTGGCGTTGCGTAAAACGTAGGATTAGGACATTTCCGAGAGGCGGTGGTCGATTCCATTCTCGAAGCAGCCGCTGGCTTCTCGCGCCACATCGCGCTTGACAGTAATGTAAATACTCCTTGCGTTACAAGGGATAAATGCATCACGGCGTAGGTCATTCACGAGGCCATTCCCATGACTTCCCAGACCGTTACCGCTAAAGGCCAGGTCACCCTCAAGCGCGACTTGCTGCGCCACCTGGGCGTCAAGCCCGGCGAGCGGATCGACTTTCACAAGGCACCCGGTGGCGAGCTGCGGGTGCGGGCGGCACGGCCGACCGGGCGTATTGATGCCTTTCTCGGCCTGCTTGCAGGCAAGACCAAGAAAGTTGCCACGATCGCGGAGATCAACGATGCGGCGGCGCGAGGCTGGGCGGACGAAGAATGAAGATTGCCGCGGACACCAATGTCCTTGTCCGCGCCGTTGTGCGCGACGACCTCGCGCAGGCGCGCGCCGCGGACAAGGTGCTCAAAGAAGCCTCGGTGATCGCGCTATCCCTGCCGTGCCTTTGCGAGTTCGTCTGGGTGCTGCGTCGGGTCTACGGACTGACAGTTGTTGATATTGCATCCGCGATCCGCACACTTCTCGCGACTGAGAACGTCCACACGGATGACGACTTGGTCGAAGCGGGGCTGAGAATGCTGGAAGCCGGCGGCGATTTCGCGGATGCCGTCATCGCCGAGGAGGGTGTACGGCGGGGCGGAGACACTTTTGTATCGTTCGACAAGAAGACCGTAGCTCTCCTCACCCAACAGGGATATTCGGCACGGCTGCTCAAGAAGGGTGGCGCCCGCCCGGCTCACAAACGGTGAGTTCTGAAACGTCGATGGCCACGGTGGAATCGACGGCGTGCTATTGACCACGTGATGCGGTGTCGCGCCCACAGGCGCTCAAATGGGCCGCCCATGGGTTTGCCCGGTGCGGCACTCGTTCGCGCGCACCAACAGCAGGCTCCGCTCGCGAGCATTTTGTGTGAGGGAGGCGGCCCGCTCGAACTCCGAACCAGCTTCCGCGTGCCGTCCGAGCTTCATCAGGAAATCACCGCGCACGCTGGGCAGCAGATGATATGACTTCAGCGTCGGCTCGTTCCGGAGTGCATCGACGATCTCGAGACCGGTTGCTGGCCCGAAAACCATCGATACCGCCACGGCACGATTGAGCTCGACAATGGGAGATTGGGTGGTCTCGACGAGCGCGTCGTAGAGGGCAATGATGCGGCTCCAATCCGTTTCCGCGGCGACGCGCGCACGCGCATGGCAGGCCGCGATCGCGGCCTGCAGGGCGAAGGGGCCGAGCGGCTGGGCGAGGAATTCGGCGCGTGCCAGTTTCGCCAGTCCCCGATGCAGGAGTAACTGGTCCCAGCGGGATCGATCCTGATCGAGAAGAAGAACAGGTGTGCCGTGGGAGTCGATACGCGCCGGGAGCCGGGAGGCGTGCAGCTCCATGAGAGCAAGGAGCGCCTGGACCTCCGCTTCGTCGACCAGGATCCCTGCGAGAATCCGTCCAAGCCGCAATGCCTCGTGGCAGACGTCCGGGCGCATCCAGTCGCTTCCTTGGGTGCTGGTGTAGCCCTCGTTGAAAATGAGATAGATCACCTCGAGCACGGAGCCGAGCCGCAATGCGAACTCTGCGCGAGGCGGCATTTCGAAGGGCACGCGTGCTTCGGCAAGCGCGCGCTTTGCGCGTACGATCCGCTGTGCGATCGTGGGTTCCGGGACGAGAAAGGCGCGAGCGATCTCCTCCGTCGTCAGACCGCCGAGGAGCCGCAGGGTCAGTGCCGCGCGATTTTCCCTCGACAGCACCGGATGAGAGGCGATGAAGATCAGCCGCAGCACATCGTCCCCCACATCCTCATCGAGCTTCTCCTCAGGGGGCGGCGCCGCCGTCTCTCCTCCCGAATCGGCCTCGATCTCCTCGTGTTTCCGCCACTGCCTCTTGCGCTGACGCAGGAGATCGAGCGCCCGATTTTTCGCGCAGGTCATGAGCCACGCCCCGGGATTCTCCGGAATGCCGGCCGAGGGCCAGCGCTCCAAGGCGACAATGATCGCTTCGTGCGCCAGATCCTCGGCCGCGTCGAGGTCGCGAACCATCCGCATCAAGCGGCTGATCAGCCGCGGAGACTCCATACGCCAGACGGCCTCGATCGACTCGCGAGCGGCTGCAGCGCTCACGTGATGTCCACGATCCATTCCATTCAGGAGCTCCGCTGCCGCTCGATTTCGCCGCGGAGCTGCTCGTTCTGGGCATGCAACTCCGGGGTGACCTCCTTGCCAAAATCGGCAAACTCAAAGATCGGGCGCAGGGTCACCTCCACACCCCCATCGAAGGGTGCGCGCTTGATCCACTCGACCGCTTCCTCGATCGAGCGTACCTGCCAGATCCAGTAGCCCGCGACGAGTTCCTTCGATTCCGCGAATGGCCCATCGACCACCGTCCGCTTCGAGCCTTCGAACTTGACCCGTTTGGCTTTCGAGGTGGGGGTAAGACCTTGGCCGTCGAGCATGACGCCGGCCTTCACGAGCGCCTCGTTGAACTTGGTCATCTTCGAGATGAGATCCTGACTGGGCATCACGCCTGCTTCGGAGTTCTTGTCTCCGGGAACGAAAACCATCACGCGCATTGCGGCTCTCCTGTGCTTGGGCCCATGCCCGGGACGAGCATGGTGCTGATTTCGATCAATACGACGATCGAGCCTGGGCAAAATCGACACGCCGCGGAACGAGAGTCTCCTGACGTGCGCCCGGTCGTTGCAGAAGCGATATGTATGTCTACATCGCTCCGCTATTCTCTGCCAGCCGCGTGTCCGCAAGACGATCCTTCAGCGGACAGGCCCGCCGGGGGTCGCCAACTGCGAAAATCTCGGCCAATTCCCGTCTCATTAAGCGGGCACGATGAAAGTCTCACTGATGGGACCTTAAACGTACGCTCATGAGCAAGACCCTGATCGGCTATGCCCGCTGCTCCACCGACCAGCAGGATCTCACCGCCCAACGCGCCGCGCTCGGGGTTGCCGCCCAGCGCATCTACGTCGATCACGGGTTGACCGGCACCCGCCGCGCCCGGCCGGGGCTCGATCAGGCGCTTGCCGCCGTGCGCAAGGGCGACACCCTGGTGGTGCCGAAGCTCGATCGGCTCGCCCGCTCGGTTCCCGATGCGCGCCACATCGCTGACGAGCTCGTCGAGCGCGGCGTCACGCTCGCGCTCGGGGCCAGCCGCTACACCCCGGCGGACCCCATGGGCAAGATGTTCTTCAACATCCTGGCGACTTTTGCCGAGTTTGAAGCGGACCTCATCCGGCTGCGCACGCGCGAAGGGATGGCGATCGCCCGGGCCAAGGGGAAGCTGCGTGGCAAGCAGCCGAAGCTCTCGGTGAAGCAGCAGCAGGAGCTCAAGAAGATGCACGGGACGGGGAAGTACT
>JAJZFQ010000292.1 GCA_021805275.1 Pseudomonadota bacterium
TAAGCGTGATGAGACGCACGGTGAAATGGATGACCAGGATGGGGTTCGAGAAGCCCATCCGAAGGGGCTGCGCAGCGCTAGCTCGCCGTCGCCGAACCCAGCAGCTCGCGCAGGGTCATGCAAGCCGCCGAGGCCGCCGGTCCCACGATGACGTGGAGACAGTCCGGTGCGACCAGCGCGCTACCGCGCAAGCCCAGCCGCCGGATCGCTTCGGGATCGACGCGGGACGCATCCGCCAGGGCAATGCGCAGTCGTGACGAGGTCGGTGCAACATCCCGTACATTGGCTCGCCCACCGAGAGCGGCGAGCAGCCCCGCGAGCACCGCGCGGTCCGGCTGCAACACATCGGTCCTCGGCAGCGAGGGAAGAGCCGGGGCCTGAGTTGGAGCTGGAGGTGCCACCGACGCACCAGGTGTACCGCTCGGCATGCGCTCAAGCATCTCGCGCATCTGACCGGCGATCTGCTCGGCCACCGGGCCGATGATCACCTGCAGAGCGGTGGCCGATGGGCGAACCACGCCGACGGCGCCCAGGGCCTTCAGCGCCGGCACGTCCACCGCGTCCTGTGTTCGCACCGTCAGGCGCAATCGCGTGGTGCAGGCATTGACCGATTCGAGATTCTCCGGGCCGCCGAGCGCGGCAATGTACGCCAGCGCCCGTTCCCCCACCGCAGTCGGCCGTGCCGCGGGCAGGGGGGCGAACTGGCCTTCGGCTTCCCGGCCCGGCGTCTTCAGATCGAACTTGACGATCGCGAAGCGGAAGATCCCGTAATACAAACCGAAGTACACCGCGCCGATCGGCAGCAGCAGCAGCGGGTGGGTCGCATACTTGAAATTGAGCACGTAATCGAACAGACCGGCCGAGAAGCCAAAGCCGAGGCGCACGTCGAGCGCGTTCGTGATGACAAACGCCAGTCCCGTGAGCAGCGCATGCACCAGGTACAGTCCGGGGGCGAGAAACATGAAGGTGAACTCGACCGGCTCGGTCACCCCGGTCAGAAGCGAGGTGAGCGCGATCGACAACAGCAGGCCTGCGACGGCCGCCCGCCGCTCCGGCCTCGCGGTGTGATACATGGCGAGGCAGGCCGCCGGCAAGCCGAACATCATCACCGGGAAGAAGCCGGCCATGAAGCTTCCGGCGTGCGGATCCCCGGCAAAGAAGCGATTCATGTCCCCGGTCACGCCGTGGTAATGGCCGACGATGAACCAGGCGAAGCTATTGAGGATGTTGTGCAGCCCGGTCACGATCAGCAGCCGGTTGAGCACGCCGTAGACGAACAACCCCCAGGGCCCCGCCGCCAGCACCGCGCGGCTGAGGGAATCCATTCCGGCCTCAATGTGGATCAATTCGAGGCCGAGCAGGATCGCCAGCGGCAGGGCCGCAAAACCGGTCACGATCGGCACGAAGCGCCGCCCGCCGAAGAACGCCAGGTAGCTCGGCAGCGTGAAGTTATGGAAGCGGTTGTAGAGCGCCCCACCCATCAGCCCCGAGATAATGCCCACCGGCACGGTGAGCTCGATCAGCCGCTGCTGCTTGAACGCCGCGATCACGAGCTCGCGGGCGTGCTCGGGCACGCCCGCGAGCACATCGGCCGGCGCCGCGACGAACACCGCCGCCCCTTTGATGATCACCAGATATCCCACGACCGCAGCCAGTGCAGCGGCCCCGTGGTTATCGCGGGCGAGCCCGATCGCCACGCCGACCGCGAACAGCAGGCCGAGGTTGCTGAATATCGCCTGGCCGGCCGCGGCCATGACCGGGATGTTGAACAGGTCCGGCTGACCGAGCCGCAGCAGCAGAGCCGCCGCCGGCAGCACCGCGATGGGCAGCATCAGCGCGCCGCCGAGCTTCTGGAGCGGGGTGAGCAGTTGTTTCATGGGGCGATCCCGTCTCTCGTTGCGCTCAGGCGTCGACGTGCGCTGAGTCCCGGACAGTCTCCTCGGCGGCCACGCACAGGGCGCGCACCGCCTCGGCCGAATCGAGCGCCAGCGCCGCCCGGGCAAGCTCGTGGCACTGCATGAGAGTCAGTTGACTGATGAGGACCTTCAGACTCGGGATGAGCGAGGGCACGCACGACAGCTCGTGCACGCCGAGTCCGATCAGCACCGGTGCTGCGGCCGGGTCGGAGGCCAGTCCGCCGCACACCGCGGTGCGCCGGCCGGCCGCTCGTGCCGCCTCGGTGGTGCGTCCGATCAGCCGCAGGACAGCCGGATGCAGCGCGTCGAGCCGCGCTGCCAGCTGCGGGTGACCGCGATCCATGGCCAGGGTGTACTGGGTCAGATCGTTCGTCCCGATGGAGAAGAAGTCCACCTCGCCGGCAAGCGCATCGGCGAGCAGCGCCGAGGCCGGCGTCTCGACCATTACGCCGAGCTCGATCGGCACGCATCGCCCGATGCTCCGGCAGGCCTCCTCGACACGTGCGCGCACCGCGCGGACCTCGGCCAGGTCGGTAATCATCGGCAGCAGCAGCCGGCATTGCCCGACCGGCTCGACGGCGAGCACGGCCCGCAGCTGTGCATCGAGCAGATCCTCCCGCCACAGGCTGGTGCGGATGCCGCGCAGCCCGAGCGCAGGATTCTCCTCGGCCGGCAGCGGCAGGTACGGAATCGGCTTGTCGCCACCGATATCGAGCGTGCGGATGGTGAGCGGGCGGCCGCTGAGCGCAGCGGCAATCCGCTGGTACGCGGCGCGCTGCTCGGCCTCCGTCGGGGCATCGAGCCGATCGAGGAACAGAAACTCCGTGCGCAGCAGTCCGCAGCCCTCCGCGCCGTTGCGCACCGCGAGCTCGGCATCGGCGAGCGAGCCGAGGTTGGCGAGCACCTCGATGCGCGTTCCATCGGCCATGCGGCACTCACGCTGGGCGGCAGCCCGCTCGCGCTCGCGCCGCTCGGCGGCCCGCTCGATCTGGCGGCGCGCCCCCGCCAGGGACTGCTCGCCGGGGTCGACCTGCAGCTGCCCGGTCTCGGCATCGAGCACGAGCGCGGTACCCGGGGCGATCGCTCGCACTGCCGGCCCCAGCGCGACCAGCGCCGGGATGCCGGCGGCGGCGGCGAGGATCGACACGTGCGAGGTGGCCCCGCCAGCGGCCAGACAGATGCCCCCTAGCGTGCCGGCCTCGAGTCCGACGAGCTGCGAGGGCAGCAGTTCCTCGGCGATGAGTATCGATCCGGGTGCCAGCGGCGCGCCGCCCGCGGCGGATTCCCCGGCGAGCGCGAGCAGCACTTGGCGCTGCAAATCGAGCAGATCATCGGCCCGCTCCGCCATGCGCGCGTCCTCGAGGGCGCGCAGCGCCTCGATGCTCGTGTCAATCGCGGCACGCCAGGCGAACGCCGCGCTCTTGCCCTGCCCGATGCTCTCGAGCGCGAGCCCCTCGAGCTGCGGATCCTCGAGCAGCGCCAGGTGCGCGGCGAGGATCTCGGCGGTCGGACCGGCCGTCGCGCCGAGCGAGCGCTCCAGGCCCGTGCGAACCGCCTCGCGGGCGCGGCGCAGGTGGGCAGTCTCCCGGTCACTGCCGCTTCCCGCTTCCACCACCTCGATGTCGCGCTGCTCGAGCCGTGCGGCCGGTCCCACCGCGAATCCCCGGCTCGCGACCACACCGCGCAACACCGTCCCTGCGGCGGGCGCAGCGGACGTCACGAGCACTTGCGCGGGGGGCGGCGCAGCGCAATCGGCCACGGACCGTGTCTGGGGCGACAGCAGCACCGCGAGCGTCTCGAGCGCATCGTGTGCATCGGGTCCGCGGGCCTCGATGTGTATCTGTGCGTCCCGGCGCACACCGAGTGTCAGCAGGGCCGTGGCGCTGCGGGCATCGGCGAGCCGCCCCGCAAAGCGAATGTGCACGTGGGCCCGCAGCCCCTTCAACCCGGCGACCACCTGCGCCGCCGGCCGCGCGTGAATGCCGTGCTCCAGCGCCACACGCACGGTGCGCACCAGCGTTTGTTGATCGTCTCCGGCCGGTGCGCTGCCCGGCGCGCTCGGCCCGAGGGCCCACTGCATCAGCGCCTCGCCGAGCTGCACGGCGCGCCCCACGGTGCATTGCACCAGCTGTGCCTCCCCGGGCGAGATCACCAGGATCGGGGTGAGCAGACTCGGCGCACGGCGGGCGAGCAGGTCCAGATCGAAGCTGAGCAGCGCCTCGCCGGGACGCACGCGCTGTCCGGCGGTGACGTGCGCCCGGAAGCCCTCTCCACCGAGCGCCACAGTGTCGACCCCGACGTGCATCAGCACATCGACTCCCTGATCGGTCCGCAGCGTCACCGCGTGCCGGGTCTCGGGCAGCGCCACGATCTGCCCGGCGCAGGGGGCGCACAGCGTCTGGCCCAACGGGTCGATCGCCACACCATCGCCGAGCATGCGGCCGGAGAAAACCGGATCGGGTACTTCCTCGAGCGGAGCGCTCCAGCCCGGCAGGGGCGCGAGCAGCACGAGTTCGCTCATGGCGCCGGGTACCCCGTGCGCAGCCCCCACACCAGGGCGCGCAGCAGTGAATTGCGCGGATCATCCTCACCGAGCACCCAGATCATCACCCCGCGCAGGTGCTCGCGCCGCACGAAGGCGGCCTTGATGGCGAGGGACTGGGGGTCATCGTAGGTGAAGAATATGCCCCGGTGCGCGTTGTACAGCCACGGCGCCTGTGCCGTGGCGCTCCAGTGCCGCACCCACCGCGGGCTGCACAGCAGGCGCGACTCGATGGTCTTCCAGGGCGTCTCGGGGTAGATCCCGGCGAACTTCGAGTACAGACCGGCGCCCCTAGCGCCGACCCCGGTGAATCCCCGCCCATAGAAGGCCATGCCGAGCAGGATCTTGTCGGCCGGCACTCCGTGCGCCTCGTAGAAACGCACTGCCCCGGCGAGGTTATCGCGTGAGCGCTGCGGTTCGGGCTGCGGGTCGCGCGGATCGGCGCCGAGCGGCGTGTTGAAGCCGCTCTCGGGGCTGAAGACGGTATTCATGTCATAGGTCATGACGTTGAACCAGTCCACATACGGCACGAGCGCGGACAGATCGTAGCTGTCCGCCACCGAGTACGCCCCGCCCTCCTGCCAGGTACCCGCCGGGGTCGCCACACTCAGCAGGTAGTGCCGATGGGTCCTGCGTCCCAGGGCATCGAGCTGCCGGCGCAGCTCGCGCACCAGCGCCGTCACATCGGCCCGGTCCTGCGGGCGCGAGCGGTTCATGCCGCCGTGCACGGGGAACTCCCAGTCCAGATCGATGCCGTCGAAGTGCTCCCGCCCGATCAGCAGCCGGATGCAGCTGCGCGCGAAGCGGGCACGCGAAGCCGGCGTGAGCGCGATGTCGGAGTACTCCGGCGCCTGGTCCCAGCCGCCGATCGAGGCCAGGACCTGCAGGCCCGGATGCGCTCGGCGCAGCGCGCGCAACGCGCGCACGGCCCGCGCCTGGGCCACCCCGGGCGCCGCACACGTGCCGCCGGCGGCCGGCTCCTCGAAAGCATAGATGATGTCGTTGAGCATACGCGCCGGGATGTCCGCCACCGGCATGCCGCCGTCGTAATAGGCGGCCACCTGCCAGAGCGCGGCAGCCCGCGCCGGCACGCCCGTCGCGAACACGGCCAGCGCAGCCAGCGTGCCCAACGCCGCGCGCCCGGCCGCAGAAATTCGAGATGACCCAGAATTGCTCGTCACGGTAGTCCCCGATGATGCGCCCGCAGCGGTGTCGGGCGCACGCGCCCAGGCGTCGCAGGTGGCGCGACCCGCGCCGCCGCCGGCCCCACCGGGATCATCGCAGACGGGGGGAGTGTCCGCGATGATCCCGGCTGCAGAACTGCTCCGCCCCGCGTGCCGGAGCCCGGTGCCGCCTGGCGCCGGCGTCCCTGCCGGCGTATCCCGGGGCTAGAACTTGTATTGCGCCGTCAGATAGAACGTCCGTCCGTTGTCATAGATGGCAAACGGGGCGCCCGGATTGCCATTGGCGTAGTAGCGGATGTTCTTGTTCGTGAGGTTCTGCGCGTTGACGTTCAGCGAGAGGTTGTGCAGGACGGTCCAGGTCACCGCGGCATCGAGATTCGCCCAATTGTCCTGATACTCCTGCGTGCCTTCGTAGGAGGCCACGTAGTAGTGCGAACGATAGGTGTAATCAAGATTCGCGTTGACCGGCCCGTGCTGATAGTACCCGCCGAGGTTCCAGGTGTACTTCGAGTCCCCCTGCACCGGATCGCCGTTCTGCGTGGTGCCGTCGGCGAGCGTGAAGTTGGCATTCACGCCGAAGCCGAACGGCAGCGCCTGCTGCCACGATGCGAATGCCCCCTTGATCTGCGCCGGCTCGTTGAACGCCGAGGTGATCGTGTACGAGGAATACACCGCCGGACCGTTCCCCGTCGCCGTCATATTGAGGTAGGTCTGCTGGCGGTTGCCGAAGTCAACATAGGAGGACAGATCCATGTAGAACAGCCCCCCCTCAACCATCGACTCCGGCCCGTAGTAATACTCGAGATCCGAGCTGTACACCGCGCCCTTGATGGGCTTCAGATTGGGATTGCCGCCCGACCCGGTCAGGTTCGTGTCCGTGAGGATCACCGCGCCGCCGAGCGTACTGTAGTCCGGCAGGGACATGGTCTCGGCCGCCGAGAAGCGCAGCAGCATCCGCTTGCTCAGATCAAACTTGAAGTTTGCGCTGGGCAGGATGTTCAGGTAGCGGTTGTCCATCTCGGTCGGGGTGAAGGGACCGAAGGCCGAGAAGGTGAGCGGGCTCGTGCCGCCGCCGACGTTGGCCGTCACCTCCTCGAGCGTATTCACCACGCGCACGCCAAAGTTGCCGCTCCAGCGATGGCCGCCGATCTCGGCCATCGCATAGCCCGAGAGGTCATTCTCCGTCACGTTGAAGGAGCCCTGCCAATAGTACCGCGAGGGTCCGTGGCTGAGGTTCGTCGGGGTGTCGAATGCGGCGATCGCCGCCTCGGAGTCCTGGAAGATGTTGTTCGCCCAGGCACCTCCGCCCGCAATGCCTGATTGATAATTGCCCGGGTACTCCCCGCCCGAGTACGCCGGCTGGCAGGTGGCCGCAAAGCAGCTCAGACCCTGGTCCTGATTGAATGCCGTCTCGCGCTGATGGTGCGCGAAGCGGGCACCGAACTTGACCGCCTCGAACGGACCGTCATCGACCTTCAGGCTGGCATCCAGCTTGCCGTAGGTCTCCTTGTCGATCGTGTGCACGACGTCATTCCACGCCCAGCTGACCCCGTAGCCGGCCGGACTGTTGGTGGCCAGCGGAATCTGCGCGCCCGCGGCGCTCAGGTTGTAGAAGTTGATCGAGGTGAGGTTGCCGTCGCCGTGCATCTGGTAGCTTGAGCCGTTGCCGCCGAAGTACTCATAGGCCGGCTGCGAGGGCGAGTTACCGAGCGCGTAGGTAAAGCCGAGCTGCCCATCGACCGTCAGTCGCTCGTTGGGCGTCAGCTTGCCATCGAGGTTGACGAACGAGGTCTTCGCTTCTGCCCCGGGGCGGTAGATCTGGTCGTAGACGGCCGACGGCGGCGCACCGGCGGCGCTCGGGAAGGTCGCGGCCGTGACGTAGTTGTTCTGTATGGTCAGGGCGGTGGGCACGTAGCTCGGCGAGCCGAACTGCCTGCTGCCCCAGTAGAGGAAGTTGTTGTTGTCGTTGGCCGCCTGCAGGTCCGAGTAGAACGCCGTCAGGTCGAGCGACAGCTCATCGGAGGGCTTGGCCTGCAGGTCGAGCATCCCGCCCTGGCGCTTGAGCGTCTGGGTGAACAGCGCCTCGCCGATCAGGGTCGGATAGTACGCACCGGTGGCGTTCGGCAGATTCGGATTGAGCTGCGTCCAGCCCGGGATGGCCGGGGAAGTCGCGGTAGCCGGGGTGCCGACGGCGACCGAAGCGGGAATCTGCGCATAACCGAGGAATTCCTGGCCGTCACGACGCACGGTGCGCTTCTCGTAGAAGCCGAGTGCCAGCACCCCGACCCGGCCATTGTTCCAGGAGAGCATCGCGTCGGCCTGGGGACTGGTCTTGGCTGCCAGCGTGGTGTACGCCGCGCCGGCATTGACGAATCCGGTCACGCCCGGCTTGAAATCGAGCGGATGGCGGGTCTGAATGTCCACCGAGCCGGCGACACCGCCCTCGAGCAGATTCGCGCTCTGCCCAAAGTTGACGACCGTCTTGCTGACGATCTCCGCGGGCATCAGCTGGTAGCTCACGCTGCGGCCGACGTCCTCGTACTGGTCCTCGATGAACCAGTCCGCGCTCGCCACGCTGTGACCGTCGATCGTGGTCAGGGTCAGGCTCGCCGGCGTGCCGCGCAGGCTGACGCGGTCATTCTCGCCGAAACCGCCCTCGCCGAATGCCGAGGACTGGGTGTCGACGCCCGGCAAGCGCATCAGCACGTCCGCGACGTTCTTGTCCGGCAGCTTGCCGATGTCCGTCGCGGTGGCCACTTCCGTCATGTTCGTGGCGATGCGCTTCAGCGCGAGGGACTGCTTGACCGAATAGCGAATGCCCGTGACGACGATTTCGTGAAGAACCGGTGGAGGGCTGCTCTGCGTCGAGCTCGGACCGTCCTCCGTTGTTGAACCCTGCTGCGCGAAGGCATTGGCCCCGAACAGCGCCACTGCGACGGCTGTGCCGATCAACGTAGATTTCGCGACTCTCATAAGATTCACTCACCCCGATTGTGTTGTCGTTTGTCGAGACCGCCCAAGTCGTGAGCCACTTCGACGCCACACGCCGCGGCGACCGTACCGCCCGATGCCAGTTCGGCCCCGTGGCCATTTCCGTGGTATTTGCGTCTCGCTTCCCTCCCGGTCAGCGGCTGACGCGTTGCGTAAACACCACGCTGGTACCATTTGAGTGCCAGTCTAATACCATTTTTTGCGAAAAGCTATACCACGATGGCACCAACGGGATAATGAACATTTTATTACTGTCTTATCAAAGTGTTGTATATCTGATTAGACAGCGTATTCTTATACTGGTATTGTAGTGGTATTATACTTCTCAAGCGCAACCGAGAGGGGAGTCACGCCGTTGATGCTGTCGCAAACGCTCGGCAAGCTCGATGAAAACAGCGCCCTACCGCTGTACCAGCAGTTGCAGCGTGCGCTGCGCCGAGCGATCGAGGCGCGCCTGATCGCCCCCGACGATGCGCTGCCGCCGGAGCGGGACATCGCGGAGGACTTTCAGATCTCGCGCATCACCGTGCGCAAGGCGATCGACGGCCTGGTGGGCGAAGGGTTGCTCATGCGCCGCCAGGGGGCCGGAACGTTTGTCTGCGCGCGCGTCGAGAAGAACTTCTCCAAGCTGACCTCGTTCTCGGAAGACATGCGGGCCCGCGGCCGCACGCCGCGCACCGTGTGGCTGCGCAAGTCCGAGGGCAGCGTCACGCCCGAGGAGGCGCTCACCCTGCGCTCGAGCCCCGGAACGCCCGTCTACCGCTTCCACCGCATCCGCTATGCCGACGATGCGCCGATGGCGATCGAGTACGCGACGGTGCTGGCCGCCTGCCTGCCCTCGCTCGATGCGGTGGAGTCCTCGCTGTACGAGGCGCTCGAGCGCGCCGGAAACCGGCCGGTGCGCGCGCTGCAACGGCTGCGCGCGGTGCTGTTCACCGCGGAGCAGGCGAAGCTGCTGCAGATCCACGAGCGCGACGCGGGACTGCTGGTCGAGCGGGTGGGCTTCATCAAGGATGGTCGCGCGATGGAATTTACGCAGTCGTATTACCGTGGCGACATCTACGACTTCGTGGCGGAGCTGAGCGACGTATGAATCCGCCCCTGCCCGAGTCTGCCACGCGCATGCACGGGGAAGCCGCGCAGGCCGCCCAGGCTGTGCGCGACCAGTTGTTCAACAACGCCGAGCGCATGGAACGGCTGGCCGAGCAGCTGCGCGCACAGCCCCCGCGGGTGGTCGTCACCTGCGCCCGGGGCAGCTCCGACCACGCCGCCACGTTCGCCAAGTACCTCATCGAGACGCGCCTCGGCGTACCGACGAGCTCGGCGGCACCCTCGGTGAGTTCGCTGTACGATGCGCCGGCGAAGCTCGACGGGGCGCTGTGCCTGGCCATCTCGCAGTCCGGGGCGAGCCCCGACCTGCTCGCCGCGGCGCGCAAGGCGCGCGAGGCCGGCGCGCGGGTCGTCGCTCTGGTCAATGCCGAACACTCCCCGCTCGAGGCGCTGGCCGATGAGCTCGTGCCGCTCTCGGCGGGCATCGAGAGCAGCGTTGCGGCGACCAAGACCTTCATTGCCTCCATCGCCGCGATCATCCACCTGGTGGCCTGCTGGAGCGGCGATCGAACCCTCTCCGAGGCACTGCGCAAGGCCCCGAAGCACCTCGAGCACGCCTGGAACCTCGACTGGAGTGCGGCGCTCGAGCCGCTCATCGGCGCCCATGATCTGTACGTGATCGGCCGCGGCCTGGGCCTCGGCATCGCGCAGGAGGCGGCACTGAAGCTGAAGGAAACTTGCGGCCTGCACGCCGAGGCGGTCAGCGCCGCGGAGCTTCGCCACGGGCCGATGGCCTTGGTGAAGCCCGGCTTCCCGGTGCTGATCTTCTCGCAGAACGACGAGGCCCGTGCCAGCATCGAGATGCTGGCGATGGAGCTGGCGACCCGCCGCGCCGAGGTGATGATTGCAGGCTCCCGCTGCCCGCAGGCGCTGCAGCTGCCGGCCGAACCGGCCCACCCCGTGATCGAACCGATGCTGCTGATTCAGACGTTTTATCGCCTGGCGAATGCCCTGTCGCTGGCGCGTGGGCTCGATCCGGACCACCCCCCTCACCTGCGCAAAGTCACCGAGACAGTCTGATGTCCATCGCCTTGGTCAACGCGCGGGTGCTGCGCGGCACGAGCCTCCTCGACGGTCAATGCGTGCTCATCTCAGGGGGGCGCATCGAGGACATCGTGCCGGCCAGGGCGGCGCGCGGACCGGGGATCGAACGAGTCGATCTCGGCGGCGGGCTGCTGCTGCCCGGATTCATCGATACGCAGGTCAACGGCGGGGGAGGCGTGCTGTTCAATGACGCGCCGAGCGTCGAGTCGATCCGCCGGATCGGGCGCACGCACCGCCGCTTCGGCACGACGGGCTTCCTGCCCACGCTGATCAGCACCGATCTGGAGGTGGTCGCGCAGGCCATCGGTGCGGCGCGCGAGGCGCTGGCCGCGGGTGTCCCGGGGATGCTCGGCATCCACATCGAGGGCCCCTTCCTCAGCGTCGAGCGCAAGGGGGTACATGACCCGGCGAAATTGCGTGAGCTCGACGAGAGCGCCGTGGGGCTGCTGAGTTCCCTCGGTGCCGGGCGCACGCTCGTGACGCTTGCCCCGGAAGTGACCACCCCGCAGATCATCCGTCGACTTGCCGAGGCGGGGGTGATCGTCTCGGCCGGCCATACCAATGCCACCTACGCCGAGGTCCAAGAGGCGTTGCGGCACGGCCTGCGCGGTTTCACGCACCTGTTCAACGCCATGTCACAGCTGACCAGCCGCGAGCCCGGGGTGGTGGGGGCAGCGCTCGAGGACCCCTCGAGCTGGTGCGGGGTGATCGTCGACGGCGAGCACATCGCCCCGCCGGTGCTGCGCCTGGCGCTGCGCTGCAAGCGGCACGAGCGCTTCATGCTGGTCACCGACGCGATGCCGACGCTCGGGACGGACCTGCGCGCCTTCGATCTGCAGGGCCGGCGCATCAGCGTGCGTGGAGCGGTCTGCTACGACGAGCAGGGGCGCCTCGCCGGCTCGAACATCGATCTGGCGAGCTGCGTGCGCAATGCGATCGAGCTGCTCGAACTGCCCCTGCACGAGGCGGTGCACATGGCGAGCCTCTATCCGGCCGAGTTCCTCGGGCTCGCCGGGCAGCTGGGGCGCATCGAGCCCGGCTATCGCGCCAATCTGGTGCTGACCGACGCGGGGTTGAACGTCCGGGCGACCTGGATTGACGGCGAGACCGAGTCCGCCTGAGCGGCGCGCAGCGCGCCGGCCCGCGTTCCGATATCCTTGCACTCTGCCGTACGCGGCGAGCGCTCGCCGCGGCCGGCCCGCCCCCCCATCACGGAGATGATCGCATGTCCATCGTTCGGCAGGGCGCGCTGCTCGGCCTGGCGCTCGCGACCCTCGCGCTCGCCGGCTGCGGTAACAGTGGCGATGCGCAGTTGCGGCTGCTGAACGCGAGCGCCGGCTACGCGGCTCTCGATGTGTACTTCGAGCAAAGCGGCACCGGCGGCACCCCGCAGCTGAGCGACGTCGCCTCCGGCACGGTCAGCGCCTATGCTGGGGTGACCCCGGCGGCCTACACGGTCTATTTCACGAGCCATGGCGTCGGGGCGTCCAACGCGCTCGCCAGTCAGAGCGCGACCTTCGCCAACAGCAACCGGCGCACCTACGTGGGGTACGGCGACAGTGGCTCGTTCGGCGTCCTCGAAATCAACGAGCAGCAGGGGTCTCCCAACGGCGGGTATGCCAACGTCGAGGTACTCAACGCCGACCCCGACGCCGGCAGCGTCGATGTCTACCTGACCAGCCCCGGCATACCGCTCGTTAATGCCTCGCCGAACTTCAGCGCCGTGGCCGGCGGCAAGGCCACCAGCTTCGCCGCCATTCCCAAGGGAACCTACGAGCTACGCGTCACGGGGGCGGGCAAGAACACCGATCTGCGTTTCGACCTGCCGAGCCTCACGCTCGCCGACCAGGAGACGCTCTCGCTGATCATCACCGAGGCTCCCGGGGGCTACCTGGTCAATGTGATGGCGTTGCCGCAGAAGGGCTCGCTCACCACCTACACCAATGCCGATGCGCGCGTGCGCGCCGTGGTCGGCGTCACCGGTGCGAGCAGCGTCACGACCGCGGTGGGCGGCACCACCCTGGTGAGCGGGGCTCCCGCCGCAGCGGTCGGACCCTATGTGCTGGTGCCGGCGGGCACTCAACCGGTGACCCTGACGGTGAATGGCTCGGCGGTGAGCGTCCCGAGCCAGGCGCTGACCGCGGGCCAGGACTACACCTTCCTCATCTACGGCAGCCCGGGCAGCGAGCGCGAGGGCTGGCTGCCCGACAGCAACATCCCGGCACTCAGCGGCTACTCGAGCGTCCGCCTGGTCAATGCCATGTCCGCCAGTGGCGATCCGCTCACCCTCGCCGTGAATTTCGTTCCGGTGGCGACCGATGTGCCGCTCGGCACCGACCTGCCGAGCGGGGCCGCATCCGGGGCATCCGCCTACGATACCCAGGTCACCGCGACGACGACCGCAACCGTGACCGTGACCGACTACACCACCTCGCAGACGCTGTACACGATGAACACGGCCACCCTGGGCTCCGGCGACGTGTACACCATGTTCATGTTCGGCAGCACCAGTGCCCCGGTGGGGGTGCTCTCGCAGGACCGCTGAGGCGCTCGCACGCCGGGACAGGCAAATTCGTCCGGGACCGGAACCCTGGCGACGCACCCGGCTCAAAGACGATACACTAGCTCCTTTTTAGCCCGTTCATCCTGAACGGGCGGGCAAAATCCATCCCGAGCGAAGGGGGAGATTGATGAATTTCGATTGCGCTCGCGCAATATCGGGCGCCTCCGGCACCCTGCGCACTTCGATCTGCGCCGTGGGCGGCGCACTGGCGATTCTGCTCGGCGGCTGCAGCGCCACCACCCACGTGTACAACGGCACGCCTGTCCTGATGCTCACCAGCGATGCCGCGGGGGATTTCAGCGCGTACTCGGTCGGGCTGTACACGATCACGCTGACGCGCTCCGACGGATACGTGGCTTATACCCAGTCCTCGGACGAGCAGGTCGACCTCACCCACCGGGTCAACATCTCCGAGATGTTCGGCGCCACGGGCGTCCCCCAGGGCACGTACAAGAGCATGACGATCTCGCTCGATTACTCCGCGCCGATCATCTATCTGAAGGGTCAGACCAAGCCAGCGACCGTCAACAACTCCTCCGGCACCGTGAACCCCGGCGTTGTCACCGAGACGGTGAAGTTCTCCGCGTCCCACCCGCTGGTGATCGGCCTGAACCAGTCGATCCCGCTCGCCATCAACATCGACCTGGCGGCCTCGAGTGAGATCAACACCAGCACCAATACCGTCACGGTGAAACCGTTTCTGGCCGCGACCGTACAGCCTTACCAGAGCCTGCCGCTGCGGGCGCGCGGACAGATCGTCATTTCCAAGCCGAGCAGCGGCTATTTCATCGAGAATCTCCGCCCGTTCGACGACACGTACTACGCCGACGGCAACGTCGGTGCTGTGACCGTCAACGCGTCCTCGAGCACGTATTTCAACGTCAATGGGGTGACGTATACGGGCACTGCGGGCCTGACGGCCCTTGCCAGCCTCAATCCCGGCATCGTGATAACCGCCTACGGGACTCTGGGCAGCCTCTCGACCATCACCCCGGCGCTCAATGCGACCGAAGTCTATGCCGGCACCACCGCGATCAGCCCGGGCAATGAGGCCCTGCGCGGAATCGTCGCAGCCCGCAGCGGCAACACGCTGACGGTGATGGGCGCCGAATACGTCTGCCAGGAAGGCCCGTGCCTGAGCAGTTCCGCATTCACGTACTACCCGACGGCGACGGTCACCATGGGCTCCGGAACGATCGTGAGCGAAGACGGAGTGGCCGCGAGCGGCCTCAGTCCGCAGTCGGTGTCGGTCGGGCAACGGATCACCGCACTCGGGGTCGGCACGGTGAGCGGCAGTGCGCTGTCTCTGAGCACCACCGCCGGCCAGGTCCGGCTCCAGTCCACGCAGCTGTGGGGCACCCTCGGCAGCGGTGCGCTCGGCAGCGCGACCCTCAATCTGCTCGAGATCGGTCCGTTCGCACCCAGCGACTTCAACTTCACCGGCACCGGCTCAACGAGCGGCAGTGACGCCAATCCTGCGAGCTACGCGGTCAACACCGGCTCGTTCGATGCCAGCACGCTGAGCGCGAACACGCTGATCAACGTCGCCGGCATTGTGACGCCCTTCGGCGCGGCGCCGCCGGACTTCACCGCCTCCTCGGTCGCGAACATGGCCAACGGCCCATCCACGCTCATTGTGGAATGGACCTCAGGTACCACCACGCCATTTACCACCTACAGCAGCTCCGGGCTGGTGGTCAATCTCGGCAATACGGCCATCACCTCGGCCATCCTGCGTACCGGACCGCAGACCGTGCAGCTCTCGAGCCTTGCGGCCAGCCCGACGATCATCGCCGGGTGCGCCAGCGGGACCTGCAGCGGCAGTTCTGAGTACGCGATCGGCAGTGCCGTGAACGGCGTGCAGGTATACGAGAGCGCCACGAACTTCCTCGACGGTGTCACTAACACGTTGAACGGTACGAACAACGTGTTCAAGCTGGTGGCGATCGGCACCTATGATGCCAGCACGAATACGTTCTACACGCAGCGCATGGATCTGGCACTGAAGTAAAACGACCTGCTCGAGCGCGCCGGGCGTCTCAGCGCCCGGCGCGCGTCCCGCCGATGACCTCAGAAGGTCACGACGGTGCGGATGGAGTCGCCGCGGTGCATCAGGTCGAACGCCTCGTTGATCCGCTCGATCGGCATCACGTGCGTGATCAGCTCGTCGATGTTGATCTTCTTGTCCATGTACC